>NZ_JAGETX010000100.1:0-686 GCF_017589435.1 Hymenobacter defluvii
TTGGTGCACCAACGCGCGCTCGATGATGGCAAATACCCGCCATATACTTTCACGAAATGGTCAAAAGAGTCTTCGGGGCTTTCTTCAGCAGCTTCTAAGCGCGTGATTTTCTGCCCTAGGTAGTTCTCCAGGTTACTAATGAGGGTATAAGTCTCGGGCAGCTCTTTGCCGGTATCGCAGAAGTAGTACTCAATCTGCAGCTCTGGGTGCTTGTGGCGCAGGTAGATAGCTAATGCAGCGCTGTCCTTGCCACCAGAGATACCGAGTACGTGCCGTAGGGGCTTATTCATAACTTATAGTTGTTCTTGGAGAAGGCGGGCTAGGATAGCTAAACTGCGGGCTTTGTCAGACCCTAGCAAGGCCCTAATTTCTTTTTCTATCAGAGCATCACCTTCGCTAAGTTGCTTTGGGCGACGAATGATGCGAGTTTGTTCTTTTTTCCCAAATGCGGAGATACCTAAGCGAAAAACATCTTCTTCCTCAGCATTCGGATTGGCCTTCGCTAGTTCGCACAGGTTGTCTAGTTCATGAATACGCTGCTGAAATTGGTCTTGAAAAGTCCGCTCATCCGCATCTTCGAAGCTAGTCAAACTTTTGTTGAGAATACAGTTCGCCATGGAGTTGAGCCACGATTCACGGTCATCGAGTTTCGACATAATCCGGTCCTGAAACACACGCAGCTCGGC
>NZ_JAGETX010000101.1:0-682 GCF_017589435.1 Hymenobacter defluvii
ACTTAAAACTTATTAAGTTCAATCCGATGAATAGGAAAGAGTACCTTCGGATTTTTAGTCAATCAAAAGCTATAGTAGACGTTAGTAATGCGAAACAGACTGGTATGGCAATGCGGGTTATAGACGCTATTGGCAGCGGTAAAAAAGTATTGACAACTAATACTTGGGTTAGGTTGCAAGATGATTACAACCCCCATTATATGCATGTGATAGATTTGAGAAAAATAGAAATACCTAACCTGTTTTTGGAAAACGAAACGATAGAAAGTAGTAAAGACTATTCGATTGATAAATGGTTAAAAAACTTGTTTATTGGTTAACATAGATATTATTATTTTAGTGTGTAATTGTTTTTTGTTTGAAAGAAGTTTGCAGGATAAATTTCATAAAATTTTGTTTTCTCATAATGGATGTGTTTTCTGTTCCGGGTTGGATAAATAAATTTAAATTTCCTTATAAATGTTATGAAGAAATTCCTAGACATTTATTTGATTATATAAATAAAAATCTCTATGCAATTCAAAGTGAAGAACCACTTGTAAGCGTCATAATCAGCGCATGGAATGAGGAAACTAATATATTGACATGTATAGCAAGTTTAGCTAAAATAGAAACAGCAATACCATTCGAAATCATTGTTGTTAATAACAATTCTACAGACAAGACTCAGGATACGTTAGAT
>NZ_JAGETX010000102.1:0-641 GCF_017589435.1 Hymenobacter defluvii
GGGCGCGTGCAACGCACCCCTACCCACAAAATCTGTGTAATCCGCTAAAATCCGAGCTAATCTGTAATTTTAGAAGCTCCACAGGTTGTACTCATACTCGATCAAATCAGCGGCAGCTTGCTGCGAAGCCAGGATACCTTGCTGCTGACCACCGTAGATTTCGTCGAGGCGTGCGTTGTTTGGGTTCGACACTCGCACGATGTACGAGTTGAACAGCCACAACTCAAAAGCGTCTGCCAAGTTCTTGTGCTGTGCGTCGTTCTGAGGATTAAACCAGATAGCGCTGGTAGGATTGTTACGGAACACCCGAACCAAATCGCTGTACTTGAACGTACCAATGGGCTTCTCAATACCCGAAGCGTTGGAAGGCAGCGTAGAAGGCACTACCAGCGTGAGGGATTTGATGTCGTGATACATCCGCGACCGTTTCTTGTCGAAGATCATATCTTCTTTCAATTCCATTTGGTACAAGTCCTTAGGACGATACTCATAGCTAGGTGGCGCAGCCGGCTTTGGAGGAGCAGCAGCTACCTTTTTAGTAGTAGCTCCTTTTTTACCCTTAGCAGTGGACTTTTTCGCTGGAGCACCCCAACCATCGCCACCACCGCTGCTACCCCAACCATCGTCACTTCCGCCGCCTA
>NZ_JAGETX010000103.1:0-636 GCF_017589435.1 Hymenobacter defluvii
GGTTGAGCCTGCTAAGTAATTCGTCTGAGTTACTTAATAAGGGTAAACCCGTGTCGCTTGTGTTACCATAACACAACAAATTATTTGTAATTTGCTTTTCATCTTTAACGCTTTCAAACCGACAAACCGATGTTTAAAGACATAACCTGGCTCCAGTTCCTGGGTAGCCTGTTCCTGCTGCTGATAGCCTACTACGGGTATTTAGCTGTGGCCTATTACCCACACGAAATTAAAGCCTACTTCAATAGTAAACGCTCCCGAGTACCGGTCACCGCTGGCCCCGGAGTAGAGCTGGCTTCAATGGAAGCAGACGAGTTCACCGAGCAGGAAGATGATGAGCCAGATACGGTACCGGATGATGAGAGTGAAGCCGCCCCTAAAGTTGTGCTACCCACTGCCTCATTAGCCAACCTAGCCGCTGTTACCCAGGCTAAGGCAACTGTTGATAATTCAACGGAAGAAGAAGCCGAGGAAACGTACGATGATGCCCAACACTTTGGTTCAGCAGAAGTAGGGGAGGGGGGAGTACTAGAAACAGGAGTAAACTCAGCTATTGAAAATTTGCCTTTCACTGAGGAACCAATTGTATCTACGTATAGTACTACCGATATTGTGTCAGCACAGAATGAAGAAAAG
>NZ_JAGETX010000104.1:0-629 GCF_017589435.1 Hymenobacter defluvii
CTATTACAGGTTATTTTTTCCTTTTCTAGTTCAAAATGTTAAGAAACTACTCTATATAGATGTCGATACTTTGATAGTAGGTAATTTGAAGGAATTATTTGAAGTGAACTTGCATGGCCGTCCAGTGGCAGCCGTTACGGATACAGACATGCCTGTGCGTTCTGATTTGGGAATCTATTCCGCGGAAGACTACTTCAATTCTGGTGTTTTACTCCTTGATATTACAAAGTGGAAAGAGCAGCAAATAACTGAACAAGCCTTAAAGATTATTCAGGAGCAGCCTGATAGGATTAAGCAATATCCGGATCAGGATGCATTAAATATGGTTTTGAAAGACAATTGGTATAAGCTCCCTGTTTCGTACAACCTCATGCGACTGTACGTGCCTAATGAGGTCCCTAAACGCCGATTTGCGGATTTTTTAGAAGGAAAGAAAATTATCCACTACAATGGTAAGAAACCGTGGTTTAGCGACTGTGAGCATCGCTTACGACATGTTTATCAACAATATGCGCGCTTGTCTCCCATAGTTGGCGCTGACAAAATCACCAAAGTTTCACTCCCAAAGGCCAAACAAGAGTTACTTTTTCGCTCGCGTATGGTTGAGTTTTACTTTGATCATCCAGAGT
>NZ_JAGETX010000105.1:0-619 GCF_017589435.1 Hymenobacter defluvii
GGGCTATATTTTATCCAGGGATTTTGCTCTACGTCTTTGTAGTCGAATGAAAAAACCTTATCAAATTCAGGAATAAGATTATATTCTTCATCAAGATTCAAATAAGCACTATTCACGTTTGCATCCCACTGATACATTATTGTCTTAATTCCCGGATTCCTTGCCTTCACTGTCTTGACAAAGGATAATGGCATTCTGTATCCTCTAACAACTAGTAAATAATCAAACTTCTTTTTTGCAATGGCTTTAAGAATAGACTCATAATGCATCTTTTGAAAGCTATCAATTCGCTGGGGTAGCAATCTATTTACAATCCCGTAAAGAATAGATGTATCTCTTTCTGCAAAGAATGAAACTGCAGCTCCATATTGCTCCATCTTTTGCTTAATTGCCAAATGATATTCATAAAACTTCACTCCAATGAATAAGACGTTTTTGTTTTCAAACACTTCTTCAAGCATGATGGCGATAGCTAAAACAGGGACGAAACGTGTAGATAAATTGAAAGTCTATTTCCGGAATTAGTTATCACGCTTCAATGCGTCATAGAATTTTGATGCACTGGCGCTCCAGGTATGGCTTTTGGCAAATTGCATCCTGCGCTGAGCACGCAAGGTTT
>NZ_JAGETX010000106.1:0-617 GCF_017589435.1 Hymenobacter defluvii
ATCCCTATCCCTATTTAAAACCGTATTTTGGAGGGTTCGCAGAAATAATTTATAAACCATGGTTTACCGATACGTCGAAGATATACGGCTATAGTGACCACCCTCATTTGAGACGTAGTTCATTTTTAGAAAAGTTTGGTCGGTATAAAGAAGATATTAAATCCGACCGCACAGAATACCTAATGTGTATTTCCTTTATCCAGAATAAAGGGAAAGGAATTTTTTATAATAACTTTAATAGTTTGTTTGCACAGGAAAATACTAGTGATGAGCCTAGTACTGTGACTCGGGCTGACTGGCGTCGGAGTAATAATCTGTTAATCATGATTGTTAGAAATATATTTAGGCAAGTTAAGTACAACTTCGACATACACTTGGGTAAACGAGTAAAGGATTTGTAGAAAAAGACATGCAAAGGCGGTTAATAAAATCCCCACATGTCTTTTATCGTGTGTCACGGTTTGAATTCGAATGAAGAATAAATTCAATTTTACGCTGAAATCATATCTGCGTAATAATCACTTGATGTCTCTTTCGGGTAACATTGTTATCCAAGCCATCAATATTGTTTACTTTGCCTTGCTTTTTCGGTCTCTGAAAGTAGCTGAATTAGGAGC
>NZ_JAGETX010000107.1:0-616 GCF_017589435.1 Hymenobacter defluvii
AAATCCAAGCGTCTGTTGCTGCTGCTTTTTGGAACTTTCGGTGCCCTGTTCATCACCGTTAGTGGAATAGCCGCCGCAGGTTTGCTTGATCCGGCATTGAAAAGCCCTGCCCTTGCCGCTACCAAAACGCAGTTGCCCGTGTTTGGTATCCTGCCTGAAAACCGGGAGATGCCAGCTGAGCAAAAACTGCTGTTTACCAAAGCGGAAAATCAATTAGCCCGGCAGCTGCTGCTCAGGATGCAGCAGAAGCAAGCGGCGCAGGAGCCATATGTGGTTGGGGTGCTGAGCAGCCACATGGCGGAAGGCAAGAGCACCGTTGTAGCCAGCCTTTCGACCCGCCTTGCTGCCAGCGGCCTTAGAACGCTCACCCTACTACCCAACGACCATAAGCAGCAACTTGCAGTGGATGGTACGGTTGCTTTTTACTCTCCGCTACAGGGCGTAAGTCCAAAGGCAACCTTGTCGGACATAGCCGGCGCCTCGCTCGCCCAATACGAAGTAGTCATCGTGGAATTTCCTGCCTTGCTGGAAGCCGCCTATCCGGCCGCTTTGCTCCAACGTTTGGTTAGGGTACAGACAGGGTTTCTGTTCGTCGGCCTGGTGCTGTTGCTGCTGG
>NZ_JAGETX010000108.1:0-608 GCF_017589435.1 Hymenobacter defluvii
AGCCTGCACTGTAGTGGGTTGCAAGCCGTCGGCAATGACCTGTACGTGCAGGGTGCCTGCGTAAGTGTGCTGCTGAGCGGCTGGTGCAGTTTCCAGGATAACAGCATCTGACTGATAAGCAGGAATCAGTACGCACATGCGCCGAAAATCAACTGCGGTAGCTGTCACTGCTTGTGGGGTAGTTCGCCAGTGGCCAGCTAAAGCAAAAAACAGCAGGTATAGTACGTTGAGCAACAAGAATACCCCTATTGCATAGAGCACCAGCGACAAGACGGTTAGCACAATGCTCATGACAGGAAACGGTTTTGATGAACGTTATGCGGCTGTAGATGCCACCTCAGACCGCGCCAGAGCGCGTGCAGATAACTGCGTTCGAAGCGTGATGCGTAGACTAGCGCCTTTTTAGGAACTGCAACCAACAAGAAGAACAGCATCCCGCTCCAGAAGCGCACCCCCTGCGAGTTGCGGCGAATGAAGAGCAACCGGTTGCGGTACATATAGTAGGTACGCATAACGGAACCTTGCCCCACCGACACCGACTCCTTGTGAACTCCCGAGTAGTGCACGTTTAGCCCTCCGGTTTGCTTGTCTGCATTCACACCACAACC
>NZ_JAGETX010000109.1:0-573 GCF_017589435.1 Hymenobacter defluvii
ACAACATGGTGTCAGTACCATACTTTCAGCGGCATGGTCCTCACGTGGAAAAAGGGTTGCTTGCTCGTGCCGATGTGGTGGTAACAAATTCAGCATATCTCAACGATTACGCGCTGCAAACCAACCCTAACAGCTTTGATATTGGTCAAGGCTGTGCTGCTGCAGAACTGTTGCCAGAGCTGCCCGCAGTTCTTCCTGCCGATATGGTGGCAATTCCGGGTTTCCGCATAGGCTACACGGGTTTTTTGACAGATTTACGCCTGGATATTGATTTGCTGTTGGCAATAGCTCGTTGGAGCTTGGTGCTCGTAGGTCCTGAAGACAAAGCATTCAAGCAAAGTAAACTGCATGAATTGACTAATGTCTATTTTCTGGGCAGCAAACAGCCGGATCAATTAGCAGGGTACATAGCTCATTTTGAAACAGAACGAACGTATCAAATGCTATAGCACGGGCTGCTTTACGAATACTGCGAGCCAGCAAATAGCTGTTGAAACGGTTTAGAACAGTAAAAAACCAGCGAGAAGATAGCCAGTTGATGGACAGTGCTATTATATCCGGGGTATATACCCA
>NZ_JAGETX010000010.1:0-132235 GCF_017589435.1 Hymenobacter defluvii
GGTGAAAGTCTCACGCACGGTTCTGAAGTGGCAGCCGGGGGAGCGATTCCCCGGCTGACCATAACGTCGTGAGCCGCAGCGCCGAGGCCAAGGCCCTGGGCATTGCCATGGGGGCGCCCTACTTCCAGGTGCGCGAACTGCTGCGCTACCACCAGGGCCACGCGCTCAGTTCCAACTACGCCCTGTACGGCGACATGAGCCGGCGCGTGATGGCCCGCCTCGCCGAGCAGGTGCCGGCCGTGGAAGTCTATAGCATCGACGAGGCCTTCCTGGACCTGCATGGGCTCACGACCTGGTGCGGCACCTTAGATAGCCGCGCCCAAGCCCTGCGTCGCGACGTGCTGGCCTGCACGGGCATCCCGACCTGCGTGGGCATGGCCCCGACCAAGACCCTGGCCAAGGTGGCCAACCGCCTGGCCAAGAAGTACCCTGAGTTGCAGGGCGTGCTACGCCTCGACACCGATAGCCGCCGGGAGCGGGCCTTGCGTGTGCTGCCCGCGGCCGACGTGTGGGGTATCGGCCGCCAGTATGCCCAACTGCTCACGGCCCATGGCATCGGCACAGCGTGGGAGCTAAGTCAGGTCTCGGAAGGCTGGGCCCGCAAACACTTGGGCGGCGTGGTGGGCTGGCGCGTCGTGCAGGAACTGTGCGGGCAGCCCTGCCAGGGCCTGCAGGCCAGCGAAGACGGGACGCTGGCCCGCCAGAGCATCAGGTGCTCCCGCAGCTTTGGGCAGCGGCTCATGGCCCTGGAGGATCTGTGGGGCGCGGTGAGCACGTACCTGAGCCGGGCAGCGGAAAAGCTCCGCGCCCAGAGAGAGCAGGCGCACTTGCTCACCGTCTTTCTCACCCAGGACCGCTACGATACCCGGGTTCCGCCGCCTTATACTCGTTCCGCCACACTGACTTTGCCGAGTGGACCGACCAATGACACCTTGCGGCTACTTGCGTACGGGCGGCGCTTGCTGGAGCGGATTTACGAGCCGGACCGTCGCTACGTGAAAGCCGGTGTGGTGCTTGACGGACTGGAACCGCCGGGCCGCGGGCAGCAACTGGACTTATTCACGCCCGCAGCTGCCCCGCCTACCGTTACAGAGGACCGCCGCCAACCGTTGATGGCGTGCGTCGATGCCTTGAATCAGCGCTTCGGGCGTGGCACGGTACGGCCCGCGGCAGCAGTAACGGCTGCGGGCCAGCCCACTCCCTGGCAGGGCAATGCCCAGTACCGTAGCCCGGCCTATACCACGCGGCTGACGGATCTGCTGCTGGTCGGATAAGCAGCGCCCGAAAAGCATCGCTAGGTTTCTCAAGAAGTTAGGAAGCGCAAAGATCGCGAGCCGTTGATTCGTGAGAACAGGGAATGAAACAATCTTTGGTAGCTTTTTGGGGCGCGAAGCAGCCCAGACGGGTGGGCCACTAAAACGTCCGTGGCTGTTGCAGAACTCGGGCGCTGTGTCGTCCTGAAATAAGTTGACCGTTTGAAGTTAGTCCGCCACTGCGTTGACCGCTTTTTGGGTAATCCTAAGATAGCTCATTTTGCGCTTACTGGCACGGGTGGTTTGTAGTAGTTTTTCCATCGTCTTTCCAACGGCCCCCAACTGCCGTGGGCCTCGTTGGGGCTCTGCATGTCGCAGCTCAGATGCGGCCGTTTATAGTTGTAGAGAAAGACGGCTTGCTCGAGATGTTGCGCCGCTTCTCCCAGTGAATGAACCGGTTGCTGGCTCAGATACTCTTGCTTGAGAATACCGTTGACGCGCTCGGCGATGGCATTTTCCAGCGGATCAGAGTTCTCCGTCATGCTCACCTGGATGTGATAGGGAGCCAGGACCTCTAAGTATTCTTGACTACAATACTGAATGCCGCGGTCGCTGTGGTGAATTAAGTCCCGCCCCGCCCGTTTACTGATTTGCTGCAGGGCCATCTCCAAAGCGCGGCGCGCGTGCACCGTGGCTAGCGTCTCGGCCACGGCGAAGCCCATGATACGCCGCGAGTAGGCGTCGGTCAGCAGCGAGATGTACAGACAGCCCGCCTGGGTGAACCAGTACGTGATATCGGCCACCCAAACCTGGTTCGGTCGCAGCGGAGTCAGCTCCCGGATCAGGTTCGGGTATTTGCGGAAGCGATGGCGGGAAAAGGTCGTCAAGGCTTTCCGGCGGCGCTTGCGAATCAGTAAGTTATGCGCCGCTAGCAGCGAGAATAGGGCATCCCGGCCCATCTTGATGCCTTGCTCGCGCAAGCCCTGTTCCAACAGGCTGTAGAGCTTGCGCCCCCCAATGCGGGGATGCTCTTGGCGCACCTTCGCCACCTGCTCGAGCACATACTGCTCGCGCTCCTGGCTGCTCCACTGCCGCATTTCGTGCTGATAATAGGCCTGCCGACTAAACCCAAGTACGCCACTGATCCGCCGCAGGCAAAAGTGCGGACAGCTTACTCGCAAGAGCTGGACTACTTGGTAGCGGACTTTTTTTCGATGCTCAGGCCCAGCTCCTGCTCGGCCACCCGGATCACGTTTTTGTAGTAGAGCACCTGCAACTCGGCTTGCTCGAGCTGTTGTTGCAACTGCTTGACCTGTCCGGTGAGCGCATCGGCATGCTGCACCACGTGCTCGACCAGCGTGGTGGGCGGCTTTTTTCGATTGTCTTCCATGGCGTGGGTACGAGCCTGCTCTTCCTGGCGGACACGTTCCAGCCACTTGGTCACGGTCGAGCGGGTGAGCACCTGGTACTTGCTCATCGCCGACTCAATCGTGTGGCGGCCGCAGTTAATCTCCTCGACCATCTGACGCATTTTCAGCTCATGCGCCTGCTTGCGAAACAAAAACAAGTGTTCCATCTGACTGAAATTGATGGTCAACCTATTTTAGGACGAGACAACACTTTTAGATGGAAAATATTGAATAGCCGAAGGCGATTCCCAGCCACCGCTTGCCATTGTAGTCCCACCTCTTTGCGTCTTTTCCAATGCTAAAGTCACTACCTAAGAATGCTCCAACGGTTGCCTTGTTAAAGGAATAAGCAACGCCAACGCCAGTTGAAAGCAAGCCTTTTGTAATTTCAGTAGCATCGAGTATAGGCGTATCAGCTGCTGTCGTATTAGACTTTGTCAGCGTGACTGTTGATACGCCAGCAATAGCGCCAAATGTGAACTTGTGATTATTACTGATATTGCCAACCTTCTCACGGTACTGAAATGAGGTTCTATTAAGTGATACTCCCCAAAATACGTTTACGTTGATGGCGCTGGAAAAGTCTTCGGCGAATGATTTGCCATTCTTTCGTTCCCCACTGAACCGATATTTTACAGGCATTGTGAGAGCTGTAAGAGAGAAATTTACAGATCTAAGACTTATTGGACGCCGGTTCTTTAATTGGTAATAATGTAGCTCAGAGTCTTTTCCACCCCTTAGGTTTGGATTGACCCATACTTTATCTTCGTCGAACTTGACAAATCCTCCATTTGGCAATTTATCAGCGTCACCAACTGTGACTACGTCAATAGCAATCCCATCTAGGTAATCCTTAGTAACCGTAATTTTTTCTTCCACCATCACTTTACCTGCTGGCAGCTTTCGCTCAACTGTATAAGTGACAACACTGCCGATTGGATACCTCTTTTGCAGGATACCTGAATAATAAGTTTTGACAGCACTAGAAAGAGGGTTTTCAGCTGATTGCAACTCCTTAAATGTGGTGGGAACCACTTTAAGTAGCCGAGTCTGACTTTTCTCTCTCAGAGTTGCCCCGCTAGCAATTCTTATACTCTTGGGATTTACTGTCGGCTCAAGTGTTATCGTGCCGGTTTCCACTGTTATTGTAGAGGTCAGTGTCTCAATAGTAGCCGGTGCTGTAGGAGCAACGCTTACAGGCGTCAGTAGTGTGTGAAGGCTAATCAACGTATCCTGCTTCAGTATTCGTATCGGTGGCGTTTTGTTAGACGCAAAGCTGGTCTTCACTATCCGATATTTTTTACGGTATTCTTCTTGGGTCTGAGCGTAAGCAGGTAATTGCACTAGTGCGAAGCCGAGTAACACAATGCCCTTCATTGTTATGTGCATAGCTTTGGGTTATTATTGATAGCCCACAAGAGTACTCAGCCCGTAAGCATACTACATCAGTGCTATCACTGAATGCCACTCGCAATGGGGTAATACACTCTGACCGGCCGAATACATAATCTAAATACTAGGCTATGTATGGTGTTCTGGAAATGACGGACAGAACAGGGATGTATATTTCTTCAGTTCGTTATTCTCACAACACCTCAAGATGCTCGATCTCTTGGCGCAGCATTCGTAGCTGGTTGTAGAGCCTTCCCTACTGTATGTGCTTGGCAGTCCGGCTAACCGGACCTTATTCTACGGCTACGGTCACGGACTTTTGCGCTTCCGCCGCGCGGGCCGCCGCGCGAACGGCGAGTTCGGCCTCCCACGCTTGCTTGCGGGCCACGTTGGCGGCGCGTTTTGGGGCATAGACGGCCTCTTTAAGTGTACCCGTGTTTTGAATAAACTGGACTAATGCCTCGAGAATTGCTTTTTTTTCCGGCACCCGCAAGTTATCTAAGTACGTGGTAGACAAGCGTGTCCCATACTCGCCTGTTAGGGTGGCATAGTTCCTCCCGCTAGCTGGGGTAAACTCGTAGGCGAAGCAGGAATTGGGATAGAAGTGCGGGCCATTGCGCTGGTACTCCTCTTGCTCGTCTTGCGAGTAAATGGCAATGACCCGTAAGCGGTTGGCTCCCTTATCGAGTTCGAGAAAGAAGCGATTGTCTAGGGCCCGAATTTCAAAGGCGTTGTGCTGATAGGTGACCCGCGCTTTCGACTGGGTACACTGCCGAATATAGTTTTCCAGCACCACGCTAAACTTTTCCTTGCTTAGGTAGAGATCATCCTCACTGGGTCGATTGGTTTGTTCGAGTGGTACCAGGTAGCGCTTGATATAGTCTTGCAGTTCGCGCAGCTCGGCCTCGGTTTCAAGTTTGCAGCCAATCTCTAAAGCCTGCGCGTTCGAGCTGCTTAGTAAGTTCAGCGACGAGATCACGCCGCCCGTTTCATTGAAATAGAACTTGGCGTGCAGGTTGGGAATGAGGCGGGGCCGGATCCCCAAGGCTTCGAGCTCCTCCCAACTGCTGGCATTGTCAGCATCAAGGCGCACGAAGGCCTCAATGCGCACGCCACGGCGCTGCGCCGTGGTCAAGGCGGTGGCTAACTGCTGCCACTGGCCTAAGCGCACGTAGGGAGAAACTAAGACGAGATACTTCTGGGCAGAATGAATGAGTTCGAGCAGCTCCCCACTAATGTGGTGGGGGGATAGAATCTTCATACAAGGAATGCAAGCGAAGGGGTTTGCAGGTTAGAAAACGTGGACTGCGTCGTATGCTGTTTGCTTATCTTCTGGCCACGTTTTCTGTTAGGCCAAAAAACATGCCTCAAAGTCTATATTATGGAGAGTACTTAGCGTATCCACCCCCGATACTCACACCCATGGCTTCGGTTAAACGTGTGGTACTGGGGTGGTCTAGCTGGAGCGGACAGGCAGCTAAGGTAGGTAATTCAAGAGGTCGGTTTCAAACTGGTGGGGCGAGCGGTAGCCCAGGGCGGAGTGGCGGCGGTCGAGGTTGAAGTACGTGTCGAGGTAGTAGGCGATTTCCAGTCGCGCCTCTTCCAGATTAGCAAACGCGCCGCCGTGGGGCAGCAACTCGGTCTTCAGGGTACTCCAGCCGGCCTCGGCCTGGGCATTGTCGTAGGGGTTGCCCGGCCGGGCGTAGCTGGCCAGCGCCCCGGCGTCAGCAATGCGCTGGCGACAGGCCCCGCTGGTGTACTGGCTACCGCGGTCGGCGTGGATGATAAGCCCCGGCGCGGGCTGGCGTAGCGTCAGCGCCTGCTCCAAGGCCGTGAGCACCAACTCGGTCGGCATTTGTGCAGCCAAGTGCCAGCCCACCACGCGTCGGGAGCAGGCATCGCGCCACGTGGCCAGGTAGCACCAGCGCCCGCCCACCAGCGGCAGGTAGGTGATGTCTCCGACCCACACGTGGTTGGGCCGTGTGGGCGCGGGTTGGCCCAGCAGCCGATTCTCGGCCACGACCGCAGCCGGGTCGGCTTGCGTGGTGCGCGGCCGCTGGGGCCGGGTGCTCAGGGCCCGCTGCCCATTGGCCCGCAACCAACTGCGCAGCGCGTAGCGGCCCACCCGATGGCCTTGGGCATGCAACTCGGCGCGCAGGCGACGGGTGCCGTAGCGCCCGGCATGGCGCGTAAACGCCTGTTGGGCCGCTGGCTGCCAGGCCGGCGTCGGTGGCGGCTCCGCTGCCCGCCATTGGTAGTAGCCGCTCCGGCTCACGCCTAGCACCCGACACAGGTCGCTGACCGACCAGGTTGCGGCCTCTGCTCTGATAAACAAGTACTTGCTCACGGCTGAGGCTGTGCAAAGATGGTCACCGCTTTTTTTAAAATGTCGCGCTCGGTTTCCACGCGCTTCAGCTCGGCGCGCAGACGTTTGATTTCTTCGCGCTCGGCACTGCTGGGCACAGCCTGCTCCAGCGCAGCGCGCTGCCAGCGCCCCAGCAGCGCGGGGGAGATACCTTGGGCGCGGGCTACGTCGGATTGTTTGGCGCCGGCAGCAACCTGACGCACGCACTCGGCCTTGAAAGCGGGCGTGTATTTCTTGCGCGGGACGGGCTGGTCGTCAGTTGATTTCTTCTCGGACATGGACAGGGAAGGTAAGACTTCTTCCTGTCCGCTTCAGCTAGACCACCTCAAAAAGCCTTGGCCATCTTCAGCCGGGAGACGCCGTGAGCCGCTACCACTTCATCGAGCGGCACTGCACGCAGGTGCCCGTGCGCACGCTGTGCCGGGTGCTGCAAGTAGCCCCGAGTAGCTACTACGCCTGGCGCAAGCGGCGCCAGCAGCCGGCGCCTGCCTGGGAGCGGGCCATCGTACGGGCGTTTCAGCGCCACGCCCGGCGCTACGGCACGCGGCGCCTGCGGGCCGAGGTGCACGCGGAAGGCCACCGCGTCGGCCGCGGGCGCATCCGGCGCGTGCTGGCCGCCCACGGGCTGCGGGCCCAGCAACCCCGCTCGTTCGTGCCGCGCACCACCGATTCGGGCCACGGCCGGCGCGTGGCGCCCAACCGTTTGCGGGGCCAGCCGCGCCCTACGGCTCCCAACCGCGTGTGGGTGGGCGACATTACGTGCTTGCCCAAGCAGGGTGGCGGCTGGCTGTACCTGGCCAGCTGGCAGGACGCCTGTTCGCGCAAGGTCGTGGGCTGGGACGTGCGCGAAACGATGCCCGAAGACCTTGTGAGCGAGGCCCTGCGCCGGGCCCTGGTGGTGCGCCAGCCGCCGGCGGGCCTGATCGTACACTCGGACCAAGGCAGCCAATACACGGCCACGCGCTTCCGTGACCTGCTGGCCGCCCACGGCGCGACGCAGAGCATGAGCCGGCGCGGCAACTGCTACGACAACGCGCAAGCCGAATCCTTCTGGAGCCGGCTCAAAACCGAGTTGCTCAACGGCGGCAGCTTTCCTGGCTTGGAAGAAGCCCGCCTCGAGCTGAGCCATTACATTGCCTACTACAACGCCGAGCGGCGCCACTCCGCCCTCGCGTACCATTCACCCAACCACTTTGAAAACCAACTCCAACTCATGTCCGAAAAGTGTTCGGCTTAGCTAGACCACCTCAAAAATCGGCGCAGGCAGCCTGACAGCCGAGGGTACCAGCCCGGCCGAAGTCATTGCCGGCATGATTCGGCAGGTTGGTCAGGCCCGCCGTGCTGCGCGGGCCACCGCCGATGTGGCGCAGCTGGCCCACAGTCAACGCGCCTACGCTTAGCTTTTTTCTCCCGCTTGTTTCGTTTTCCGCCATGAGCCACCCCACCTGCCTCACCCCTGACTAGGCTATTAAGCTGGCGCAGGAGAATATCCAGAGCAGCCATTTTATCACCATTACTTCTTGTCTGGGCCAGGTGGATGTACCGGCCAGCTTCGCCCAGGTAGGTGGGGGAGGGATAACCAGCAAGGACGGGCTGCACTATTCGCAGTGGAGTAACGAAAGAAGATTTCTTTTATCTGCTTACCCAAGCCCACCCAGTGGGCGGTGGAGATTTCTAGGTTTCCTGATTACCTGAGCCCATCATGAGCCCATTCAACTGCTGACAAAATGCCTCTCACTGCGCCCATTCAACGAATTACCTCGTGGTGATAGCTCGGCGTGAGCCCATCATAAGCCAATTATCCCGGTCTGGTTTCGGCCCCACGGATTCAATTTTCTACATATCCTTGGTAGCGTAATAGCAAGGGAAACGGCTGACAATTTGCAATGTTTTGCAGTAGGAAAACTTTACACTCGACAAACTTTGCAACTGCAAATCATGGAAGAATCATTTCAGCC
The DNA here is from genome assembly GCF_017589435.1 of Hymenobacter defluvii. Lineage (NCBI taxonomy): Bacteria > Pseudomonadati > Bacteroidota > Cytophagia > Cytophagales > Hymenobacteraceae > Hymenobacter > Hymenobacter defluvii. The sequence goes on from NZ_JAGETX010000010.1 coordinate 8,378, forward strand.
GCTGACTGCCTGCCAGAAGATGCTCAACCGCTTGCAAAAGCTGGAGCCGGGCTCGCTCGTGTGCTACAGCGACTCTGCCAATCTGGGCATTGCGCCGGGCACAGTCGCCGTCAATCTGAGCCGGCTGCGCCAGCAAGGGCTGGTACAGCAAGTGACCAAGGGCACGTATCGCCTGCCCCTGCAAAGCCGGTTTGGCCCGGTCCCCGTTTCCGAACAGCAGGCGCTGCAGATTTTGCTGCAGGCCCCAGATGAGAAACTACGAGGTTACCCGACCGGGGTAGCCGCATTCAACCATCTGGGCCTGACGACGCAGGTAGCTCATGAAATCACCATTGCCACCACACGCCCGGGACGCCCCAGACAGGTCGGCAACATGTGGGTACGGTTCGTGCGAAATCGGAACGAAGTAAAGCTGAGTGAAGTACCACTGTGCCAACTGCTCGATGCGCTGCTCCAGATTAAGCGCCTGCCCTACACTTCGCCGGCCGCGGCCCGCCGCAGCTGCTCGCGCAGGTAAAGCAACTGCCGCTGGCTGAGCGGGCCGTCCTAATCCGCTCAGCGCAGCGCTACAACCCGGCAACGCGCGCCCTGCTAGGAGCCTTGCTGGAAGGACTGGGTAAAGTCATGCTAGCCACCAAATTAAAAACTAGCCTGAATCCCTTAACCACTTATAAGCTTGGCCTGTCTGAGCAGGCCTTGCCTAACCGCAGGCAATGGCAAATCCGCTGACCCGGTCTACCCTTTCGTATCCTGATTACCATCCCGGAGACTTTTTAGCTCACTTGCATCACCAGCGCAACTGGGAAGACACTTCGGTGAAAGCATGCTGGGCTTCCAGCTGCTGCTTCACTGCCTCGTAGGCGTCGGGCCGCAAAGTAGCCACAAACTGCTGGGCCCCACTCAGCATGCGGATATACAAGCTGGGGTCGTTTTGTCGGCTCAGGCGGCGTAGCGCGTCCAGGTAGCCTTCGCGGGCGTGGGTGCTGACAATGATGCGGCACTGGCCGGCACTGACCAGTTCGGCGTTCATCATCAGACGCGCCAGGCGGCCGTTGCCATCGTCAAATGGGTGCACCTCACTGATGAGAAACATCATGAACATGGCCCGCGCCAGCGGCGCGCGCAGGTGCTGGTAGAGCTTAAAGCCCTCGTGCAGGGTGCCGCGCACTAGGTCGGGGTCCACGAAGCTGGTCAGGCCGGCTTGGTTGGCGTATTCCTTCCACTGACCGGGGCGCTTGTCCGGGCGGGCCCGCATCAGCTGGGCGTGCCGGCGCTGCAGAATAGCCAGCAGTTCCTCAGCGGAGCGCGGGATAAGGCGCATCTCGGCCACATTGCTGCAGAGTTGGTAGGTGCTCAGCACGTCGTGCGAATCGGCGTGCCGGCCGCCCACTTCCTGGCCGGTTTCCACCATTCGGTGGGCCTCGTCTACCTGAAACTCCGTACCCTCGATGAAGTTGGAAAAATACGCCTCAAAGAAGGCCACCGTGTAGTAGGCGGGGGCCACGGGCGCTGGGTCGGCCCGCTCGGGCAACACCGTGGCTTGCAGGGCACTCAGCAGGGTGGTGAATAAGGCGACCCGGCCGGCATCGAAGGGCAGGCCCAGCGCCCGCGCCCGGGCCACGGACGAAGTCAATATTTTGCTGGACTGCGTAGTAAGCAGCGCCCCGACGATGCGCTGTAGCTGGACCAGTTCTGTATGCCACGCCAGCGCCGTCGCCACCTCCCGGGCTTGGTCGCGCAGCGCGTTTAGGCCAGCCTCCCCCCGGATGCGCAGCACCATTTCCAGCCGCTCCTCCACCGTCTCCAGGGGCAGGCTTTTGCTCACGCCGCCTTGGCGCACACGAGCCGGCTGCAGGTTTTCCAGCAGGCCCCGGGCTTCGGAAGCGAACAGCAGGCTGCCGTCGCCGAAGGGTGCGTCGCTGGGCAGCGCGGCGGGGCCTTCCAGCAGGTGCACGGTCAGGCCGGGCAGCTCCACGTTGCGGGTGTACTTGTAGGTCAGGAACAGGTGCCCCTCGGCCGTGGGTTGGCCTTCCAGCTGGGAGCGATGACTGATGATAGCGCCCGGAAACAAGTACTGTACAATCGGCAGCCAGTGTTTCCGAATCAGCACCTCCGGCGGGGTGGTCAGGTCCGGCGAGTACAGGCGTGAGGCCACTTCGCGGAGTTCGCCCCGCTGCCGGGCCGCCCGAATCCGCCGGTTCAGCACCGGGTCCGACGTACCAAATATCAGCAGCGGCCAGTGCGCATTTTTTTGCATTAAGAAGTCCGCTTAGTGGCGAAGTGTTAATTTTATTCGATTATTATGCGAATTTACGTCATTATTTGAGATTAATTCGCCATATCGCCCCTGAAGCAAGCTACTTGCTATGCTATTCTCCCGGCTGACTCGTCCGTGCATCAATCAGGGTGGCCGCCTGTACGGGTGGCACCGGCACGGCCAGCAAATCGGCAACCTACAGGGCCTCGGCCACGGGAGGGCCAGCAGGGTCGGCCTCCCGCTGCTCGCTGGTGCGGTAAGTCAGCTGCAGGTGCCGCCTCAGCTCCCGCTCGGTATCCATCAGGCTTGCCACTAGGAAGCCGCCGGGTACGGTGAAAGGAATTGCCTGCCTATGCGGGCAGTTTGTCGCGCAGGGCGCTGTAGGTCCAGGTGCCGGCCAGCGCCGCCAGAATCATCACCGCCGCCGCGCCGATGCCACTGCCCAGTTGCGCGAATAGCGGGCCGGGGCAGGCCCCGGTCAGAGCCCAGCCGAAGCCGAACAGCAGCCCCCCAATCCAGACGCCGTGGTTGTACTTCTTATCAGCAATGACGATGGGCTCGCCGCTGAGGGTGCGCAGGTGGTTGCGCTTGATGAGCTGAAGCGACACCATGCCCACCACTACGGCCGAGCCGATGACCCCGTACATGTGGAAGCTCTGGAAGCGAAACATCTCCTGAATCCGAAACCAGCTGACGACTTCGCTTTTGGTGAGGATGATGCCGAACAAGGTGCCTAGCACCAGGTATTTCAAGTAGCTCATGGCAGTAAAACGGATTAGCTGAACAAGAGGGGATAAATTACCCAGGTCATGAGCAGACCACCGGCAAAAAAGCCAATGACGGCCACCAGCGACACCCATTGCAGGTTGGAAAGGCCCGAAATAGCGTGGCCCGAGGTGCAGCCGCCCGCGTAGCGCGTGCCAAAGCCCACCAGAAAGCCGCCCAGCACCAGGAACACCCAGCCCTTCCAGTTGGCCAGGTTGTCGAGGGCGAACAGCTCGCGCGGCAGCAGGCCGGTGAAATCGGTCAGGTGCAGCTGCGCCTTCAGGTCGCGCACCGTTGCGGCCGAGATATTTACCACATCGGGGTGGCCCATCAGGCGGTAGCCGATGAAGCCGCCCAGGGCAATGCCAAGCACGAACACCAGGTTCCAGATTTCGGCCCGCCAGTTATACTGCAGGAAAGGGATGCCGGCCGGCACGCAGGCGGCGCAGATGTGGCGCAGCGAGGAGCTGATGCCCAGTGCCTTATTGCCCACGAGCAACAGGGCCGGCACCGTGAGGCCGATGAGGGGGCCGGCCACGTACCAGGGCCAGGGATGTTGCAGAAGTTCGAGCATAAATCAAGCGGTAATAGATGCCCCGCCCGCTTAGCGGAGCGGGGCACACAAGAAAAACAGTAGGCGGCCGGCGGGCTAGCGCATAGTCAGCGGCTCGGGCCAGTCGAGCACACCACCCAGCATATTAGTAACGTGCGTGAAACCGGCCTGCGCCAGTTGCTCGGCGGCTTTGGCCGAGCGCGCGCCGCTGCGGCAATACACGTAGGTGGGGGCCGCCTTGTCGAGGGCGGCCACGCGCTGGGCAAAGTCGGGCGCGGTTACCTCGATGTTGACCGCGTCGGGCAGATGACCCTGGGCAAACTCATCGGGCCGGCGCACGTCCAGCAGCACCGCGCCGGGCTGCCGGATTTCGGTGGAAAACTGGGCCGGGGTCAGGTTATAGTAGCCGGGCTGGGGGGTGTTTTCGGGCGTTGACATGGGATGGGAAACGGGAAGTGTGAGAAGATGAGCAAAGTACGCGGCCCGCTTAGGCGTAGGCGGCTTCGCCGGCCAGCACGGGGAAGGTTTTCACGGCCTCGCCGAGGTCGAAGACCGGCGTGCCCGGCAGGGCGGGAGCCACGATGCTGCTGCCCGCCGCCGAGCGGTAGCCGCCGGCGCAGTGCACCACCACGGGCTTGTCGGTCGGTATCTCGCCGGCCCGCTCGCGCAATTCCGGCAGCGGAATGCTCAGCGCATCGGCAAACAGCGGCTCGTGGGCGTGCTCCGAGGCATTGCGGATGTCCACGATGGTGTAGTTTTCGGGGTGGGCGCGGAAGGCTTCCACGTCCAGCGCCGGCATCGTTTCCTCGTGGCCCGGCGAGCCTACCCGCGCGCCCTGAATCAGGGGCTCGTAGCCGATTTTGGCGGTTTTGCGCATCACGTCTTCCAGCACCGCCTCGTCGGCCGCCAGCAGATAAAACCGCTCCGTCGGCCCCACGATGGAGCCCAGCCAGGTTTCAAATTTGCCGCCCTGCTGAATGTTAATCGCCTCGGGCAGGTGCCCGCGCTTGAACTCCGCCTCGGGGCGCGTGTCGACGATGACCACGCCGGCAGCCAGGGCCTCGTTTGCCGCCAGGCGCGGCACCCGGGCCACGCCGGGAGCGAAGTCGGGGGCCCCGGCTTTATTCAGGTCCACGTCGTAGCCGAAGTACTTGGGGATGAAAGGCTGGTCGGCCAGCAGCTCCTGCACAAAGTCTTCCTCTGATTGGGGCCGCAGGGCGTAGTTGCCATTTTTCTCGGCCCCGATGGTGCTGCTGCTGGCCGTGCTGGTGGCCTTGCTGCAGAGCGAGCCCGCGCCGTGGGCGGGGTACACCAGCACGTCGTCGGCCAGCGTCATCAGCTTCTCGCGGGTCGAGAGGTACATCTGTTTAGCCAGTTCTTCGCGCTTGGCGGTCATATTGCCCGCCTTTTCGCGCAGGTCGGGCCGGCCCACGTCGCCGATGAGCAGCGTGTCGCCCGTGAACACGGCCACGTCCCGGCCCTCACGGCTGAGCACGGTGCTCACCGAGTCGGGCGAGTGGCCAGGCGTGTTCAGCGCCCGGAAGGTGAGCTTACCCACCGCGAAGGAGTCGCCCTCGTCGAAGGCCTCGTGGGCATACTCGGCCCCCAGCAGCTTGCTCACGCGAATGACGGCCCCGGTGTGCTGCGCGATTTCCAGGTGCGAGGACACGAAGTCGGCGTGGGGGTGGGTTTCCAGCACGCACACGATGGTGGCGTCGTTTGCTTTGGCGAAGTCGTAGTACGGCTGGGGGTCGCGGGCGGGGTCCACCAGCACGATTTCCTTGGCGCAGTCGCTGAGGATGGCGTAGGAGAAGTGGGCCAGGCCCTTGTCTTCAAACTGCTCGATTTGCATGGAACTCGGAGGGAAAATGAGTGGGATTGAGCAAGAAAAGCGGTTAGGCTACGCGTGGTGAAACAGCAGCTCTTTAGTCAGAATGAAAGCGCCCATGGCCAGGGTGAACCAGCCAAAGGCCGGCTTGAGGCTGGCTCCCGGAATGAAGCGGGCCAAGTAGGTGCCCAGCACGATGCCGCCCAGGGCAAAGGCCAGAAAGCCCAGCAGAAACGACCAATCCATGGCCCGGCCGGTGCTCAAATCGCCCGAGAAGCCGATGAGCGAGTTCAGGGCAATGATGGCCAGCGAGGTACCCACGGCCAGCTTCATGGGCAGGCGCGCAAAGAGCACCAGCGCCGGGATGATGAGAAAGCCGCCGCCCGCGCCCACAAAGCCCGTGAGCAGCCCCACCACCGCCCCGATGGTGAGCACCAGCGGGTAGTTGGTTTTGCCCAGCGGCTCGTCGGCCGCCGCGTCGGGCCGGCCGCTGCGAATCATGGAGGTAGCCGCCGCCACCATCAGCACGGCAAAGGCCACCAGCACCAGCAAGTCCTTGGTGAACACCAGGCTGCCAATGGTGAACAGCTCGTGCGGAAGGGCCGGCACCAGCACTTTGCGGGTCAGAAACACCGCCAGCAGCGACGGACCCAGGAAAACCAGCGCCGTGGGCAAGGCCACCAGCCCCTTGCGGAAATAGCCCGCCGCGCCTACCAGCGAGGTGCTGCCCACGATGAAGAGCGAATAGGCCGTGCTCAGCACCGGGCTCACCCCCATCAGGTACACCAGCACCGGCACCGTGAGGATGGAGCCGCCCCCGCCCAGGATGCCCAGCGAAAGCCCGATGAAAATGGCGGCGAAGTAACCCAGGTAATGCAGCATGAAGCGGGGAGGAAAAGGGGTGAGTTATATGAAAACATGAAGCAACGTTCATGCATGAACGTAAAAAAAAGCCCCGCTTACAGGGCCGTGCAGCCCGCCAGGCACTGGATAACGGTAATGACCTCGCGCATCTTGAGCGAGTAGTAGATGTTCTTGCCCTGGCGCGAGCTGCTGAGCAGGCCCTTGAGCTTCATGCTGGCCAGGTGGTGCGAAGTCAGCGACTGCTCCGCGCCACCCAGCCGCTCGCAGATTTCGGTCACCGACAGGCTGTCGTGCGCCGCCAGCAACTGCACAATGCCGATGCGCGTGGGATGGGCCGTGGTTTTGAGAATGAACGCCACTTTCTCCATCTTCTCGATGTCGAGGCCCAGGTCAATCGGCAGCGCGGCAGCAGGAGCAGTCATAGGTGGGGCAAATGTATGAACAACCTTTCATGTGTACAAGCGTAGGGCTTTTAACGGCGCGCGCGGCAGCAGGTTTTTCTAGCGTCTTCCCAATATCCACTTTCCTTCTTTCTCGCTTATGCCTACCGTTTCCGGCCGCCTGGATGCCACTCCCTATCGTACCGCCCTCACCCTGGAGCGCGGCCACACACTGGTGGCCGACGAGCCCGCCGCGCAGGGCGGCCAGGACCTGGGCCCCTCGCCGGGCGAGCTGCTGGCCGCCGCCCTGAGCGCCTGTACCTGCATCACGGTGCGCATGTACGCCAGCCGCCAGCAGTGGCCCCTGGAGCACGTGGAAGCCACCGTCAGCTTTGAGCGTGATGCGAGGCACGTCATCACCCGCCTGGACGTGCAGCTGCACCTGCAGGGCGCGCTCAGCGACGAGCAGCGCCAGCGCCTGGCCCGCGTGGCCGACCAGTGCCCCATTCACAAGACGCTGCTGGCGGGCGTCCCCATCCAGGCGCAGCTGGCGGGGTAGCCGGTAGGCAGGCGGTCAACTTTTTGGCGACGCATGCAGTAGTAGCAGGGCTTCCCCGCTGACAGCGCGGCGGCATTACTTTCCCAAATACTAGAAACCATGGCCGAAACTACTTCCGAGCCCGGCAAGGGCATGAGCCGCCGCGCCGTATTGACGGGGCTGGTGCCAGCGCTGGCCGTGGCCAGCACCTACGGGGCCCAGGCCGACCCGGTGTCGCCCCTGCACCCGGCTGCGCTGCCGGTGGGGCCGGGTACGTTTCCGGGGCTCATCACCCGCGAAAAAGAGCCCCTGAACCTGGAACTGCCCTTTCCGACCCTGGACGAGCGGCTGGTGTCTAACAACCGCTTCTACATTCGCAGCCACTTCCCCATTCCGCAACTGACCGCCGCCACGTGGCAGCTGCGCATTGAAGGCGAAGTACGAAAAGCGCTGACCATCAGCTATGACGAACTGCGTAAGCTGCCTGCTAAAACCGTGACGGCCACGCTGGAATGCGCTGGCAACGGCCGCGCCCGGCTGGCCCCCAAGGTAAAAGGGCTACTCTGGGAGCAGGGAGCGGTGGGCAATGCCGAATGGACCGGCGTGCCGCTGGCCGCGCTGCTGGAACGGGCCGGCCTCAACGCCGGGGCCGTGGAGGTTATCTGCGAAGGGGCCGATAAGGGCGAGGTCACCGAAGAGCCCAAATCGCCGGGCACCATCGCCTTTGCCCGCAGCCTGCCGCTGGCCAAGGCCCGGCAGCCCGAGGTGCTGGTGGCCTACCTTATGAACGGCCAGCCGCTACCGCCCGAGCACGGGTTTCCGGTGCGGCTGGTGGTGCCGGGCTGGTACGGCATGGCCTCGGTGAAGTGGCTGAGCAAAATTACGGTTACGGCCAAGCCCTTCGCGGGCTACTGGCAGACGCTGGAGTACGCCTACTGGCAGCGCCAGCACGGCCAGCCTACGCTGACGGCCGTGACGGAAACGCAGGTGAAGGCCGAAATTGCGCGCCCGGCCCTGCACGAGGTGGTGCCGGCCGGCCAGCCCTACCGCGTATTCGGGGCCGCCTGGACGGGCGAGAGCGAGGTCACCCGCGTGGAGGTCAGCACCGACAACGGGCGCACCTGGCAGGCCGCCACCCTGCTCGACGCATCCGTGCCCTTTGCCTGGCGGCTGTGGGAATTTCGCTGGACGCCGCCCGCCGCGCCGGGCCGGCACACGCTGCAAGCCCGCGCCACCGACCGCGCCGGCCACACCCAGCCCACCGAGCACGACCCCGACCGCCGCACCTACATGGTCAATAAAATCGGGGCCGTGGAAGTTATCGTCCAATAACATCTCATGCGGGCAGCTTTTCTACGCCCCCGGCGGTGCCCAACGGCACTGCCGGGGGGCAGGAAGGGAATAGACTTGTAGTCAGTTAGTACGATGGTTATTCCGTGGCCACCTGGCAAGATGCCAGCTGGCAGCGGTGGGCGCGAAAGCGCAGCAGCCCCACCGCCAGCACCACGCCCGCCACGGCCAGGGCCGAGTAGCCCAGCCGCCCGCCCCGCTCGGGGTGAAACGGTAGCAGCGTGAGGCCGAAGCCCACCAGCGCCAGGCGGATGCGCACGTAGATCAGCAGGTGCGGTCATTGGCCAGCCGGGTGCGTTGCAGGGCCAGCCGGTCCGAAAGGGCGAGTAGGTTGGTGGGGATAGGGGTAGGCTACGGGAGGATAATGGCAGCGCCCGGTTCGGCCAGCCGATGAAATACGATGCCGTGCTTCGCAAAAAACGGCTCGTAGTTGTCGTAGCGCTGCTCGACGAAGAAGGGCTTGAGGTAGCCGTCGTGCACCGGCAGAATCTGCTTGGGGCGCATTTTCAGGGCAAAGTCGGCCACTACCAGCTCCGTCAGGAAGGGCGCGGTAACGGGCAGCACCAGCAGCTCCACGCCCGCGAATTGGAGCAGGTTATGGGCAAAGGAGTCGGCTGGGTTCAGCACCTGGCCATTTACCAGCCAGGCGGTCATCTGCGGCAAGGAGCTGTCGAGAATAGCCTCGTGCTGCACTGGGATGGCCAGCAGCTGAAACGCGCCCACATCCAGCGGGCCTTCCTCGTGGATTTGCACGGTCAGGCCATGCGCTTTCAGCTTGGCGGCCACTTCGCGGTTGGAAATGATGACAGCCTGGCGCAGGGCCACGATTTTCTGCAGCGCTTCCACGTCGAGGTGGTCGGGGTGGTCGTGGGTGATGAGGACGACGGACACGTCCTTGAAAGTCTCGGGCTTGACAAGGCCTTCGTTGAAAGAAAACTTGCCGGGGTCGAAGAGGATTTGCTGGCCATCCAGCTCGAACAGCAGGCAGGAATGGATGTACTTGGTGATGCGCATAAGATAAAAGGTAGGGGTTACAGCTAACTACGCGCTACCGGCCTGCGCGTTTCGGGCTGGGTCAGTCGCCCAGCCAGCGGCTGGCCACCAGCCCCACGGCGTAGTTGAGCTGCACCAGCAGCAGCAAGCCCACCCCGGCGTATACGTGCACGAAGCACAGGGCCACGGCCGCCGCGTATTGCAGCTGCATCAGCCCGAGGCGGCGCACCAGGGCGCGGCTTACGGCGGCCTCGGCAGGGCGCAACAGGCCCTGGCGCTGGGCGTAGCGGTAGCTGCCCAGCAGCGCCAGCCCCGGCAGCAGCAAATTGGCCCAGTACACCAGCACGGCTCCGCGCAGGGGCAGGTGCGTGGTTAGAAAAGCGGTGGAAAACGGCAACAGCCCTACCACCAGCAAAAAGGAAATGTGCCACCAGGCCAGCCGCCGGTCGCTGCGTTCCAGGTAGGTGAACTGCGTACTCTGGCACACCCAGAAGATGCCCAGCGACAGGAACCCCAGCACGTAGCCCCCCAGGTCGGGCAGCAGCCGTAGCAGGGCCGGCCCCACGGCGGCCTCAGTGCGCACGAGGGCAGCGGCCGGCACGCGCAGGTTGAGTACGAGTAGGGTCATAGCGATGGAAAACACCCCGTCGCTGAGCGACTCGATGCGGCGCAGGTTTCGGGCCGCGACGTCGGTGTAGTGCGGGCTGGGAGGCGAGGTCATGCCCTAAAATCACTTCCCCACCTCACTCACCACTGGCCTGTCCCTGCTGCACCTGTTCCTGCGGCAGGTTCGACTCCGGCGTGGCCGAGTAGGGCACAGTTTGCGGAATGAAGTCGGCCGCGGCGCCGGGCTTGCTGTAGTCGTAGGGCCAGCGGTATACGGCCGGCACCTCGCCCGGCCAGTTGCCGTGGGGCGTGTCCACGGGCGTGGTCCACTCCAGCGTGGTCGAGTTCCACGGGTTCTGGGTGGCGCGGCGGCCCCGCCACATACTGTAGAAGAAGTTGAACAGGAAAACGAACTGGGCCAGAAAGATCAAAATGGCAAACACGCTGATAAACCTATTTAAATCAGCAAACTGCGAGAACGAGTCGAAGGCCGTCCACGAATAGTAGCGGCGCGGAAAGCCGGCAATGCCCAGGTAGTGCATGGGCATGAAGATGAGGTAGATGCACACGAACGTGAGCCAGAAGTGCACGTAGCCCAACTTCTCGTCGAGCATGCGCCCGAACATCTTCGGAAACCAGTGGTACACGCCCGCGAACATGCCGAAAAACGCCGCCGAGCCCATCACCAGGTGAAAGTGAGCAATAACGAAGTAGGTGTTGTGCAACTGAATATCCAGGGCCGCGTTGCCCAACACGATGCCCGTGAGGCCACCGGCCACAAACAGCGATACAAACCCGATGCTGAAGAGCATGGCCGTAGTAAAGCGGATGTTGCCCCGCCAGAGTGTCGCCAGCCAGTTAAATGTTTTCACCGCCGAGGGTACCGCAATAATCAGCGTCAGGAACATGAACACCGAGCCCAGAAACGGATTCATGCCCGTGACAAACATGTGGTGCCCCCACACTACAAACGACAGCAGCAGAATGGCACACAGCGAACCAATCATGGCGCGGTAGCCGAAAATGGGCTTGCGGGCATTGGTAGCCATAATCTCCGACACCATACCCATGCCCGGCATGATAACAATATAGACCTCGGGGTGGCCCAGAAACCAGAACAGGTGTTGGTAGAGAATAGGTGAGCCACCCGTGTTGGGCAGCGCCTGCCCGGCAATATAGATGTCGGACAGAAAAAAGCTGGTGCCGAAGCTGCGGTCGAACACCAGCAGCAATAGCGCCGAGAGCAGTACCGGAAACGTAAGCAACCCCAGAATAGCCGTGATGAACAGCGCCCACACCGTGAGCGGCAACTTAGTCATGCTCATACCCCGCGTGCGTAGATTCAGCACCGTGGTGATGTAGTTGACGCTACCCAACAGCGTACTCACCACAAAAAACACCATACTCACCAGCCACAGTGTTTGCCCCAAACCAGAGCCCGGGATGGCCTGCGGTAGCGCCGAAAGCGGCGGGTAGACGGTCCAGCCAGCCGCCGCTGGGCCGGTTTCCAGAAACAGCGAGCTGAGCATGATGGTGCCTGAGAGGAAGAAGAACCAGTAGGAGAGCATGTTCATGAAGCCCGAGGCCATGTCGCGCGCGCCAATCTGCAGGGGAATGAGCAGGTTGGAAAAGGTACCGCTGAGGCCTGCCGTGAGCACGAAAAATAGCATGATAGTGCCGTGCATGGTTACCAGCGCCAGGTAGAACTCGGGGTTGAGCTTGCCCGCCTCAATCCACTTGCCTAGCAGTGGTTTAAGCCACTCCATTGTCCCTTCGGGCCAGCCCAGTTGCAGCCGAAACAGCGTGGACAGCGCCCCACCCACAAAGGCCCAGAACATGCCCGTGAGCAAAAACTGCCGGGCTATCATCTTGTGGTCCTGACTGAACACGTACTTGAACAGCCAGTGCTGCTTTTCGTGGGGCTCAACGTGGGCGGTGGTGGCCACGCCGGCCGGGACCGAAGCGGGTGAGGAAGCGGAGGGAAGTAACATCGGATACGGGAATAAGAGGAGCATGCGCGTTGGCTCAACCGGGCCACGGTAAACTTAGCGGCCGGCGGAGATGGTTTGCTGGCCAGTTTCCGGGTTTTGCCGGCCATAATCCGGGTTTTGCTGGTAGGCGCGGGGCGAGCAGCCCAGATGCCGGCGGAAGAAGCGCCCGAAGTGGGACGCATCGTCGAAGCCCAGCGCGTAGCCCACCTCAGCCACCGACAGCGCCCCGTGGCGCAGCAGGTGCCGGGCCTCGGCCAGCACCCGCGCCTGAATGAGCTGGTGGGCCGTGTGGCCCAGCTGCCGGCGGCACAGGGCGTTGAGGTGGTCGGGCGTCAGGTGCAGCCAAGCGGCGTAGGCCCGCACCGTTTTGTGGGTGCGGAAATGCGCGTCGAGCAGCTGCCCGAAGTGCGCCAGGCGGCCCAGGGACGGCGCGGGGGCCAGCAATTCGTCGGGGGACGAGGAGGCCGCCAGGGTCAGCGTCAGCAGCAGGTGCAGGTAGGCGCGGGCCGTGGCGGGGGCACCGGCCGGCTCGGCCAGGGCGCGGGCCAGGTGGGCGAGCAGCTGGCGCACTTCGGCCCGGCCGGCCGGGGGCAGGTCGCGGGTATGCGGCACCAGGTCAGTGGGCAGGCCTGGCCGGGCAAACTGAGCCAGGTAGTAGTCGGCCGCGAAGCACACGGCCTCGCCCCGGCAGGTGGGGGCCAGGTCCCAGGCCAGTACCGTGCCCGGTGGCAGCAGCAGCAGCCGGCCGGGGCGCAGCGTCAGCGCCTGGGTAGGCAGGCACACGCGACCCGTGCCCCCGGCCACGTACAGCAGCAGCCAGAACTGGTGGGCGCGGGTCTGGCCCGGCGCGTGGGCCGCCAGCGCTTCTAGCCGCTGCATCCGCAGGGGCTCGGCGGGCCGCCCGGTGGGGCACACGCGCAAGTCGAGCAGCGAAACAGGCGGGGCTTTCATCGCGGGCGGGAGCATGCAGCGTTATTCCCAGCCGTGGCGGCGGAAAATGGCGTGGCCCTCGGCCGACTGCAAAAAGGCCACGAACTGCCGGGCCGGGGCGGCCTGGGTGGTGCGTTGGGTCAACGCAATGGGTGTGCCTCGGTACACGCGCTGGCCGCGGGGCAGGCGCACCAGCTGCGAGCCGGGCAGGCGTGGCTGCCAGGAGGCGTAGGTAATCCAGGCGTCGTAGTCCTGGGGCTTTTGCTGCCAGAGGTCCACGGCCTCGGCGCTGGTTTTGACCGAGGTTTTGGTGTTGTGTTGCAGGTTGCTGATGAGGGCCGGGGTGCGGGCCATGTCCTCGGTCATGCCCATCTGGCCGGCCCCGTTCACGTCGAGCAGGCGCACGCCGGGCCGGGCCAGGTCTTCGAGGCGCTTGACGTGCAAGGGGTTGCCGGGGCGCACCAGCACCGCCGACGCGCGGGCGTAGAGGCTGGCGCGGCTGGCTTCGTCCAGAAAGCCGGGGTGGGCCAGCGCCGTCTGGGTGAGCATGTATTCGGCCCCGCCGTACACCAGGTCAGCATCCTGCCGGGCCTGCTCGAACCACTTGGGCTCGGGGCCGGCCGTGACTTCCACGGCCAGGCCGGTTTGCTGGGTGAAGGCGGCGGCGCACTCCTTCATGGCCGTGGCCGGACCGCCGGGGCCGTACACGTGCAGGGTTTGGGCGGCGGCGGGCGCGGCCGCGAGCAGAGCGGGGGACATCAGTAGCAAGGCGAAGCGGCGGAGCCGGGTGAGCGGGGATGTTTTCATGGGTAACAAGGGGTTACTTAGCCGGCGGCAGGAAGCCGTATTTCTGGTACACAGCCTGCCCGGCGGGGCTGCTCAGGAAGGCCACGAAGTCTTCAGCGGCTTTGGTGTGGGGCGCGGCTTTCATCACCCCGACCACGTAGTTGGCCGTGATGTTTTCCCTGTCGGGAATGGCCACGGTCTCGGTCGGGTGGCCCAGCAGCTGCTGGTAGTAGGCCTCCGTGTACCATACCGGGGCGGCATCCGACTGGTCGTAGAGCACCCGTAGCGGCGACTGGCGGTGGTGAATCTGGGTCAGGAACGTGGTGCCAGCTTTCACCTTGGTCGTCATCACGGCCGTTTTCAGGGCCGCGCCGCCGGCCTTCTCGTACGATTCCTCGATGCGCTTGCCGATGCCCTCCCATTCGGGATTGGGCATGCTCACGCGCACCTCGGGCCGGCCCAGGTCGCGCAGGCTGGTCACTTTCTTCGGGTTGCCCTTGCGCACCAGAATGGCCAGCCGGTTCTGGGCGTAGCTGCTGGTGCGGACAAACCACTCCGGGGTCTGGTCCATGCGGTTTTTGCCGGCCGCGTACACGTCGGGCTTCAGCGCGATGCGCAGGTTGCCCACCACCAGGCTGCCCTGCTTTATCTGCTCAGCCAGGATGCCGGGCGGCAGCGTCTCCACGAAAATGCGCTGGTACTGCGGGTAGGCTTTGCGAAATTCCTTCAGCAGGTCATCAAGCACCATGAACTGGTTGCCGCCGAAGAATACCACTAGCTGCGGGTCGACGATGTCGCCGTAGAGGTCGGGCACGTTGTCGATGCCGGGCACGGTGAAGGGCACGCCCACCTGCGAAGGCGCGTTCCAGGGCGGGTCGAAGCGGTGGGCGGGTTCAACGGGGGCGGACTTGGGTGTGGGCATGGTCTGGGCCGAAAGGGCAGCCGGCGCGGCGAGCAGCAGCGCCAGCAGCGGGGTGAAAGCGGATTTCATAGGCAGCGGAAGTAGGGCGGGTGAAGGGTAGGACTACGGATGCACCAGCGACCAGCCCTGGGCCTGGCGGATAATCAGCTCCCCGTTGCCGCTGGGCACGTAGGCAATGAGCGGCAGCAGCTCGTCCTTGCTGATTTTCTTTTCTTTCAGTGTGTTCAGACACTGGGCCAGAATGACGCCTTTCTGCTTGAGGGCCGTGAGCTGCGGCTCGTAGGACTGGTCTTTGCGAAAAACAGCTACCCCGTTGCCGAAGGCCACGAGCTCCACGGTGAGCTTACCTTTCAGCCGCGTATCCTCCAGCGCGTTGCCGATGTTGCGCAGCGTTTGCTGGATGAGCTTGGGGTCGTCGCTGTCAAGCTGGTAGATGACGTGGTACTGGGCCTGGTCGGCCGTGGCGCCGTGGAAAGTGCCTTGCTGAAAGGCTTGCTGGTCGGTCATGGCAGTGGAAGATTGGGCAAGGCCCGGTAGGGCGAGGCCGGCCGCGAGGGCGGCAGTTAGCACTAGATTTTTCATGGGATATGAGCAGTAGGGTGATAAAACGCGGGGAGCTACTCGCCGCCCTTCTGGCCCGTGGCCGCGTACGGCCCGAACTGGTGTTGGTGCTGGCTGAGCTGGTCGGCGTAGGGCGGGTAGGGGCAGTCGATGGGCTTCTGGGTGAGGTTAGGGTAATCCCGTTCCAGGTGGGCCATGTGCGGCCGTGGCATCGAGTTAATGTAAGCCGCCACGTCGTAGGCCTGCGCATCAGTGAGGACGGTGTGCGCCGCCGTCGCCCCGAAGGGCATGTTGGCCTTGAGGAAGCGGGCCGCCGTTTGCAGGCGGTGCATGCCGGCCCCGTCGTTGTAGCTGTCGGGGCCCCACAGTGGCGGGTATTGGTACTGCCCGCCCTGGCCGGCCCGCTGGCCCTGCCCGCCAGCCCCGTGGCAGCTGGCGCACTGCTGGGCAAAGACGAGTTTGCCCTGCCCCAGGTCGGCCTCCCGGTTGGGCATCGTGAACTTCACGAAGCCTTGGCCCTGCACCTTTTCCCCTACCGGCACCTGGCGGCCCAGCCACTTCATGTACGTCACCAGCGCCTTCATCTCCCGGCCGTCGAGCGGCAGCGGGCGGCCGTTGAGGCTGCGCGTCATGCAGCCGTTGATGCGGTCTTCGAGGGTGCTGATGGCGTTTTCGCGGCCCTTGTAGGCGGGGTAGATGCCCCAGATGCCCACGTAGGGCGCGGCAAAGGCTTTCTGACCGGCTTGCAGGTGGCAGTTTTGGCAGGCCAGGTTGTTGCCGGCTAGGCGCAGCAGCGGCTGCCGCGCCTGCGGCCCCAGGTAGTCAGGCGTGTGGGCAATCAGTTCGTGGCCGTAGCGTACCAGCTCGCCCTCGGGGGTTTGCGGCACGCTGTCGAGCAGGAAGCGGGCCGGGGCGAAGAAGTCGGGCGGGCTGCCCGGCTGCGACCGGGGCGGCTGGGTGCCGGGGTTGCCCGAGGCATCGGCCGACAGCCGGGCCACGGCCGGAGTGGGCGGCGGCGGGGCCAGCAGCCCGTAGGCCGTCACGGCCACCACCAGCGCCAGCAGGCCCGTGAGCCAGGTGAGCAGGCCGGTCACTTTCAGCAGCACCTGCTTGTCTTCGGGCTGTAGGCGGGGTGGTGGGGGCGTTTCCATCGGGGCGTCAGGGTAATAAGGGTGGGTAAGGGCCAGACTGGGCTACCGCCACCAGGCGGTGCCAAAGCTTGAGCAAGCAATAAGAAGTTGCGGGGAAGGACCGGCCGCTGCCGGCCAGCCGGGTCATCTTTAAGCCGCGTGCAGAATTACGTAGAGCGAGGCCGTCGAGATAACCACCCACAGCACAATGCCCAGCACGAAGGGCTTCACGCCCACCGCCTTCACCACCTTGGCCGACAGCCCCGCCCCGATGAAGAACAGCGTCACCGTGAGGCCGATTTTGGCCAAGTGCGTCATCACCGGCCCCAGCTTCGCGGCGGCGGGCACGTAGGCCGGCACGAAGGTGTTAAAGAGCATGGCCAGAATAAAGCCCAGGATGAAGTAGGGAATGGTGATTTTGACGCCCTTCTGCTTGAACAGCATGGCCGTGCCGATGGCCACCGGAATTATCCACAGGGCCCGCGCCAGCTTCACGGTGGTAGCCACTTCCAGTGCCTGGTTGCCGTAGGCCGCCGCCGCGCCCACCACCGAGGAGGTGTCGTGAATGGCAATAGCGCACCACAGGCCGAATTGATTCTGCGTCATGGCCAGCGCGTGGCCGATGGGCGGGAACAGGAACAGCGCCAGCGCATTGAGCACGAACACCGTACCCAGGCCCACCGACATTTCCTCGTCCTTGGCCCGCAGCACCGGTCCGATGGCCGCAATGGCCGAGCCGCCGCAAATAGCGGTGCCGCACGAAATCAAATGCACTACGTGTCGCCCCAGCCCCATCCACTTGCCCACGAAGTAGCCCAGGATGAGCGTACCGAAGATGGACACCACCGTGAATAGGATGCCCTCCTTGCCGGCCTGCACCGCCGCGTGGGCGTTCATGCCAAAGCCCAATCCAATCACCGAGAATTGCAGCAGCTTGTGGGTGAAAGCCTTGGTGTGGCTGGTGAAGGGGTTGCCCACCGTCTGGGCCAGCACCAGCCCCAGGGCCAGCGCCACCGGCGGCGAGGCCCAGGGCGTGAGGCAGAACACCAGAAACAGCGCAAATAGCACCTGGCGCAGCGTAATGTCCTGCCCAAACACCACGCGGGGCGTGTGGAAGTGGCGGAAGAAGCCGGTAGGCGTTTCTTCAGGCGAGGTTGGGGTAGGCGTGGCCGGAGTGGCGGGACGGGTCAGCGGTTCGGCAGTCATAACGAAAAGAGGAATGGGAGAATGGGCCCCGCGGGCAGTGGCCGCTAGCGCATAGGCAGCGCAAACAGGCCCATTGACATAACAGCAAGTGATCAAAGAGGGGCGGCGCCACGCCAGCAGGGCTACCAGCCGGTTTGCTCGTCGCGGAGGTCGAACACGTCGCCGCCGGCCATGCGCGGGTCGTCGAGGGCGTAGGCGGCTTTCTGCTCGGCCGGCGTGCCGTCCTGGGCCGCTTGCACGGCGGCCACATTCTGGTTCATTTCCACGTGGCCGCGCTGCCGGGCAGGGTCCGACTGCGCCCCGGGCATGCAGTACTGCTCGGTGCGCAGCTGCGGGCCGCGCAGCTCGCTGAACTCGTCGGGGTTATCGTTTGAGCCGTCGGTGGGCTCGGCGCAGTATGTAGATTCGGCTGCGTCTTCGGGCGTGCCGAAGGTGCCGTAGTGCGGGGTGCCGTGGTCAGCGGCGTGGTCGGGAGTAGGGAAGAGCGGGGGCGTAAGCATAGCACGAAGAGAAGAGGGTGAAACGATGGTCGCCATTGCAGCGAACTACTACCCAAAGGTACGCTCTTCCCCTATGCCTTGTTTATACCGATTTGCTATCTGAAATAACGTGTTGTTATAGCATGGTGATCAGATAGGTGAGTAGCCGCTGGGCGGGCCGCCCCAATGGCTGCCCCTGCACCCACACCGACTCGAACTGCCGGGATAGGTGCAGCCCGTCAATGGGCACGATTTCAAGTAGGCCCGCCGCCAGCTCGCGCGCCAGGGCCCGGCGCGACACGAAGCCCAGCGCGGCCGGGTCGGCCAGCAGGTAGCCCTTAATGGCCTCAGTGTTGTCAAAATGGAAGGTAACGCTCAGGCTGGCGGGTTTCACCTGTAGCTCGCGCAGGGCGGCTTCCAGCACGTCGAGCGTGCCCGAGCCCCGCTCGCGCAGCACCAGCGGGTGGGCCAGCGCCTCGGCCAGGGGCAGCGGGGCCGGGGGCGGGCCGGTCGGCGTGGCCGCTCGCACGGCCACCAGCTCGTCGGGCAGCAGCAGCTCGTAATGCAGGTCGCGCGAGTGCGGGCCGCCCTCCACCAGGCCCAGGTCCAGCTCGTGGCGCAGCAGGGCCTCGCCAATCTGCTCGGTGTTGGCGTTGCGCAGCGTCAGCTCCACCTGCGGGTAGCGGCGGCGGAAGCCCGGCAGCAGGCCCGGCAGCACGTACTGGGCCAGGGTGGTGCTGGCCCCCAGCCGCAGGCGGCCGGCGGTGTCGGCCGGGTCACGCAGGGCGTGCAGGCGGGCTTCCACGGCGTGCTCGGCTTCGGCCACGGCCTCGGCGTGGGCCAGCAGCAGGTGGCCGGCCTCGGTGAGGGCCACGCGGTTGCCGCGCCGCTCCAGCAGGCGCTGGCCGTAGTGGGTTTCCAGCTCGCGGATGTGCCGCGTCACGGCCGGCTGGCTGATGAACAGCTCCTGGGCGGCTTTGGTGAAACTCAGGTGGCGGGCGGCGGCGGCAAACACGCGCAGGCGGAAGTCGGACATGGGGTCAAAGGTCGCGAATAAGACGACTGTTTGGCTCTGACGCGAGCTGCTACGTCGTCGCTACCAATCTTTTCTCCCAAACAGCATAGTAGGGTTGTTGAAAGCTATAGTTGTTGTGCAAACGCAACAGACCAGGTGATTTCAACCTGATTTGTTGCGTTTATACAACCTGAACTGGTATTCTTCTTCCGATACGGCGGTGCTGCGCGAGCTTGGTCGCTCGCTCCGGCAAATGCGCCTGAATCGTAACCAGTCGCAGCGGGCAGTAGCCGATGCAACAGGCATCGACCGGGCCACCCCAAGCCTCATTGAGCACGGCCGGCCCACGTCGCTGTTCACCTTTGTGCAGCTGCTGCGCGTGCTCGAACAGCTGGATTTTCTGAACGGCCTGACCACCACGGCCGGGGTAACCCCCGTAGCCCTGGCCCGCCTGACGGCCAGGCAGCGGCGGCACGCCTCGCCGGCCCCGCCTGATTCGGCCACTTCTTCCCCGGCAGCAGAATGGTAGAGCTGGTCACCGTGCGCTTGTGGGGGCGTGCGCTGGAATTCCGGACGACCAGACGACGGCTATCGGGGCCACCCACCGGCGGCGGCTTTGAGCACAAGCCCCACGCTACCGAGACTGCCAGCGTAGTGTGGCGCCCGAGGGTCAGGAGTAAAAGGCCGCGGGCCTGGCAGCAGTCCTAGGTAGCACCATCATAAAAAATGAAAGGACATTGTAAGCATCAACGCATCAGTCACCGAATCAATACCAGCGTGCCGCCGATAATCAGGGCCGCGCCCAGGCTCGTGTGCCAGGTCAGCTTTTCGCCCAGAAACACGACCGACAGGCCAATGGCCAGGGCCACGCTGAGCTTGTCGACCGGGGCTACCTGCGCCACCGTGCCCAGCTGCAGCGCCCGGAAATAGCACAGCCACGACAAGCCGGTGGCCAGACCCGAAAGGCCCAGAAACAGCAGGTTGGCGCGCGTGAGCTGCCCGAGCTGCGCCAGGCCGCCCTGGAAGTACACGATGCCCCAGGCCAGCACCAGAATAACCACCGTGCGGATGGCCGTGGCCAGATTGGAGTCGACACCCCGGATGCCGATTTTGGCCAGTACGGCGGTAAGCGCCGCAAACACGGCCGATAACAAGGCATATAACCACCACATAGCATCCAGCTTGAGCGTGAGGGACATGCGGGGCCACCCGGCTCTCACCGGGCGGCCCCGCAGCCGAAGAAGGAGCGCAAGATTCGCCCCGATGCTGAGGATATTCTGAGTAGGCAGTGCCCGGGCGCGGCAACCAAAATCGAATGGCTGGGCCCGCTTTTTTGCCGTTATGCTTGTTCTTTGAAATGAGCAAAAAAAGGCCGTCATACTGCGCTTGGCGAAGCATGACCGTTCTTATTAACTCAAACAGCTTTCTAGGCCTTATCTCCGCTAGGGTAGTGCCGCTACTTGGGCTTGCAGCTGATACAGCTCCTCACCGCGAAAAAAGACGGCCTGCTACAGTTACGCGAATCCGCCCGATTCGCTTGAATAACTGAGTGCACCAGCCAAGTTGCTCCGCACAGCCTGTGTGACGGCCACTGTTCCGGCATATCGGCGCGTACCTACACCATGAGCGGTTAAACGGCTGGTCGGGTCAGCTGGACGAATGTCCGTGTTGTAGCCCTCGAAAAGACAGCCTTTTTAGCATTTATTGCAGGGCCAGGCTATTTTCGGAAACATTCCCCCACCGCTTCGCGTTAAAGCCCCCGAAGTACGGTGATGGATTTCCACCGCGAACCGCCGGCGCCTAGCACGCTGCGCTGATGATTCCTACGAGACGGCTGGCCATTGGGGCCACGCCGCTGGTTTCATCCTGTTCGCTTACCGCCGTGGCTTTTCACCCCCTCTATTCCCGTTTGGTGCCCATTCGTTTACGGGCCTTTCACCCAACCCCTACCGCTTGGTTTGTGGGGCGCTGGCTGCTGCTAGCCAGCTTGGTAGGCGCACTGGCAGGCACGGCCTCGGCCGGCTTTCTAGTAAGCCTGGAATGGGTGACCCACTGGCGTGAAGCACACCCCTGGGCGCTGGCGCTGCTGCCGGCGGGCGGCCTGTTGGTGGGCCTGGCCTACCACTACTTCGGCAACCGGGTGGTGAAGGGCAACAACCTGATTCTGGACGAAATCCACGCCCCCGGCGAAATTATTCCGCTGCGGCTGGTGCCGCTGGTGCTGGGCGGCACACTCGTCACCCATCTTTTCGGCGGCTCGGCCGGGCGCGAGGGCACGGCCGTGCAGATGGGCGGGGCGCTGGCCGACCAACTGAGCCGCTGGCTGCCCCGGCGCGAGCGGCAGCTGCTGCTGATTGCGGGCATGAGCGCGGGCTTTGCCGCGGTGTTCGGCACGCCGCTGGCCGGCGCGGTGTTCGGGCTGGAGGTGTTCTTGCTGGGCAGTGTGCGCTACGAGGCTATTCTACCGAGCTTTCTGGCCGCCGTGGTGGCCGATGCCGTGACGCGGGCCTGGGGCGTGGGGCACACGCCCTACCCCGAGCTGGCGGCTATGCCGCTCACGGCGCTGGGGCTGGGCTGCGCGCTGCTGGCCGGGGCGCTGTTCGGCCTTACGGCCAGCGGCTTCGCCACGCTCACGCACGGGCTGAGCAAGCAGTTCGGCCGCATCACCTACGCGCCGCTGCGGCCGGTGCTGGGTGGGGTGCTGGTGGCGGCTAGTATGTGGGCGCTGGGCACCAGCCGCTACGAGGGCCTGGGGGTACCGGTCATCGTGGAAGCCTTCCGGCACCCGCTGCCGGCGCAGGACTTCGCCCTGAAGCTGGCCCTGACGGCCCTTACGCTGGGGGCGGGCTTTAAGGGCGGCGAGGTCACGCCGCTGTTTTTCATCGGGGCGGCGCTGGGCTCGGCGCTGGCTGGGGTGCTGCCGCTGCCGGTGGCGCTGCTGGCGGGCATGGGTTTCGTGGGCGTGTTCAGCGGGGCGGCCAACACGCCGCTGGCCTGCCTGCTGATGGGCCTAGAGCTGTTTGGCACGCACGCGGGCGTCTACTTGGGCATCAGCTGCGTGGTGGCCTACCTGTTTTCGGGCCACAGCGGCATCTACACCTCGCAGCAGGTGGGCCACCCCAAGCACCCGCTGCTGGGCCGCCACCTGGGCCGCCGCCTGGGGGCGCTGCACCAGCCGACCGACCGGCGGCCCTAGGGCCGGCCGCCGCCTTTTTCTTCACCACGCTCCTGTTCCTCGCCATGCTCGACCAACTGCAAACCCTAGACACGCGCCTGCTGCTGCTAATTAACGGCCACCACACGCCGTTCTGGGACGGCGTGCTGTGGTGGGCCAGCCAGACCTTTACCTGGGTGCCCTTCTACACTGCGCTGCTGGTCGTGCTGGTGTGCAGCTTCGGCCGGCGGGCCTGGGTGCTGGTGCCGCTGATTGCGGTGCTCATCCTGGCCAGCGACCAGTTGGCGTCGGGCCTGCTCAAGCCCTGGGCGCACCGGCTGCGGCCCAGCCACGCGCCCGGCCTGGCGGAGCAGCTGCACCTGCTGCACGGCTACCGGGGCGGCCCCTACGGCTTTGTGTCGTCGCACGCCGGCAACGTGTTTGCGTTGGCGTTTTACTTGTTTTTCACGGCCCGGCACCGATTGCCCTGGCTGGCCTGGGTGCTGTTTCCGTGGGCGGCGCTAGTGGCCTACAGCCGGGTGTACCTGGGCGTGCACTACCCTTCCGACGTGCTGGTGCCCGCGCTGCTGAGCGTGCCCCTAGCCTACGGCGTGGGCCGGCTCTACGCCTGGGGAGCTGCGCGCTGGGTGCCGCTTTCCTCCGCTCCTTACCCCCCTGCTGCCTGATGCCCGAGTTCTTGTCTACTTCCGCTGCCGGGCAGCCCCTCTCTGCCACCCACCAACGCGTACTCAGCTCACTGGTGGCGCTGCTCGAAGACCGTCTTATGGCCTTGCAAGCGTTGCTGGGGCCGCACCCGGCCGGCATCGCGCAGCACTGGGCCACCGACTTATCCGAGGCCGAGCGCACCGACCTGGCCGCTACGGCCAAGGCCTTCCGCGCCGAACTGGCTGCCCTGCACGCCGCCTACCACCTCGACGTGCAGCCCCGCTCGCCCCGCCGCGAGGTAGCCTACCGCGCCGCGCAACTCTGGGAAATCCTGGGCGACGCGCCGGCGGCCAAGTTCAGCGGCTATGGCGAGCTACCCCCAACGATGGTGCCCGACTGGGATGCCCGCATCGCCCGCCTGACCGCGCTGGCCAACCAGTTGCTGGCGCGGGCCGAGCCGCCGGCTGCCTGACGTTATACCTTCTTTCACCATTCATTTTTCAACCAACCCCCATGAAAATCACCTCTCTCACCGCCCTGCAAGTGCTCGACTCGCGCGGCAACCCGACCGTGGAAGCCGACCTCACCCTCGAAGGCGGCGCGACCGGCCGCGCCCTGGTGCCGGCCGGCGCAAGCACCGGCGAGAAAGAAGCTGTGGAGCTGCGCGACAACGACCCGATGCGCTATGGCGGCAAGGGCGTGCTGCACGCCGTGGTCAACGTAGAGGGCGAAATCGCGAAGGCACTGCTGGGCCAGGACCTTGCCGACCAGGCCGACCTCGACCACCGCCTCATTGCCCTCGATGGCACACCCAACAAGTCGCGCCTGGGGGCCAACGCCATCCTGGCCGTGTCGATGGCTTACGCCCGCGCACTGGCCGCCGCCAACGGGAAACCGCTGTATCGGCAGCTGACCGACCAGACCAGCTACGTGCTGCCCGTGCCCTGCCTGAACGTGCTCAACGGGGGGCGCCACGCCGATAACAACGTAGATTTTCAGGAGTTTATGATTGCCTCGCACAACGCGCCCTCGTTCAGCGAGTCCATTCGCATGAGCGTGGAGACGTTTCACGCCCTCAAGGCGCTGCTCAAGCAGAAGGGCTACTACACGGGGGTGGGCGACGAGGGCGGCTTTGCACCCAACCTAAAGTCCAACGAGGAGGCCGTGGAGCTGCTGCTGGAGGCCATCGGTCACGCCGGCTTCCGGCCAGGCCACGACATCTCGCTCTGCCTCGACCCAGCGGCCAGCGAGCTGTACGAGGCCGGCGAGGCCGGGCAGCCGGGCCGGTACCGGTTGTTTAAGTCCACGGGCCAATGCTACACCAGCGAGCAGTTCAATGAGCTGTGGGTGAGCTGGGTAAACCAGTACCCGATTGTGCTGCTCGAAGACGGGATGGGTGAAAACGACTGGCCCGGCTGGCAGCTGCACACCAAGTCGCTAGGGTCGAAAATCGAGTTGGTGGGCGACGACATCTTCTGCACCAACCCCGCCATCCTGCAAGCTGGCATCGACCAGCACATTGCCAACTCGGTGCTCATCAAACTCAACCAAATCGGCACCGTCACCGAAACGCTCGACACGGTGCACCTAGCGCAGCGCAACCACTACAACCAGTTCGTGTCGCACCGCTCCGGCGAAACCGAGGATACCTTCGTGGCCGACCTGACAGTGGCCATCGGGGCGGGGCACCTGAAAACCGGCAGCGGCTCACGCTCCGAGCGCATCGCCAAGTTTAACCAGCTCTTGCGCATCGAGCGGGAGCTGGGCAGCGCGGGGCACTTCGCGGGCATCAAGGCGTTTAAAAACCAATAGCATAAGACTCACCCCGGAGCCGTCAGACCAAAACCTGACGGCTCCGGGGTGCGGTTAGCGTTACCGATACTATATGCTGCGACTGTTGGGCATTATTGCGGTAGGAGGGGCACTGGGCAGCGTGGGGCGCTACCTGGCGCAGCTGCTGGTGGCACTTCGTGTACCCGTTTCCGCTGGGCACGCTGCTGGTCAACGTGCTGGGCTGCCTGCTCATCGGCCTTTTCTACGCGGCGGCCGAGCGCGGCACCATTGGCTCACCCGAGCTGCGGCTACTGCTGACGACGGGCTTCTGCGGCGGCTTCACCACGTTTTCCACCTTTTCCTACGAAACCATCGCCCTGCTCACCGACGGGGAATACTTCTTCGGGGCGCTCTACGTAGCTGGGAGTATGCTGCTGGGACTGGCCGCCACGTTTGCGGGCGTGGCGCTGGTGCGACTGCTCTGAAGCAGCTGGTTGTTTTTCACCATTTTATTCTGTCTTCACATGACTACTTTTCAACCGGCGCAGCTGCTGCGTATTTACGTGGGCGAGCAAGACAAGCACGGTCACGAGTCGCTGTACGAAGCCCTGGCCTACGCCGCCCGGCAGGCGGGGCTGCCGGGCGCTACCGTCACCAAAGGCGTGCTGGGCTTCGGGGCGGCGGGCCATATGGAGTCGGCCAAGCTGCTGACGCTGGCCGAAAACCTGCCGCTGGTACTCGATTTTGTGGCCAGCCCGGCCGCCCTGGCGGTTTTTCTGCCCGAGGCAGAGCGGCTGCTCGGGTAAGCCGGCAGCGGCGGGCTCGTGACGCTGAGCGAGGTACAGGCAGCTCACTACTAATTCCGGCGATGAACGCTCCTCTCACTCCCGCCCCCGCTGCCCGCGCATTGGGCGAGCTACGCATCTACCTGACCCAGGCCGACAAGCACGCCGCGCCCGGCCTGCGGGGCCGCCTGTTTCCCAACCCGCTGGCCCACGCGCTGGTCGACCACGCGCACGCCTTTGGTATTCGGCAGGCCACCACCTACACCAGCGGCTACGGCTACGCGGCTGGCGGGGCCGTGCGCGCCCGCCACCTGGAAGTGGAAACCGGCCGGCTTACGCTGTGCGTGGAACTACTCGACGAACGGGCCCGGCTGCTGACCTTCTGCCAGCAGCACCGGGCGCTGTTGCAGGGTAAAACGGTGGTATTTCGGGCCGTCGAGCAGTGGGAGGTGTAGGCGGGCCGGCCGGAGCAGTGGCTGTTTGCGTCGCTGGCTTCCAGCTGCTTTCTCATCTACCTCGACCCGCAGCACCGTACCAACAGCACCCGTACGCTGCTGCTGAGCCAGCTTGCGGCGGCCGGCTACGGCTACGGCGTGCACGCGCTGCTCGGATAGATTTTGCTGCAATAGCGGGGAGAATGGGAGTTCATAACCTTAAAATCTGTTAGCTTCGCCGTAGTTTTCGCATTTCCATTTTTCCGCTATGGCTTTTATTTCGACTGATGTTGTTGGCAAAGTCAACAATACCAAAATTAAGCCTTCACAAGGATTTATTGCTGTTTTTGAAGCCATTGCCAATTCTATTCATAGCATAGAAGATGCCGCTATCAGTGATGGAAAAATAGAGATAGAATTTACTCGTCAGCCAGGCTGGCTATTTAACTCGCAAAGCGGCGAAGCAGCGCCTATACAAAATATAAAAATTATTGACAACGGCATAGGATTTAATAATGAAAACTTTTTATCTTTTCTAAATTCTGATTCTACATATAAAGTTGCTCGTGGGGGTAAAGGAGTGGGACGTTTTTCTTGGCTAAAAGTATTTAACTTCGCCGAAATAAAAAGCACTTTTCAAGATAATGGACAATTTTATCATCGAGAGTTTCAGTTTGAAAATAATAAAAATTCTATTACTGGCACTCCGGATAAGCTTAAAGTGTCTGGAGAAAAACAACTTAGAACTGAAATAACGTTACATAATGTAAAGCCTGATTTTATTAGTAAATTCCCATTAACTCTCAGTGAATTTGCTGATAAAATTATCGAGCATCATATAGCTTACCTTGTCGAAGATTCATGCCCCCAAATAATAGTTAGAGAGATTAAAGCCGATTCTTCAGACGAAATACAACTTAACAATAGGTTCAAACACGATTTTCTATTGAGTTCTGATGCTGATTCATATACAATCAACAATTATATTTTTAATGTCGCTTTACTTAAGATAAAGGCAAACGACTCTAACGTTAAGCATTCTATTTTCTACAGTGCCCATAACAGGGTAGTTACTGTAACTAGTTTATCTCAAGAAATACCTGACCTGTCTGTCAAGCTGCTTGATAGCGAATCTGGTTACGAGTACAATATCGTTGCCTTGATTAGCGGAATATACTTGGATTACAATGTAAATGTAGAACGCACCCGATTTTATTTGCCTACAAGTAAAAAGAAAAGTGATGTCTTTTCGGATATTACGATGGCTGATTTAGACAAGAAAACGGGTGAGGTAGTCAGAAATTACTTTGAACCAGAACTGGAAGCGCTGCGGGCTAATAAGTTAGAACGCATAGATGATTATGTGAGCAACTACGGTCCGCAGTTTCGTCCTATAATGGAGTATCAGGAAAAACTTGATTCTATACAACCAGATTTACCCAATGACAAACTGGCTATGGAGCTGTATCGTATTAGACATGAAATTTCAATGGATGCTATAACTGATTTTAATGAAGTAATTGAATTAGGGAAATTATCTGGTCTAAATGCATCCCCAGAAAAAATTCAAGAGTTTAAAGACAAGTTTGCTGATGCGGCTAAAAAGATAACAAGTATTGGCAAGTCTGAATTGGTCGATTATGTACTACAAAGAAGGCTTATTATCGAGCTTTTCGAAGATATACTAGGTAGACGTGCTGATGGGGAGTACGAATGGGAAGAGGATGTTCATAATCTAATATTCCCAAAGCAAAGTTCTTCTGACACTATCGGGGAGGCAGAGCAAAACCTATGGCTAGTTGACGAACGACTTGCCTATCATAAATTTTTAGCTTCTGACCAATCTATTGATAAAACAAAAGATGGCAGACGTCCTGATATATTAGTGGGTAAAGGTTTCGAGAATTCAAAACTATATGCCGACTCAAGCGACGGAAATTACAATTCGTTGGTGGTTATAGAATTTAAACGGCCTATGCGTAAAGGATATGCAAAGGATGATGACCCGATTGCACAGGTTACAAATTATATCATCCAGATTCGAGAAGGCAAAGCTGAAACACCAAAAGGCAGAACCATCAAAGTGTCTGATAATTGCAGATTCTACGCATATGTTATTTGCGATATAACGCCCAAAATTGAATATTATATGGCATTCCATGGCTTTACCAAGATGCCTGATGAACAAGGATATTTTAAGCCTAATCCTGCTCTTAATGCTCATATTGAAGTAATTTCATATGACAAAATTGTTTCTGACTCTATAAAGAGAAATAGAATATTTTTTGACAAACTGGGAATTAATAAAATTAATTTTTAAGATTATTTTTTGCCACTTACTCATATCACGACTCTACATTCTTCCCCCCCCCCCACCCCCCCCCCATAAATCAGCCGCATGCCGGTGGGCAGCACGAACAAGAGCATGGGCAGCGCCACCACGAAGCCCCCGATGACGGCCACGGCCAGCGGCTGCTGCATCTGGGCGCCCAGGCCGATGCCCAGCGCCAGCGGCGACAGCGCCAGAATGGCCCCGATGGCCGTCATCAGCTTGGGCCGGATGCGCAGGGCAATGGCGTAGCGGATGGCCAGGTCCACGTCGCCGGTTTCGCGGCGCGACTCGTAGAACTGGTGGACCGTGAAGATGGCGTTTTCGGCGATGATGCCCACCACCATGATGATGCCCGTGTAGCTGCTCACGTTCAGCGGAATGCCGGCCACGAACAGGCCCAGCACGCAGCCGGTGATGCCCATGACGGAGATGAAGAGCACCAGCAGCGAAATCAGCCACTCGCGGAACAGGAACAGCAGCACCGCGAACACCAGCAGCGAGGCCGTGAGCAAAATCAGCGTCAGCTCCCGGAACGAAGCCTGCTGCTCGGCGTAGGCCCCGCCGTACACCACGGTGTAGCCCGGCGGCAGGGCCACCCGCCGGCTCACCTGCTGGCGGATGTCCTGGATGGCCGAGCCCAGGTCGCGCCCGTCGAGGCGGGCCGTGACGAGGGCCACCGACTTGAGGTCTTCGCGGCGCTGCTCCACCTCGCCGGGCACCACCTCCACGCGGGCGAAGAAGGGCAGGGGGCGCACGCTGCCGTTGGGCAGGGCAATGACCTGCTTTTCGAGCTGGGCCAGCGAGTTGCGGCGGAAATCGACGTAGCGCAGCAGCACCTGGCGCATCTGCTCGCCGTCCTGCACCTGGCCCACCTGCAGGCCGCCGAGCGAGGCCGCCTGGGCCGGCGAGATGCTGACCGGCGTGGCCCCGGCCGGCCCCAGCGGCTGGCCGCCCACCAGGTTGCTGAGCTGGGCTTGAAAGTCGAGGGGCGTGAGGCCGAAGTGGGCCAGCTTGGCCACGTCGGGGCGGAAGACGATGCTGGGGCCGGCCGCCACCAGGCCGTCGTTGATGTCGGCCACGCCGGGCACCTGCGCCAGCACCTGGCCGAGCTGGGCGGCCAGGCGTTCGAGGGTGGCCTGGTCGTCGCCAAACACCTTGACTTCGATGGGCTTGGCGCTGCTCATCAGGTCGCCCAGCAAATCGGCGATGCGCTGGCCGAAGTCCACGGTGAGGGCGGGCTCGGTGGCTTCGATGCGCTGGCGCAGCTGGGCAATGACCTCGGGCGTAGTCAGCCGGTGGTCGCGCCGGAGCTGGATGAGGTAGTCGCCGTAGTTGGGCTGGCGTGTGTCGAAGGCCAGGCCCAGGCCGGTGCGGCGCGAGTAGCTCTGGATGTCGGGGTGCTTGGTGATGATGTCGCGCTCGACGCGGCGCAGCACCCGGTCGGTTTCGGCCTGGTCGGTGCCCGCGGGCATGTGGTAGTCGAGCACGATGCTGCCCTCGTCGAGGTCGGGCAGAAAGCCGGTTTCGAGGCGGCCCGCCGCCAGCCAAGCCCCCGCGCCCAGGCCCAGCACCAGCCCCAGGGCCAGCAGCGGCCGGGCAAAGAGGCGCGTGAGCCAGCCCAGCCGGTCGGCCTGCTCCTGGGCGGCGTTGTGGGCGTGGGCATGCTTGCCCGGCCGGTAGCCGATGAACAGGTGTAGCACCGGCAGCAGCAGCCACGTCACCAGAAACGAGCAGACCATGGTAATCTGCATCGTGTCCGACAATTCGCGGAAGAAGCTGCCCGCCAGCCCGCTCATCAGCCGGAACGGAAAGTGGATGACGATGGTGCTCAGCGAGGAGGCCACCATGGCCGGCAGCAGGGCCGCAATGGCTTCCCGCACCACCCGCACGGGCGGCTGGTCGGGGTGCTCCTCGTGGGTGCGGTAAATCTGCTCTATGATGACGATGGCGTCGTCGATAATCAGCCCCACCGAGGCCGCAATGGCCCCCAGCGACATGATATCCAGCGTGATGCCCAGCAGGTAGAGCACCAGCAGCGTGAAGCACACCGTGACCGGGATGGTGAGCAGCACCGCCAGGCTGGCCCGCCACGAGCGCAGAAACACAATCATTACCAGGATGGCCAGCGCCAGCCCCTCCACGATGCTGTGAATCACGCTGTCGATGCTGTCGGTCACGAACACCGACTGATCGTAGTAGGGCCGCAAGGTCATGCCCGGCGGCAGCTGGCGGCGCAGCGCGGCGGCTTTCTGGTGGGCGGCGGCGGCGAAGGTGGCCAGGTCCACGCCCTGCTGCTTCACCAGGTCGATGAGCACCGCGTCGTGGCCGTTGGCGTTGAGGATGGTGAATTCCTGCTGCTCCTGCACGTCCACGGTGGCCACGTCCTGCACCCGCACCACGCGGCCCGAGTCGGCGCGCACCACCACCTGCCGCAGGTCGTCCACGGTGCCCAGGCGGGTGTCGGTGAGGGTGAGGTAGAGGCGGCGGAAGCTGCTCAGGTTGCCGGCCGACTGCACGAAGTTGGTGGTGGCGAAGGCGGCTTGCAGCTGGGCGGCCGTGAGGCGCTGGCTGGCCAGCCGCGCGGGGTCGGGAATCACCACGAACTCCTTGGCCTTGCCGCCGCGCACCACCACGTTGGAGGCGCCCGGCACCTGCGAAAACAGCGGCC
The DNA here is from genome assembly GCF_017589435.1 of Hymenobacter defluvii. Lineage (NCBI taxonomy): Bacteria > Pseudomonadati > Bacteroidota > Cytophagia > Cytophagales > Hymenobacteraceae > Hymenobacter > Hymenobacter defluvii. Next base: position 39,344 of record NZ_JAGETX010000010.1, read on the forward strand.
GGGCCAGCAGGTTGCCCGCGTCGCGCAGGGCAATGGGCGAGCGGCTGGTGCTTTCCAGCGAGTAGCCCAGCACCGGAAACAGCGACTGGTTCATGGCCTCAGTGGCCAGGGTGACGCCCGGCGGCAGCAGCGGCTTTATCTCGTTCACGCGGCTTTCCAGCTGGGCCTTGGCCGCGTACACGTCCACGTCCCAGCTCAGAAACACCTGCACCACGCACGCGCCCCGGCTGGTGCTGCTCTTCACCACCGTCACGCCCCGCACGCGCTTCACGGCGGCCTCCAGCGGCTTGGTCACGGTTATCAGCATCCGGTCGACGGGCTGCTGCCCGGCATCGGCAATGAGCGTGATTTTGGGAAAGGTAACTTCCGGAAACAGCGCCGTCTGCATCCGGGAGTAGGCAAACAGCCCGGCCGCCAGCAGCAGCAGCCCCACCAGCACCAGGGGCTTGCGCAGGGTGTAGAAAAACGTGGTCTCGGCGGGGGTGGGCGGGGGGAGGAGTGGGGTCGGGTCGCTCATTGTACTACCTGCACCTTGGCCGTGTCGGCCAGCCCGTAGTTGCCGGAGCGCAAAATCCGGTCGGTGGGCCGGAAAACCGGGCGCTTGATTTCAATGGTTTCGGGATTTTGCACGCCCAGGGTCACGGGCACCTTCACGGCCGTCGAGTCGTTCAGCAGCCGCATCACCCAGAAGTGGTGCAGAGTTTCGTCGGCCAGCACGCAGCTGGCGGGCAGCGTCTGGGCGCGGGGCTGCCGGGTTTGGGTGAGGCGCACCTGCGCGAGCAGGTTTTCGGGAATCACCCCCGGCGGGTCGAGGGGCCGCACCAGGTACACCTCCGCCTGGCCGGGGCTCACGCTGGCCAGCGGGGCCAGCACCTGCCCCGCCAGACGGGTGCTGTCGGGCAGCACAATGGTGCAGGCGGGCTGGCCCTGGGCCAGGGAGTGGTACTCGTAGGGCAGGTTGAGCTGAAACACCAGCTGGCTGCTTTCGGCCACGGTGCACAGCGGCGCGCCTTCGAGCAGGTAGTCGCCGGCCTGCTGGATGTTGAGCACGCTCACGATGCCCGCCGAGGGAGCCGCCACGGCCACCCGCCCGAAGCCCTTGAGCGAGGGGTCGATGCGCTGAATGGAGCCGCCCAGGGCGCGGCGCTCCTTGGTTTCGAGCGTGAAAAGCACCTGCCCGGCCCGCACCCGGTCGCCGAGGCGCACCCGCACACTGGTGACGTAGGCGGCCACGGGGGCCGTCACGGCGCTTTTGCGCGGGTAGAGCGAGGTAGCCGGAAAGGTGCGGTACTGCGTCAGGGGTTGGGTGGCCGGGGCCACCACCTGCACCTGGGCGCGGGGCGGTGGGCCGGCCGCCTCGTCGGCCGGGGCGCTGCCCTGGCAGGCGGCCAGCAGCAGGGCCAGGGGCAGCGGGGAAAGAAAAAAGCGACGTTTCATGCGGAAAAGGGGCGCTACCAGGTCCAGTAGTTGTAGGCGTTGATGAGCAACAGGCGGCTATTTTCCAGCAGCACCAGGTCGCGGGCGGCCAGGGCGTAGTTCTTGAGCACCTGCACGTAGGCCACGATGGAGAGCTGGCCGGCAATGGCTTCGCGCTTGTAGGAGTCGAGCACCTGGCGGTAGTTGGCCAGCTGTTGGCGGGCCAGGCGCTGGCGCTCCTCCACCTGACGCAGCTCGTAGCGCAGGCGCTGCTGGCGCACGGGGTTCACGGTGGCAAAGTTTTGCTGGTAGGCGCGGGTGGTGGCCAGCAGCACTCGGGTCCGGTCGCGGCTGAGCTGGCGCTGGTGCCCGTCGAAGAGGTAGAGGCTGAAACTCAGCCCCGCACTCACCCCGAAGCGCCGGGGAATGTCGGTGAGCGTGACGGCGTTGAGTCCGCCGGTGGCGAAGGCATTCACCACCGGCCGGTAGCGCAGCTCAAACACGCGCTGAGTGGCGGCCAGGTTGAGGCTGTCGAGGCGGTAGCGCTCGGTGAAGCCCGAGAGGCCGGGCAGTGGCCCGGCCGGGCGCAGCGGCAGGTCGGGCGGGGCCAGGGCCACCTCGCTGGTGTCGCCCAGGCCGCAGAGCACGTTCAGGTCGAGCAGGTCGCGGTGGTAGGCGGTGCGGTAGGTGTTGAGCAGCACCTGCTGGCTTTCCGTCTCAATTTGCAGCAGCAGGTAGTCCGACTGCTTGAGCAGGCTGGCTTCCACCAGCTTGCGCACCAGCAGGCGCTGCTTGTCGAGAATGCCCAACAGCTCGCGCACGTAGTCGAGCTGGTCGAGGTCCTGCCGGCACAGGATGTACTGGTCGCCCACCAGCTTGTCCAGGTCGTGCAGCGAGAGCCGCGCCAGGCTTTGCAGGCTCAGGGCCAGGCCCTGGGCCTGCTGGGCGTAGGCTTCGAAGCGCGGGCGGGCAAACAGCGGCTGCGTGAGCTGGGCGTAGCCCTGGTAGAGCGCGCCGTTACTCAGCGCCACGTCGTAGCCCACGTAGCGGGCGCTGTTGTCGGCCGAGTAGCGCAGCACGGTGCGGCCGTTGTCGTGGGCCAGCACCGGCACGGCGGTGTAGTTGGCCACCAGCGTGCCGGTGGCCTTGGTATAAAAGGCCCGCAGGCGCTCGGTTTCGAGCTGCGCGGCCTGGCCCTGATTATGCACGTCGGCGCTCAGCGGGCTGTTTTGCCGGGCCTGGGCGAGGTAGTAGGCCAGGTCGCGGGTAGGGGCCGGGCTTTGCGCCCGGCCCGCGTGGGCCAGCAGCCCCGCCACCAGCAGCAGCCCCAGCCGCCACCTATTTGCCGGAAAAGAAAATACACGCATACCAAAAAAGCTAAAGGCCGGCGCGGCTGAGCGCGGCGCACTCGGGACAGCGCACGCGGGTTTCGTCCACGGTGCGGGGCGCGTAGTACTGCCAGTGGCCGCTGCGCTTCACCGCTTGCCCCACGGGGCAGGCGTCGTTGTCGTGGAAGGGGTAGCGCACCGGCGCGGGAACCGGGGCCAGCGCCCCGGCGGGGGGCGCAACGTGGTGGAAAAACGGGGGAGTAGCTGCCATAGCGAGGCCGGGCGGGCCGGTTAGGCCGGCAAGCTAGTGGCCAATTCTGAGCAGCTTCGGAGCGGGTAACGACGGGCCGCTAGGGCCAGCTTACCTGGTAAAGTCCAGCCAATCGGGGCATCAAATTTCCCTTCGTTGCTCAACGAAGTGGAAAATAATTCGTACATTTGGGGTATTAATCCCCCACACGCCACTGACGCAAGCGCATCTGTGGGGCTTATGCACCGAAATCACAACGCCCCTGGCTTAGCCGCTAGGGGCGTTGCCGTTTCAGACCATTTCTATGTCGCACTTCTATCACAAAGAACCGTTGGCAAGTGCTGAGCTGGTGGCCCTGCTCAAAACGCGTCAGCTACTTATTCCCGATGAAGCCCGCGCCATCCGCTACCTGGAGAGCATCGGCTACTACCGGCTCACTGGCTACATGTACCATCTGCAGCAGCTGGGGCAGGCGCACCGGTTTGTGGCCGGCACGAGCTTCGATGACATCGTAAATGCGTACAAGTTTGACAAGCAACTGCGGGCGATAGTGATGGAATACATGGAACGCATCGAGGTGGTGCTGCGAGCCAAGCTGACCAACTACTACAGCCTGCAATACGGGTTCTTCTGGTATACCAACGAAGTGCTATTTGAAGAGAAGTCGCGCGCGTTGTGGGAATCCGTACTGCATGATATCAGGACTGATTTTAAAGAGCCTAAGGAGCAGTTTTTAAGAGCTTTTCGGCGAAACTATCCTGCCGAGCCGCTCCCGCCTTCGCAGATGGCGCTGGAGGTTTTATCGTTAGGCAAGCTGGCTCGCCTCCACAAAGCCTTGAAGACGGATGACATCAAGCGGCGTATTGCCGCTGAGTTTCGCCAAGCACCTTCTACGCTGGATACGTGGTTTGTCTGGCTGGCCAACGTCCGCAACGTGTGCGCGCACCACGGCCGCCTCTGGAATCGAATCATATCGGCCGACCGGCCGACTATCCCGTCCCGAAAGGAATTCAAATTTCCGGTGCCCATGCCCGAGGATGCCAATACCACTATGTACGGAGCAGTGGCCCTCATCCATCATCTGCTAAAGCAGTTCAACCCGGGTAATGCCTTTACGACAAAAATCGAGGCGCTGATTCGGAAGTACCAGGTAGATGCAACCAAAATGGGCTTTCCGGCCGATTGGGAAACGACGGCCGTGTGGCACCACTGAGGGCCTACCTGGAAAATAGTCGTTTGTCATGCTGAGCGCCGCGAAGCAGCTCTACCGCTTTGCCTGAACCATTGCAACAAAGCGCTAGAGCTGCTTCGACAAGCTCCGTTTAGTGAAGCTGATTACCCGACTCATTCCAGCTCACCTCAAAACAGTGCTGGTTGGGCGCGGTGAACCGGTAGGCCAGCGTCAGGCCGCAGGTACTGGCAATCTGCTGGCTGATGGCCAAGCCCAGCCCCACGCCGCCGGGGGCGCTCAGGGCATCTTTGCGGAAGCGGGCAAACTCGCGGCCCGCGGGCAGCGGCGCGGGCCGGCCGGTGTTGGCTACCGTGAGCTGCCGGGCTGTGAGCTGCACCTGCACCCAGCCGCCCGGCACGTTGTGGCGAATAGCGTTGACCAGCAGGTTGCTCACCAGCATTTCTATCAGCGTCTGGTTGGCTTGCCGGGGCACGGAAACGGCCGCCGCCACGCGCAGCGTCAGGTGGGCGGCTTCGGCCTGCTCCTGCACCTGGCCGGCCACGCTGTGCACCACCTGGCGCAGGTCCACGGCTTCGGTGGCGGCAAACTGCTGGTTGTCCAGGCGGGCAAGCAGCAGCAGGCTGCGGTTGAGGCGGCTCAGGCGCTGGGTCACGGCCACCAGCGCGTCCAGGTGCTGGGCCTGCGCCTCGGTCAGCTCGGGGCTTTGGGCCAGCAGCTCCAGCTTGGTGTGCAGCACGGCCAGCGGCGTTTGCAGCTCGTGGGAGGCGTTTTCGGTGAATTCCTTCTGGCTGTGAAACAGGCGGCGGTGCTGGGTGAGCAGCTCGGTGAGGGCCGCGTTCAGCTCCACAAACTCCACCGTGGGCGAGGCGGCCAGCTCGATGGGGGCGCGCTGGTCGAGGCGGAAGCGCCGGAGCTGGGTTAGCGTCTGGTAGAACGGCCGCCACAGCCGCCGCGCCACCCGCTGCTGCACCAGCACCAGCCCGCCCAGCAGCACCACCAGCAGCCCGGCCTGGGCCAGCCCGATGGCGGCCAGCAGGTCTTCGCTTTCTACCAGCGAGCTGCGCAGCACCAGCCGGTAGGGCCGGCCCCGGTAGCGCACGGTGGTGGTGAGGGTGCGGTAGGGCTCCCACTCATCGGCGGCGGCCAGGTAGCGCTTTTCGGGCACGATGCGCGCGGGGCCGGCCGCCTCGCCGGGGCGCAGGGGCCGGATTTCCAGGTCGCGGTCCAGACGCATCCACAGGGCCAGGTCGGCGGGGCGGGCCACCAGCGGCAGCTTGCCCACCACCTCGTCGCGGCGCAGCAGCAAGGCTTCGTCCACGTCGGCGTAGTAGAGCTGCTGGAGCACGAAGTAGAACACGAACGTGCCGGCCAGCAGCACCAGCCCCGCGTACACGAGCTGGGCGCGCAGCGTGCGCGTGAGCAGCTTCAGGGGCCGGGGCGCGCTCATGCGGCGGCTAGCTCGAAGCGGTAGCCCAGCCCGTACACCGTGCGGATGCACTCGCCCAGGCCCGCCTCCGCGAGCTTGCGCTTGAGGTTCTTGACGTGGGTGTACACCGGCTCGAACGAGTCGAAGTGCTCGGCCATGTCGCCCGACACGTGCTCGGCAATGGTGGACTTCATCACCACCCGGTTCTGGTTGGAAAGCAGCAGCAGCAGCAAGTCGAACTCGCTGCGGGTGAGCGGCAGCGCCTGCCCGTGCACGCTCACGGTGCGCGCCAGCACGTCGGCCGTCAGCGGGCCGGCCACCACCGTGTTGGCCCCGTTGAAGCGCCGCCGCCGCACTAGGGCGGCCACGCGGGCGCTCAGCTCGGAGAGGTGGAAGGGCTTGGGCAGGTAGTCGTCGGCGCCCAGGTGCAGGCCGGTGATGCGGTCGTCCAGCTCGTTGCGGGCTGAGGTGATGATGACGCCATCGGCCTTGTGCTGGGCCTGCAGCTGGCGCAGCAGCGTCAGGCCGTCGCCGCCAGGCAGCGTCAGGTCCAGCAGAATGCAGTCGTAGTCGTAGAGCAGCATCTTATCCTCGGCGGCGGCGTAGGTGGCGGCCACCTCGCACACGTAGTGCTGGGCCTGCAGGTGGCTGACCAGGCTGGCGGCCAGCTCGGCTTCGTCTTCAACAATCAGGAGCTTCATGGGCAAGATGGCAGGGTGGGGCGGCGGCGGTGCCGGAAGGGCCAGCCGCCTGGGGGTAGTACGCAGGGGCAAGGATACGCGGACATTCTGAGCACAATCGGAGTGCCGGGCCCTACTCCAATTGTGCTCAGAATTGCCCGGTAGGTTGCCGCTTTCCTTGCCCTGCCCGGCACGCTCCCCGCGCTGCACTGGCCCTACCCCCAACGTAATGCGTACTTTCTTCCTGACCGGGGCCGCCACCCTGGCGCTGCTGGCGGCCCGCCCCGCTACCGCCCAAACCGCGCCGGCCGCCACCGATACTACCCACAAATTTGAAAACCCCGGCGGGGTTCCTGCCGCCGTTAAGCAGCCCTGGTACCGGGGCAAGCTGGTAAAGGCCGTGGCCGTGCCGGTGGTGCTCATCGGCTACGGAGCCTACACCTTCAACGGCGGCGGCTTCTACACCAACCAGCAGGCCAACCGCGACATTCACCGGCTGTTTCCTACCTACCGCACCCACCTCGACAACGTGCTGATTTTTGCGCCCTACGCCGAGCTGGGCTTGGTGGCCCTGGCCGGCGTGGAGTCGAAAAACGACCGGGTAAACACGCTGCTGGTCATTGGCAAGTCAGAGTTGATGATGCTGGCCTCGGTGTTTGCCGTCAAAAGCCTCACCCGCGAGGAGCGCCCCGACGGCTCCGACAACCTTTCGTTTCCCTCGGGCCACACGGCGCAGGCGTTTCTGGCCGCCAGCATCGTGCACAACGAGTTTCGTGACAAAAGCCAGTGGTACGGCATCGGCGCCTACACCCTGGCCACCGGCGTGGGGGCGCTGCGCATGATAAATACCAAGCACTGGCAGAGCGACGTGGTGGCCGGGGCGGGCTTCGGCATTCTATCGGCCCACCTGGCCTACCTCACCCACCGCAACCGCTGGGGCCGCAAGCCCCGGCTGCTCCAGGGCACCACGTTTACGCCCACAGTCTACCCCGGTGGTGCAGGCTTTGGCCTGACGTGGCGGCCCACGCGGTAGGGCCAGCGAAACAGCCGGTCCCAACAGGCGGGCGGTTACCGGGCCACCGGCTGCCCATCGGCCGTGAACAGCACGTCGCGGTGCTGACGCCCCTGGCTGATTTCGGCTTCGTAGACCACTCGGCCGGTGCCGGCCGAAACGATTTTGGCGGCCTCCGTCACGCGGTAAGCGTTGTACTGGCGGGCCAGGGCCTGGCGCACGAGCACGGGCAGTTGGCTGGGAGCCAAGCCGGTTTCCGTTTCCACCAGCTTGCCGGCCGGGGTGATGAGCACCGACAGCACGGCCGCGCCCTGTTTGAAGCCGGCTTCGTAATTGACGCCCTCCTTCTCCCACGTCACTTGCGCTACCTGCGGATAAGCGTGTCGGAAGGTGGCCGTGACGGCGGCAGGTACCTGTGCGGCGGGAAGTGTTTGGGCGGCGGCCGAGCTGGCCAGCAGAAGGGCAGCAGCGAGCAATTGGAGCGGGGTTTTCATGATGTGTAAGAGGGGGTATGCGTGAACTGTTACCGCCAAACTACCGGCCGATTCTGAGCGTTGGTTGAGGACGGTAACCCGGCCCCACTTTCTTTCGGTCGGCGTGATAATTCCATCAGCGCAATGGGACGCTGACCACCAGGCCGAGCGCGCCGTTGGCGTAAAGCGGGGCCACCATGGCCCGTTCCTGCAGGCCGCGCAGCAGCAGCCGATGCACCAGCGGGTAGGCCCAGTAGGCCAGCTCCGTGGACAGAATGCCTACCCCGGCCCCGGCCAGCACATCGGAAGACCAGTGCTTGTTGCCCAGCACCCGGATGGCGCCGGTGGCCGTGGCCACGGCGTAGCCGCCCACGCTGTACCACACGCTACGCCCGCCGTACTCGCGGTGCATGAAGGTGGCGGCGGCAAACGCGGCGCTGGTGTGCTGGCTGGGAAAGGAGCTGAAATCGTTGCCGTAGGGGCGCTCCACCCGCGTCAGTTTTTTGAGGTTGCTGGTGAGGGTGTTGTTGATGGTGTAAGCCAGAAAGAAAATCACGCCCTGGTTCAGGGTGCCGTGCCGGCCCTTCACCCCGGCCAGGCTCAGGCCCAGCGTGGCCGCGGCGGGCACGTGGCGCAAGTAGTCGTCGAGCGAGGTCTGGAAGCGCGGAAAGTGTTCCAATACTTCTCCCTGCACCGCTTCGTCGGTTTCGAGCACGTCTACTTTTTCGGTGCCCAGCGCGGCCACGCCCAGCAGCAGCGCTGGCAGGGCCAACTGCCGCAGGGTGGGCTGGTAGGGGTTCGCGGCCTGGTAGGAAGCCGCTGCGACTGGCCGGGAAGCAGTGGCCGAGTCGGCCGCCACCGCCTGGGCCAGGACGACTGTGGGAGTAGTACACAGGCCAAGCCCCAGCAGCAGCGCGGGCCAGGATAAGGAAACAGAAAGTAGCATGTTGCGGCGGGTACAAGGGGGGCCGTAACGCCCAACCTTCGCCGCGAGTCTAGCCGGCAATTCTGAGCACAATCGGAGCAGGCTGCCCAGCGGACGAGCTAGTGGTGCTGCACCAACCGGGCTACGTAGAAGGCGGCCCCAGCGGCGGCGGCCCCGGTAGCGGCCATTTTCAGGGCTCCGGGCAGGGGCGGCTGGCCGGTCAGGCGGCTTTTGAAATAGCCGAACACCAGCAGGCACAGCAGCGTTATCAGCCCCGACCAGAGCAGGCCCTGCTGGGGCGTGGCCGTCAAAAAATACGCGCTGAGCGGAATCAGGCCCCCCACGGCGTAGGCTCCGGCAATGGTGGCCGCGCTTTTGGGGGCCTGGCGGGCATCGGGTTTTTCGAGGCCCAGCTCGTATTTCATCATAAACGTTACCCACTGCCCGGGGTCTTGCGTCAGCTCGCGCGCGGCCAGGTCGGCGGTGGCGGCGCTCAGCCCCATGCCGATGAGCAGGTCCAGCACCTCGCGCTGTTCCACCTCGGGCACGGTGCGTACTTCGGCGTGCTCGCGGGCCAGCTCGGCGGCGTAGTGCTCCACCTCGGTGCGGCCGGCCAGGTAACCGCCCAGGCCCATGGCAATGGAGCCGGCCACGATTTCGGCCAGCCCGGCCGTAATCACCAGCCCCGACGACTGCACCGCCCCACTCAGGCCCGCGGCTAGGGCAAACGGTACGGTCAGCCCGTCGGAGAGGCCAATGACAATGTCTTGCAACATGGCCGAGCTGGTCAGGTGCTGCTCGCGGTGCGATGGGAGAGGCATGACGTAAAAAACAGAAGAATTAAAATGCATAGTCCAAGTGATTGACTGCTGAGTTGGCTTCGGGGCACCATTCCACAACAGCCCGCCGCTCCTGCCCGCATACTATAGCCTAGCCCGCTGGCGCCTCACCGGGCCGGGGCTGCCGCAGCGAGTCGTAAAGCACCAGCCCAACGAGCAGCCCAAACAGAATCAGCGACGCGCCCTGGGTGCCGAAGCCCAGGCCGTGCTGCTCCGGGGTCTTGGTGAGCAAGTCGCCGAACGTGGCGCCGAAGGGGCGCGTGAGCACAAAGGCCACCCAAAACAGGAACACGTGCGACAGTCGGGTGAAATAATAGGCCAGCACCACCACGGCCAGCAGGCTGCCGATGAGCAAGGCCCCGCCGCCAAAGCCCAGCCCGGAGTCGTCGGCCAGGTAGTCGCCCAGAGCCGTGCCCAGGGTGTTGGACACCAGGATGGCCAGCCAGTAGAACAGCTCGCCGCGCCGGGTGCGGATGTCGTTGACCGCCAGCGACTGTTCGCTCCAGTACCACACCCCCAGCACCGCCAGCAGCAGGGCTACCAGCAGCCCCGCGCCGGTGGCGTAGCCCAGGCCCAGGGTGCGGTCCAGGTAATCGGAGAGGGTGGTGCCGGCCGTGCTGGTGGCCAGAATCACGGCCCAGTACAGCGCCGGCAGGTAGCGCCGGGCCAGCAGCTGCCCGCTGAGCACCACCAGAAACAGCCCCAGCAGCAGCGCCGAGCTGAGGGCGTAGCCCACGTTGAGCGTCATCGACAGCAGGTCGCCGGCGGTTTCGCCCAGCGTGGTTGCGCAGATTTTCATCACCCAGAACAGCAGCGTGACTTCGGGAATCTTCTTCATAAGGCAGGGGAGAAGTTGGGGTAGCTATAGCTGCGGGGTGGTGGTTGAGCGCGGCGGCCGGTGCCGGTGGGCCTGATGACGCTGGCGGATGAGCTGTTCCAATTCGCGCAGGTACGGCGAGAAGAGCAGATACACGCCCGATACCCAGCCCACGGAGGCTATCCAGCCGGCCAGCACGTCGCTGGGATAATGCACGCCCAGGTACAGCCGGGAAACTCCTACCCCCAGCACAAACAGCGCCCCCAGCCCCCAGAGCAGCCCGCGCCAGCGCGAATGAGCCAGCAGCAAGCCCAGCGTGAGCACCAGCGCGGCCGAGCCCATGGCGTGCCCGCTGGGAAAGCTCGGCGTGGTTTCCGGGGCCAGCGACACCCACAGCGCCGGCCGCACCCGACCTAGCAGCAGTTTGGCGGCGATGTTTAAGGCCGCGGCCCCGCCCACGGCCACACTGAAAAACCAGGCGTGGCGCCGCTGCCGCCGCCAGAACAGCAGGCTGGCAATCAGTCCGGCCAGCGTGGCCATCACCGGCGGCCCACCCAGCCGCGTAAGCAGCAAAAACAGCTGGTCGAGCGCCGGGGTGGCACGGGCGTGCAGCCACTGCAGCACCCACTGGTCGCCCGGAAAACCTTCGCCTTCGCGGATTTCCGACGAGGCTTTCAGAAAAATACCCCAGGGCAGTATTATGCCGATGAGCAGCAGCACCATCAGACGGCGGTGCTGTTGCAACAAGGACTTGGAAATGGCAGAAATCCAGAACATCATACCGAGCGGCTAAACGAGCCACCCGCTGCTGGGCAGGGCGGCCGGGGACAAGGCTACGCGGGCATTCTGAGGAAAAGCTGAGGGGTATTCGTAGCGGACCCAGCATGACGCTGACTTCAAGCACCCCTCAACAGTTGCTCAGATTCTCACCGGAGCTTCGGGCGGCAACTGCCCTGGTACTGCCAGCCGGCCCGGTAGAAATTATGCCAGCGGCTCCCGGCCATTCTGCAAAACCGCAGCTGACTGCCGGGGTATAGCCTTTGTATCACCCGTTCGTCTTCGTATGCCTGTTTCTACGCCCCATCATTACCTGCGCCAGCTTGGGCTCTTGCTGGCCCTGGTGCTTAGCGCCGCCCTGACCGCCCCGGCCCAGCAGGCCGCGCCCGCCGCCTACGCCCCGCTCTACAGCGACCCGGCCGGCGCGGCGGCCCGCCCCGACCGCCACCTGGTGCGCTACACCCTGCGCGTGAGCGACACGACGCTCACCATCGGCGGGGTGCGCAACCGGGCGCTGGTCACAAACGGGCAGCTGCCGGCCCCCACGCTCACCTTCACCGAGGGCGACACGGCGCTGATTTTCGTGCATAACGCCACCCACAAGAGTATTTCGTTTCACTGGCATGGCATGCTGCTGCCGAATAAGTACGACGGGGTGCCCCTGCTCACGACCATGCCCATCGAGCCGGGCCAGACCTTGCAGTATAAATTTCCGCTGGTGCAGCACGGCACGCTCTGGTACCACTCGCACACCCGCCTCAACGAGCAGCTGGGCCAGTACGGGGCCCTTGTGGTGTACCCGCCCCGGCCCCTGCCTACCCCCGACCAGGTGGTGCTGCTCTCGGACTGGACCAGGGAGCGGCCCTGGGAGGTGCTGCGCTCCTTGAAGCGCGAAACCGACTGGTACGCCATCAAGCGCGGCTCGGTGCAGAGCTACGGCGGGGCCGTGGCGCAGGGCTTTCTGGGCACCAAGCTGCGGCAGGAATGGAAGCGAATGCCGGAGATGGACCTGGCCGACGTGTACTACCAGCACGACCTGGTAAACGGCCAGCCCAGCCAGCAGCTGTCCACCGCCCGGCCGGGCCAGCCGGTGCGCCTGCGCGTCATCAACGGCTCATCGGCCAGCTATTTCTGGGTGCAGTTCGGGGGTGGCAAGCTGCGCGTGGTGGCCGCCGACGGCGTAGACGTGCAGCCCGTGGAGGTAGACAAGCTGCTCATCGGCACGGCCGAAACCTACGACGTGGAAGTGACCCCGCCTGCTGCCGGGCAGTATGAGCTGCGCGACACCTCCTGGGACATGGCCCAGCACACCAGCCTGTGGCTGGGCACCGGCGAGCAGCACCCGGCTCCCACGCTGCCGCGCATCAACTACTACCAGCTGGTGCAGGAGATGAACAACATGATGCGCCAGATGCCCGGCATGAAGATGGGCCGCGCCCCGGCCGGCATTCCCGCGCCGGCCGTGGTATCAGCCGGCCAGGCTCCGCCCCCGCCCGGCCCCGGCATGCATATGAACCAAGGCCAGAAAAACAACATGGATATGGGCGGCATGGGCAAGCCCGGTGGTATGGACATGGGCAGCCCGCCGCAGCCGATGGCCGGTATGAATAGGAATGATAAGAAAGGCAGTATGAAAGCGGCCCCGCTCGGCACCTTCGTGACGGGCCACCGGCAGCTGCAAGCCGCCTATCCACAGGAAACCCTGCTCGACTACACCATGCTCAAGGCCCCGCAGCCGACGACCATCCCGGCCGACCGGCCGGTGCGCACCATTCACCTCTACCTGACGGGCAACATGTTCCGCTACGTGTGGAGCCTCAACAACGTGGTGCTCTCCAACGCCGACAAGATTGCCATCAAGCGCGGCGAAACGGTGCGCTTCGTGCTGCACAACACCACCATGATGAGCCACCCCATGCACCTGCACGGGCACTACTTCCGGGTCGTCAACGGGCAAGGCGACTACTCGCCCCTTAAGAACACCCTCAGCGTAGCCCCAATGGATTTGGTAACGCTGGAGTTCGAGGCCAATGAGTACAAGGACTGGTTTTTTCACTGCCACCTGCTCTATCACCTCGACTCCGGCATGGCCCGCATCGTGCACTACGCGGGCGACTCGGTGCGCACCGACAACCCGAAGCTGCTTGCCCGCTTTGTGTGGCAGGACCGTAAGCTCTTTCCCTTCGCCGAGGCCAGCGGGCAGAGCCAGGGCACGTTTTTGCAGGGCGGTGTCCGCAACTCGTACTGGCTGCTGCGCCAGGAAGCCCGCTTCGACTGGCACGGCGACTACGAGTCCGAAACCCACCTGCAGCGCTACCTCGGCCCCAAGCAGTTCGTGGCCGTGTACGCCGGGGCCGACTTCCGCGACAACTCGCCCTACCTGGCCCCCGATGTGCAGAAGCGCGACGAGCAGGGCCGCCTGCAGAACTCCAAGGACTTTCGCCGGGTGGCCTGCGTGGGCGTGCGCTACTTTCTGCCCCTGCTGGTATGGTCCGATTTACGCCTCGACACCGGCGGCAAGCTGCGCCTGCAATTGGAGCGCCAGGGCCTACCCCTCACCCGTCGCCTGCGCACCGATTTGATGGTCAACTCCGACCGCGAATACACCATCATTCCCTATTACATCCTGGGCAAGTACGTGGCCTTGGCGGGCAGCTACGACAGCGACTACGGCTGGGGCGCCGGCCTGCGCATCATCTACTAGCCGAAAACTGCCGCACAGGGGCGAAACGCCATTTTATCAACCCGAAAAAGACCGTCCTGCAGGTGTGGGAAGCGGATAAAGAAGATTTTTCTCAGCTATGTCGTAAACTTGCGTCATAGCGTGTCGTATATTTGCGACATACTTCATAGTGCCCCCCGTGACCTACGCCAAAACCGCCGCTTTCACCGAGGAGCAACAGCAACTCGCTCGCGTAGCCAAAGCCCTGGCCCACCCGGCCCGCGTGGCCATCATCCAGTTTCTGGCCAGCAAGCAGGTCTGCATTTCCGGCGATATTGCCGCCGAGTTGCCCCTATCCCGCACCACCGTCTCGCAGCACCTGCAGGAGCTGAAGGCACTGGATTTGATACGCGGCGAGATTGAGGGCCTTACGGTCTGCTACTGCCTCAATACGGAGCTGCTGCGGCAGGTGCAGCAGCAGTTTGCCGCCTTTTTCGGCAGCGCTACGAGCGGCCCGACCTGCGGCCCCGACGATGCCTGCGCCTGCTGATTCTTTGTTCCACCTCCAAGCTGTTGCCCATGAAAATCTCCGAAATGAAGCAGTGCCTGACCGGACTGGCCGCCGTGAATTTTCGCCTGCCTACGGGCGAGTACCTGCCGGCCCATTTCCACGTCACGGAAGTGGGCCTGGTCAGCAAGCACTTCATCGACTGTGGCGGCGTAGAGCGCCGCGAAACCGTGGCCAACTTCCAGCTCTGGGAGGCCGGCGACTACGACCATCGGCTGGCTCCGCAGAAATTTTTGCACATCCTGCATGTGTCGGCAAAAATCCTCGGCCGCGAAGACTTGGACATTGAAGTGGAGTACCAGCAGGCCACCATCGGCAAGTTCGGCCTGATGTTCGACGGCACCGATTTCGTGCTGACGGCCAAGCAAACGGCCTGCCTGGCCCAGGATGCCTGCGGCGTTTCAGACCAAGCATTCGCCCTGCCTCAGCTACCGGTAGCCGGCTGCACGCCGGGCGGCGGGTGCTGCTAAAGCGGCCGGTCGGCGCAGTCTGGTACCCGCCAGGGTGGCGGTGCATTTCCCCGCAGGTATTCTTTACTTCTCCCTCTTTTCCATGAAGCTGCACCCTCTAACGGCCGCGCACTGGCCCGAAGTGCGGGCCATCTATGAGCAGGGCATTGCCACCGGCCACGCCACATTCGAAACGCAAGCTCCCGCCTGGGAAACCTGGGACCGGGCGCATCTGCTGCACAGCCGCCTGGTTGCGGCCGACGATGCTGGCCTGGTGCTGGGCTGGGCGGCGCTTTCGCCCGTATCGAGCCGCTGCGTGTATGGTGGGGTGGCCGAATTCAGCATTTACGTGGCCGCTGCCGCCCGGGGGCAAGGCGTGGAGAGCATCAAAAAGTGTGGGGCAGTGAGATTAAGCGGCCATCGGTAGGGGCTCCGCCGGCAGGGGCCGGAAGCCGGGGTACTGTTGGCGAAAGCAATCTTCCCATTCCTGGTTGAGCACCTTGGTGCGGGCCTGCACGAGCAGGTGCGCCCCTTTTTTGGTCCACTGCATCTGCTGCCGCTTCACCATTCGCTTGGCCAGTACCTGATTGACCGCCGACTCCACAAAGCCCGTGGACACCCGTTCGCCGTAGCGCTGGCGCTCCGAGTAGTCTACGATGAAGCCGCTGTTCTGCTCCACGTAGGTGTGAAAATCCGCCAGTAGCCGGGCCAACGGCTTGCACTTGCCGTATTTCTTGGCTACCAGCGGGTCGTCCTGGTGCGTGACCAGCAGGTCGTCCAAGTCCAGTATCTTTTCCAGGGCCCGTTCGGCGCTGCCGTGCCAGAGGTGCCACTTGATGCTCTCCTAACTCCCGCGTAGCCTAGGATAGCTGTATGCTTTTAGTCGGCGGCCAATCCACCCGTCGTCTGTGGACCCATGGGTAGAGGACGACCGATTGTATGGGAACCCCTCACCCCCGTTTGTTTAGCCACAAATTTTACAACCCTAAGCTTTGGGCGGCATTATAGGATACGACGTTGTTGAGCTGGGTGTAGCGCTCAATCATGGCATCGGTCTTTTGCTTGGTCTGGTTCTTTATGGCCTTGTGCGATTGCCCGTTGAGCACGGCTACGGTGACAAAGGACACGCGCAGCGAGTGGGCCGAGTAGCCCGGCCCCAGCCGCTTTTGCACCAGCTTGTTGATGGAAATGTCCGAGAGCCGCTTCTGGGAGGGGACAGCCATCTGCCCCGGCGTAGCACGGGGAATCTTCACGAACAGCGGCCCGGTGGTACGACCCAGCAAGTTGAGCCAGGCCCGCAAGCAGCGTACGGGGCAGTAGTCCATCGTGGGCGCGTAGAAAATGGCTTTGTCTTCGACGGCGCCGTACTGGTTAGTTTTGCTTTTGGCCAGGTACACGAGCAAGGCCCGCTCGGTGAACTCCAGCTGCTCAATGTTCAGGTTCACCAACTCCGAGCGGCGAAAAGCCCCCGCGAAGCCCAGCAGCAGCAGGGCCCGGTCGCGGATACCGGCCGATGTTTCCAGATCGATGCGGCGAATGGCCAGCTTGAGCTCCTCGACGGTGAACGCTGGCGCCTGATCCTGGCGCTTGCCCAGGGTGCGGGCAATGCCGTCCATCACCACGTTCAAGGCATCGAGCGTGGCGGGCAGCCGGTAGCCCGCGAGCTGGTGGGCTTTGCGGATGGCGGCCAGATGGCGCTGGATGGTGGCCAGCGCGTGGGGCCGGGTGAGCGGCTGCTGGCCCTTCTGTTTCTTTTTCTCCCCACCGCCCCCGGCGCCGGGTTCCGGGACTGGCTTCTCGGTAGCCAGGTAGGCCACGTACTCGGTCAAGGTGTCCACGTCGGCGGGCACGGCTTGCAGGCCGTGTCGCTCACAAAAGCCCACGTAGCTTTTCAGGTCCGAGGTGTAGGCGCGCTCGGTGTTGGCCGCGCCCTGCAGGCCGGCTTCCAGAAAGCCCGCCACCTTGGCCGAGGCTCGGGCCAACTGGGCACTGACCGTTTGGTTGGCATTGGACGACGGAACGAGAGACAGATCTTCGGGCATGGACAAGATTTTGAGAGCGGATCAGGCAAGGTGAAGGGAGCGCGAAGCAGACCACCAGTTTTTGCACCTATTATTATAGGAGTGAAACGGGTAAAAATGCGCTCGTTTTGCTCTGTAAATATAAGTTATGATAAGTAAACATTATCATAACTTATATTCTCGCATCTGTTCACAGGGCGGAGCAGGCTCCTACCGCACCCGTCGGGCGCCCAACTCCTGCTTACGTTTCCCAACAAACTTGCCTACACTGTCCAGCCCGACGGGACCACCTCATCGGTCAGCTATATTCTCCGTGCTCATTCACCCACCGCTTCGGGACTCGATCGCACCACCAGCGAAAGTCACGGCGCGGGCCTGATTGCGCAGGATAGTCTACCGTGAGGTCTCTAAACGCGGCATCGAGCGCCGCTATTTGCTCTACAAAGAAGGCGTGCTCCGGTAAAGCGAGCAAGTCCTCCGCCACCAAGAAAGTAGCAATCGGTTCTCGGACTTGCTCGAGTGCCGCCACTAACTCACTGGGATCATAAAACGCATTCGCCTGTAATGTGTCGAGCGTCTCTTGCCAACGCGTGAGCGCGACTGCCGGCGTGGGCAGGTGCGTAAAACGCATACGGTGGGCGAGTGCCCCGAACGCGGTTCGATAGGCCGGACTGTATTCCATAAGCGAAGGCAAGCAGAGCACCAGACACGCCGGATGACGCCCGATCATGCGGCTGGGCAAAGCGACGGTAGTAATAGAATAAACAGTTTGTCACGCCTCTTGACGACTGGTTTAAAAAATGTGACCAGCCTATGAAGCAGATGTTTATGCAAGAGCTATAGTCTATACAATCAACTGAGCAGTTTATCGGCAATAGAAGTAGCTCTGGGCCAATGTTCTTACATACTGGTCCTCTAGTACATCACAGTTCACACCGATACTGTCCGTATAGAGCTTGAATTTCCACGCATCAAAAGAGTAGTTACCCGTTTCATCCCAGTCAAAAGACACGAGCTTTCGCGCGTTGAATTCAACCGTGCAGCCAGCACCATGCAGCGCATACTCCATGGTCTGTTCTGTATCTAAGAAGCCTGTTCGGTCTAGTCGTCCGCTCCGCCAGGCATACACAGGGGATGTCGCCGCAAGTCGCTCCTGGAACAGCTGGATAACGAGCCGAACGTCCTCTCCATAAGCAACAAGCAATCGTGAGAGCTCTAATTCTGATAGCAGCATCTGACTTCGTCTTATGAAAGTTCTACGCTATGGAACTAGGAAAGTACGCTTTCTTATAAGGGAACCAGTCAGCAATAGCGTAAAGCGTTTATAACATCTGACAATAGCCCCTTTACTAAATATTATGGGCCTCGTCGGCCTACTTATGTTTTCGGAATACTACGCACCAGATTTATAAGCACACCTGCTAGAGGTAAGTAAGATGAAAAGGGCACTAGCCAAGCATACGCCATATAGGCAAAATCGTCGTTGAGTCCACTGCCGAGCCAAATTGGCACGATGGCTAGACCAAAGGCCACCACCTTCGCTGTAGCAGATGCGGTTGGCCGAGAGAGGAATACGGTAGCAACCACTAGAATCAAGGCGAACAAGACCAGCAGCAAGGAGAAGAACATGCTCAACGCTGTAGTTTCAGACAGCAACAGGGTCAACATAATTGTAGCAGAGGTTAACAGTAAGCCTATTCCTAGAGGACCTAGCGTGTAAATAGGTCTTTAGGAAGGGAAACTCCTAATCGCTTAACGTTTGCTGATGTCCCTTTAATAAAGGTTATAGGCCAGTTCATATGCTGCGAAACGTTGCCTAGAGCATAGTGGAGGACTGATTGATGTAAAGCACCTCGTGAATAGTAGCCTTTTCTTGCCATACGGGATAGTATTGAAAGGCCTCCTGCACTTTTCGCATCGTGTCCCGGTACCCTCGACGCGTGAGGGTATAGAATGGCCAGTGCTCACAGAGTACAAGTCGCGTACTGACTTGCGGGCTACGCAGGTCAAGTACTACCTCCTTGCTTTTCTCGCTGTGTTGAATAGCCAACGCTTTCACGTCCTTTACTGGAACAGTCCATTGGGTTCTCTGCTGGTCCTCCCAGTAGAGGGAGGCGCCAATTTGAAGGACTGTTTTGTGGGAGAACAAGTAATTGTAATTCAGCAGGACAGCCACTAACAGCAACAATACGCCTAAGAACAGAACTACAGCGGGCCACGAGTTGGTATACTGATCCAGCCAGTTTTCAATCTTTGTAGGACGAGCGATCACTAGCAACACAAGGCCAACATATACAGCCCTCTTGACTGCTAGCGCCGAGGCAGAGAGTGGATACATAGCTCGAAGAACTACCTCTTTCTGCTTTGGTGGGCTATCTACTACCCAGTTTTTTATTTTCATTTAATGGCAAGATGATAACCCTTCTCACGCTTCTTTCTTGGCAAAGTACCAACCTGAATCTAGTAGTTAAATAAGCTCAAAACTACCACGATTCCGTGACGTCGCGTATAACTAAATATTATGATAAGCAACTATTTTGTGAAATCAAGTGCCTTGCCCTCTTTAGACAAATATACCTTTCGTATCATTTTACCTGCATCATTCTTGCTACTCTTCTCCCGTCGAACCTGCTTGCAGTTCGGTTCAAGAATGACTTCCTATTTACCTACATAGCCTTTGTTCGAGCCTTGGTCGCGCTACGCTGCAGCGCTCTTTCTCCTCTTCGTATACCTACTCTATCTGTATAAGAGCTGTGTCTTACTGCGAAAGCGGTATCAACTCCAGCGTAACGGGCTCCGAACCACGGGCTATGTAGTGGCGCTACCGCTATTCGATGCACAGGAGTCGCTGTACAATCCTCAGATCAAGTATGTGGTTGCCGGGCAGTCCTATTCTTTAGTTGCTATCCTGCGCTATACTCCTTCCGACAAGATCCCGCGTGTCTTTCCGATCCTATATGACCCTGCCAACCCAGGCCGAGCCGAAGTGGATTCCTGGTGGACCCTGTATGGGGCCAAACTCCTAGAATTAGCAGGCTTTTCCTTCGCCGCCACAATCCTCTTGTTGCAACTGTTTGCTCCAAGCCTGCTGCCATCACTTGGACCGAATGACCCTGCTTATTAAAATAAAAGCTTGGAGAATGTAGCAGCTACTTACTTGTCCTAGAAGTCCGCTTATGTAAAGCAGCTGAAAATCGTCTTCAAAATACGGTCGAATATTGGAGAGATTGTCATGACTAGTATTATTAGAGAATACCCCTTCAACATGCAGATACGCGAGATTGACCAAGAGATAACGGATTATGATTGGTATGGGGTAGACCCCCAGGGCCATCTGGTTCACTTTACCTCTGCTGGAGGGGTGCTGCCACCGTCAGTAGCGGCTTCCCACGAAGCGCTAGCACAAGTGCAGGCCTACTTCCGCGCCTTACCGATACGGTCTGTACTCGTACACCTCAACCCAACGCTTGAACAGCTAGTAGCAGGCGTAACGGATTGGAGAAGGTACACGGAAAGCTTCGCAAGCTCTGCCCAACGGGGACTATTTGCCTTCGATAAAACGGCGGCAACGCGCCTAGACCAGCACTATCATTTAGTTGCTTCTCCCCACCAAGCGCTCTTGTTGCAGGAATTGCCACATGCTATTGCAAACGTGGTTTCGCGCACTCGCCTACCGGATGTAGTACTTGGTTGTACAGTACTGGATGGGCAGCGTATTCTGTAAATGCTTGTAGTTACCCTGCCATACTTTTTATAAGCGGACTTATCAGACACAAGAATACAATGGTCTATTCATGGTTAGAGCCTTGGACTGCCTTACCGGAAGGGTCAAAAAGTACGTTTCGACATCAACTTCAGCAAGAACTAACGCCTCTACATCCGCTTTATGGAATTCCGGCCTTACCAATCGGTAAAAACAGTGGTACAGATGATGTGCTGTACCAATTACCTGACCAGCACTTTGCCGTTGTTCATTTAGTCTGGACCAGCCGAGGCGATAGTACATACCCACGAACTGATTTGTTCGAGAATTGGAATGCCTTTGTCACGCAACGGATGGAGCCAGACAACTTAGATTATGAATCGTAGTGATTTTGTATATTTTCTTTGATTGCACTTTTGAATTTAGCGCAGCAGCATCGCAGAAAAGTTGATTTACATAACATTGCTTCTCGGACGAGTCTTGAAAAAGTAGTGGTTTCTGGTTCACTTGTTTGCAATTGTCAGCAGGCTACTTTGGAGTGTACTACTAGAGATGCCACTCTTGGGGCTTCTTCGCTCTCTATTGCTAGCTGCACCTGGGAGGAAGGTTGCAGTGTGTTTGAGCTATCTTAACCAAAACTCCGTAAGAGAAGTGTCTTTCTTCCACTCCCATTTTTCCTGCTATGCCTACGCTGACGCTACGCCGCTCGCTGCTCACCGCTCTCCTCGTGGGGGGAGTGACGATTGCCAGTAATGCCCAAGGGGTGCCCTCCTTATCGACGAAGCTCCCTTACCAGTACCTGCAGGGCAAAAAAGCCGATGGTGGCAGAACGTTCGCTCCCTCGAACAATCTTGCCTTCTACCTGCTGGACGGAACACCCGTTACCCGCGAGCACCTGCTGACCATCGCCCCAGCGCAGATTCAGGCAATCAGCATCATCAAAGATAGTCTCGCACTGGCCTCCTATGGTCCGCGTGCGCGGCATGGGGCGGTCCTGGTTACGACGAAGAAGTAAGCGAGAAGGGGAGCTTGCTCTTCTTGCGTGATCACACCACATGCTGTAGCGGGGTGACCAGTCAGATCGAACTGTAACGTTTTACAAACGCAGGGTTATCAGGTATTACGCTTCCTTGCTATGCCTTATAACACCTGACAATCCTGCGTGTACTAAACGTTATAAACTTAACAATACTGCTTGGCGTCAATTGGCGTCAATAGGTATGCCTAGGTACTTCTCTTGAATTGCCTAGCAACGGTTTAGGCGATCCAAAGTCCTTCCGCCTGCTTGATGTGCCAGCGACCATTTACTTTTTCTATCCACAACACCTCCCCAAACCCACAACGCGCTCCACACTGCCAGCCATAGGCGAGCAGCGCCTGGTCTTGGTGAGCATTGAACACTATGGAAGAGAGGGTGACCGTCCCCGCTGCCTCATGGGCCTGCTGAGCAGCAGGCGACGGTAGCAGCTTAGCTGTGCAAAGCTGGAACTCCTGCGCCTGCATATGCCGCTGGATCGTGTTGAGACTATCTAACGCTGCTTGCGGCGACTGCGGCGCCAGCGCCGTGATCAGTGCCGCCAAACGTGCTAATACTTTCGGTCCAGCTTGTAAGGAAGTAAATTGGGTCGGCAAATCGGCTAACTGCGTTTTATAAGCGTCTGTGGTACGCAGATAGAAGGTCTGAAAGCGGGCGGTATCCTGATAGAGCTGATGCTGGAAGTGGACTTTTTGCGCCTGGTACCACAGTGAATCGGTAGCGGTGGGCTCCAGATGATCGATAGTAGCAAAGTGTTGCCAGATTACCTGCCGGTCTTCCCGCGGTAGAAACGCATCATGTAAGCGCTGTTCGATCAATTCAATGACCACGTCATTGTACAGCTGCTTGGTAGGATCCGTATGCGTAGTGGGGCATAGCCGAAAGTCGTTTGACCCGCAAGCAGAACAGAACACTAGCAGAACACAGAAGAAAGGACGCATCGGCACCAAGAAAGCAAGTAGGCTCGCGAATAACGAAGAAATACTGTTTTTATATACCAGTATCTGCTAAGCATAAATATGCTATTCCCAAGGTCTCCCTTATAAGAAGAATTATGTGAAGGGATAAAGCACAGACCGTCTGCTAAGGCTAATTTAGCAGACGGTCTGTGCTTTATTTTATTGCTGCCTTTGCCGGTAACGCCGCTTTACGCTAGTCAATGTGGGGTAGCAGGGCTCGCCAGGAGCTATTCCACACCACCCACGTTTACAGGGCTACGCTGGCTGATGGGCAAACTTTTCAAGGGCCGCAGGGGTGAGGGGCATGAAAAAGTTAACCAGGTTGCCATCGGGGTCACGGAAAAGCAACGAGCGGTTGCCCCAGGGCATGGTGGTCGGAGCCTGCACGAGCGCGTCGCCCAAATACGTGGCCAGGCGCCCGTAGTCGGCATCCACGTCGGCTACCCGAAACTCGATGATAGCCGTGCGGTTAGCGGCGGGGCTCGCCACCAGTCCGCCGCCAAAGGGGGCCAGGGTGCTCGTGTCGCCGATAGCCAGGGTGCCCCCCAGCGTGCGTAACTCGCCAAAGCTAGGCGTGGCGCGGACTAGCTGCTGGCCGCTCACGGTTTCGTAAAAGCTGGCCAGGCGCTCGAAGTCGGCGGTAATGAGGCGAACGGACGTGAAGTTCATGCGAAAATAGAAAAATGGTTGTGGCCGCAAAGCACGCCGGCCCCACTGACAACCCTATGGCAGTCCGTTTTGGCAAGGTGTAAAAAAATTACGCCGCAGGGGGCAGGTTGAGGCTAGCTAGGTAGTCGGCCAGCGAGAGGGGCGCTTGGTTGGTAAACGGCCGCTCCGTTACCGCTAGGTGCTGCACCCGCGCTAGCCGAAACTCGCGGTATGCTTGGCGCAGTTGGCACCAGCCCACCAGTTGCCAAGTAAAGTTGTAGAACACCAGCCCGATGGGCTCTACGTGACGCTGGGTGCTGCGACCTTGCTTATCACAGTAGTCTAGCGCCAGCACCCGGCGATTCGCTAGGGCTAGCTGCACAGGCGCTAGGTAGGCGAGGTGTCGTTCCTGGTACTCGGGCACACTCAGTCGGATGCCCGTAGCCAGATGGTCTAAGGGCGCTTGCGCTGGTCCGCGCAGGACAGCGCGTACTTTGTGTAGAGCCGCTGCCATGTGCGGCTGTACGGAGTGGTCCGTGAGGGTTGTGCCCAACGCTTCCAGCAGCAGCAGCGCGTGGGCCTCGTCGGCGGTGAAGTTAATCGGGGGCAGAAAGTAGCCTTGCACGAGAAAATAGCCTCGCCCTGTCTCAAAGCTCACGGGAATGCCCTGCTCGCCCAACGCGCTAATATCGCGGTACACCGTGCGTACACTAATGCCGAAATGCGTGGCGATGTGCTCAGCCGGTGTGTACCGACGGGCTTGCAATAAGGTTACGAGGCCAAAAAGCCGGTCAATCCGATTCATGTGGGTAATGAGGAGGTTGCAAGCGCTAGCGCAAAGTAAACCTAAGTACAAGCGGCCAGAAAGGTGCACCTTTCTGAAGCCCTCTCTGATGAGTGCTAAAAGCTACCCTGTGGGGTGCCCCAGCAGCTCAGGAAGTAGGTTCTGAATCATTAGTAGAACACCGGTACTTTCTGACCCAACAGGTGCGTTCGACCCCCCCCTCATAAAACGGACGTGGCTGTTGCAGAACCCGTAAATAAGCGCGGCAGCCGCACTAAGCCCCGGCTAAGCAATGGTAAATGGTGCATTTGGTGGACTTCTTAGCTCGATTTGACCCGCACCGACCTCCCGTGAAAGTGTCGGGCCGAGTTCTGCAACAGCCACATCCCTTTACTAAATGTTATAGACCAACTTATATGTTGTACAGGGGCGTTTACAGAATGTAGAGAGGATTACCTGATTTAAACCACCGCCTTTCTAGATCAATTGAAGCAGAAGCAAAAGCACTAAAAAACCACCTTTCTGCTTTCTCCATTAATGTATTCCCGATGGTCAACCGATTTTAATTGGCCGTTGTGGTCTGGCGAAAACGTGGTTACCGTCGAATCAGGAATCACCCACTGTTTACCTCCCCACTCTACAACTCCTCGTGGACCATGATTCCGCTTTTTAAACAGCAAGTAAGGACCGTTGATGGCGTATGCTCCTGTTATCTGAATTTCTCCCTGACGGGTAATGCTTTTTAAAAAACCACTACACGGCTGTTTTGCACCAGAATTGGTGCGTGTGACCATAAAGTAGGTGTTATCAGCATCGTCGTCATGCGCATATGATGTTTTAAGGGTAATGTCGTAGCGGTACTTGCCGATGAGCACGTGGCGCACGGGACTTATTCGCCACGTCAGGCCCATACCACTGATACCACTGAGCACAATCACAGAAAGCGAACAGATTATAAGTCTCATAGTGTCTAGTAATAAGTACCCAACTAGCTGCCAGAGAGGTAGGGGGTAAGAAACCCGGCTACGATTTAAAGTTTACGAAATAGCCCGCGGAGATACGTTTTGTAAGCATCCAGATTGAAATCTGATTTCTTGCAAAAGTACCAAGAACGGCCAGTGGTGGCGGTAGAAATTAAATGCTTTTATTCCAAGACGGGTCCGAGAAGCAATCTTATGTAAAGCAACTTTTCTAAGAATGCAGGTTGATCGTTTACCTAGCTAATTTCTTCCAAAGTTCTATTTCGCTCCATCTACAGATTGTCAGTACTACTCGTGTATCGGTTTGCGCACCAAGAAGCGGTGCGAACTAGAGAGTTGATCAACGGATAATGAATCTTTTGGGAGGGCATCCCAGGGACTACCCGGCTGAAGAAACTTGTAGGCGAAGGTGTTGATCCCACTACGAGTGGGCAGGTAGGCAAAGTAAAACCGGCCGTCTGGACTCTGTGGTACCACCAGAACAGTATCCAGCAAGGGATAGCGATCAGCCGCTTTCCTATCCAAGCCTAATCGCCGGCCAACCAGCAGGGTCGCCTTATTGGTCAAGGAGTAGCCAAAGCGAATCGACCCTTGGTATTTCTCTCCCCAAGCAATCGTATCCCTCACTTCCAGTATAGGACTCAAGTGGCCAGCGTCCGCGTGGCCCTCCGAATCATACGTCTGCATGTAGAGGTGCTCACCATGCAGATCGTAGGTATGGCTTTCCGTCCGTTTGCCCGTGGAATCGAAGAGCACCGTGCACACAAAGGGTCGGTCCTTCGCGTGTTGTTGCACTTCTTGCAGGATCCCATTGCGGTAATAACGCCACGCACCAGTGAGAGTATCATGGGTGAACAGGCTGCTGTCTCGTAGGCGGCCATTCGGATAATAAAAACGCGTCAGGCCAGTACGCTTGCCCTTTGACCATTCCGCGATAGATTCGATGGCGCCAGAAGGATAATACCGAGTAGTCCGACCATGTAATTGCTGGCCTTGTAGCGTGGCGGCCACTTTGAGCTTTCCGTCGGGATAAAACAGCTTCTTAACAGAGATCTGTTGGCCGTCTTGGCAGCTAGTGCAGCACAACAGACCAGTACTCAGGAATAACAGCTTGCACCAATGAGTGATCAAGATTGGTTGAATAAGTGTTGATTTGACGTATCCGATAAGTCCGGTGGCTGTTGCAAAACGCAACCTATAGTTTAAGACGACAAGAACCGAGCCTTCACCTAGTGAAAACGGAGGCGCTAAGCTACCTTTTAAGCTCTCCTAGGCACCAGATCTGCTAGTTGAATCCACTACAGAGACTTTTGCAACAGCCACCTTTACTTATGGGACAACAATTCGCCTAGTCATTCTACCCAGAATCGTATTAGTTGCGGATTGGTGCCTCACGCTGCGCCTGCTTTCTGAACAGGATGACATGCAGCACAAGTAGAAAAGGTACTGCCAGGAAAGTAGGAGCCCAGTATGCGCGAAGAAGCGAATTATGTGCAATTAGGGTAAATGGATTATCAAGCTTATAATTCCAGTAAGCAGAACCCAATGCCTGATACACTGCCCCGCCAAGCATTGCATAGGGCACCCACATGAACACCCAGCGGATCCAATAGCGGCGCAAGCCGCGCATCACCCCGACAAGCAACGCGGTGGCTATGGCTATCCATATTACCTGAGGAATCCACCATATAACTGTTAATATCCAGTCCTCCAACGTCTCATTACCGGAGGGGAGCAGGAGTTGAAGGACCATGGTGAGCATATGCTTATTTAATTGTAATAGGTTTCTGGCCGGTCGGTTGCCTGGGGTGCGGTCAAATCTAGCGTGTGCAACGTATCAGGTTTCACTATCTGTTGCTCAGCTAGATCTGGTAAGCTTAGAAACACCCTATAAGGCATTGCAAAGAAAGTAGTTGCCCGAACTGAGGGAGTTAGCTCACAGGAGTTTGATGAAGCTGCTCCTCTTATGGCACGAGTTCACACAGTGAGTAAACAGGATTATAGCTGTAGTGGGAAACTACAAATGGTGTGGGGCCTCTCTAGTTTTCATCCCTTTACATAACATTAGTTATAAGCGCTACCACGGAATAGTTACTGCTTTCGCCTTACCACCGCTACTCTAGAATTGTAGTATTTTGCCGAGGCAAGCTCTTCTAAAAGTACCTTACATTATTTGGATCTCCTACCATTTAGCTACTCCGCAATGGCACGTCTCTGTGTATTACTTGATGCCGAAGAATTTTGCTGGGATGTAATTCCGGACTGGGAACGCAGCTTTTCTATTTGCTTTGCTACCGATGATTTTGCTCAGGTTGCAACTGTTGGAGATGTGTGGGCCGTGGTGGAGAAACGACTGTTAGAACGTGGGCCACTAGCTCTAACTACACCTTGTACGTCACAACGGACATTTTACCGCTTGCGCCAAGCCATGACGTCTCTAGGGCAAGCTCGTGCTGATATCACTCCAAGTTTAGACTTGCCTAGCTTGTTTCCGCTCAAAGCACGACAGCAGCAGTGGAAGCAGTTGCGAGAAGAAAGCGCGCTGCCATTACCAGCATTGCACGTTTCGGCGACGATGTTTGGACTACTATGGGCTGGAGCTACCACGTGTCTGCGGCTATTATTTCCTCAATGGTGGATGGCGATTGCTGGGGGACTAGGGATAGCGTGTGTAGCAAGTAGCTATTCTTTTGTAAAAATGGCTTTGCCAGCTGCTACGCTGGGTGAGTTGACTTCTATGATGGTCTCATCGCATTATACAGCCCTTGCTCACTCACAACCCAACCGGCAGGAAGTGAAAAGCCTAGTGTTAGAAGGGTTAGCTCGTTGCGGCGCGGAGAAAGAACAACTCAAGGCGTATGAACTAAGGGACGAGACCGTATTATCCTGGTAGCTTATCTCCCTATACTACCGTGGCATTGCTGCTGCACGGCTTGGCTCTCACTTTGTTGGCCCACTTGGCGCTGTGCCTCCTGCTCTAGTTGGGGTTGAGTGCCTTCATGAATCCACGGAAACGCTTCACCTCTTAGACTCCATAACATTTATTAAAGGGACGTTTATAAAATGATACACGGGTATTTTCGCTACTACTAACCGGTTCCCTTAGGCAGGAAGCGTCCTTGCTGTCTGTTTTACTAGACTACCTCCGCCTTGACCACGGCCCCCGAACGTGGTCGGTGTTGCCCACCACGTTCGGTTCGGAAGTTCCTTTTCGCCCTACCTTCGGGGCAAATCAGCTCCAGTAGGTGTATGAACATATCTGTAGGCGCGCTCCGAACGGTTTTGCTGGCTGCCGGAAGCATACTAGCCACTTTCCCGGCAGCAGCCCAGCAACTACCCGCCGACTCGCTCCGCGGCCCTACGGCGGACAGGCCAGTGGCGCCGGCCGATACCAGCCGCTCGTTGCTGGACCGCGTCCTGGATGTATTCGAGTTCGACCTCAACCGGCCCGCCGTGGCGCAGCGCGGCGCCTATCCGACCCGGCTGGTGCTGGCCCCTATCCTCTCGTATGCCCCCGAAACCAGCTGGGGCGCGGGAGTAGGCGCTAAATTCCTCTTCAAGCCCCAGGCAGCCGGCACCGATACCCGGACCTCCAATATTCCGGTCTCGTTTCAGTACACGCTCAACCAGCAGTACATTTTGTATTCGGGCTACACGGTGTTTTTCAACCACGAAAACTACCTACTGCGCGGCAACCTGCGGCATTCGAGCTTTCCACGGTTGTTCTACGGCGTGGGCAACCACACGCCCAGCGCCAACGAGGAGTTATATGACTACCGCTACACGGTGCTGGAGCCGCTGCTGCTGCGGCGGCTGGTGGGCAAACTGTTTGTGGGCGGCGGCGTGCGCCACGTGCGGGTGAGCGACGTGCAGTTGGCCCCACAAAGCCTGTTACTCGATGACACCGGCCAGCCGCGCGCAGCCGGCGCGCGCGGCGCCGTGAGCACGGGCCTGGAAACGGCGCTTACCTACGACACACGCGACAACGTACTCAACGCCCAACGGGGCATGCTGGCCGACATCACCCACGGCTGGTACGGTCAGAAACTCGGGGGGCAGTTTCGCTACGAGCTGACCCGAATCGACGTGCGGCAGTATTTTCAGTTGGCGGGCCCGCGCCGGCCCGTGCTAGCCTATCAGGTGTTTGGCTACCTGTCTTCTGGCAACGTGCCGCTGCTGGAACAAGGGGCATTGGGGGGCAATGAGTTGATGCGCGGCTACTACGAAGGGCGCTACCTCGACCGCCACTACGCCGCTGCTCAGGTCGAATATCGCCAGCCGCTCACCACCCGCTTGGGGGTGGTGGGCTTTGTCAGCGCCGGGCGGGTAGCCGCGCGCCTGCGTGATTTCGATTTCCAGGGCCTGCATCCGGCGGCGGGCGCGGGCCTACGCTTCAAGCTAGTGAAGGCCGAAAACCTGAACGTGCGCCTCGACGCGGCCTTTGGCGACGCGGGCGGCACCTTTTATTTCAACGTGGCGGAGGCCTTTTAACGGCTGCTCTGGCACGGGTGATCCAGCCCCCGGCAGGTAGCTCTTGCCGGAGCGACCACGCCTGGCACACCCTTTCTACGCTGGGGGGCAGACAAGCAAACGATCAGTGGCTACCACGCTGTCATCGCCCGCGGATGGTCCGCAGCACTTAATGTGAAATGCTTTCGAACACAAGTAGTACCACACATGATCCTGCGTTTAAGTAATGATACAAGCTCGACGCTAGCGCTTTTCAAGCTGAATGCTCGGCGAGTGGACCCTTTCTTCAGCTGCGTTTACGTATTGATACACGACGACAACAGGCGGGTATTGCTTGGTCGTAGTTAACCGGTTGGTCCACAGCTAACAGAATAGAATAGCGCTCGCTTTTCGACAGAAGGCAGCGTGGGCTTCCCCCTCAAGGCCCTTCCTGATCCTAGTCCATTAGGCGGGACAGCAACTGGTTGAACAGCCCCGCCTCCGCCTGCAGGGGGCCAAAGAACTGGGCGTCGGCCTGCGCCATCACCGCGTGGGCTTGCCCCAGCAAGCGCTCACCCACATCGGTCAGGCGCAGTTGCTTGGCCCGCCCGTCCTGCGGGTGGCTGTGGCGCTCGACCACGCCTTTGCCCTCCAGCGTCTGTAGCACTTTGGAGGTCATCATCCGGTCGGTATGGGCGTAATCAGCCAGCCGCTGCTGGGTCACGGCTTCTCCCTGCCGACTCAGCCAGTACAAGCCGGCCAGCAAGGAGAACTGCGTCAGTGTGAGGCCGACCGGCCGCAGCTGCTGGTTCATGCGCAAATGCCAGCCCATCGTGACCTGCCAGAGCAGGTAGCCGGTGCTTTCCTCGGGCTGCTCGTAAGAGAAGATGGGTTTCTCGTTCATGCTCGTCAGCGGTCAGATCGTCTGAATCCGTGGTAAGGTTCGTCTAGGGGGCGGGCGTTTCTTGCAGGGTCAGCCAGTAGCCGTCCGGGTCGGCAATAATGGCCGTGTTGCCAAAGGGTGTGGCCTGCAGGCCGCGAAGCAGGCGGGCTTGGCCTTCCAGGCGCTCCAAAAAGGCCGCCAGCTCGGGCACACCAAACCAGAGACTCACCCCCCACCCGAGCTGACTGGTGGCCTGCAGGTCCACCAGCGGTTTGCGGATGGCAAACAGGGCGCCGCTCTGGGTGGCGAACAGGCAGGCGTCCGGGGGCGACTGCGGCAGCGCTTGGAAGCCGAAGACTTCGGTGTAAAACTGGCGCGAGGCCTCCAGGTCGCTTACTTGGAGCGAAACAAAGCCGAGTTGGGTAGGGGTCGACATGCAGATGATGATTAGTTAGTAGTCACGACTACAAATATAGGCAACGCACTTGAGATTTCGTTGGAGCACTTGGTACTAGTCGCTTTACCTACTCGCTTTCTCCCCTACCTGCAGCCGGTGCAAAAGCAGATCAACTTCCGGCTGGCGCTGTCTAAAAACAATTCACCGTACTTCTACCCCCACCCTGCGCCAAGCAGGCCAAGACGACAACAGGATCATTCTTGCCATCGGCTGGCGCCCTTCTGGACGTTTCAGGAGCGGTTGCTTCTAGACCAACACGGCCCGCCTACCGTCTGGCGCGCGACGGATTAGCGGCAGTCGGGTACGACCAGCGTTAGGAAAAGTCGACCGTGGGGCAGTGGGGAAGAAGGAGAGGCGCCTTGGACACCTTCTGATTCACCGTTTGGAAAATGTCCAACCACCTACCGTAGTCCTGGTAGAACCCGTTGCCCAGACGCGTAACTGCAGTCTGTAACCCTAAGTGAGTTATTCATTTAGTTCAGGGATGGTAATCTTACTCATTTGCTCTGGGACGAAGAGTCCGCTCACAGGTGATCAACCAACCAGCGGGTGTGGTCGGTATGCGTGACGAAGTCTTGTCGCATCTGGGACAAAGCAGACTCGCGAAAATCTGTACTGTGGGCCTCACCGGCAGGGGTGATAGCATAGGCTGGTACTTGGCTATAGTCTACCTAAACCAGATACCCGTTGGTCAGCAGCTGTTGTCTAATTTCGCTCCAGTGCAGCCAGCCAAAATGACGTTCCAAATACCGCATGATCCCGTAGTCGTTGGCATCGCACAGGCTGTGTCCAATGAGTAGGAGTACAATAACAGGTTCGTGAGCTTTTACCAAATTGTAGCTCATACTGTGTCTTGTTTTCAAGTAAGAAGGATAGAACAAACTAGCAGTAAGGATCGATAACTCTCACCTAAAACCATCCAAGAACCGATGTAAAAAACGACATTAAAAAACCGTGTTTTCGGGGGCGTTTTTTACTACCCTTTTTGGAGGCCAAAGATGCTCCAAAAGCCACCCCATTTCTGGAGGGGTTTCAGTAGCTTTATAGCATACAATAAATCAGCTATTGCTACATGGACAATCCAATAATCAATAACCCCGCTTTTTGGCTTTCGGTTATACAGCTAGTGATATACGGAGTGGTAACCGCAATACAGGGCAGCCATATTTCTAAACTCAAGGCAGAACTGGAGCTTCAAAAGGATGTAGCTAGTCAGATGAAGGCATTTATCGATGTTTTTCAGATTTCCCGCCTAGAAGAATATGTACAGGTTATTCAAAGAACTGCTGATATAAGGATTTCTCAGCTTCAGACAGAGCTAGATCGATATAGGGAGAAAGACCCATCAGTTACTTCAGCACCTATTTTAGAAAGTATACCAATGGGTACAGAAGATGATATCGAAAAAGTAAGAGCTAAAGTTCAGGACTACGTTAATGGATCTATGAGGCAAAGTGTCACCTCCAATAAAACATTCTTTAGACATATAGAAATATTAAGGTTTGCAGCACTTAGCGCCTTTGAATCCCTTGTTTACCAACACGGAGTTAGCACTTTTAATAGTGGAGTAAGTCGGGCAATAGGGCTTTGGGCAGCAGATAACAAGCATATCATTCTAAAATCTGAAGAATGAGAGTAGCCATCTACGCCCGGGTATCGACCAAAGACAAGGGCCAGCATACCGACAACTAGCTGCGCGACCTACGCCGTTATGCTGAAGTGCGCGAGTGGAGTATTCAGAAGGAGTATGTCGAGGAGGAGTCAGGCGGCACCGGCAACCGGGCCGAGTTCAGGCAGCTGTTTGAAGATGCCCACCGCCGTCGCTTCGATATGGTGCTGTTCTGGAGCCTCGACCGCTTCAGCCGCGAAGGTGCGCCAATACCTGAATGAACTGGAGTCATTCGGGGTAGGCTATAAATCCTACACCGAACAGTACATGGATTCGACTGGCATTTTTAAGGATGCCATTATCTCGGTGCTAGCCACGATTGCCAAGCAGGAGCGGGTTCGCCTCAGTGAGCGAACAAAGTCCGGTATGGCCCGGGCCAGAGAGAAAGGCAAGGTGATTGGGGCGCCAGCCAAGGATGCACAGATAGTAGAGCAGGTGCGCCGACTTAAGGCAACCGGTATTTCAAACCAAGCTATTGCGCGGGCTATGCAGATTTCGCCGAGCACAGTTGCCAAGTATGTAATGCCTTGTTAATTATTAAAACAAATTGATTTTACAACATGGAAAAGAACGCTATACAAGATTTGTTAAACGAGGCTGAGATTACATCTAAGAAAATATATACGACTGCGATTGTGTTTCTTGGCCTTGGGTTGCTTATAGCAGGTGGTGGAGTTCTATATTTTTATTTCTCCAACGATGCTTTATTTTTAGATAGAGCTTTTTATGAAGATAATATTAATGTTTTACAGGCAGATAAAAACAATTTAACAAAGAATAATAAATTGTTAGCAACTGCGTATGATAAAAAATTAAAAATGGATTCTATTGATGCAAAAATTATAAATTCACTTGCAAAACTTAATAAAGAGACAATTGCATCGTATGCTGAGTTATATAATTCAATCGTAAAATCTTCTGCTGCTGCAAAAGATGGCCAACAGCAGCTGGATTATATTTTCACAAAGCTAGAAAAGCATAGACCTTTATTTGAAAGGTATAATAAAGCTTACGGCGTTGCAATGGGGCCGGTTGACAAGTCTAATGAACTGCTTGAAGAAAAAAGTGATATTATCAGAGCATATCGTACTAGTGTAAATGCTCCTGATAAGCCTCTGAAATTGACAAATGTTTATGATAAGCCAGAACTTGTATTTTCTCCTAAGTTGGTTTATGGATTTTTTTCAAGATTAGGAGGATTGGTGTTTATAGAATTGATAGCATTCTTTATACTGAAACAGTACAGAATCAATATGAATGATTTCAAATATTATGATTCAATTGTACGACAGGCTAGAACTAATTTATATTTAATAAGCAAAGTAGATGCTATTGAAGATAATAAAGACAAGGTAGATATACTTGGGAAGCTATTCTCTAATGCTTCTTTCGATCAAAAACAATTTTCGCATAATGATTCAGATTCTGTAGTTAGTTCCAATGATATTGATTCATTGAAAAAGCTATTTGACTCTATCAAGGAATTGATTAAGAAATAGAGGTTATATACTTTTTTTCTGTCCTTCGCGTGCAGATACATAGTGTGGAAGTTTGGTGGGTCAACTTCAACGATTCACTACTTCACAACTACGAAAGGGATTCTGTTGCTCGCCCTGGGTAACCTATTGTGCTGCGACCATGCTATAGTAGCGGCACCTGTCGAGAGACCGGAACGGCCCCTACCAATATTCATTGGCCTTGAGAGGGCTTACTACAATGACCTCATCTCCACGGTCAAATTCGTGAATGACCGTACGCCCATTATTGGTGCTGGTGACCTATCGCCCCGCGCCCTGGGCACTACGTTAGGCATCACTGATAGCATCCTGCCAAAGTTTCACCGCACTCGTCGCGCTATTCGCCGCTACCACGTGCGCAGCTGGATGATTCGGCACAACCGCTACTTCAGCGGCCGAGTAATCGTTCGAGTGCCGTATGATCTACAGCTACCTATCGCGTAGTATCTGCTACAAAAAAGGGCCCGGCTGCAAATGCAACCGGGCCCTTTTTCTTTATCCCACTTTCATCAGCGGTATATCATCCAGTGCATCGAGCATCTTGATAGCATCCCGTTTCATATCGTTATCGACGTGCACGTATTTCATCGTGGTGGCTATCTTCTCATGGTCCATTAGCTTCTGAAGCACTTCGACCTTTCCGCCCCGCCGAATAAACTCGGTAGCAAAAGTCTCGCGGCCCACGTGGTGATGCAGGCGTGTTTCAACGCCCACATGCTGGGCAATAATTTTCAGCGCCCGGTTTGAGTATTGGTCGGTGTAGTGGTAGAAGCCCGGCATGCCTTCCTCTTGCTCAGCATCCTCCAGATAGCTCAGTGCCTTCTTGGTGAGCGGCAGCATCATTTCGCGCAGCTTCTTATCGTAGGTCTTATAAATGCGGAAGTGTAGTTCCTGGCCTTCCAGCCGGGCGTGGCGCAGTCCTTTCAAGTCACTCAGCCGCAAGCTGGAGCAGCAGCTAAAGAGAAACTTTGCCAGGATGCGGCGCTGCGGCGTGCGGGGCGCGCATTGCTGGTAGTAGGCATCCAGTAGCAGCTGCTCACCGGGCTTTAGCGGTTTCCACTGCCCTGGTGCCGAGTCCTGGTAGGGGTCTTCAAACTTGATGCGGTCCTTGCGGGCTAGACTGAGGTAGGCTTTCACGTCCTTATGCCGCCCCCAAATCGTATTCACTGACTTGATACGCTTGCGCAGGAAGGCATCGAAGTCATCGGCAAACTTGGCGTGCAGGCCAAAGAAGGGTAGCGTGGGGCGAAACTCCTTCAGCGCGTTCAGCGAGCTGGTGTGATTCTTCTTCGTGATTTCGCTGATGCCGTCGCGGTGGCCTTTGCCCTTGCGGTAGCGCTCGGCAATCTTGCGCTCCATGTAGACAATGAAGTCCTTCTTGCTGCCCTCAGTATTATAGGCGTAGAGAAACCCTTCGCTGGTAACAGGCTGGCCACTGAGCCGAAAATCTACGAATACATCGTTGGCCTTGCTCAGTGCTTTGCCAATAATCAGATTATAGTCAGCCGCTTTCTTCTCCAAGGCCTCAGCTGTGCCTCCAGCCCACGCCGTGGCCGTGCGCAGAGCCGCATCGTAGCCTTCCGGCCGTGCCCGCTTCGGTACACTGGCCAGGCAGCGCCCATCCTTCTCGTCGAACAATTCCGGAAACCACCCGATGCCAAGGCCGAGAGGGTGGGGCTTGCGGTGAATAACGGCCAGTAGAAGAATCTGGCAGGTGCCGTCCGTACGAGCGGGGCGGCGTAGCTTGATAGAGGCTGAATAACTCATGATAAAAACGCGTGCTAAGCGTTTGCTAAGCGATGAAAACAGAAAAGGCCAGAAAACGGCCTTTCCAGTAAGCTGGAAAGGCCGTTTTCTGGCCAATAGGTGCTGATTTAACAGCTAAAAGTACCCAGAGCCGGGGTCGAACCGGCACTTATTGATGCGACAACTTATTTCCACAAGATACGAAACATGAGGAATAGCACTTGATACGGCCTATTCTACTGGCCTGCCGGGTGCCTTCAATCGGACCGTGCAGACTCGAATGGTTTTGGATCGGCTGGCGCATCGCGGTGCACGTCCCAGGGATCGTGTATGTTTGGGATCCTATTCTTTTCCTTCTTGTTCATGACCTCTCCCCTAGCGCCCGATTATCAACAACTGTTGCTGGACATGACGGCACGTGTGCGCCAGGCTCAGTATCAAGCGCTACGTCTCGTCAATCGGCAGCAGTTGGAGCTCTACTGGGAGCTCGGCCGCCTCATCGTCGAGCGACAGCAACAGTATGGCTGGGGCAAGCAGGTAGTTGAAACGCTGGCTCGGGACCTGCAGCGGGAGTTAGCGGGTCTGCGTGGCTTTTCGGCGACGAATCTCTGGCGCATGCGCAGCTTTTACTTGGCTTACCCGCAGCCGGAGGAAAAACTCGCACAGGCTGTGCGAGAATTGGGGTGGGGACACAACATCACGCTGCTCGAACAGTGTGCCGACCCCGCGGAACGCTTGTTCTATGCTGTCCAAGCGCGGCGCCATAGCTGGAGCCGACACGTGCTGAGTCACCAGATCAGCACCCGGGCGTACCAGAAGACGCTGCAGGCCCAGCACAACTTTGCGACAACCTTGCCCCCAGAGCAGCTACCTACTGCTACGTTGGCCATCAAAGACGAGTATACGTTTGATTTTCTAGCTCTCACGGAAGAGTACTCAGAATATGAACTGGAGCAGCAGTTGCTCAGTAACGTACGTCGCTTTTTGCAGGAGATGGGGGGGGACTTCACCTTTGTCGGCAATCAGTATCGGCTGGAGCTGGAAGGCAACGAGTATTTCATTGATCTGCTTTTCTACCATCGGGGCTTGCAATGCTTAGTGGCCTTGGAACTTAAGATAACGGAGTTCCGACCCGAGTACGCAGGCAAGATGAACTTCTATCTGTCGCTACTCAACGAACAGGTACGCAAACCGCATGAGCAGCCCAGTATCGGCATCATCATCTGTCGCAGCAAGCAGCGCACGATTGTGGAGTTTGCCTTACGTGATGTGAGTAAACCCATTGGTGTGGCCACGTACACGCTCACCGATACGCTGCCCACCGAGTTGCGCCCTTTTTTTCCGAGCAACGAAGAACTGGTCCGCCGTCTGGATGCGGTGACAGCGGCCTTACAGGCTCCTGCCAAGATAGATCCGACCGAAAAAAGCTAGGAAGGATATGGTAACATCACCATCCCTCTGATGTGGCTAGTGATGTGGGTCCTTTTCGACAGCTATAGATCATGACGCCGCGGTGGCGCAGATACTAAAACGTGGGAACAGAAGGGATCGGCAGAAAATCTATGTAAGCAGGCATCTCAAAATAGGGAGGTATCTTGAAAAGACGTTTGGTTTAGCTCAATAAGTTAGGTTCAATAACCTGACAACCGTTTTGTTTTTGGACTGTCTTCCTGAGCCTTCTTTGAAGCCTTTCTGTGTTACGAAAGCCTACATTGTGCAATAAATCAATAAGTTGTGAATTTCTGGGCCTTTCTCGGAGTCGCTTACCGTAATTTTACGCCCTCGCTGCTATTAAGTAGTCCAATACTCTTCGAAACGGACAACAAAATTGCAGGATCAACCGATAGAGAACTTTTTGTTTCTACTACAGTTCTTTTTGAAGTAGTTGCATTCCGCTAACCGCTAATACGGGTATCAGCTACCCCGGATTAGTGCGTACGCCTCGTATCCATTCCAGCCCTTTTGAAACGACTCGCCCTTACCATTTATCTTCTGCTTCCTGTAGGGCTACTACTGGGATGGTTAGGGTTGATTGGGCCTGTTGTTTCTACAAGCAGTCAACCCGCTGTCGTACACCAGGATCATCCTGCCCATCATGGCGTGATTCGTCCTTATCAGCAGAAAGGTAAGACGCTTGCACTGGATGAGCAAGAACGCGTGTGCAAGGACTCCATGGTACTGGCCCCGCGCGTGATAGTACTCCTGAGTGACCACCTGTGGGCTACGCTTGCAGGCCCGAACGAGCTACAGCGTTTTTGTTTGTATCCGGCCTTACCCGTGTTGGACAATGCCCTGCTGGCGGTACCAA
Source organism: Hymenobacter defluvii (assembly GCF_017589435.1). Lineage (NCBI taxonomy): Bacteria > Pseudomonadati > Bacteroidota > Cytophagia > Cytophagales > Hymenobacteraceae > Hymenobacter > Hymenobacter defluvii. The sequence continues at coordinate 77,318 of NZ_JAGETX010000010.1, forward strand.
CCCGTACGTGCCACCGGCTACTACGCGCCATCTTGCAGCCTAATGCTCCTTAAATATGCCTAGCACCGGACACGACAGCTGCGTAACGAGTAGAGGCTGTCTGTAGGCTCGCAGCCCTCGTTCGCCTTATTTCTGCACTGCATATAAGCTGCTGCTTCAATCATATTCGGCAACGTCCCACTCCCGGCTACCCATGGTGCCGTACTTTTTAGGCGGTGGCTCTAGCTGTGTGCATAGCACGAATGGCTGCTCGTAGCCGAAATGCTATCCTGTCGTTTCATCTCTACTCTGCCGCATTGTCGCGAATGGCAACGTACGAAGCTGGCCTGTTCTATCGGCGTACAGGTGAGTCTTTTGCTTGCGCAAACCCATGTCCCCCCACTAGCACGACGTAGCACGAATACTTAGTGCGCGTAACACCACCACAAACCCAGTTGCGACGAAGCAACTCGCGGCTTTACAAGGGGGCGTGATAGTACTGTAGACACTCTACGCAGTGCCGTACTGGCTCCTGTACCCCTTCACAACAATTGCCGATACCCTCTCTCGGTAATTGTCTGCCTTCTTATGTCAGCAGTGCAACTGCTGGCTTGCGGCTGCGGTAGATTCTAACAGTACCCTGCTCTTAGCGGCTACTCTCCCCTATTACCGGGGAACTGCTGCTTACCCTTCAACCAATTCGCTCCAGTACCTGCCTCGACGGCTTGGTAGTGCTGTCCTTGCGCGATAAATGGGCTTCGACACGAAGTCGATGCATTAGTGACGCGCTGCTTTGGCGCACAGGCAATCCATGCCGCGGCAGGACCGGATTTCACCCTCATTCTGTTTTATATGGAAACGTTGTTCGGCCTGATCGTCCTGCTGAGCCTTACTCTCTTACTCACTGGGCTCATCAGCCCGCGGACCAGCATGTTCTGGGCCCCGCAACTGGCCACTCGCTGGACTTCTACCTTGCTCTACAGTGCCCTCGCGATGGGCGCCTTCTTAATATTCGGTTTACTGGTCGAAGTAAATAATCTGCGCAGGGAGTCGGCACAACTGGCTAGCCCAAGCCACGGTGCAGCGGTAGAACCCTTCTTCTCCAGCAGTAACCAACAGGACACACTTAACCTGCACACGGCAGACTAGCAATGACCGATTTCGCTTACGCAGGAATGGTCATCCCACTCGTCTTTACCCCCACAAGTCATTCTTTTGCTCATGTCTCAACATTCCACCACTCCTCCCCTAACGGGCGTCTCCACTCCTGCGCCTGCGCCATCTCCTACAAGTATTTTCACCCGCCTGAAAAGCCTGGGATTCATCCTACTGGGCATACTCTCCGCGGGGATGGGACTCAAGGGTTTTCTGCTCTCAAGTCACTTCATTGATGGAGGCGCCACGGGTATCTCCATGCTTTTATCGGCGGGGCTCGGCCTGCCACTTTCCTGGGGACTATTGCTCATTAATTTGCCCTTTTTGCTGCTGGGCTACCGGCAAATGGGGCTGCGCTTCGCCCTGAAAAGCGCCGCCGCTATTGCTGGCCTAGCGCTCTGCCTCGTCGTCATCCCCTACCCCGACCTCACCCCCGATTTGTTGCTTACATCCGTATTCGGGGGCGTTTTTATTGGGGCCGGTATTGGTTTAGCCATGCGAGGCGGGGCCGTCTTGGATGGCACAGAGATTTTGGCGCTACTTATTAACCGCAGTACCCCGCTACTGAAAGTAAGTGATATTATTTTGGTGGTGAACGTATTTATCTTCGGAGTAGCAGCCTTCATACTGGGGTTAACAGAAGCCCTGTACTCCATTTTAACCTACGTTGCCGCCTCCAAAACCCTGGACTTTATCCTGACCGGGATTGAGCAATATACGGGCGTCACAATCATCTCGGAAAACAATGAAGCCATTCGGGAGACGATTACCGCCCACCTGGGGCGAGGGGTTACCATTTACAAGGGGCAGAGTGGCTACGGAAAGCGGGGGCAACAGCGCGAGGAACGCAACATTATTTTCACGGTCGTGACGCGGTTGGAATTACCGGGCCTGCGGGAGGAAGTGAAACGACTAGACCCCCACGCGTTTATCGTGCAGCATAGTGTCGATGATGCCGTGGGCGGTATGTTGAAAAGACGCCCCCTCCACTAATATTCCGAGGCCGACGGTAACGCTTTTGATGCGGCAGATACGCAATAGAATGATTGGTGTTTTTCCGTCTGAGTGTTTGGCTGCTGCGCTACACAGCCCTAGGTAGAAAGTGGCCATGCTTTCGGTGGTATCCCGTGCTGTTTTACTGCGGCACGGGGTACCACGTCATCCCGAAGAAGCCTGCGCGCGCAGAAGGTGCGCGAAGGTGTTATTACTCTTTTATAAATTTATACACGCTGCCTTTTCCGGCCACGCGAAGCAAATAGACGCCGGGGTTCAGGTTTTTTACATTCAGCACCGGCTGGGTGGGGCCAACGCGCGTCGTGCGGACCCGCACTTTGCCCGTCAGATCGTAGATGGTCACTTCCGCCGTTTTCACTAGTCCGGTAATCGTCAATTCATTCGTGGCCGGATTGGGATAGAGCGCCATTTCTCCTGGTCTTCCTACTCCCTTCGGCTGCGTCTTTAAGGGCGTACTGCCTGGATCAATGGCGAGGCCGTTTACCTCCCGAATCAGTTGAAAAAGGTGGTCGGGCCGCACCACCACATAATCCGTGGTGAGGGAGGCGGCCACATTTTTGAAATTGGTAGGTTTCACATCAGTCCAGGGCTGCGCCTGGATGATGACGAAGCGCGGCGCGTTGCCATCCCACCCGGCCGAGGCCGTGGCAATATGGTCTTGCATGGCTTGCTCATTCGTGCAGTAGTTGCAGGCAAGGGCCATACCGGGCAACCGCTGCTGGTAGATGGTCAGGCCGCCGCCCGTGTTTTGGGCGGTCAACCCCAGCAAAGAGGGGGCTTGCTCGGCGAAGCTCTGGCCCACATTCTCGTTGATGCCGCCGCTGATGGTGTTCCACACCGTGACCACCCGGAAACCCGCTCGCCGATTATAGTCTTCGGTTTTTGCCACGAACTGGTTCAAGGAAGTTTGATTGGGAAAGCTGTTCGGGTAGGCGTACCCGTAGCCCGAAGGGCCCGAAATCAGGTTGTCGTTGGCCGTTGCGGTTTGCCAGTAGTAATTTAGGGCGCCCGGCATGGCATCCAGCATGGCCGGGGAGAGCGTCCAGCCCATCGGCACCGCTCCCCGGTCAGGATTGTTCCAGAGCTTGCGCATCAGGTGCTCCACGTATTGCAGGTTGTCGCCGTCACTCAGGATGAAGGCCACGTAGATCTTGTTTTGCAGGGCAGGTTTCGGCGGGATGGGCTGCAGAGTTACCTTCCGGGGCATTCCGCTATGCATCGTCAGATTGGTGGCGTAGTCGCTGGCGATGGTGGCGATGCCGTAGCGAGAGGCGCGCTCCACGCCGGGTTGTTCCTCTGGCCACCACCCCATCACGTTCGAGCCAGCCGGCATGGAGGCTAGAAAGCTATCGAGGAGTTCACTTTCCCCAGCCATTTTTGGATCCAGCCAGATTACGGCGGCCCCAAGCGCCGTGGCGTACTCCCGCAGGGAAGCTTTGTGAGCCTCCGGACTCAACCCAATCAGCAGCCGATGGTCAAGTTTCGGCCAATATGTACTGTAGATAGTCTGATACACTTGCAGTTTGCTGCTAAACTGGCCGCGCAAATCCAGCAAGACCGGCAAATTGTAGGGCGCAGCCGTAAGCCGAGATACCAAGTCTGGCGAGGCAATCAGGGCCTTTTTATCGTTGGCCAACAACGTTGCCAGATTCACGGTGTGAATTTGAGCCGGATCGTAGACGATCAGCCCATTTACCTCGCTCCGATACTTCGTAATCAGGTCCCACTTATCCGCAGGTTCCGACCAACTTAACCCCAACGACTCCAGCCAGGTGTAAGGGCCTTCCGCGAAGGCGTCGCCTTCGTAAGAGAAGATGCGCGGCTGTTTCTTATTGACGATGCCTTTCAGCGACGCAAACAAATACAGTTCGGCAGCCGATTGATTTTGCTGCAGGCCAACCCAGTCCACTTTTGTATAGGAAGTGCCGCGCCAAAACACGCGCAATTCCAACGACTGATTAGCCACCGGCAGTGTAAACGGCAGCGTAAAGGTGGTGTAGTCGGAGGCGACCGGGAATTGCCGCCGGGTGAGCGTGCGCGCGGCCAGCGTTTGTCCCGTGGTGGCATTGCGCACATCAAGGTCTACAATTGAATCGTTGTTGGCGGTATTGTTATCAACCTTCAAGCGAAACTCGGCTACCTGGGCCCCAGCCGGCACAGTGGTGACATAGGGGCCGTAGACCATGTGCCGGTTAGGCTCGTCAATGCCCGTCTGGCACAGCCACCCATCGCTTTCCAGGCGTCCCGTACCATGTCCAAGCGACGAGCCTTCGGCTTCCCAACGGGAAGTAACTTCGCGTAAATAGATAAGATCCTGCGTTTGGGCGGGTGCCGGAAAGGAAGGAAGCAGCTGACCAGCCGGCCATTTTACTTGGGCCTTTGTAGGAACGATAAGCAACTGGAGTAGGCACAAAAGCACCATACTCTGGATTCTGAATGAAGGAAGCATAAGCGTAAGGTTAGGTTGATAATGGATTGTCTTTTAGTGGGTTGCCAGCTACACCGCAGTGTAGCCGAATATAGAAAATAGGGTGTTAAGTTTACTAGGTTAATGCCGCGTAACAGCTTGCTAAACAGTTTTAGCACTTCTTTTTAGAACGCGTTCAAATCGCCAATATTCATCTGTCAACTATCAATAAGTCAATTATTTACAGGATAAATGCGTGCTGTACTGCCAAGCAGCGTAGGAGAATATAGTCCCGAGTTTGGCGCTTAAAACGCAATAATTTTGAACAATATGATGGTGGTCGAAGCTATATACTCCGTCATTTGTTGCGCCACTAACGAACAGAGAGTTGAGGTGGTCGGATACCTATGACATAATGGGTCCTGTTTCTCCTAAAACTCCCTCCTTACGCGTTACCACCGTGTGTACCAGTAGCCGTAGTTTTGCCCCTTTTCTGCTGTCCGGCTGGGCACTCATATCCGGTACCGCTCGACGGCTTCCTGGAAGCTTTTGCTGTAGGGGCCACTGATGGACAGCTGCCGCTCGCCGATTTGCACGTTGTCTTTGTGGGTTATGCCAATGGCGTCCAGGGCCACGATGCAGGAATGGTGGATGTTGGCGGGGAGCTGCTGCAAGGTTTTGAGCAGCTGCAACGTCACGATTTTGCGCTGCCGGGTGTACAACGTCACGTAGTCGCGCAGGCCCTCCACATACAGCACATCGGCCCACCACACCTTGCGCAGCTGTTGCGCCATCGTTGACGAACAGATAGGCCGGCTCGTCGGACTTCAGTGTCGTCGACGGCGGGGCGGTTAGGCCCGCTACCGGGGCGCGCTCCTGCCGGGCGTAGGCTTTGTGGATGGCCCGCAAAAACCGGTCGAATGTGATAGGCTTGAGTAGGTAATCCACCATATCCAGGTCGTAGCTCTCCAGCGCGTACTCGGAGTAGGCCGTAGTCAGGGTGACCATGGGTTTGCGGGGCAGCAGGCGCAGCAACGTCAGGCCCATTATTGCGGGCATCTGCACATCCAACAATAGCAGGTACACCGATTGGCGGCGCAGCCCGGAGTACGACCTGTTGCCGTGGCTCGCGAGCCGGGGCATGCCAATGATGGCCTACAGCCCGATCGAATAAGGACGGCTGCTCCAAAACGCTCGGCTTCAAGAAATCGCGGCGGGCTTAGGCGCGACGCCGGCGCAGGTGGCTCTGGCCTGAGTTCTGCGGCAGGAGCAGGTGCTGGCCATCCCCAAAGCAGGCAGCGTCGCCCATGTGCAGGAAAACCGGGCGGCCGCCTAGCTGCCCTTGTCGGCCAGCGACTGGGCCGCGTTGGATGCTGCCTTTCCCCGCCCCGGTAAACGCAGGCCGCTGGAGATGCTGTAGTGCCTGGTAGGCGTGTCTTATACGTCCCGCTAAACGGACGTTTTTCCAAGACGCACGCCGCCGCCGATCCGGTAGCGGTCTGTCTGCTTGGTTTTGTCTCGCTTCCTGTTCTCAGCAATCAACAGCTCAGTATCTTCGTGCCCTTTGACTTTCTGAGAACACACCGATGATTTTTGGCTACGCCCGCGTGAGCACCGCTGACCAGCAGTTGCACCTACAGACCGATGCCTTGCAAGCCTATGGCTGCGATGAGATAGCCCAGGAAAAAGTATCTTCAGTGAAAGAGCGGCCGGCGCTACAACACTTACTCACGCGGCTTCGCGCGGGGGATACCCTCGTGGTGTGGAAACTCGACCGACTCGGGCGCTCGCTCAAAGACCTGGTGACCTTGGTGACCGGTTTTCAGGAGCGCGGGGTGCAGTTCATCAGTCTTCAGGACCACCTGGATACGACCACTGCCCAGGGCAGGCTTATGTTTAATCTGTTTGCTTCCCTAGCGGAATTCGAGCGCGATATAATTCGGGAACGCACCAAAGCGGGCTTAACGGCTGCGCGGGCCCGCGGTCGACAGGGCGGCCGGCCCAAGGGGCTGTCGAAAGAAGCGCTGTCGAAAGCGCAGGCGGCGAAAACATTGTATCTGCAGCAGGACAAAACGGTGGCCGAAATTGGGCAGTTGCTGGGCGTAGGCCGCGCCACCATTTACCGTTACCTTCTCCTCCTAGGCGTGCCCACGGGCGGGAGGGTAGCCACACTACCAAGCGCTTAGCGTAGGGATATAGCTAACACTTGATTCGCTGGTGATGGGGTGCTACGCCAGAAGCCAGGAAGCCGTAATACCTGGGGTTACGTTTTCAATACTTTATTGGGGGTAAGCGGTAGGGAGCGGTAGCGTCGGCCCGTGGCGTGATAGACCGCGTTGGTGATGGCCGCGGCGGTGCCGACGCAACCAATTTCCCCAATGCCGCGTGCCCCCAGTTCGCTGATATGGGGGTCAGGGATGTGGAGCCATTCGACCTGAATGTCGGGTGTGTCGGCCATGCTGGGTACGTGGTAGTCGGCTAGGTTGCGCACCACGGCTCGCCCGTTCCGGGAGTCGTAGTGGGTGGCTTCCAGCAGGGCCGCCCCTACCCCCATGGACATGCCCCCCAGAATTTGTGAACGCGCCGTCTGCGGGTTCATTAGCCGGCCTACATCGTACACCCCACACAGCCGGGCCACCCGAATGGAACCGCTGGCCTCGTCGACCCGCACCTGGGCAAATACGGCCCCAAAGGAGTAGAACGAGTACTTCTCCCGCTCGTCGCCCGGCTTCGCCCCGTCCGTCGCAACGACAGAAGGTAGCTTAGCCCGACGCAGGATTTCGCCGTACGCTTCGCCTTTGCGGGGATCTGCCCGCAGCACCAGGCGCCCTTGCCGGGCTTCAATGGCCTCGGCCGCCGCACCAAACAGCGGCGACTGCGCATCGCGCACAGCGATGCGTGTGAGTGCCTCCAGCACCGCCCGGGCAGCCGCCTGCGCGGCCGGGCCGACCGTCGCCGTAGTGGTGGAGCCTCCCGTCGTGGGGGCCGAGGGCAGCGAGGAATCGCCTAATGCAAAGCGCACCTGCTCGACGGGTAGGGCCAAGGCATCGGCACTGATTTGCCGGAAGATGGTGTAGGCACCGTTGCCCAGTTCGTGGGTGGCGCTCTGCACTAGCGCCCGCCCGTTGGCGAAAATAGTGGCGCGGGCCTGGGCCTCTTTCCGGCCCGCCGGGTACATGGTCGTGGCCATACCGTAGCCCAGCAGCTGGCTGCCGTCGCGCATGGAGCGCGGCTGCGGGGTACGCGCATCCCAGCCGATGAGCTGCCGGCCCTGCGCGTAGCATTCGCGCAGGTGCTTGCTCGACCAGGGCTTGCCGGTTTCGGGGTTCTGCTCCGCGTAGTTGCGCAGGCGCAGCTCTATGGGGTCCAGCTGCAGCTCGGCGGCCAACTCGTCCAGGGCGCACTCCAGCGCCCAGCCGCCCACGGTTTCGCCTGGCCCACGCATGGGGCAGGGAGAGGGCAAATGCAAGTGAGCAAGTTGGTGGGTAAAGCCCATGTTGGGCACGGCGTACATCATCCGCGACACCCGGGCGCAGGGCTCAATGTAGCCGCTGGACTGCGATGAGTGCGTGAGCGTGTCGTGGCGCAGGGCCGTAATCTTGCCGTCCCGCGTCGCCCCCAACGATACAGTCTGCTGGGTAGCGGCGCGCTGCCCGGCCACGGCAAACATGTCCTGCCGGCGCCACTCTATTTTCACTGGCCGGCCCACCAGCCGCGCCGCCATGGCCGTGAGCAGCGGCGGCGCATACAGCCAGCCCTTAGACCCAAACGCGCCCCCAATGAAGGGGCAGATGATGTGCACGCTTTCCTGAGGTAGGCCCAGCGACGTCGCCATCACCTCCTGCAATACTTCCAGGCCGCGGGTGGTGTCGTAGAGGGTAAGAAAGTCGGTGCCGTTGCGCTTCTCCCAGCGGGCAATCGTGGCCAGCTGCTCGATGGGGTTGTGGTGGGTAATGGCCGATTCGTAGACGTGCCGCAGCTTCACCGGCGCGGCCGCCAACGCGGCATCGGGGTCCCCAACGGTGACCTGCAGCTTCTCCTCGTCGTTACCCAAAAAGGTTTCGGGCCGGGTGGTGCGGCTGGCGGCAGCCATCTTCAGTTCGGGCGGCTGCTCGTCGTAGGTGACGCGCACGAGCGTGGCCGCATACCGGGCCCGCTCGTGGGTATCGGCCACCACCACGGCCAGCGGCTGGCCGGCGTATTCCACGGTGGCGTTCTGCAACGGCTGACGGGTCTCCGTGATACCCCCTTCGCCCCGAAACAAGGTGCCCCCGACCTTCTCGGGGATGGGGTGCAGGCGGGGGGCATTGTCGTGGGTCAGCACGGCCAGCACGCCGGGGGCTTTGCGGGCCGCGTCTATATCCAGCGTGCGCACCGTGCCGTGCGCCCGGGCGCTATCTACTACGGCGCCGTATACCAGGCCCGGCACCTCCCACTCGGCCGTGTAGCGCGCCGCACCGGTGACTTTCAGGCGTCCGTCTACGCGGGGAAGGGGTTGTCCAGTGGCTTGCATCGGGATGGGGTTGTAATGATCAAAAGGAGGAGCTAGCGAGGTCCGGCCACCTGGCCGGCCATGCCGCCCACGCTGGCCGCGAAGGCCGTGCCGGCCGGTCCGGCCAGGGGGCGCAGGCCGCTGGTTTCCAGTAAGGCCCGCACCAGTAGGTTGCGGCCCATCGGAATCTTGTAGGCGTTATGCGCCAGCGGCTTGGCGTCGGCAAAGGCCGCGTCGGCGGCCGTGCGGAACAGTTTTTCCGTGGGTACTTGTCCCGCGAGCATTGCTTCGAGCTGGGGCAGGCGCCAGGGTTTGTGCGCCACCCCACCCAGCGCCACGCGCACCCGGCGAATGGTAGGGCCGTCTAGTTCCAGCGCGACGGCGCACGAGACCAGCGCGTAGGCGTAGGAGGCACGCTCCCGCACTTTCAGGTAGTGCGACCTGCCGGCAAAAGCCGGCAGGTCAAGGCTGGTAATCAGCTCCCCGTGCGTCAGCACCGTGTCGAGGTGGGGGATAGTGCCCGGCAGGCGGTGCAGCTCGGGAAAGGCAATGGTACGCGGGCCATTGGGGCCACTGGTTTGCACCTGGGCATCCAGCGCGGCCAGGGCGACGGCGACATCGCTGGGATGGGTAGCGATGCAGGCAGCAGAAGCCCCGAACAGAGCATGCACGTGGTTGTAGCCGTCCATGGCCGCGCAGCCGCTGCCGGGTTCACGCTTGTTGCAGGCCTGGGTCGGGTCGCGAAAATACGGGCAGCGGGTACGCTGCAACGGGTTGCCCGCCATGGAGGCCACGTTGCGAATCTGCACCGAGGCACCCGCCAGCAGCGCTTCACTCACGGCCGTATACTGCTGCTGGATAGCGGGATGGTAGGCCGCCGCCGTGTTGGAAACGCCCGCGCCGATACGCAGCCCGCCTGCCAACGGGGTAATCTGCTGGAGCGGCAGGGCCGACACATCGACCAGCAGCGTAGGCCGGTGCACGCCTTCCTTTAGCAAATCGACGTGCGAGGTGCCGCCGGCAATGAAGGTCGCGCCCGGATTCTGGGCCACGGCGGCCACGGCTTGGTTGGTGCTTTCGGCGCGCTGATACTGAAAAGGATGCATAGGCTAGGTCGGCGTTACGCCCGCTGGACGGCCTGGATGGCGGCGATGATGTTGGGGTAGGCCGCGCAACGGCACAGGTTGCCGCTCATGGCTTCGCGAAGCTCCACGGCCGAGCCCGTGGGGGTGTGGGGGTCTTGCAGCAGGGCCGCGGCCGCCATAATCTGCCCCGGCGTGCAGTAGCCGCACTGAAAGGCGTCATGTGCCAGAAACGCTGCTTGCACCGGGTGCAGCTCCTCCCCCCGGGCTAAGCCCTCGATGGTCGTGATGCGCTTACCCTGGCTCATGACGGCCAACGTCAGGCACGAGAGGGCGCTTTGCCCGTCGAGGTGTACGGTGCAGGCCCCGCACTGGCCATGGTCGCAGCCTTTTTTGGTGCCCGTCAGGTGCAGGTTTTCGCGCAGCGCATCGAGTAGGGCCACGCGTGGGTCGAGCTGCAGGTGGTGGGACTGGCCGTTAATGGTGAGCACCACGGAAACTTGGTCGCCGCTCGCTCCCGCGGCGGCCGTTGCCGCGGTGGGCTTATCGGTTGAACTGTTGCCGCAGCTGGGTAGTAGCAGCAAAGCGGTGGCGGCCAGCGTAGCCGTCACAAAGGTGCGTCGCGAGAGCCTTCCTCCCTCTGGCTTCTCATTCTCGGCTGTTGCAGGTGATGTGTACAACGCTTCCAGGGCGGCCAGTACCTGACCTGACTGCAGGTCTTGGCCGGGGGGCACCACCGTTTTCCAGCGTACCACGCCCTGCTCATCCAGCAGAAACAGGGCGCGCTGCCCGGTCACGCCAAAGTGCGCAGCCAGCGTGCTGCGGCAGTCCAGCGAATGCCAGTCGTCTGTTGCCGTGTCGACAAAGGCCGCTCCGCCGCCGAATTCCTGCGCCAAACGCGCAAAAATAGTGCTCTGGTGGGCCAGCATCGGGTTCCACTCGTCGGGGGCAAACGCCAAGATGACGGGCTGACCGCGCAACGAGGATAACGGTGAGCCACTGGGTAACACACCGTCCGGCGCGAGGTCACCGGTTTGCACAGCTTGGAGTAGGGGTCGCCCCATCGGAATCGTTCTACGTGAGTAATCTCAGCAGATACGCACTGGCGCCTGCTACGTTGTGTCCTTGAAACAGGCAGGCGCAGCGCAGCTACAACACTGCCTATCGGGAGAGTGTAGTTTCATCCTTCAGGCTGAGCTAAACCCAATCGTTGGCCATCTAGTAGGTCGGCCTCGAAAAAAGCGCAGCGTATTATCAAGCTAACTATCGAAGCCCTTGCATCTTAAGGAACAAGCCGCCAGGGTTCTTCGTAGCTTTGATCTTGTCGGTCTTGAGCTTAAAGATAAAAGAAAACAAGGCCTCAGTGTGCGTAATGGATTGTAGTATCTGCTGCACGAGGCCCGGCTCCTCAATGCCCAGATTTTCCAGGTGCTTGCGGGCGGCTTGAGCTTTTGCGTCCTCGGCAGCCAACTCAAAGGGAATGGGCAACTGCTGAGGTCTTACCTGACTCACGTAAAACTTGATGCTCTGATAGGAACGGCCTTTTTTCAGCAGTTCATACTTAATACTCAGATCCGTGTGTTCATTGATCTGGGTGGTGGCGATGTCCAGCACGTATTTCTGTAAGGCAGAAATCTGCGCATACTGCTCGGGCTCCTTGCCGGTCGGGTCCTTGAGCTTGAGCATGGCCTTGAACTCATCTAAAGAGTATGTTTTCGTCTCGCCGATGTCCTTCCACTGGGAGGCAAGCTGGTAGATGCGCTTCGCATACTTGCTGGAAAGATTAAAAGCAGCCTGCAAGCGGTAGCTAGTGAAGTTGCTTTTCAGGTCAATCAAATACGGGCGCATGCGCTCGGAAATCTCTAGTTCAATGGTACCTTCCCCCTTGCGGTACAGGGCAGAAGCAAGTAGGCTGACTTGCAACAGGGTCTTGCCAGTGTCAATATGGTAGACCCTGCTATTGAGGTTCTCGGTGGATTCGAGTAGTTGCTTGTAGTTCCAGGTGCGGCCGGTGAGCTCCATTAGTTCCTGTACGCGAATCTCGTAGATCGTGCCGGCCTGGTCGTGTTTCGTGAGCTTGGAGAGCAGGGAAAAGACAATATCCATCTCGCAGGCGCTCATTTCGTAGCGTGCGGTCGTTAGCGCATTGTGCTGACGAATTTCAATTGGCGATAGAGTCTCAGACGCAGCCATAGGTAATAATTCTAGAGCATAGAGTAAGCAAACATACACTTTTAACCGGGAAATAATAGACACATAATATTGATCTATTAGTAATAGTTTTTATAAGTCGCCTCTCACTTATAAAAACTATTAGTTCGACTTATGAAACCTATTAGTTAGCCATCCGCATCTTTTGTCAAGACTTATAAATTCTATTAGTTTGAAATGGAATGATGTGATGGCATCCTTACTGACTTGATACTTATGACTCATGAAAATCAATTAAATGATGTAATTAATAGATGTGCATATCTTACCTATTAGTTAACTTATGAAAGCTATTCTTTAGACTTATGAAATCTATTACTAAGCTTATGAAACCTATTACTAAGCTTATAAACTCTATTATTTCACTTATAAAACCTATTATATTTTGCTTGTAAATAACTGATAATATGTATTTTATGGCCTCTGCAAATACTAGTAAAATCATAAATACTCACAAGCTTGTTGAAAGTGGGGTACAAAAGCTTATAAAAGGTGTGTGGTTGAGGATAAGACGAGAAAAAACAACAAAAAAGGAGGCACAAAGTAGTAAAAAACGTGATTGCACTTTTTAAAGATTTTTTTGCTTTTTTCTACTGCGAAGTGCTTGTATCACTCATATTTGAGGTTATAGCATGCAAGCTATTTAGTCTAATTAATAGGTTTTATAAGTCTTTTCAGTAGGATTCGTCAAAACTAACAGTTAGTTGTGCAGGTACACATTACCACATTGATACAGTGCTGATAACTATACAATAGAATGTTAGAAAATCATCTAATTCCTGATTAAAGGCATCCGCTTGGTTACGGTATTCAACTGTTGCCACGACTCAATCATGTACTAAAAAGCCGCTAAAGGCATTGATAAGACTCAAAAGGAGTAAGCAAGGTACCTTTAGACTTATAAAAGCTATTAGTTAGCGAATTGTCCTATCCTCTCTCAAGAGCAAGACTATTCCAACTAATAGCTTTTATAAGCGCTCGAAGACGAAACATGCTACATAATACATGTAGCTCTTTTCATTCAATCTGTTGATTATTAATTGTTTATGAGTAAGTGCACAAAGTTGAACATAATCAGCGTTCAATTTCAGCTTCCTTAACTCTACTAGGTACTGTAGCGAATTGGGCAGCTTGCCGCCGTTCAGCGCGATCTGACGGCGATTCTTCTACTGTGACTCCCATCTGCTGTCCGACTTTATCTAATGTCTGACTAACCCGCTCAATTTGTGGCTGTCCAGTATTATACAGGATAGGAATTTCGCTGTAGCGTTGGCTTCCTTTCTCACTACTTCTTATTTCGCCTACAGTTGCACCTGCCTGCTGCAAATCCTGCTGGATACGTGTCACCTTCGAGGTTTCAGATTCTGCCCGTTCTAAAGGCTCCGCTACGCGCACTAGTGCAATCTTTTCCGCTGATTGCGTAACGTCTTCACTGTTAGTTTGTTTAGTAGCAGGTAGTGTTCTTTCTTCCCGTGCGGTACTGTCGTGGTACTTATCAGGTGTGAGCTGCTTGTCGGTTAGCTGTTCAAAGTGTGCTTGCTGCACTACCTGTGTAGCATGCTGACGGCTGTGAATAACCCCATTGAACTCATGCACTTGAGTCGTATCGCCGCGAGTAGATAGCTCATCTAAGGTTTGACTAATAGCTACTACGTGAGGATGATCTACTCGGTACACTACTTCTAAGTGGCGCAGAGGCTCCTGCGTGAACGGCTGGGCGACCGTGGCTATGTCACTCACCTGTGCACCCTTTTGGGACAAGGACAATTGGATTTGCAGGGCAGTTTCTAGCGACTGATCACCTCTCACTTCTACCAATGCTTGGCGCTGGCCCAATGGCTGCATACGCTCCGGTATTGTCAGCAGCGCAACCGGTACCGCCTGCGCCTCATAGAGCTGCTGCCGCCGGGCTGCCTGGTCTACCTCGTAGTCAACTACACGAATTCCGGGCTGACGAGCTAACTGATCCAGCGTCTTACTAAGTGCGGCCGCTTCGGGTTGGTCTTGACGGAAGGAGAAGTGCACCCGGTTTTCTTGTACACCCTCATTGGTTGCGTACGGCCGCTCACCAGGTGGTAGCGACGCCAGCGCTCCACGTCCTGCTAATGTTTCCTGAATGGCTGCCGCATACACGGTGTTGCTGGGCGCTAAGGGGTGCATAGCTGGCTCCTGCACGACTACATAGCCCGCAATTTCACGTCCTACTGCCTGACCTGTTGTAGTTGAAGTAGCCTCACGTGTTGGTAAAGAGGCAGACTCCTTTGCGAATTGTGGTGCCTCAATTACAATCATTGGTACTCGACTCAACTCGGGTACTATACTCTCTTCCTTCTTTCGCGTAACAGGAACAGGTTGTAATGGTGCCTGAGCAGCTGCGCGCTGCCGGTCTACTGTATCCTGTTCCCGTTCTTCGACGCGAATGCCCGGGTAGTTGTGCGCGGCGTTTGTAAGTGTCTGATGTACTTGGGCGATAGTAGGCTGGTCGGTGCGGTAGTGCACCAGAAAGGAACTGTGACGAATACCCTGTGCATCGGTTATGCTGGTTATCTCCCCTGTTTGCACAATGCCCGCCTTCTCCAAAACCGCTTGTAGTCGTTCAGCCCGATTAGTTGGTGTGGGAGTTAATTCTTGCACGTGGATGGTCGCTACCTTTTCGACAGTGTGTGCGTCATTTGTAGAGCTTTTGCTGGCTTCTACCTCAACGCTTCTACTAGGTGATTTTCCAGCGTTACTACTCTCTTGCTCTGGCGCTACCCGTCGGGCTGGCGCTGGCTGAGCAGCCTCAAATTCTTTGAGCAAGACCACCCCCGCCTCACGCAGAGCCGTGTAGAGCTGCGGATCCCGGCGTAAGGTTTTATCCTGCTCCCGCTCCGTAACGATTACACGGGCTGTTTTTTCCAGGGCATCTAGGGTTTGACTGATAACCGGTGCCTGTTCTTGACGCAGATCGTAGGTTACGGCTACTTCTGTTCGGATGCGGCCGCTGGCAAGCGTAGCCTGCAACTCCCCTACGAAGGCTCCTGTTTGTTGCAGAAGCTTGGCAATCTGCTGCGCCTGCGTGGTTTTGCCTTCAGCCGGCCGTTCTTCATCGATCAGCAACATCGCTTTTTGCTGGCTGTTGCCCGCAACGATTGACTGCACCGCAGCATCAAAAGCTTTGTCTTCTTGCCTTCTTTGCCGGACAGCTGCTACATCGGCCGCTGGCTGTTCAGAAACATGTACGGAGGCAGCCGTAGCGGTGCTCGTCATGGTTTTTTCGCCTTGAAGCCCTGGGTTTTCCAGAATGCGTACAGCCGCTCGTAGTGCCTCCGTTTGCGGACTGTCAGCCAGCCCACGCACTTTTTCCGTACTATCCAGTGCGTGACCTACTACTACTCGCGAAGCGCCGGTGAGGTGGGGTTCTTGATCAATTACCCGCACGACTTCCCGTAGCCGAGCGGCTACTACCCCCTGACCGCCCTCCTCTAATTCCCTGGCCACAACAGTGGCGGCTGTTTTGAATTGCTGGTGGACCTCCTCCAGGGTAGGTGTAGCGCGCACCGCTACCGGTGGTTCGTTGCTGGTCGCTACCGGTGACCCTACCAATACGCGCACGGTAGTACGCTCCTGCTGCTGGCGAGCCTTAAGTACTTCGGGGCTGTTCTCGGCTTGTTGGCGCTCAGCTTCCCGGCGTTGTGCTTCTTGTCGCTGCTGTTGCTGAAGTGCTTCTGCCTGCTGTTTTTGGGCTTGCTGCGCCTGCTTCTGCTCGGCCTCAAACTGCCCTTGTCGGCTGATTTCGGCAGCACTCAGCCCTTTGTTTTTCAGCTCTATATCTTGATTATAATCTTTGCTGAGCGGATATTCCACGCGCAGGAAGTTGGCTACTACTTTCTCCTGGCCAGCGGCACGTTGGGCTTCCCGCTGACGGTATAGCTCCTGCGCAATAACTTCCAACTGGCCCGTATCGGCATTTGGCACCACTAGGCGCACCACCGTCTCTTTGCTGCCGGTGCGTTGCACCTGCATGCTCATGGAGTTTTCGCCATCCTGAGTAGCGTTGATCCGACCAACTCGTTCCGTCAACTCCCGGACGTGCGTGGCGCCCTCGTGCGCTTTTTCGTGCTGAAACGATACCCGTAGAGCCGAGTGATATTTTCCTACTGCCGTGGCGTGCCACTGCACGGAGCGGGTTGCATCCTCGTAGGTTGAATGGCCCTCTAGTTCCTTGGCCGTACGCGGGGGCTGCAACTCATTGAGGTAGTTGATATTGAAGCGCCTGCCGCCCGCATCTTTATCATTGGCCAGCACTGCTTCGTGGGGCTGATGCTTGTCAATCACGCGTTGAATCAACTCCATCTGGCGCTCGGTAGGCGTACCCGTGGTGGCCACGTAGATGGTATTGCGACGGTCAGTGTCCTGTTTAAGCTGATGATAGCTCATGCTGTCCAACGCCGACTCACTAATGACGACGCGCTCTACCTTGGTGCCTTTGCCTTCCGTGGGGCTCGTGGCAAAAATGCCATCTTTGGGCACCGCCAGCAATTGCCGGAACCCTTCGTTTTTCTGCTCGACGCTGGCAATACCCCGTTCGTTATACAACGGGAAAGCTACATTACGATGCCCGTTCTGCTGCGCCGTGAAGACCCTACCCTGAAAGGCCGGATTATCAATCGTCTCGTCGGTGAGGCCACGCTTATGCAAATAGCTGCGGTCGGTCAGTTGGGGCTGCACGCCCAGCACCTCCAGTACCAACCGTGCCCGGCGTTCCGCCTCACTCTCGTTCGGTGCTAGAGCTATTGAGCGCGGTGGACCGGAAATAGGCGATTGTCGTTCGGGTTGGGGCTGGCCTAAGTAGTCGCGCAATTCTTGCCGTACCTGGCCTAGGTTCAGCCCCGCCCCTCCCCCACCCCGGGCCTTCACAAAATCGATGATGCTTCCTTGGTCCCGCTCGTCGTGCGGATTGAGGTACACTTGGTGGTCACCCTTGCGGGTAACGACGAGCTTCTCCTCCTGCCGCGATAGTTCGACGGAACTGCTGCGCTCTTTGTCGATGTGGTAGCCGTAGCGGTGCTGCGCGTAGGATACCAAGTCTATCGACTGTTTGAACCGGGTGAGTTCGTCGGGATCATGCTCCCTCGGGGTTGTTGGTTGAGTTGTCATGCTGAGCTAGCTGGGCGTTGAACAAGTCCAGCAGCTCTTGATTCGGGAACACGAATTTGTAGTGTCGCTCATTGTCCGCGCTGTCTGTTCCAATCAACTCGGCGGGAAAGTCGAACTCCTTCAAAATCCGCTGAACCAAAAGCGGCGCCGGCTTGCGAAGCTTATTGTTCTTGAGCGTGACGAGCATCGAGTAGTTGATAGCCGGCTTACGGGTAGCGGCCCATTCTTTCAGCCCTCCGTGCGGGAAGGAGCGTAGCGCAATCTGCACGAAGCGCAGACCTTCAGAATAGGGAACGAGTAGGTGCGGGCTAGGAAAAGCTCGATGAAAGGAGGACAGCTGCATAGCGACGAATGGGGCGAGGTAGAATCGGGATAGAATTCAGGTGTGGGTACCTTGAAAGTAGTGGCAAAATTTCAAGGTCATTCCTGCCCATGCAAATTAATCCCGAGTCAACTCCTTGGCCGCTACGCAGCTTGTGCTGAACTCTACATCAAATATACACTTTGGACAAACTTTTAAAAAACTTTGTTAAACTTTTGGATGAACTAATTATATCCTCTATACTTGCTCATACTCTTATGACTAGCTGGGCTTTACCGATTTGCGCGGTTGGCAGTAGTGCCCTCCTGATTGGGCTCATCATCTGGTGGCGATACTACAGCAGTTCCGCTCGTACGCTAGCAGAAGAAGAGGCAAATGAAATGTGTATCCCTGCCAATCACGCCTCTATTAAACAGTTCACCTACGCCCTTTCCGACTACCTACCCACTCCGTTCCCACCCTCAACTGATTCTCCCACCACTCCAAACACTACTTTCTACCCAATCTCGGAACACGCGGCAGTTCATCGCCTCACTCAGCCTACCGCGAGCCCAGCTGCCGCACCCGCTCCGACAACAAAAGACGCAAAGCCTACTGCTCCTGCTGAAAAGGCACCCGTAGCTAATGCAAACCTAGCTACCAAGGTGGCCGCATCTAATTCCAATACTGCGGTAGCTGCTACTGTTACACCCCTTCCGCCAGCACTGCTGGATAATGTTGTTGGCGCTGCTACGGAAGTGATGTCAGCCAAAGAGAAGCGGCGCCTGAAGCGTGGTATCGCTACTATCGATTTTCAAACGACGGTCAGTTGCACTAGCCCCGACGAAACGGCTCCTGTGATGGTAGAAACCGCCTAGTAGAACTGCTGGATTGATTTCATGGGGTTTATACCCCCTCGTTTATTCTTCCACTTTATTTCTTCTACTCATGCGTAAACGTCTTGTTACCCTGCAAGCAGCGGCTCAGGCAATGGTTGGCCGCACCCTGACCAGTTGCCTGCAATTGGCCAATCACACGCTCTACTTCCGGCCCAAAAGCCGCTGGGAAGCCCGCGCCCAGGCGTTGCTGCTTGCCTTACTGGCAACGCAGCAGGCCGCGCTGGCCCAGGGAGGCACGGCTGCCGCCCTGAACAAGGTGCAAACGACTATTTTCACTATTGTGCAGGTGGTCTTCATCATCCTGATCAGCATTGGCTTGGTGCGGGTGGTGATGAAGTTTGCCAACGGCGCCCCGGATGCGCTTTCGTCGCTGGGGTGGCTGGTGGGCGGTGTGGTGCTGTGGTTTGGCTTCCAGTTTTTCAAGAACGACCTGGCTTCGGCTATCGGCGGCACGGGCGGGGTTTCACAGTAGGCAAGCGCAGTAGCACCTACCGGTATGCAATCCTACAAAAGCATTGAACGACCAGCCCAAGTTTTGGGAATGAATCTACAGGACTTGGGCTTGGTCGTGGGGCTCTTCATTGGATCTATTCTGGGGCTGGGAGTTGCTTCGTTGGTCGTGCATGTGCCCACGCTTCTCTACCTGATCATTTTTCTGCTCACCCTGGGCCTTCTGATGGGGCTGCGGTATCTGGCAAAGCACAAACCGCCCGGCTTCTTGCTGGGGTGGCTGGCTTTTCAGTTGGTGCAACCCCGACGAATTGCGCTGGGCTTAGAATCCGTGCAACATGAAACAGATCAGAACCACGTCCTTCCGGCAGGCCGACCCAGTCTTTAGCTTTGAGCAGGATAAAGTCATTTTCCGAGACGGGCGGGTAGGCATCGGTTTTCTGGTGGAACCCGCTGAAATGGAGAGCTGGGAGAAGAACGACTACGAAAGCGCGCAGCAGGCATTAATGAACCTGCTGCGCATTTTTCCCGCCCAAACCATTGTCCAGAAAACGGATATCTACTACGATCGGGTAGCAGGCTACCAGAATACAGCAGCTACTTACTTCGAGAGTAAGATGAATGCGCACTTTGCGCCGCGGCCGGTTCTCTACCATAATTCTTACCTGTTCGTCAGCTTTGCCCCAACGGCAGAGCAAACACCGACGCGCACCAATGCCTTGAATGCGCTGATTGCGCGCGGTGGCGAAGCCATTCAGAAAAATCCGTTTGCCAGCCTCCCGCTCACACTGGAACTGGCCGAGCGCAACTCAGCGGAGCTGCTGCAATCACTGCGGGTACTGAAGGGGGTAACGCTCACCCGACTAAGCGAGAAGGAAATCCGGCGGGTGTACGCGCAGTACTTCAATCTGGACTTTGAGCACCAGCCCACCCAACCGGCTCGGGAACTGTCTAACGGCGGGGCTACTGGCTTGCGCCTCGGAGAGCATCAGATCAGTGTGGTTTCCATGATTGGGCAGGGAACCGATTCTTTTCCGGCAGTAGCGGGTGGTAAGGGCTACAACGTAACGCAGCCCATGATCTACCCACTCACCCACTACCTGCAGTGCCCCCATATTCTGACGCAGGCTTTTCTGGTAAATGACACGCGCACAGCTCTTAAATCTCTGGATAATGACCGAAAGCTGAACAAATCCCTGGCCCGCCTGGCCACGCAGGATAATATCCTCCGCTCTGAGGAAATTGAGTTATTTACGGCGGAGGTGCGCGCCGAGAACAAGTCCATCGTGGGCCTGCACACCTCCGTGCTGCTGTGGGAGAGCGACGCACGCGCCCTGCGCGAAAACGTGGAGAAAGTCACCAGCTCCTACCGGCAGGTATTCGGGACAGAATCGGTCGTAGAAAGCTTCCTGGCGCTCTACCTTTACTTTGGCCTACTGCCCGGCAACGCCTACCAGATTCCGGATCGGTGGCTGACCACTTCCACCGACCGCGCCCTGTGCTACCTGCACTGGATTACCTCCTACCGCTCCGATAAGAAGGGAGAGTACCTGTGTGACCGGTTTCGCAATTTGCTTAAGGTCAATCTCTTCAATACAAACCTGGATAACCAGAACGCTGTGATAATTGGGCCTTCTGGCTCCGGAAAGTCATACTTCTTTGGCAATCTGGTTGTGCAGCGTTTTGAAAAGGGAGCCCGTCAGATCATCATTGATATTGGGCTGGGAGCGGGCCTGGGATCCTACCGCAACGTGGTGCAGTCACTAAACGGTGCAGATTTCGAGAATACCTACTTCGAGTACGACCCGGAAAACCCCATTGAGTTCAACCCCTTTCTGATTCCCCACAAGGGAGAAAATGGGCCATGGCTCTACAACGATGACAAGCTGAACTTCCACTTGACACTCATCTCGGCGCTGTGGAAGGGCACGACCAGCGGCAATCAGAAGATCGAGCTGGACAAGTCGGAGCGGGCCATTATCGGCCGCTTTCTGAAGGAGTACTACAAGACGCACCTCAACCAGCACGAGCGGCTGGGGCAGGTGGATGAAGAATTTCCGGGCATGCAGGGCTTCTTTGACTACCTGACTAGCTACCATTACCGCATGTCGCAGCCCGCCCCAACGGGAGTCGTGGATGCGGATCATCAGCTGCGCGTGCAGCACGGTATTGATTCCCGTTACATCGATTTTCCGCAGCTTTTCCTGATCCTGTCGGAGTTCGTGGCGGGTGGGCGCTACGAGAAAGTGCTCAACGCCCGTCGCGACAAGGACTTAAGTCAATACCACCTCATCTGCTTCGACTTGGCGAAGGTAAAGACCGACCCTACTCTGTATCCGGTCGTGGGGATGCTGATTACGGAATTGGCGCTGGATTTATTTCGCCAATTTCCGGACGACGTCAAATACATTGCCCTTGATGAGGCGTGGGCGCTGCTGGCCGGCGTGCTGGAAGAGTTCATTGTCAGTATGTACCGCACCATTCGCAAAACGAATGGCAGCATCACCATCATCACGCAGGGAATCAAGGAAATTACAGATTCTAGGATTGGCTACACCCTGATTGATAACAGCTCCACCAAGATCATCCTGCGGCACTCCAACAAGGATTCGCTAGACCGGATACAGGTGCCGCTTGGTTTCACGGCTCACGAAATGGACTTGTGCCGCTCCGTGCAGAGCGGGGACGGCTTCCGGGAATTCTTCATCAAGCAGGGTTCCAAAGGACAGATTTACGCTTTAGAAGTATCACCCCAGCTCGATGCCATTCTTTCTTCAAAGCCAACCGAGCGCAACTATTTGAATCGTTTGGTAGAGCACTACAAGCGGGAAATAGCGGTGCCTGTGCGTGATAAAGAAGGTCGAGTGGTACTGAATCCGGAAACAAATGAGCCCGTCATGACCACCTTTGTGCAGAAGCGTCTGGCGCCGGCGGTTGATCAGTTTGTGGAAGATAAGATGGCGCAACGGGGGGCGCTGGCGGTATGATCTCCCCTACCCTGCTCCTGTTCGTTGATGTTGACCCCAAGTTTTTCACGGCTTGCGAAAAGTCGCTTATTACGGTACAGCATCTTTGTCAGGGCGTGCTCATGCCCAGCTTTCTGGGTATTGCGCTGATTGCAACTATCGGACGGGGATATCTGCAAAGCAATTCGCTTTCCATGGACTTTGGTCCTCTATTGAAAGGGCTGTGGCTTTACCTGTTAATCGGCTTTTACAGTGAGTGGGCAACGCTTATTGGCGATGCTATTGGAGGCTTCGTAGGGTTGTTGCGCCTACCTACAGCTGGTGACTCAGCCGGGCAGGCTATTTATCAGATACTCACGCCGGGGGCCCTGACGCAAAATTCGGCTGGGCAGACAGTCAGTATGGCCGAATTTATTGATCGAGCTGGCTCGTTGCTAAGCAATTTGAACGACGCTTGGCAATCATTCAGCTTTGTGGGCCTGCTCACGCGCTTTTTTACTGCCACAACAGTACTAGTAGTGCGCAATGTGATGCTGTATATCCGGCAGTTCGTACTCGGGTTCCTATACGTTTCGGGTCCCATCACATTGTCCTTATCTGTTATTCCTGCTTTTGCACAGTTAGCAAAACACTGGCTGCAAAACTTCGTCTCCGTCCACTTATGGTCATTGACCTTTGCAGTTTTAGATCTGCTCTACAGCTTCTACGCCCAGCAGCAGACGCAGGTAGGGCCTATGTTACCCGGTACTCAACAAGCCGACCAAGACACTAGCTTCCTGATTATGTCTGTAGCGTTTGTGGTGCTCTACTTCATGGTTCCCTACCTGACCAGTCTTGTCATCGGTGGCTCGGCCGTGCAAGGATTTTTGGCATCATTTGGTGGCATGGTGGCAGGAGCTGCCACAGCGGCGGCAGGTGTTGCAGCCCCTGGTGGGGGCGGCCTGTCGAGCGCGCTCGGGCGAATAATGGGCAACGGCCGCAGTGCAGGATCCGGTGGAGGTGGCAATAGCGGAGCAGCAGAAGGCCATAGTAATGCTGAGCACATTGCTACGACCCCAGCAGCTGAGAATTCAGCGGCGGCTTCGCTCCCGCGCGTCACGATGGCGGAAGCGTTAAACCCTACTTATCAGCAACGTAGCTCTGGCATCTGGACGCGCTAATACGTATTTTACTTTTTCACTATTGCCGATAGGTCTATGAAAAAGCTCCCGTTTCCCCATGCATTTTCAGTTGCTTTTGCAATGAGCTGCTTTCCGCTCTCCGCCTTGTCACAGCAACGTACACTACCCTCTCTGCCTCCAGCCGTGAGCGTTGACATCCGGCCTGTGCTGGAGTCGTGGGTAGCTACCTTGGATCTACCCAGCGTTGCCAGCCAAAAGCGCGTGGAGTTAGTGAGTTTGGAGCAGGGCGCAGCCAAGCCTATGCTGCTCAACCGCCCCTCCCAATGGCCACGTACTAGCGCAGCTGAACCAGTAAAGCTGGCTGGCTATCGGGTACCCTTTACGGCCGTAGTGCGCAACGTGGCTAAGATGGGCGGTGATCCCATCCTGCTCTCTTGCTACGTTGCTGCTAGAAGAGATACACTCACGCCGTTCATCGTCGAATCACTCAGCACTGACTCTGCTATGGTTCGGCGGTATGGGGCGCCCCAGCTGATTGCGCCTAATCGCACCTTCACCGTCAGCGGCTTTTTCTACTGTTACGCCAGCACATCGCCCACGGTGGTCTTTAGCTATCCCTACTACCCAAGCGCGGCAGGTAAGATTACGCTGCTAGTGAAGCCTTTGCGGTAGAGTGAGGCTGCTCGCTTCATGCTGCTCTCTACCACCGTTTGTTCTTTCACTCCTTACTCAGTTTGCGGATGGAAACTTCAGTAGCTCCTGTAAAAGACTTAAACAAAGCCTTCTCCACCATGCAGATCGTCGCGCTGGCTTCGGCCGTGCTGAGCACTGTGGTCGTCGTGGCGGCAGGCTTTCTGGTGTGGTACGCGTTCAACGTGAGCGGCCA
Source organism: Hymenobacter defluvii (assembly GCF_017589435.1). NCBI lineage: Bacteria > Pseudomonadati > Bacteroidota > Cytophagia > Cytophagales > Hymenobacteraceae > Hymenobacter > Hymenobacter defluvii. The sequence continues at coordinate 101,420 of NZ_JAGETX010000010.1, forward strand.
GCGCGTGTACGTGGTAGGCAATCAAGGCAGCTTTTCTGCGCTGGGTACGTCGGCCGAAGAGCACAGGGTGTTGTTAAACAAATAGGGTAAAACCTCCGAGTCCATGGCTAAAAGGGGTTCTTCTTCCCAAAGAGCGGATTTACACGCTAAGCACTTTTTAGCTTCTGGGCGTAATTGTAGACGGTGCCATAGGCCAGGTCTAACTGCTTGATGACTTGATTCATAGATAAGCCATTGTGCAGAAGCTGCGCAATGGCCTCCTGCTAAGACTGGGCCAGTGGCGGACGGGCCACATGCTTGCCCTGGGCTTTGGCCCGGGCCATGCCGGCGCGCACGCGCTGGCTGATGAGCGCGCTCTCAAACAGGGCCAGCGAGGCCATGACGTGGAACACCAACTCGCCCATGGGCGTGGTCGTGTCGATGTTTTCCTGGTAGGAGACGAAGTCCACCCCTAGGCTCTGGAATTCCTTCGGCGCGTTGACCAGCGCCTGGGTCGAGCGGGCAAAGCGGTCGTAGCGCCGGACCAGCACCGCGTCGAGCTACCGGTTCTTGGCCGCCGCCATCATCCGTTTGTACTGAGTTCATTCCTCGCTGGTACCCGAGGCCTAGTCCACGTATTCATCGACAACGGCAAAGCCGCGGCGCTGGGCGTACTCGCGCAGCGGCCGCAGCTGCGTTTCCGGGGCCTGCCCTTTGTCGAGGGTGGAGACGCGGGCATAGAGCGCCACGCGGGTGGGCTGGTCGGTCGGGTTGGCGGGCATCGGAGGTTATCAAAAAGGAGTTCCTTGTTGATAGGCATCACGCACCCGCTCTACAGCGTAGCATCAGTCTTTCTCAGGCAGTACTATAACCTTCTTTGATAACCGGGCTTAGCGTGTAAATCCGCCCTTTTGGCAAAAGAACCCCGGCACCAACGCGTCAAAGCGCACCGCATCCAGGCCGGTCGCTGCCCGCCATTGCCACACGGTGCGCAGTTCTGTAATCAAGAGTTTCATGCCCAAAAAAACCGCTCTCAATCGCAACAACTCTAACTGAAATACTGTTTATCGGCAGAAGCCTTTCTCGTTTTCGCCTCTCATCATTCAATTTTATGGATATCTCCCTTGAATTAGCCCAACAAGCCGTCCATGCCGCCCACCAGAAGGCCCTGGACCTGGGCGTGAAAATGAATATTGCCGTGGTGGATGCTGGCGCCAACCTCACGGCCTTCATCCGGATGGATGATGCCTGGCTGGGCTCCATTGACATTGCCATTCGAAAAGCTAAAACGGCGCGCTATTTTAATATGCCCACCGGCGACCTGGGTCAGGCTTCTCAACCCGGCGGCTCGCTTTACAACATTGAGCACTCCAATGGCGGCCTGATTACCTTCCCGGGTGGCATTCCTATTCTCGACGCCAACGGCCGCGTGATTGGGGCCATCGGGGTTTCGGGCAGCACTGTGGAGAACGACCATGCGGTGGCCGAAGCGGGTATGCACGCCGTAGAAAATCAGTAGTGGCCTAGCCATCTGCCGTAAGCCTTGCAGCCGGATTGCTCTTGAGGTGGTCCGGCTGCTTTGCGTTCGGCCAAGTTACACGTCTTAGTGGGCGGGGCTGCACGGGTAAAATCCGAGCATAGCTCGGCATGTCAGCCCCACTATCCGTTAGTACGTACTCCTCCGTACCTCCGCTCTATAGTAGATGTGTTGCGATGGAGCAAGTAAGGTGTTAGGTGAACACTCCAGAGGCCGGCGCAGACTTCGTGCAGTTCATCATAGCGTTGGAGAGCATCAAGAAGTGGGGGGCAGTGGTGCTCACCCGCCTCCTGGCTTAACGTGGGAAGTCGTACTTCCTGGTGAAAGCGAGGTGCCGTTCAGCCGCCCCTTGTCCTCCTACCTTGGATATTGCCCGACTGCCCCCCACGTTTGATGCTCTCCATAAATCTCTGTACACCACTGCCCGGGGTGGTCCAGCTTAGCTGGACCACCCCGGGCTTTACTGGCTGAATCGACAACCTCAACCATACCAACGGGAGGAGTTGTTCATCCGCAAAAAAGAAAAAGTTAACCTTCTGCCGATAATGCCGTTGCTGTGAGGAGTAAGTCAACCATTTAAGCTCAATCTCATGAAAGCACTTGTTTATTACGGCCCCTTGGACGTGCGCGTGTCCGAAATGCCCGACCCTGAAATTGAGCAACCCACTGACGTGCTGGTTCAGATAACTACCACCAACATTTGTGGCTCCGACCTGCATATGTACGATGGCCGCACCAACATCGAAGCCGGCCGGATTTTTGGCCACGAGAACATGGGCCGGGTTGTTGAGGTCGGTAAGGCAGTGATGAAGGTCAAAGTGGGTGACATGGTGTGCATGCCGTTTAATATTGGTTGTGGCCACTGTAAAAATTGTGAGCGCAAACTCACTGCGTTTTGTCTGACGATGAACCCCGGTTTTGCCGGGGCGGCCTATGGCTTCGCCGGCATGGGACCGTATGAGGGCGGGCAGGCTGAATACTTGCGCGTGCCATACGGGGATTTCAACTGCCTGATATTGCCCGAGGATGCCAGCGAGAAGGAAAACGACTACGCTATGCTTTCCGACATCTTCCCGACGGGCTACCACGCCACGGAACTGGCGGGGGTAAAACCGGGCGAATCGGTGGTCATTTACGGTGCCGGGCCGGTTGGGCTCATGGCCACGCTGTCGGCCCGCATAAGAGGTGCCGACAAAATCATGGTGGTGGACAGCCACCCCGACCGGTTGCGGCTAGCGGAGGAATTGGGGGGCATCCCCATCGACATGTCGAAAGGCTCGGCCGTGGACCAGGTGCTGGACTTGACGGACGGGCAGGGGGCCGACCGGGGCTGCGAATGCGTGGGCTACCAGTGCTGCAACAAACACGGTCAGGAACAGTCGAACGTCACGATGAACGAACTGGTCCAGGCGGTGAAAGCGACCGGCTCCATTGGCGTGGTGGGCGTTTTTGTGCAGGAAGACCCGAAGTCCAAAGAGGAACTGCAGAAAAAAGGCCACATGGACTTCGACTTTGGCAGCTTCTGGATGAAGGGGCAAAGCATCGCCACGGGCCAAGCCAACGTCAAATCGTACAACCGGGAGCTTTGTGCGCTGATATCTTCCGGTAAAGCGAAGCCGTCCGCCATCGTCTCCCACGAGCTTTCCCTAGACGAGGCCCCCGATGCCTACAAGCACTTTAACGCCCGTGACAAGGGCTGGACGAAGGTGGTGCTGAAACCCGGCAAAACGAGCAGCAACAAGAAATAAGCGGCAAGCCCGGAAACCGGAGCCGGGCGCGGTTTTGAAACGACGGACCGTAGCAGGCTCATCCTGTTGCGGTCCGTCGTTTCAGTGGTAGCTTGAACCAACCCAAACGGGTGGACGCGCCGTGCTGACGCCACCTTGCTCACGGCGTCCGCCACAACGTCGTCGTTCACGCCCACCGCAAACCGGCCGCTTGCAAGCCGGCCTTCTGATAGGGGGCGCGCTAAAGCAGGAACAGAAATTCCCGCTAGGGCGGACAGCGGGCTACGCAACTGGCGGCTACAGGGTACTCTTGAGGCGTTGATGGGCGTCGGGAAATGGGCCCACCGCCGGCTCCTTGTTGTACCAGCGCCGGCGAAACCAGAAGGCAATAGGACTTACGCAAAATGGGGTTATTTTAGGTAAAACGTTGCTGCTATGTTGACCCAAACCCACTACATCGAGTATTTGCTCAGTACGCCTAAAAACTACACCTGTACCAACCTGGCCGACCATCTGCCTGACATCAGCCACGACCAGGTGAACCGCTTTTTACGCACCAGCACCCTGCCGGTCAGCCAATTACGGCAGCTAGTGCAGCCCCTGTTGCACGACTCGCCCGAGGCCTTTTTGCTGGTCGACGACAGCGTGCAGGACAAACGCTACAGTCGCTTCATCGAATTGACCAAACGTCAATATTCGGGTAATGTCCACGGCATGGTGCGGGGCATTGGCCTGGTTAATCTGGTCCACAGCAGCGGGCAAGCCGGGGATTTCCTGCCGCTGGACTATCGCGTGTACGCCCCGGACCAGGACCGGAAAACGAAAAATGACCACTTTGTGGATATGTTCGACCAAGTGGTAAAAGAAGATAAGCTACTGGCGCGCACACTCTTATTTGACAGCTGGTATGCTGGGAGCACGAATTTAAAAAAGATTCACCGCGCGGGCTGGACCTTTTTTACGACCTTGAAAAGCAACCGTCAGGTGAGCGTAGCGAAGGAAACCGGCTATCAAGCCCTGGACACCCTGGAGCCGCCCGCGCAGGGCTGGAGCAAGGGCGTCGAGGTGCGGTTGCAGGAAGTACCCTTTGCGGTAAAACTCTTCAAGCTGGTGGCCACAAACGGCGACATTGAATGGGTCGTTACCAACCACTTAGCGGCTCATATGACGCGGGAGATGGTCCTCGATGCCGTGCAGGTGCGCTGGCAGGTGGAGGAGTTTCATCGGAGCTTCAAGCAGTTGACGGGGGCCGAGAAATGCCAGTGCCGGAAAGCTAACGCGCAGCGCAATCACCTGACCTGTTGTTACTTGGCTTGGGTTTCGCTTGCTCAACATGCGCGGCGCTTGGGGCAGACGATGTATCAGGCTCACCAACAGCAATGGGCACCCTACTTGCGACAGTTACTTCAAAAACCAGTCATTCAAGTACTTGCTTAGCAGAGTGCGTAAGTCCTAGGCAATATTCACCAGGACAAGTAGCGCTGGTACTACGCGGTAGCCCGCGCCTTGATTCGCTGTCCGCTTCGACGACCACCTGCCGCGTTTTGCCACTAGCGAATCAGCTTGGGGGATGTTCGGAAATTAGAAAACGGAAAATATTCTTGCTGGGCCGGCACGGGTCCTCCCCGTCAGCAAGGCAGTTGATAAGCAACCTAAAACAGCGGTTTCTGAATTTACGCCACGCCAACAAGCTGCGTGTCAATAAGTACATTTCCGAACGCACTCTTCGTGTTGCGTTCCTTGCCTACCCTCACTCTCTTACCCCTACTTTCCCGATGCCTACAACCCCTGTCCTCCAAAAACCGCTTGATAGCTCGCCCGCGGCCATCGTGCCCACCCAAGCCGTGACGCTGCACGTGAACGGCGAAGACCACACCCTCCAGCTGGCGCCCTGGACCTCCCTGCTCGACGCGCTGCGTGAGTACCTGGACCTGACTGGCACCAAGAAAGGCTGCGACCACGGCCAGTGCGGCGCCTGCACGGTGCTCGTGAACGGCAAGCGCATCAACTCGTGCCTGGCGCTGGCCACCGTGTACCAGGGCAGCGACATTCAGACTATCGAGGGGCTGGGTACCGAGGAGGAGCTGAACCCGTTGCAGCAGGCCTTCATTGACCACGATGCCTTCCAGTGCGGCTACTGCACCCCCGGCCAGATTTGCTCGGCCCAGGGGTTGATTAACGAGGGCCGCGCCAAGACCGTGGACGAAGTACGCGAACTGATGAGCGGCAACCTCTGCCGCTGCGGCGCCTACACCAACATCCTATCGGCCGTGATGGAGGTTATTGACCGTCAGGCGGTAGTAAATAATGGCACGCTGACTACTATTCCCGCCTAATCTTCTTCTGCCCCAGCATATGAACAGCTTTACCCTCACCCAGGCCACGGCCATTGACGAGGCCCTGCGCGACAAGGCCAGCCACGACAACTCGGCCTACCTGGGCGGCGGCACCAACCTCATCGACTTGATGAAGGAAAACGTGGCCCGCCCTACCCACCTCACCAGCCTGCACAAGCTGCCGCTAAGCCAGATTGAGCGGGCGCCCGATGGCGGCCTGCGCCTGGGCGCGCTGGCCACCAACGCCGAAACGGCCTACCACCCCGAAGTGGAAAAGCACTACCCGCTGCTGAGCCAAACCATCCTGGCCGGGGCCACGCCGCAACTGCGCAACATGGCCACCGACGGCGGCAACCTCATGCAGCGCACCCGCTGCTACTACTTCTACGACCTGGCCACGCCCTGCAACAAGCGCGAACCCGGCACAGGCTGCTCCGCCATCGGCGGCTATAACCGCATTCACGCTATTCTGGGGGCCAGTGAGCAGTGTATCGCGACCCATCCTTCCGACATGTGCGTGGCCCTGGCCGCCCTCGAAGCCGTGGTGCAGGTGAGTGGCCCGGACGGCGAGCGCCGCATCAAGTTTGAGGATTTTCACCGCCTGCCCGGCGAGAGGCCGGAACTGGACAACACGCTGCAACCCGGCGAGTTGATAACGGCCGTGGACCTGCCCGAAAAAGGGTTTGCCAAGCACTTTACGTATCTCAAGCTGCGCGACCGCACGAGCTATGCCTTCGCCGCGGTGTCGGTAGCCGCGGCGCTGGAGTTGGACGGCAACACCATCCGGGAGGCGCGGCTGGCGCTGGGCGGTGTGGCCCACAAGCCCTGGCGTAGCAAAGAAGCCGAAGCGCTGCTGGTAGGACGGCCCGCTACGGTTGAGACCTTTCGCCAAGCAGCCGACCAGGTTGTGAACGGAGCCGTGGGCCAAGGCTCCAACGACTTCAAGATTGAGTTGGCCCGGCGCGCCGTGGTGCGGGCCCTCAAGCAGGCGACCGAGATGAATTACGAGCTGGACGAAAACGCCTTCCTCAATTCCAATCCGTAGGGGCGGCCTTGCCCCCGCCCGGCTGCCCGCGCTGGCCGCAGCCGTTGACCGGCACCCTTCACCCTGCCTTGTTTATACCACGGCGGGGCCAGCCCCGTCCCTCCCCCCCCCTTACTACCATGAAGCAGACGATTGCCGCTCCGCCCGTTATCCGCCTGGGCACGGACTATATTGGGAAGCCCGTTAGCCGCGTAGAGGGCTTGGCCAAAGTAACCGGCGCGGCCAAGTACGCCGCCGAGTTCAACGTGCCCGACCTGCTCTACGGCTACGTCGTGAGCAGCCCGATTGCCAAGGGCAAAATCACCAAAATTCACGCCGACGAGGTGCTGGCGCTACCCGGCGTGCTGCAGGTGTTCTCGCACGAAAACGTGCCCTCACTGGCTTGGTTCGACCGCAGCTACAAAGACGATTTGGCGCCCGGCGGCTCGCCGTTCCGGCCCCTGCACGCGGCCGAAATCCTGTTCAGCCAGCAGCCCGTAGCCCTGGTTGTAGCCGAAACGTTTGAACTGGCCCGCTACGCCGCCTCCCTGCTGCGCGTTGAGTACGCGGCCGAGGCGCACGAGACCGATATTGAGAAAAAGCGCGACGACGGCTACGAGCCCGGCCGCGGCAAAACCGGCTTCATGCCGCCGCCCAAGCCCCGCGGCAACCCCAACGAGGCGTATAAGAACGCCGCCCATCAGCACGAGGCCGAGTACATCCACCTGGCCCAGCACAACAACCCGCTGGAGAACTTCGCCACCACCGTCGAGTGGCTGGGTGAGGGCAAGAAGCTGAACATCTTCGACAAAACGCAGGGCGCGATGAACGTGCAGCAGTACCTGACGAAGATTTTCGGGCTCAGCAAGGAGGAGGCGCGGGTGATTTCCAAGTTCACCGGCGGTGCCTTCGGCGCCGGGCTGCGGCCCCAATATCAGGTGTTTCTGGCCGTGTTGGCGGCGCTGGCGCTGGAGCGCTCGGTGCGCGTGTCGCTGACGCGGCAGCAGATGTTCAGCCTCGGCCACCGCCCCCACACGCTGCAATACCTCAAGTTGGGCGCCAACGAAAACGGCGGCCTCGAAGCCGTGCACCACGCCGCCCTGGCCGAAACCTCGCAGTTCGAAGACTTCACCGAAGTCGTCGTGAACTGGTCGGGGCTGCTCTACCAGTGCGAGAACGTGAAGCTGGACTACCAGTTGACTAAGATTGACGCCAACTCGCCCATCGACATGCGGGCGCCGGGCGCGGCCACGGGCTCGTTCGCCCTCGAATCGGCGATGGACGAGCTGGCCTACAAAGCTGGCGTGGACCCGCTCGATTTCCGGTTGCTCAACTATGCTGAGCGCGACCAGAACATGAAAAAGGAGTTTTCGAGCAAGAAGCTGCGCGAGTGCTACCACCAGGGCGCCGCCCGGTTTGGCTGGGAAAAGCGTAACCCTACCCCCCGCTCGATGCGCGACGGCAACTGGCTGATTGGCTACGGCATGGCGACCGGCTGCTGGGACGCTACGCAGCAGAAGGCCGCCGCCAAAGCCAGCCTCACCGCCGCCGGCCACCTGATGGTGAGCAGCGCCAGCAACGACATCGGCACCGGCACCTACACCATCATGACTCAGATTGCCGCCCAAACCCTGGGCTTGCCGCTGGAAGCCGTCACCTTCCGCCTCGGCGACACCGAACTGCCCGAAGCGCCCGTGCAGGGCGGCTCCTGGACGGCCGCCTCCGTGGGCACCGCCGTGCAGGCCGCCTGCCAGGCGCTGGGCAACAAGCTGCTCAAGCTGGCGCAGCAACTGGCCGATTCGCCGCTGCAAGGCGCCGCTTTTGAGGACGTGCAGTTTGTGGACGGGGTAATCCGGCTCAATGAGGACATCAGCCGCCGCGTCGTCATTGCTGACCTTCTCGACGCCAGCGGCGAGGAAAAAGTGGAAGCCGAAGCCACCACGGGGCCCAATATGCTCAAACAGCAGCCCTACTCCATGCACTCACACAACGCCGTGTTCGTGGAGGTAAGAGTGGACGAGGACCTGGGCACGGTGCACGTAACGCGCGTGGTAAACGCCGTGGCCGCCGGCCGCATCCTCAACCCCAAAACCGCCCGCAGTCAGGTGCTGGGCTCGGTGGTCTGGGGCATTGGCATGGCCCTGATGGAAGAATCCATCATGGACCACGGCTTCGGCCGCTATATGAACCACAACCTCGCCGAGTACCACATTCCCGTCATGGCCGACATTGACACCATCGATGTGGTGCTGGTCGAGGAAGAGGACGACATCGTGAATCCGCTGGGTGTCAAAGGCATCGGGGAGATTGGCTTCCTCGGCGTGGCCGCCGCCGTCGCCAACGCCGTGTTTCACGCCACCGGCAAGCGCGTGCGCGACCTGCCGGTGAGCTTGGATAAATTACTGTAACCTCTCCTGCTCAGCTGGCGTCCGCTGAGCAGGAGAGGGGATGAAGATATATTTCTGCCTCCTGCCTTCGTCATGACCGAACTCCAACGCCTGCTACTACTGGCGGCCGGCGCGGTGCATGAGTTCTTCCTAACGGCAGGAAGCTGAGATTACTTGGAGCCTTCCGCCGGCGGCCAGGCTGCGTTGCGACTCGTAGTGCAGCACCAACAGAGGGGGCCTCAGCGAGGTGCAGTGGCTGTTACAGAATTCTCAAGGCAGCTCAGCAACTACGTAGAATAGTTACTGAGCCTAGCTAAACGGCCTGCTCATGTTCTTTTCTAGCCTGGCTCGAAGCCTCCAGCCCTTCACGTTTTGCATCGTGCCGAGTTCTGCAACAGCCACTGCACCATTCGGGGCCAGTTAAACCATGATACACGAGCTCATATACTGGTTTGAAGCGGCCATGGTCTTTTTGTCCAGCCACTAGTTGCGTCCGTCCATGTTAATCCTTTCAGAGAGGCAGCACCTTTGTTATATCAATTCACCTAACCCCCACTTCCATGAAGAATGTAGGATTGCTGGTCCGGCTCGAAGCGAAGCCCGGTAAAGAGCAGGCAGTACTCGATTTTTTGACGGGCGCTCTGCCCCTGGCTCAGCAAGAGCCGGCTACCATAACCTGGTATGCTATTCAGCTGGCGCCGGCCACCTTCGGTATCTTTGATACCTTTCCGGATGAAGCAGGCCGGCAGGCGCATCTTAACGGCCCTATTGCCGCTGCGTTGATGGCCCATGCGGCCGACTTGCTGGCCGTGCCGCCTGTCATTGAACAAGTAGCTATCTTGGCTGCCAAATAATTACCAGCCCCTAAAGCGACCTATGCCTGGGCATAGGTCGCTTTAGGGGCTGGCGGGCAGTTCGTCCGGTTGGCTAGCTGCTATTCTTCTCACGCGATGGCGATTGACTGTCTCCTGCTAACTCATCCGCACACGGGTGAATTAGCGTTTCGAAGCTACTCCTTTAGCGACGACACCCCGTTTAATTACTTACAACGCAATAATTATTACTCCCTCATTCTGCTTACGCAGGGCAGCGGCGAGCTACGCGCCAACTTTGCCACCTACCTGTTTGCTGGCAGTACGCTGTGTTGTTTTGGCCCTTACCAACCTTACACTATCCAAGCCAGCACCGCTGTAGCGGGCCTGGTCCTGGATTTTCATGCCGACTTTTTCTGCATCTACCGGCATCAGCAGGAGGTAGCTAGCAATGGCATCTTGTTCAACACAATTTTTGAGCCGCCCTTCTTCCCGGTTACAACAGAGGCGGTGCGTGAATTTGCCGCCCTGGCAGCTGTGATGCAAGAGGAAGTACGGCGTCAAGAGGTAGCACAACAAGAGTCCATCGTATTATATCTGAAGCTCTTTTTGCTGAAAGCTATCCGTATTCGTACGGCACAGCCCGCGTTAGGCACCGAGCAGAACCCGTCTGGCCGGGAGCCCTGGCTCCTGCAGCAACTTCAAGATGCCATTAATACGCACTACCGCCACCTGCACACGGCCGGGGAGTATGCCGACCTGTTACGAGTTCCCGCCCGAAGCCTAACGCGCCTAGTCAAGTCCCATTATCAGAAGACGCTCAGCCAACTCATCACGGAGCGAATCATTATGGAGGCCAAGCGCGAACTGTACCTAACCAGTCAATCCGTCAAGGCTATCGCCTTCGCGCTGGGCTTCGGGGATGAATACTATTTCAGCCGCTTCTTCAAGAAAAATACGGCCGTATCGCCGCAGTTTTTTCGTGAATCAGTTGGGTTCGCAAAAGCAGAAGAAAGCTAGCGCTGTTGAGCTGCTAGCGTTTGGCTGGAGAAGTCGTTTTTCTCAACCAGACCGCGGGCTTTCTTCTATAGGCTGCTGGCTCCCAAAGAGACCCCATACGGCGCATAGTATATAAAAAAATTATAATTATATAGGTAATTTAGGTGGTGTTAAACAAATAGGGTAAAACCTCCGAGTCGTCCGGTTAGGGGGCGGCATTTCGGCTCGGTTACCGCTGCAGTTTGGCCAGGTAGTTTTTCAGGGAGAGGTACTTGCCGTACTTCAGGTGCACGTCCACGATGGTGGTGAGCGGTACGCCCAGCGTGTGCAGGTGCAGAATCCGCTCGCGGTCGGCGTCGTACATGGAGGGCTGCACCACGCCCTTGGGCTTGCCCAGCACGATGCCCTGCTCGCGCCGCGCCCGCAAGCCTTCCTTCGTGCGCTCGGAAACGAAGTCCCGCTCCAGCTCGGCCAGCATGGCGAAAATGGTGAGCAGGATTTTATGGGTCATGTCGCGGTGATTCTGCGGGTCCAGGTCCAGGCCCTGCTTGACCAGAATCAGCCGGCACCGCTTCTGGTGAATCAACTCTTCAATCAGGCCCAGCACTTCGCGCAGCGAGCGGCCCAGCCGGGAGAGCTCGGAGACGATGACCGTATCGCCGGCAGCAACCTTGGCCAGCAGCTCGGGCAGGCGGCGCTGCCCGGCGGTGCGGCGGGAAGACATTTCTACTTCAATCCACTCGTCGAGGGTCCAGCGGTGCTCGACCAGATAGCGGGCGATGAGGCTCTTCTGGCTCTCGGCCGATTGGGCGCTCGTGGAGACGCGGACGTAGCCAAATAGCATGGGCAAAACGGGCAGGGTAGCGATAAGGTAAATGCGCTTCGTAAAGGTACCGGGTTTCGATACCTTTACACGCACGTTAACGCTATCATTGGCGGGTAGGGATAACGGTCGTTAAGTCCATCGGTTTTTGCCTCCTCTATGGCTACGCACCTGCGGATTCACCTGGGCAAGGAACGTGAGCTCTACGAGCAGCCCCCGCTGGTACCAGCGGCCGAGCAGGCCCGGGTCTTTGCCGTCCCGGATTGGGCGGATGTTCACTTGGCCCGGATGCTGGCGCCGGGTAACCGCGTCGGGTTTGTCTTGCAGCTGGGCTACTTCCAGATTAGCCAGCGCTTCTACGTGGCCACCCGCTACCACGCGGCCGATGTGGCGTACGTGGCCCAGCAGCTGGGCCTGGGGCCCGCCGACTTTGACCCGCTTCGCTACGCCGATGCCCGCTATTATGCCCACCAGCAGCTCTTGTGCGAGCAACTGGGTATTGCGCGGTTCGAGGCGGCCGCGGCGGACCGGCTGTACCAGGAGGCGGTCCGCCTAAGCAGCCAGCACCTGAAGCCGGCGTCGGTCTTCGATTACCTGGTGCTGTTTCTGCACGAGCACCGGCTGGAGCTGCCCACCTACAACACGCTGGCCGACCTCATCACGCGGGCCCTGCTCGCGTTCGAGAAACGGCTGCTGCGCCGCGTGCAGCAGCACCTGCAGCCCGGCGAGCAGCGCTTGCTGGACCGGCTGCTGGCCGCCGACGACCCCGACGCCCGCGAAGCGGAGGCGGACCGGCGCTACCCGCTCACCTTTCTCAAGCGCATTCGCCAGGGCCTGCGCCCCGGGGAAATCCGCGAACGGGTGACGCACTTCGCGTCCCTGCGGCGGCTCTTCGAGCAGCTGCAGCCGCTCTGGCAGCGCCTGCGCCTCTCGGACCAAGCCATCACCTACTACGCCGAGTACGTGCTGCGGGCCCAGGCCGCGCAACTCTACCGCCGCGACGAGCGGCGCTACCTCTACCTGCTCAGCTTCGTGGTGCACCAGTACTACGAACTCGGCGACGCCCTGGTCGACACGCTGCTGCACACCACGACCAGCGCCGCGAATCAATGCCGCGAGCAGGTGAAGGAGACGCTTTATCAGCAGCGCGCCGCCACGCAGCAGCTGACCAGCCAGGTCACGGGCCGGGGTTACCGACACCTGCAGGCGCTGACCCAGATTCGTGCCCTGGTCGATGCCCCCGACGTGCCGGCCGAACAGAAGCTGGCCCGTATCGACGCGCTGCTGCAGCGCCACCAGGTCACGGCCGCGCAGCTGAGCGAAGACCACCAGCAGCTGGAGCAATTACGCCAAGCCACCGAGCAGCAGGCGGGCGAGGCGCTGTTTCACGAGGCGTTGGCCGGGGCGTCGCTGCGCCTGCAAACCAAGCTCGGGGCCCTGGTCAAAGCGCTGGTCGTCGACGAAGCGACCACCCGCGCCGACCTGTGGTGGGCCGTGCACTACTACCAGCAGCACGACGGGCACCTGGGCGCGCAGGTGCCGCTGGACTTTCTCTCGCTCACGCAACGGGCCTACGTCCTCGATGCGCAAGGTCGGTTACGCACATCCCTTTATAAAGCCCTCCTCTTTTTGGAGATGGCCACGGCCATCAAGTCCGGCCAACTCAACTTTACGTGCTGTTACCAGTACCGGGCGTTTGAGCACTACCTGCTGCCGGCCGCGCAGTGGGCCAAGCAGCACGAGGCCTTGCTGGAGCAGGCGGGCCTGAGTGCCTGGCGCGACTTTGCCACGGTCCAAACGACCCTACAGGCGCAGCTGCAGGCCCAGTTTGCCGCCACGAACGCCCACCTGAGCGGAGTTGACAACCCGCACGCGCACCGCACCCCGGCCGGGCGTTACCGCCTGATCACGCCCCGGCTGCCGGCCGAGCAGCCGCGCCTGCCGGCTCATCTATTTCCCCGCCACCGGGTGGTGCCCCTGCGCGAGGTGCTCACCAGCGTAGCTCGCCTGACGCAGTTTGACACGGCCTTCGGCTCGCTGCCCAGCAAACACGCCCGCACGCCTCCGCCCTTGTCGCAGCTGCTGGCCGCCCTGGTGGGGCTGGGCTGCAACCTGGGCCTGCGCCGCCTGGCACAAGTCGCGCCCCAAGTGGACGAGGCGGCCCTGCAGCGCCTGGCCAGCACCCATTTCTCGCTCGACAACCTGCGCCAGGCCAACGAATTGATTCTGGCCTTTACCCGCCAGCTGCGCCTGCGCGAGGCCTTTCGGCGCTCCCCCGACGTGCTGCACAGCAGCAGCGACGGGCAGAAGTACGACCTGGCTGTGGACTCGCTCGCCGGCAGCGCCTCGTTCAAGTACTTCGGCAACCGCCGCGGCCTGACGGCCTACTCCTACGTGGACGAAACGCTGCTCGTCTTCGACTCGACCGTGTTCAGCGCCGCCGACCGCGAGGCCACGCACCTGCTGGATGGGCTGCTGCGCCACGCCGTGCGGCCCACCGACGTGCACAGCACCGACACGCACGGCTACACCGAAGTCATCTTCGCCGTGACTCGCATGCTGGGCATCGCCTACGAGCCGCGCATCCGCCAGCTCACCAACCAGCAGCTCTACAGCTGGGAGCCGGTGGCCACGCACCGGCAACTGGGCCAGACGCTGCTGCCCGACGCGCGCCTCGACCCCGAGCGCATCGCCCGGCACTGGGACGAGGTCCTGCGCCTGGTCGTCACCCTGAAGCTGCGCCACAGCGAGGCCTCCCGCCTGTTCGGCCGCCTCAACTCCTACGCCCGCCAGCACCCGCTCTACCGGGCCCTGAAAGAACTGGGCCGGCTGGTTAAAACCGAGTTCCTGCTGCGCTACGTTGACCAGGTGGAACTGCGCCAGCGCATCCAGAAGCAGCTCAACAAGGGCGAGAGCGCCCACCGGCTGGCCCACGCCGTCTGGCACGGGCGCAACCAGGAGTTTCACGCCGCCACCCGCTCCGAGCAGCTGGTGGCCGAGACCTGCAAGCGCTTGTTGATGAACGCCATCATCTGCTGGAATTACCTGCACCTCTCCCAGCACCTGGCCCGGCTGCCGCCCGAGCAGCAGGCCGCCACCCTGGCCACGCTCTCGCCCTTCGCCGTGCTCTCCTACCGCCACCTGAACCTGCACGGCGAGTATGACTTCTCTGACCACCCCCTGCCGGCCGAAGCCCCATTTGACATGGACTTGATTGCCGCCTGGCAGCCGCCGAGCAAACCCGCGTAACCGGTCGAGTCGGAGGTTTTACCCTATTTGTTTAACAACACCCAGCACACGGCCTTCGAAGCGCGCAACTTGGTGCGCACGTTCATGACGACTATGTTCTCCCATGATCAGTACAGCTTCAAGCAGCACCTGGACTTGGCGCTGCCGCTAATTGATGATGCGGGCGGGCGGCGGATTTATGAAGGATTCAAGAAGAGCGACGTGTTTGCCAACTACGTGCGCTATGGTGCCCGGGCTACGCTCAGTGTAGACAGCGTCGCCCTACACCTGGAGCGCCGCCCCTACACTGGCACTGTCTACACCCGGCAACGAATTTTCATTGGGGATCAGCAAAGCAAATCGCTACCCCTGGCAGCTCGCTTCACCCTGATTGAGACCAACCGCTCGGAAGCAAATCCATTTGGCCTGCTACTCAGCAATTTCGACTACATCCCCTACAACCCACCCGTTTCCGAGGAGGAGCGCAAGCTACTAGCCCAGCAGGCCGCCGAGCGGACGGCGCAACAAGCCGAAGCGGCTCGCCAGAACGGCATCGCCACGCCGGCCCAGTAACCTCTACTCTGTCAGTCTACGCTTATGAAACCTATTACTTCAGCGTGGCTAGCTGCCACCTCGCTACTGTTAGCCTTATCGTTTTCTACTGCTGCAACAGCCCAAATCATTGGGCGACCAGCTGCCCGACGTCCGTTGCCCGCTCCCCTACCGCTTGGTACAGCTAAGCTAGCGCAGGAAGCCGTCGTTCGACCGGAAACCCGGCCAAGCACCGCGTCGACCACCCCGTTGCAGGACGTGGCCGTGTCGGATAGCTCAACTACTTACCTGGTGTTTCCTGCGGGCGTGAGCCTGGTGGATGTTGGCATGCTGAACAACTACTTAGTGAAGATTGAGGCTAACGCCGTCTTCGTTCGGGCCCGCCGCAAAAACCCGCCTCCTACCCCTATCCTGGTTCGGCACGGCAGCAAATACTGGATGGGCCGCCTAGTGTTTGTTAAAAGCCCAGTTCTTCAACTGTACGACTTCCAGAATCCTGCGACGGGTCTGCCCCCAAATGCTTTGGCACTAGACCGCGACCCGGAGCAGAAAGCTCAACTAGAAGATAAGCTGGCCTTACTCGACAAAGCCAAGGAAGAGCACCAGGCGGTGGCGGTGATGGATAACCGCTTGGTATTGTCCCTGGCCAACATTCGCAACGATAAGAATTTCACCTATCTACGGCTGAAAGTCATCAACAAATCCTCGATTGACTACAACGTGGATTTCACCGATTTCGAGCTCGTCGAGAATACGGATAAGAAGTTTTTGGGGAAGAAAAAGAATGAAGCCCGGCGTCCACTGGCTCCATCGGGCGGCCTTGCTAACCAGATCATTGCTGGCAATAGCACGGGTTACCTACTCTACGCCATCCCCCTATTTGCCGCCACGGACCAGGGTTTTCTAGAAGTGACCTTACGCGAACTGAATGGGGCGCGGGTGCTTCGGCTACCGGTACCATCCAAAGTAGTCAACACAGCTTCCACTCTGTAACGGCGCTGCTGCAAGCCAATGAATACTGTGTATGAAGGTGATGGTGCCGAGTCGCCCGTAGCTGAAAGCACGCCCGTCATGGGAGAGCCTCGGCAGCCCGTTACTGCTCCCAAGAAGAAGAGCGTTAGTCTGGGCCAACTTGCCCGAACATACTGGTGGGCTCTTATTCTTTTGATTCTGATATGCCTGATTGGTGGACTGGTGCTCTACGCCCGAATGTTGGTGCGCGAGGATCAGGCGAGTAAAGATCCTATTGCCGGCTCTTCGGCAAATATTGCGCAAGTGGTCCCAAAGCCTGCCACGGAGGAGGTAGCCCCGCCGTCCGCTTCGGAAGTGATGGCGCACCGCGAAGACATAGAGCGACGCGAAGCCAGCACGGAAGTCAAACCAACCGCCGATCAATTGGCGCACACTGCCTTCCCGGTTGATACGGTGGGAAGGGCAGCCCAGCAGCGCGCGCAACAGCAACAGATGATTGCTACTACCAGCCCTTCTGAGCCTATTCTATTACCGCCGGCACCTCCTGCAAAGCCGACAACAGCCGCAGTAGTTAAGAATCGTAGGAGTAGTACTCCGGTGCTTGCACAATCGAGTGCTGGTAAGGCCCGTAGGGTACGTGCAGCGCGGGTGTCACCAACCGCTGTTGCACCGGACGGAGTACCGTACGAAACCAACGAGGACGTAAACCAGATGCTGGCGGCGGCCCCAGAGGCTTCCCGCAAAGTGTACGAGCAAATGACCGGGCGGCGCTACCGGGAGCCAACTGTAGTGAACAGAGCTGCGGGCACCGCCGCGCTGAATGCCCTACCTGGCATGGATGGTTTCTACACGATCAGGCAAGGAAGTGCCGGGACGGGCAGTGGCGAGTTAGTACCCGAAGTTTTTTACAAGTGCCTGGTCAACGGCGCGCAGAAAGTACGCTCGGGCTCCGTCGTGCTGCTCCGACTTGCGGAAGACGCCGTAGTCAGTGGCGTCACGTTTCCTAAAAATACCGTCTTCGCGGGCATTGCTTCGGTTAACAGCAACCAGGTAACAATCACCGTCAATCGATTAGCCGCCTACCGAGTAGAAGCTAAAATATTTGACTACAATTACTTGCCAGGCATTATGATTGACCCTAGCAAGAAGGCGCCGGTTAACCCCAATACAGGCATACAGTTGAGCGCGCAGCAGGCGGGCTTCAACGAATTAGGTGCCGCCATCGACCGGTCGCAATCTGCTGCCAACAGCGCGGCCGGTATCGCGGCCCGGATAGGCACCTCAGTTATTCAGCGTTTGCCGCGCTCCGGGTCAAGATTACGTGACGTGCTGTTGCCGGACGGCTATCCTATCCTCATCACCACCGCCACAGCGGGGCAGGTAAGCAATGCGGATACAGGCAGTAGCAACGTAGGCGGTGCAGCTCCGCTACCCTTTCTCAACAACGACAAGTAAGCAGTTCTCACCTTCACTCTTTTTGTCACATGAACCCGAACGCAAAGAAGTTTTTGGTGCTCCTGGCAGCCAGTGCCGCCTTATTAACCCCTGCTGGTCCCTCCTACGCCCAGTTTGTCGTGAATGATCCACTGCACATGGGCGCGCACATCGCGCAGTTTGCCAAGCAGTTGAAGGAGTGGGCTGAAACAATACAGAACTACAAAGTCATCGTCGATGCCAAAGAAATTGCGGGCGTTACCCGTGACATCTCCGGCAAAATTCGCGACATCAGCGGCGACATCAAAGACCTGCAAAGCCGTGGTTTAGCCTTGCAGCAGCAAATTCAGGAGGACTTGAAAAAGGTGGCAAGCGTGAAGGATTTGCGACTTTCCAATCCGGCGCAGCTCTACGCGTACGGTATGGCCTTGAGCGGCATCGGTCGGAGCAGCGCATACTATCCCGGCCTGAATAGCGCCAAACGCCTGAGAGAGGCGCTGGAAAGTGCGCAGCAGAAGGATGTGGCTACCGTTTTTGAAGTGTTTGATAAGCAAGATGTGACGAGCACCAAACGCCTGACGTATGATGAGTATAAGCAGTCGGGTACTGAACAGGTGGCCTCTACTATTGCTTTGGAAGAAAGCGTCAACAAGAAGAAGATCGAGACGGCCTTTCAGTACTACAAGATTGCCGACGAAATGACGGCCCAGAGCGTGGAGCTGCAAGCCACGCTGAAGAACCCCAACCGTTATTCGATGACGGAGGCAGAACGCATTGCTTCCATGAATACCGCCAACAACAACATGGTGGAAGCCATGAAGCTCCGCCAGGAGGCCGACCGATTGATTGCCGAATCTTCTACCATGTCGCAAGCCAAGCAGATTGCCTCGGCCGCCTACGCCGACAACATGATGGCGCAATCTCTGATTCGGCTGGACGAACAACGCACCCGAAACTAGCCAGATGATGAAGAGGCTGATACTGGTGGGTTGCCTGATGGTAGGCGCGGGTAAGTGGCTACCTGCGCTGGCCCAGCGCCATATCAAGGGAGTGGGAGCAGTAGGCGCGCATTACGGTAGAACCGAGAAGGGTACGTACGCGGAAATCAGCTATAATCGATTCGTGAGCAATACTTTGTCTCTACGCTTTGGCGCTACTCGAGAGCGGGGCACACTAGGGCTTAAGGGCGAATACTCAGCTTACGGACTCACGGCGCTGGCTGCCCCGCAGCTGTTCCGGCTTGGCGAAACGGCTTATCTGCATCTGCTGGTAGGTGTTGTCGGGCGCTATGAACGCACCGGTGAAAATGGTACCAATGGCCAGGACAGGGGCACAGATCCGCAACGCGCTACCTTCGGGCCACAAGCTGGAGCAGAGCTGGATATCTTCGTGGGGAATCATTTCTCGCTAGTCGGTACCGCTACCAAAAGCGTCTTGTTTGGGGACGCCCTTATCGACCGTTGGCCAGGCTTCTATGGGGTGGGGCTACGCTACCATCTTTACTAATCAATTGATTCACGTGACCTAATTCACCGTTCCAAGCCATCAGCGTCTTTGCCAGGAACACGCACGGCTAGCTGCTGGGCAATGCTGGGATGCTGCTGCAACTCTACCAATGTTTTGGTAGCATAGTGTAGTTCCTGACCAGCGTTCCGTAACTCGGTTAATTGCAGAGCCAATCCTAGGGCTACATTCACAGGCTTGCCATTTTCGGTACCTAGTGGGGCGTTATGCTCTACTGCAGCTGCCACTTGGCGCAAGCTTTCCGCTTCTTTGGGCCAGTGTGACGTAAGACTTTTCGCTAGCTTATCCGCCTTCTCCACAAAGGTTTCGCGCGCCACAACGTGCTGAACAACTATAACAGTAGCAGCCAAGCGCTGGGTGTCCTTCACCAGTTCCGCATCTTGGCTTAGCACGGGATGCGTTCCTACTTCCCGTGCCGCCGCTCGTATCTGATTGCCCAGTTCGGCTACCCGGTAAGGCTGAAAAATTACGTCATTTACTTGTCGTACCAACTGAGTGCCGCGGGTAGTGTCCCCCCTGTCTATGTCGCGTAGGCCTGCCCCTACTTCGTAGGAGCTGGCCTGCATCACGCGTAGCTTCTCCATCATGCTTAGTATGGGAGACGGCTCTAGCACGGGCCGGGCTTGCTGCGGATCACGGGCGGCCACAGCAGCCGGTCCGGGTAGGGGTTCTGTAATCTGTTTGAACAGCTGCGCCAGCGCCGCCAGGTTTTGAACGGGGTGTTCAGGTCCGGCCGGGCGAAGCATGGCTAGATCCCGCGCCTTATTTAGCTCGCGTGGATCTACCCTGCTGAAATCTACAGCGTAGCCGGCCTCCTTTCCAAGCTGGGTAAACGCTATTTGCAGCGTGCGGCCGTTGCCTTCCCGAAAGCCGTGCGTGTGGTTGAATTGATCGAAATAGTAGGCGGCTCGCTCTGCAAACGTGTCTTTCGTGGAGTGCCCCCGAAGGATGTTTTCTCGCTGTAGCTGCTCGCCGATAGCGTCTAAGCGCTGCTCAATCTGTGTGTAGGGAGCATAGCGCATGACGCGCGGCTGAAATTCATTTTCGCTCGCGTAAGCAAACGTACGTTTCTCCCCCTGGAATGCGCCTGCTGCTCGGGTCTGTCCGGCCCACTGGTACACATCCTGAAATATATGCTGGTGAATGGCCCGAAAGTATGCTGCATCGAATGTAGCAGCTAACTCTTTGGCTCCCCCCAGCAGTTGCGCCATGCGTGGAACGGAAAAATCGGCTTCGTATAGCTCTAATTCCTTAGCGGAGGCAACGCCCAGCTTATTCTTTAATACTCCTGTTGTTTCATCGAGGAAACCATCCATTAGGTTATACTAGGTTGCTTTAGCTGAAAACGCCCCGAGAAACACACTTTAACACGCTACGACAAAACGCCGTAGAAACATAGCTAATTGCCAGTTTGCGCAAAGCCACTGGCCGCCCGCAAAATCTTACTTTGCATAATCTCAGCTACTACCTCTTCCATTGTTAGCTCGCCTTGTATGTAGCGGGCATATTGGGCATGCGCTTCCGCACTTGGCTCCCGATCCTGACTTCGGCTAATAGCCAACGCCTGTTCCACAATGTGTTGCCGTTGCTCGGACGTCTGCTCGTTCGCCGCAAACTTGGGGTTGAAAGTGTTGGAATGCATATTGTTCACGGTTAAGATATTCATTTATACGTAATTAACAAGCAAAACGCCGCAACAAACGCCTTACTGCAGCGGGTCAGTTGCATCAGTACTGATAGGAATTGTTTGGGACTTCGGCAGCACCCAGTCGATTGTAAAAGGAGTGAATAATGGTATACACATCTTCCTGAATCAGCTCAAAATTTTTATCAAGAATTCTCTTTTGCACAGATAAATTAGTTGGGCGCCGAGCCTCCTGGCGAGCTAATTTCCGACGTTCTAACAAACTAAGTTGCGCAATGGCTGGCTGTTCGTCGGCCGCACCAAGAGAGCTGGATGGTGTTTGGCTGAGCACTTCGGCTAACTCCTTCTCACTGTTTGGCTCCGCTCTTTCCATTGCTAGGGAGAACTGGACGAAAGGTTGAATGGGATGCTTTCCTGGGTACTCTTTGCGTAGGAACGTCGCCCGAAAGAAAGGCTGATCGGTTTCTACCGTCTGGCCCACAAACTCTCCTTGTTCCAAGGAAATCATATCCGTAGGCTGAATAATGCTACGCTCTTGGAAGCTCACGCTGTGACTGAGGCTACGGTTGGTGTGGCTCCCCTTCGTCGCCCCACCCTGCGACTTGCCTGCACTCACGGATACCATCTCCTTATCCTGCTTCCCCATCATCTTCGACACGTATTCTGCGGTGGTCATAGAGTTTACCTTGCCAATCAGTTGATTGTTCAGGTTGGACACAAGCACTTCTGTTTTATCCGCACCCAGCGCATCCACCATCTGCGACTTGTCCTGGGTCATGTACACCATGGCCACCTCATTGCTACGGGCCGTGGCTGGGAGCGTCTCCAGATCCGGAATGATAATGGTAGCAGCTTCATCCAGAAACACGAAGCTGGGATGCTTATGCTGCTGGTTCATCAGCTTGAGCGCCATCCCGATA
This sequence comes from Hymenobacter defluvii, assembly GCF_017589435.1. Lineage (NCBI taxonomy): Bacteria > Pseudomonadati > Bacteroidota > Cytophagia > Cytophagales > Hymenobacteraceae > Hymenobacter > Hymenobacter defluvii. The sequence continues at coordinate 123,319 of NZ_JAGETX010000010.1, forward strand.
ATCAGAGCAACCAGCGGGGAAAAGGTAGCTTTAAGGGAAGCATCGTTGCCAATGGTGAGTAGCTTGGGCTCCTGCGGCTCATTCAGATTCAGCGAAAACCCCTCTCCCCTCTCCTCATCCGGACTCAGTACCCATACGATTTCGGGGCTGTTGATGGTGCTGAGCGCCAGCTGCAACGTGGCAATTACCCCCGCCAGCTGCTTGCCGGCTTTCTCCTGCACGGCGGTAACCAAACTGGCAATGAGGGCCGCACATTCTGTATCGGTGCTGAGCATGCTGAGCACGTGTTTGTAGTTAGAATATACAGCGGTGGCCACCACGTGCGGCAGTGTGCAGAACTGCGGGAAGTTCTGGCGGTAAAACCAGATGATAGCCGTCAGGTAGGCGCCTGCACTGGCCTCGAAAAAATCGTCGCTGCCCCGGTGCGTACCGGGATTTAAGTTCTTCAATATCGTCTTGCTCGCATCGGCGGCGTAGGCAATGACAGGCATGTTCTCCGGCCGGATAGGATTGACTTTCTCCGTCCGCTCCATATCCGAGAAGTTGATGATGTGATGCCGCAGCCGCCCTACCTCGTTCAGTGGACGGGCTATTCCTGCCAATGAGCTAACTCGGTATAATAAGCTTTCTTTCTTACGCTTATACCGCTGCTCGGCCATAACAATTGCTTTCTGCGCCGCACTGGCCAGCACCGGAAACTTAAAGTCGTAGATGAGGCCGCACATTCCATTTTGAATGAATTGTTCGACCATGGGCTCGCCAATGGAATACGTTTTGCCCGCCCCAGCGCCGCCGAATACCAACGTTCCCCGGAACGGATTAGGGATGTTCACCCAGCCGCCATCCCGTGTCTGAAAATTGACCCCGTACCTGGTTTTCTGGGCCCTTGCCTCACTCCCCAGCCCAAAAGCCGTTCTCTTCAGCGCAGCTCGCATACTACCAACAACCATACTGCTCAGTAGCAGGATGCTAACAGTGGCTGGGTAAAGTACTGCAATAACCTCTGTGCTGTAAGTTTGAATGGTGACCAGTACATAAGTACCCAGAAGAAGCAAGCCGCAAACACCCCAACTGATTTTTCGCACAAGCCGGCCGGCCGGTCGTTTGCGGCTGTTGGTAACGCTGGCCTCCCGCGTCTTCTGCAAGAACAGCATTGCCACTGCCAGCCCTACTACGCTGAGGCGAACGTATAGCCCAAAGGCTGCATAAAAACGCTGGATGCCTACCTGCACCCGCTGCGTCAGTTTCTCTTCAATACCCGCGAATCTGGAAGGTGCCTGGCTCTGTGTCGCGCTACTTGTTCTGCCTACTACCTCAGGTTGTCCTCCGGCAGGTGAGCTATGCGCCTTGCTTGCTTCAACCGCTCGTATTCCGGTAGCAGCCTTCGGTGTTGTTAGGGTGTAGTACTCGCCACCCGCCATAAGCAGCAAAATGATAGCCGCAACGACTGTAACACTCAACTTATCAGGTAGTCGGGGAGTCGGTGTCTGGCTCATATAGATAAATAGTGGTGATACTTTGGACAAACTATTATAAGGTAAGAATCTTTCTCAGCATTTGCTTGTAGGTTCTTATTTAGTTGGGCGTAAGATATATAGAGGATCGTGTACCATCTTCTTCCATGCCCAGCCTTAGGCGGATTGTGGTTGTAGGGGGATGCTTTTTGGTGCTAATACATATCAATTTCTCCTTTGTCCCGATTGTGTCTTTCGCCAATATCCTGTGTTCGGTAGCGGTTGATGTCCCGCTCATTTTGTACTATCTGCCGCAACAAAGCTCCCATGCCGCGTCCAATTGTCGACGTTGTCTCCCGCTCCCTTCCGGTACGCAACAGAAAGTAGGCGTTATCAACCGGCACACCCGCCTCTACCCGTTGCTCAAGCCTAGCTAAGCGGCTGTAAAACGTTTTGTCATAGCCTCTTTGCTGGCCAATCTGTACAATACGGTCCGTCTCAAGTCGCTGCTCAGGCGCCAAACGTTGATTCATCTCTCCTACCCTATCGGCAATGTGCTGGCTGCGTCGCTGCTCGCCTGCCGAGCTCTCTGCACGCTCCCGTTGCCGGCGTTGCTGCGCGCGTGCAATGGCTTCTTTTACGCCGTTCCGTAGCTCATTGACGGTAGGAAAACCGAAGGTGCGTAACTGGCCCGCTAAGTCCGGTGGCCCAAACTGTTGAGCGAAATGGGCTGGCCCACTGTTTTGCCACTCTATCATGTCGAAGCGCTTTTTCGGCCCCTGCGGATTCAGGGTAATCTTCCGGGTAGCGTCGCGGGCCGACACGAGGATGTGCACATGTGTTTGCAAGCCTTCCCGCCGCTCGCCTACTTTAGCGCTGCCGGCTATTACGGCCTGGTCTGTTCCCCGATAGGTGCGCTCCTGGTGCAGGATAGCTCCCCACACCAGATCAACGCTCTGTAGTCTCTTTCCTGCGGGTAGTGCAAAGTTCTGCGCGTAGTGCTCCATTCTGGCCCGTGTGTAAGCCTTCAGTTTCTCCGGGTCGTTACCAATAACGTCTAGCTCCCTGGCGTTCGGGCTGATAACCAAAGAGTAGAATTTGGCTTGCTCCTTCCGTAGTCCTTTGCTATTACGATCTATGGCTTGCTTTATCTCATCTGCTCCTACCCCATCCTGAGTAACTGTGAAAAACTGGGGTTCGCGCCCATCCTTCTTGGCTTCTTTAACCAAATAGTTTACTGTGCGCACCACGCTGCCGGTGTTCTGATAAGCCTGCTTCCCATGTGTGCGTGGGTCGATAATCTTGCAGTACATAACACTAGTACTTGAGGTCTTATTCAGGTATTTTCGTAGGCCTTTTCCCCGCTTTTGGTGCTGCCTTTTGCAGGTCGGTCAACACCAAATCGACCATGGTATCTATCTCCTTTTGGGCTGTCAGCAGCAGTTCGTGAATATCTGTTGGAGACCAGTTATTCAGCCGGCCAACTACTGCCGTCAGCATCTGGAGCGTACGCTCCTGCGTTACGCGTGTCCTCACCAGCTCTGATAATACCTCCGCGTGTATGCCGCGCTCTTGTTCTTTCAGGTAGCGGAATACCCGCTCCCCTACCTGGTGCACCTGGCCCATAATAAGCTCTCCTTCGCGCGCGACAGTGGCTTGGGGATTCAGCTTGCGCGTGGCGAAATACCGCACCGCAGCATCGGTGTAATCTTGGATGGAGAGCTTCCACCGTAAGGCTTCTTTCGCTGCTACCGCGTGGGTACTTGCTGGTAGTTTGACGTTCATCCGCTGATCTTCCCCTGCCATCTTCTGAGTTATTTAGTGGAAGAATTTATCCAAAAAAATGCTGATATTCAATACGTTATACTGGAAATTATCCAGATTTATCTATTTTATCAGTGTAAAACACATATAATCAAATAGTTAACTTGTATTATGCGATGGTCTTCTTGCTAAATCAAGTAATAGCAACCATTCTGTTTAGCAGCGCTTCTCAATACGGATGAGTACTGAGCCAACCATCTATTCAGTACAGGACTGCTACTGTCGTTCTTAAGGTGGCACGTGCCACCTTACCTTTCCGGGTTCATAATGATGTCTATAAGCTTGCATGTAGCAGCGGTAATCGCCTGTTGTTATGTTGATTGTGAATTAATGAGTTAAATATTTAATGAATTCATTAAATACAATTAGTGTAGAGTATGATTTCTTTCTTCTGATTAAAGAATTCTTTAAATATAAAATTCTTTAATTACAGGGATGATTGTGCATGTATGAAATGAATTCAAAAATTTAGTAAATCATAAATTCAGTATATATTGATGCCGTTAGTTCATGTTTTAAATAATTCATGATTTTATTAATTAATATGAATATGAATTATAAAAATAAAAAACTCATAATTTTTTGAATTCAATAATTATATTTGCTGCGCACATTCTTCTTACTTGCTTCTCGAACCTATGGGAAAAATTATCAGCGTAGCCACCCAGAAAGGAGGTGCCGGAAAGTCGGCCCTTACCATGCTGCTTGCCTCTGCCCTGGCCGTTACCTATGACCTGCGCGTGCTGGTAGTAGAGGCCGACTCACAGAAGACTATCAGCGACCGTCGCACTGAGCAGGACCAACCGTGGCTGGACGAGTTACAAACGGCCAATCCGGAAGCGGATTTCCCGTATCCCATCGTTTATCAGCCCATGGCCAAAGTGTTCGACTACCTGGACAGCGTAGAGGGACAGTATGATGTCGCTTTCGTGGATATGGCTGGCCGGGCCGATAATACTACCATGATCGAGGTACTGTCGGGCTGCGACATTATCCTGGTACCGTTGCTTTCTGACTTAGGGGAGCGGCAGAGCACCATTTCTTTTCTGCATGTGCTGGCGGGCATCAAGCAGCGCTACGCGGAGCGAAACCTACCCTTTGAGTTCTATGGGGTAGCCAACAAACGGACCCGCGCGAAGGAGGAGGAGGAGCTGGATAAAATGATTGAGGAATATCAGATTCCGCGCCTGAATGCCTTCTTGAGTGAGCGGGCCATTTTTAAGCGTGCTTCCACCTTGTACAGCCACCTGGAGCCCTCGTTCTTGCGTTGGCGCGGGGGCGAGAAAACAGCCGCAAACGAATTGCGGGCCTTATGTGATGAATTAATTGCGCGCACGGGGCTTACGGCCGAATCCGCCGCCTAACTTTCCTAACTGCCATGAAATTACCTCCATCCAAAGCAGCCCAAAGCCCCCGGCGGCCCCGCCTCACCCCTGCCGAAGCCTTAGCAACCCTGGAATCCACGGATCCGGATATTGCCGCCTCCGCTCGTAGTCAAATGCCGAATCCGCCCGCCGAGGAAACTGCACCGACCGTAGAAAACGAGGATGATCTAACACCACCTTCACCACCAGTCGCATCAGCCCCCGTTAGCAAGCGCAAGCCCGCCGCCGAAAAGCCAGCTACTGCTCCGGCACGGCGCGGCCGGCCACCGGTGCATACGGCGGAAGGGGAAACCGAGCGGGTTGCGGTGTACATTGGCGCCAGCCTCAACCTGGAAGTAGCCGAGCACCTCGTTACGCTCCGGCGGCAAGGGGAAAAGAAGTCCCACCGGAGTTTTACGGAAGAAGCACTTCGGTTTTATATCAAGCACCTGCGCAAACAAGGGGTACTGCCTGCTGCGGAATAGCGGCTAGCGCGATTGAGTAGGAAAAGCTGCTTGCTTGTCCTTTGCACCGGCTACGATGGGGTAGGGGAGGGGGTAGGCAGTCTTTCTTAACTTATGCAGGCTTATATAGTCCATATAAGCCAACTGGATAGGGTTAAGCGTGGTCAGAGTCTGCTAGCTTGGTCTCAGGTAGCTCACCCTTCGCAACCAGTTCCCTTCGAATGAGTTCAAAAAGAACGTCGGGTGCCAAGTTGACAATAAGGGCTAGGCGGTATACCTGCACTACCGTTACTAACTCCGGATGCTTTCGCCGCTTTTGAATGGAACGGTAATCCAGCTTCCAGGCCGCAGTGAGTTCACGCACGGTCAGCTTCGTAGCATCCAGTAGTTCGCTGAGCGTGTGAATCTGCGTTGCAGTGGGGGTATAGTAGAGAGGCGTAGCAAGCGCTTGTTCCGGCGGCACGGGTTCAGCTTGATTTACGGTGACTTTTGGTTGTGGGGAGGTGCGTCGGGAGGGAGGCATCAAGCAGCAAACAAGTAGGATGAGGTAGCGCACCTATTACGCAACAACCGTTGTAAGTAGATAGCCTCAACCGTTTCGGAAGGGAAAAATGCAAGAATAGTACTTCGCCAACCAGCGCACGAAGTGAATTACATAATTCATTAATTATAGAATTAATGAATTAATAAATGCTCAATACAGGCTGACTCTCCTTGTGTAACGGCAGAGCGGTATGCAGTAGCTTCATCTAGTAAGCGGCCGGGGCAGGAGCGACGGTGAAGCAGCGCGGCGGCCTGCGCGGCCAGAACGGCTGGGCTCGTCGAAAAACTGGGGCGTTGTTGTGCTAGGCTGCGGCGAAGGCGGCTTACAAAAGTCGGATGAGGACGAATAGACCGTACTGCCAAGACCATATTGCTTGTGGCCTCTAGTAGAATTAGCTCCAGCACGACACCCGATTTGGTTCTCAGCCATCGGGCGGCTTCTGCCTCGGTCATATCCAGCAGATTCAAGCCACTTTCAAAGGCCCAGCCGGTGCCGGCGAATTCGCAGGCGACAAAGGGCAAACCGGTGCTGAGGATAGCTGCTCCGTAGTACAGTGGCGCGCAGGAGAAGAGGGCTTTGTCGTCAGGAGTCGGCGCTGGAAAGTAATAGAGGAAATTAATGAAGCCTTTGGTGAATACCGCCTGGGCGCGTTCTGTCCCTGGATTATCGTTCGCGCACGCATAGGGTTGGCCCACAACGGCGGAGGGAACCGAAAATGGAGGAGTAGATAACATAAGACCAAGAAGCAATGAAGTGAATACTCATTTTTTCGTGGTTGCAATAGAATAGGTCAAAGGAAGCAGGGTAGGTCGAACCAACTGGTTTCTCAGAAGAGAAAATCGGAAACGCGTTATGCAGTAGCGTTAAACGGGGCTCCGGTAGAGGAGGCAGAGAGATGAAAGCAGGGCAGTAATACGCCTAAGCACCGAGAGAAATAAGCTTCCTCTTCACAAAACCAGATAGCTTATGAAAGATAAGAGCTACGCAGCAGAAATCAGTTATTTACAGAAAAAAGATTCTTAACTCCTCCTAATATCAGAATGGGGATATGCTGCTCACTAAGATCCCCTAGTTGCCGGAGCTGCTAGGCAGCTGCGGCAGGCGCACAGGAGGCTTCAAGAGCCGACTCACTTGGGAGGATACCCAAAATCAACTCAGTGGCACGTTGCGCACGGCTGGCTGCTTGCACCACTAATTTTTTGTCTCCGTGAAGCTGGTCGAGCCAGAACTGCACGTAGGCTGCGGCGTTGTCTGTGGTGCGGGCCGGATCGAAGCCGGCATGCGCGCAGAGAAAAGCCGCCCCCATTTCAGCGGTTAGTTCCTCCCGTGCATAGCCTGCTTGGCCATTAGGGCGAAGCGCTTCCTCCAAATCGGGTCGATGCAGGCGCTTAGGATGCCCGGTGGCGTGCGTCAATTCGTGAAATAGGGTTGCGTAGTATTCCTCCGCGCTATGAAAATGCTTCAACAGGGGCAAGCGCACGCAATCCAGTAACGGGCTGTAGCTGGCATTGCGGGCACCCAAGCACAGTAAAGGCCGGTTCGCCCAGCCGCTCACAATGGCTTCACCGGCCGTTAAGGGGGCATGCTGCATAGTAGCAGCTGCTGGCGGAAGTGCAAGGTTTACGCCTTCTACATCCGTAATATTGAATACTATGTAATGCTTGATAAACGGGAGGCGTTGCTGCTCGCCCGTTTCAGGGTCTTCTTTGACCAGCGTATGGTAGTAGATGACTGGCAGCCCCTTCGCACCCTTGCGAATATATCCCCCTAACTCGCGGGCTTGGCGGAATGTCACAAAAAAGGGGAGGCCGTCGTTCGCTATATGCAGCAGAAAAGCATTGATCCCACTATAGGGCCGGTTGCTGACGTAGTTGCGCGGCAACCCATACTGATTATTCCACGGCTTACGCCACGGAATAACGCCCGCCTCTAAGGCGGCCAGCAAGCGGTCGGTGACCAATTGATACACGTCAGGCCGTGTAGGGGAGGAGGGAGGTAGGTGTTTTTTCATAACTTGAAACATAATAATCTGTTTGTCAATGATTTGTGTAATGGATATACGAAATTTTATTATATAATGTTGACTATTATACAACAAGTTATGGCATAAGAATCAACAAATTTTTGTAAGCCACACCGTTCTCCCAACTGCCCAACATTTGTGATTTAGGCAAGATGAAATCCAGTGCCATAGGCCTGGGAATGTGAAGTAGAGCCGCCGTCTCTAAAATGTCTCTGTAGTATGCGACCTGAAAATTAGAAATAGGAATCTACCTGATGCGCGAGTAGCTGTACCTACTCGTAATTGAGCAGTGAAAAATCGCTTTTCAGGTCCTGTTTAGCTAGAAGTTGTTCGTTAATTACTATAATATTTAGTTGATCATTTAGAAAGTAACCTATGCTGAAGAAAGATAAAAATCTGCATAGTATATCGTTAGCCGATGTTATACACATTTTAAAAAATTATTTATGTGCAAAGTTTATGTACTTCATGAAACGGAACGCAAACAATATGCTAATATTTTTAGTATACTTGCTGTTCCTGTCCTGATTTCGTGCCGTATGACAACCATTGAATTAATCAAGGTTAGTAGCCCTACCACCACCGTGTGGCTTCCTTTGTTTGCCTGCCTCGTGCCGGCAGGCTTTCCCTCACCCGCCTCTGATGAGCTAGAAGAGCTGTTCGACCTAAATCACCTGCTTTTCCGCCATCCCGAGGCTACATATCTGGTGCGCGTCGCTGGCGAGAGCATGCAGGGTGCGGAAATCCACGCCGGCGACCTGCTCGCCGTCGATAAACACTTGGAGGCCGACCACAACCACATCGTGGTGGCCGTCGTCGAGGGCGAATGCACCGTCAAGCGCCTCGTACGGCGGGGGAGTAGCTGGTGGTTGCAGGCTGAGAACCCAGCCTACCCTGATTACGAAATTACCGAGTCCGAGAGCTTGCGCATCTGGGGCGTGGTGACGCATGTGGTACACGAACTGTTGCCTGGCAAGCTCACGGCCCTGCTGCGTAGCCGTGATTAGCACCCAAGCGCTTCCTGCCGTTTCACTCTCATTTCTTTAGTCGCCCGCGGCGGCCCCTTCCTCTATGTACGGCCTCGTCGACGGCAACAATTTCTACGTTTCCTGCGAGCGGGTCTTCCAGCCCCGCCTCGACGGCCGCCCCGTCGTGGTCCTGAGCAATAACGATGGCAACGTGCGACCTGTTGCCTGCGAACTACCTAAGCAGGCGTTCTTTAGCTCGGGCTGAAGAATAACTAT
>NZ_JAGETX010000110.1:0-562 GCF_017589435.1 Hymenobacter defluvii
CCATAAATTAACTCTGGACAGGATTGCTTCTAAAAGAGCTCAAGACCTTGAAGCAGAATACAGTAGCCGTGAAGAAGAGGCTATTAAATTGCTTTCAGGTGTTGAACCGGATATTAAAGAAATACTTGACGAAAATAATTCTGCAAGAACTAGCCTTGCTTGGTCAAAACTAGCTATCACATGGGCCACAGATGTTAAGGCCTTTCTAGAAGGTATTATAAGTTACGACTTATCTCAAATTAGCTTGCCAGCTGATGAAATGGCTAGAGCCTTTGCAATTTTTGAAGTCATAAATCAAACTAATACTCCTTTAGATATCTATGATTTAACATCAGCAAAAGCCGCTAGAACTAGAGAGCTACCTTCTCTATCAAGTAGAATTAAAGCAATTATAGATGAACCCCTAGATGACATTAATAGCCTAACAAATCGGTTGCTTGGCGATAAGCCAAATAGAATGACATTTGATTATTTTAGTCTAATGTCAGAGGATGCTACCCCAGCAAAAATTGTCAAAAATCAATTCTTAAATTTATTATCACTTTTAACCGCTGTAGATTAT
>NZ_JAGETX010000111.1:0-560 GCF_017589435.1 Hymenobacter defluvii
GCTCAGATCTTGGCTAAGGGTACCTGTACCTACCTCGCCGAGGCGGTAGAGCTTTCCAAGGTTTTCAACTTTTATAGCAACGTCACTCATCGGTGTATTCTGAATTATTCGAGTATAGAGTTCTTAGGAAAAGGAGACAGTGAACTCTATTACACCGTGTCGGTAAAGCTCTTTTGTACCCGGTTGAAGATGATAATACCCGCTAGCAATACAACTACGGTTACTATTGCGCTGTAGGCCAACGCTGCCCAACTGAACGTACCCGAGCCGAGAAAGGCATAACGGAACGTTTCCACAATCGAACTCATGGGATTGGCCATGATGATCAGCTTGTATTTGGGATTCGTGATACTGGACAGCGGATAGATAACTGGCGTGGCATACATTAGCAACTGCACTCCGAATGCCAGCAGCATAGCCAAGTCGCGGTATTTAGTAGTCAGTGCACTAAAGATCATACCCAAGCCCAGGGACAGTAACCCCATGATTAGTACGAGTAGAGGCACAAGAACAATTAGGCTATTAGGGTGAATAGCATTACCCTGCACTAAGTAATAGAC
>NZ_JAGETX010000112.1:0-554 GCF_017589435.1 Hymenobacter defluvii
TTTGTACAGTGATTGGGTAGGCAAGTTAAAGGGATTCCCCCCCCCAACCGGGCGGGCACCCGCTGGATCTATGGCGTTGTACACACTTCCGTAGCTATAGCTGGAGCCCACGGATAGTCCGCTCAATATTCTTTTCTTTTCGAGCTTTTGGTTTTCAAGAGCTACCTGCTGGGCAATATCCAGATTTTCTATCTGGGCTGAATATTTAATGGCTGCATCAATTAAGACGGGCAGCACTGTTTCGGAAGACTCAAAAAACTTATCCTGCCAGCTTTCCGCTGGCTCAGAGCTATTCTGACTTAAGGCTACCAACGTCTGCAAAACCAGCGCGAAGGTTAGGAGCATTTTATTCATCAAACACTCTCTTTTTGAAATAGGGCCGGTAGTGTCTTCAGCACAATCTGAATATCTTTTAGCAGCGAGTAGTTTCGGGCATACTCCACATCCAGCATCTTGCGCTCATCCGCCGACATGGTACCCTTGCCACGCTTACTGACCTGCCATAGCCCCGTAATGCCAGCCGGGGCGATGAAGCGGCCCGCAAACTGGTCTGT
>NZ_JAGETX010000113.1:0-531 GCF_017589435.1 Hymenobacter defluvii
GAATTGAGGTGAGGGCTGTTGTAGTACTAAAACTGTTAATTAACCAATCAATTTCTTTGGTTGCTTCCAATGCTCGCCCAGCTGAAAGAAGCATAAATACTTTATCTATAATGCGTCGTGTGCAAACTGCCACTTCAGGGGCATCGTTGTAGAAATATTCCTTTAAATCCTTGCCAGTGTGATAACGTATTATATCCAATAAGCCTTCATATATAGTTTGAGTATTGAAAAGGATACTTTTTTCATCTCCAAATTGACCTTGGGATAAGTAGTCATCGTAGATTAGTGATGAAGAAGACATAATTCAAAGAAAAGTCGGCGATTGTTTTATGAACCATCATTAAACTAAATCTGCCGAGGACCTAAATTAATTAGACCTTCGGCAGATTTGGTTTTTTCTTATTATGATTAGTTACCTCTATTAAAGGTAATTAACCATAACCAGCTATTTTACAGAATAAAATTCCTCCGATAGCCGCATCGCAGGGAACTGTGATTGAGCTTTAAACTCATCAGCGATTAGTACTGATG
>NZ_JAGETX010000114.1:0-518 GCF_017589435.1 Hymenobacter defluvii
CATAAAATTGTAATCTTTGGGTATTGCCGCCCAATCAGCCTTTTCTACACCTACCTCATGAACAAGTTACTTCTACTGCCTCTGGTTGCCTTCTCGGCATTGTTTCTGGGGGGCTGTGGCTTTGGCAAAGGACCGCAGGGCGACCTAGTAGGGGCGGAGGACCGCCCTGAGTATAACCCACAGGAGGTTCCTTTTGGCATGGTGCCCTGCCCCGGTGGTACGTTCCACATGGGCCAGACTGATCAGGACATTTCGGCCTCTATGGTGAACATGAACAAGCAGGTGACCATCGCCGGCTTCTACATGGATGAAACAGAAATCACCAACAACGAGTACCGCCAGTTCATGAATGCTATCCGTCAGGATTCCATTGATGTGTTGGGTGAAGAGTATGTGATGACGGAGTTGTATCCCGATACTACCGTATGGGTACGCGACTTCACGTATCACATGGGCGACCCGCTGATGGAGTATTACTATACTCACCCAGCATTCGACGATTATCCAGTAGTGGGGGT
>NZ_JAGETX010000115.1:0-509 GCF_017589435.1 Hymenobacter defluvii
GTTCAAGAATGAATGAAGCAAGTAAAGCACGTTGTTGTAATTCTGCTTTCCAAACAAAGTTCCTTTGAAAGTTTGGCAACACTAGTTTTGTGGCCTTATTAAGGTCAAGGACCACTTTTAATGATTTCTTGTCGTAATCCACGGTAGAATTTTTTTGGAATAGCTATTAAGGAAGTTTTAGTTTTCTTTTACGACCGTTAGATAAAGCACGAGGCGCAACCAACCTCTTCTTCATCATCTAGGATATCCAGCAAAAACATGCTTGAACTCCCCTTTGCCTTACTCTGCTTTTTAATAGCGTCAAGCTTTATTTGGCGAAGGCGTACCGGCTTAATGAGGTCGGATAACGACTCTTCCATCCACGTATAACCGTCCCGCTCATAGGCTATTGCACGCTGAAACAGGTCTGGGTGTTGCTCATAGAGCCATACCCACTCAATCTTCTGCTGAAAGAAGCAGAAAAAGCAACCAGAGCGGCTCCGAGCGTACTCACCCTGCTGCCCATCCAC
>NZ_JAGETX010000116.1:0-505 GCF_017589435.1 Hymenobacter defluvii
GCTATCGGTGATGGTTTCCAACGACTTCGATTTTTCACGAACACCCACTACAGGACGGAGATATAATTTCTGTAGATGGCGGCGTTTTCCTTAATGGTTACCATTCTGATAGCGCTTACACCTACCCAGTAGGTAATGTTACTCCTGAGATACTAGCGTTGTTGCAGCGAACTAAGGAGTCACTTTACCTGGGTATTGAACAAGCAGTAGCTGGTAATCGGATGGGCGATATAAGCTACGCCGTACAGCAGCATGTTGAAAAGCAGGGCTACGGTGTAGTTAGAGAGCTTGTAGGACATGGTGTGGGTAAGAAGCTACACGAACGTCCTGAGGTGCCTAATTATGGTAAGCGCGGTTCTGGGCTTAAGCTACAGACAGGTTTAGTTATTGCCATTGAGCCAATGGTCAATTTAGGTACCAAGCAAATTGTGCAAGAAAAGGACGGCTGGACTATCCGTACGAAGGATAAAATGCCTTCAGCGCACTTTGAGCACACAGTTGTTGT
>NZ_JAGETX010000117.1:0-503 GCF_017589435.1 Hymenobacter defluvii
GTTCTTGCGAAAGTACTTTTGGGAAGGTCCCGCTCAGCTATGGCACGGTAGTGTCGAATTTTTCGATAAAGTACTGCAAACTCTACTGGTTCCCCGCATTCTTTTGCTAGGGGTCCTGGGTCTGCTATGCTTGGTATCACTGTTAGGCTTACCTTTCGGGCCTCCCCCTCTCTTCTGGTTTGGGCTATTGGTCGGAACGGGTAGTGCCTTACTGCTCTCCTTGCCAGTACGTCTGTACAATCGTCAGGTAGCTCAGGCGATATGGCATTTGCCAATAGCTCTGGGTTCGATGGTGCTAGCGTTGCTGCAAATAAAGAAAGCAAAAACGTCTTTTCTGCCTACTACTCATTCCGCGTCTTCAATAGAAACAAAGCATTCGTAAAGCTCAGCTATGCCTTGGGAAATCATTTTTCTACCAGCGCTGCTCTGTCTTCTGCTTGGTATCAGGCGTGGCCAGCAAGCAGCTGGTATGAAGTAACCGGCTCCGCACACTCCTATGGAAC
>NZ_JAGETX010000118.1:0-490 GCF_017589435.1 Hymenobacter defluvii
GGCTACTACACTTTCTGGAACCGCCATAACAAGTCAATCAAGCAGGATTTCTATCAAGAAATAGAAGGTTACTTTAAGGAGCGGAAGATTCCCATGCTTCAGACGAAAGTGGAGTTGAGTGTTAACTACCAAAGGAAATCATTACGCTCAACCATATTCCCTCCTGAGAAACAGCATAGCAACTCAGGCTTAACTACCCTGATGAAAGAGCTGGCCAGTATTATCTACAAGCAGCCTAGTCAGGGTGCTATTGAAAAAGCTTAACTGAACACGTAATGGCAAAGCATAAAAACAGCCCATTCGTCGGCAACATTGCGGGCATGGACGACTTTCAGAAAATCATGCAGACGGCCAAAGAAGCTGGTCGTCCTTCGAGTGAAGACAGCACCGTAGAAGATGCCCAAGTACTAGGGGAGGGGGACGCAGATTCGGCTGCAACTACGCCGGCCAATGAAGATACCCAGAACACAGAAACCGGTCTGGTATCAAC
>NZ_JAGETX010000119.1:0-486 GCF_017589435.1 Hymenobacter defluvii
GCTTGGAGCTGCTTGGCGTTGCGAATACAGCTGAAAACCTACACCGGGTCCTGACACATTTTCACGTGCACAGTTTGCCAGAGTTGTACTACCGCATCGCTATAGGAAAGCTAGACGGCCGCGAAATCAAGGAAGAGCTATTCCATGAGGAAGCAACGCCGCAGCAGTCTTCCATACTCGCACCCAAGTCTTTCGACCACGAAGTGCAGAAAGCGCGTGGCGTACGGGCTGATATGCTCGTCATTGGCGAACATACCAACACCTTCAATTACACCATTGCGCCCTGCTGCAATCCTATCCCCGGCGATGATGTATTTGGGTTCGAAACGGCTGACAAAGGCATTGTCATTCACCGCACATCCTGTCCACAGGCGGTTAAGCTTATGTCGAACTATGGCAACCGCATTGTGCGCGCCAAGTGGACGGATCAACTGGAGCTAGCTTTCCTGGCTGGAATTCATATTAAAGGCTCAGACCGTATGGGTT
>NZ_JAGETX010000011.1:0-118807 GCF_017589435.1 Hymenobacter defluvii
CCGGTACGAGAAAACCGCTACCTCCTTTTTAGCCGTGGCCCACCTGCTTGCTGCCCTCGATTGGATGCGCTAGCTGTCCACACAGCCTAGTTGGAAATTCATCTGTACACTACAGCTTAGCAGTGTCCGGCTTAGCTAGCCACTTCATTAATTTATTATCGTTTATTTTGTTACTAAATAATTGGTAAATAGTATTTTAAATAAAAATTCGCGTACCCGAGAAGTTCTGGCGAAACTCCTTGGGTGTGCAGCTCTTGCGTTTTTTGAAGATTCGGTTGAAGTTGGAAATGTTGTTGAAACCGCACTTGTACGCCACTTCGGCAACGCTATGCGTGGTGTCAATGAGCATGCGGGAGGCGTGCCCCAGCCGGATTTCGTTGAGGCTGTCGATGAAGGTAGTGCCGGTGCGCTTTTTCATGAAGCGACTAAAGGATACTTCCGGCATGTTGGCAATTTTGGCTACCTCTGCCAGCGTAATCTGGCGGTTGTAGTGGGCGTTCATGTACTCGAACACCTTCTCAATGCGGCGGCTGTTGTAGTGGAACTGCTCATTGGTGAAGGAGGCGTCGGAGAGGATGCGCATGTTGCGCGAGGCTGACAAATCGTGCAGAATAGACAATAGCTCCAGTACCGAGTCGAAGCCTGTTTTGTGTTCCAGGGACAGAATGCGCCCGCGCAGGCGCTCCGCGGTTTCGCGCGAGAACAGAACGCCGCGCTGCGCATTCTCGAACATTTTCTGAATGAAGTGGAGCTGATTACGGCGCAGAAACTTGTCGTCCAGCAAATCTTTGTGAAACTGGATGGTCACTTCTTTGATTTCCTCGCTCTGACACTGGTGCGTAAACCAGGCGTGATTTAGGTTGGGGCCTACTAAAACCAACTCCAAGTCGTCGATATCCTCAATATGGTCGCCCACGATGCGGCGGGCACCGGGCGCATTCAGGATCAGGTTGAGCTCGTACTCCTCATGGTAGTGCAGCGGAAAATTAAACTCTTTCTTCACCCGCGTAAACAAGGTAAAGCAGTCGTTTTGCGTCAGCGGGGTGATTTCCCGCATTAGGTTGTGCGTCATAACAGTAGGAATAAGGAGCGAAATTTATCAGATTCTGATAAAATAGTATTTCGTTTCTGCCCTAAGTGTTATTATGATAAGTGCGTTAAAAACTACCTGAATGCGCATTTGCGCATGATTCGTGATTCGCTGTTGTCAACAGAGTGTCAGATAAGGTTAAAATAGTATTATAAATAGCATAAAGTAGGAGCATACATTTGAGCATTCCGCATCTACTGCCGCTACGGTTGATGGATGTCGGGTTTTGCTCTTTCCCTACCCACATGCGTCTGCACCTACTCGACCTGCTTATTATTGCCGCCTACCTGCTATCCACGGTGTTTATTGGCCTGTGGTACCGCAAGAAAGCCCGCGAAAACAAAGACAGCTACCTGCTTGGCGGCAAAAGCCTACCCTGGTACAAATTGGGTCTGAGCGATGCCTCTGATATGTTTGACATCAGCGGTACCATGTGGATGGTCAGCCTGTGCTTCGTATACGGCATGAAAAGCATCTGGATTCCGTGGCTGTGGCCGGTATTCAACCAGGTGTTCTTGATGATGTATCTCTCGCGCTGGCTGCGCCGCTCCAATGCCAGCACCGGCGCCGAGTGGCTAGCTACCCGCTTCGGTACCCGCGGGCCGGGGGTAGGGGCCTCGCACCAGGTTGTCATTGCCTTCGCCCTGCTGAGCTGCCTGGGATTTTTGGCCTATGGCTTTGTGGGATTAGGCAAGTTCATTGAAATATTCGTGCCCTGGGCGCTGGTGCAAGACTACGTGCCGTTTGCCGTAGCCCCGCAGTACGTACCGCACGTGTACGGCATTGTATTCACGTTGTTTGCCATGTTCTATTCCATTATCGGGGGCATGCACAGCATTGTGCTCGGCGACATCATCAAGTACGCCATCATGACGGTGGCGTGCCTGGCCATTGCCGTCATTGCTTACCTGGAGCTGCAAGGCAAGACCCTGAATGTGCCCGCCGGTTGGTACGACCCCTTCTTCGGCGCGCGCCTCGATCTGGATTGGTCCAACATCATCAGCCAGGTGAATCAGAAAATCGACGAGGACGGCTACTCCTTGTTCGGGGTGTTCTTTATGATGATGGCCTTCAAGGGGGTATTCGCATCGTTAGCGGGCCCGGCGCCGAACTACGACATGCAGAAAATTCTCTCTACCCGCTCGCCCGAGGAAGCCAGCAAAATGAGTGGCTTCGTGTCGATTATTCTGCTCCCTATTCGCTATTCGCTCATCGTGGGGCTCACCATTCTGGGCTTGCTCTACTACAACCAGATGAACCTGGTAGGCCCTACCGGCGTGCTGGATTTCGAGCGTATTCTTCCCGAAACCATCAACAAATTTCTGCCGGTGGGGCTCATGGGACTGGTGCTCACGGGGCTGCTCGGCGCCTTCATGGGTACGTTTAGCGGCACCGTGAATGCGGCCCAGGCCTACATCGTCAATGATATCTACCTCAAGTACGTCCGCCCGGATGCCACCACCAAGGAGGTTATTTCGCTGAACTACGTGGTGGGTGTCGTCGTGGTGGCCGTGGGGGTGCTGCTGGGCTTCATTGCCAAAGATGTGAACAGCGTGTTGCAGTGGATTGTGTCGGCGCTGTACGGGGGCTACATCGCGGCCAACGTGCTGAAATGGCACTGGTGGCGCTTCAACGCCACGGGCTTTTTCTGGGGCATGCTCACGGGCATCGTGTCGGCCCTCATCTTCACGCGCTTTTTCGAGGGGGTCGAGTTTCTTTATTACTTCCCGGTGCTATTTGCGTTGTCGCTCACGGGCTCCATCGTGGGTACCTACCTGGCGCCCCCCACCGACGAAACGGTGCTGAAAACCTTCTACCGCAACGTGCGCCCCTGGGGCTTTTGGGGCCCCATCAACGACCTGGTGGTGGCCGAAGACCCCGCGTTTCAACCCAACTGCAACTTCCGCCTGAACATGTTCAACGTGGTGTTGGGCATCATCGCGCAGCTCTGCCTCACCATTTTGCCCATGTACCTGCTGCTTTCCCAGCACGTGCCCCTGCTGATTACGGTTGCCATTTTAGCCGTGGTGGTGCTGATTCTGAAAAAGACCTGGTGGAACCGCTTGGCCGAATATTAGGCCAGGCGCATCGGCTGTCGTTTCAGTACCAGAGAAGGCTAAAAAAGCATTACCCTGCCCGTGGTAGCCAGCGCTACATTTGAGTTAAACGCCTGTAGGGTAGGGGTAGTGCCGTTTGATTTTGAGTTGCTGGCTCCCTACATAGGCTCGGTGCCAACCCTATGGGAAAGAGCGTGCTATTGCCCCCACCCAGCCTACTTCCACCCGTTATTTTCTCGCTTAACTTTTGTTTTCTGCCATGGAAAACCACTTCCATCAACGCCGCCACGACCTGGAAAACCTCCACCACACGCTGCTGACCCGCCCCAACGAAAAGCAAGGCCTTGGCAATGGCATTATTGACCGCTACCGCTATCCGGTGCTCACAGGGCAGCATGCCCCGCTCTGCTGGCGCTACGATTTCAACCCCGCTACCAATCCCTACCTCATGGAGCGCCTAGGCGTGAATGCGGCTTTCAACGTGGGCGCCATCAAGCTGAATGGGAAATACTTGCTGGTAGCCAGGGTAGAAGGGCTGGACCGCAAATCGTTTTTTGCGGTGGCCGAAAGTCCCAATGGCATCGACAATTTCACCTTCTGGGAGCGGCCCATCACAATGCCCGATACCGACGAACCGGCCACCAACGTGTACGATATGCGCGTGGTGCAGCACGAGGACGGCTGGATATATGGCTTGTTTTGTGCCGAGCGCAAGGACCCCGCGGCCCGTCCCGGCGACGAGTCGGCGGCGGTGGCGCAGTGCGGCATTGCCCGCACCCGCGACCTGGTGACCTGGGAGCGGCTGCCCGACCTGCAAACGCCCTCCCCCCAGCAGCGCAACGTAGTGCTGCACCCCGAGTTTGTGCAGGGCAAATATGCGCTCTACACCCGTCCGCAG
This sequence comes from Hymenobacter defluvii, assembly GCF_017589435.1. NCBI lineage: Bacteria > Pseudomonadati > Bacteroidota > Cytophagia > Cytophagales > Hymenobacteraceae > Hymenobacter > Hymenobacter defluvii. The sequence goes on from NZ_JAGETX010000011.1 coordinate 4,046, forward strand.
GACAGCTTTATCGAGGCGGGCGCGGGGGGCGGCATCGGCTTCGGCCTCGCTGATTCGATGAAAAACGCCGTGGTGCCGCACGAAAGCATCGTGGACCGCAAGCGGTATCATACGGTGTACGAGGCGAAAAACGGCCAGGGCCCGGCCCCGCTCAAAACCGACAAAGGCTGGCTGCACCTGGCCCACGGCGTACGCAACACGGCCGCCGGTCTGCGCTACGTGTTGTACCTGTTTATGACCGACTTAGCCCAACCCGACCAGGTAACGCACAAGCCCGGCGGCTACTTCCTGGCGCCCGAGGGCGAAGAGCGGGTAGGGGACGTATCGAATGTGGTGTTCGGCAACGGCTGGATTCTGGACGACGACGGCACCGTATTTATCTACTACGCCTCCTCCGACACGCGCACCCACGTGGCTACCTCTACCCTGGATAAGCTAGTGGACTATGCGCTGAACACTCCTGCCGATGAATTTACCTCAGCAGCCTCCGTTCGACAGATCAACGAGCTGATTGACAGAAATGTAGAATACCTGGAGCAGACGCAGCTAACGAGCGTGACTTCCTATAACGGGGTAGGAGCATGAGCCAGCCCCTACCCTCTACTTCCCTAGAGCTGCTGCTTGCCTACCAGCGGAAAATGGAGGCCGAGCTAGCCCGCATCGCGCAGTTTTGGCTGGAAAAAGCCGTGGACCACCAGCACGGTGGGTTTATTGGGCAGATGACCGGCGCCGGGGAGGTAGACCCCGCGGCCGATAAGGGGGGCATTCTGAACGCCCGCATCCTGTGGACGTTTTCGGCCGCCTACCGCCATACCTCCCGTCCCGACTACCGGGAGGCGGCTACCCGCTCCTTCCGCTACCTGCTCGATCATTTCATCGATGCTGAATATGGCGGTATTTACTGGCTGCTTGATGCCCAGGGCCAGCCCCTGAACACGCGCAAGCAGATTTACGCCCTCGCCTTCGCCCTCTACGGATGCAGCGAATATTATCAGGCCACGCAAAACCCTCATGCCCTGGAAGTTAGCCAATCGTTGTTCCAGTGGATTGAGCAGCACAGTTACGATGAGCAGTACGGTGGCTACTTCGAAGCCTTTAGTCGCACGGGGGAACTACTGGAGGATTTGCGCTTGAGCGAGAAGGACCACAATGCGCCCAAAACCATGAATACGCACCTGCATATTCTGGAGGCTTACGCCAATCTGTACCGCTGCTGGCCTGATGCCCACCTGGCCGAGCGCCTGCACGGACTGCTCACTACCTTCCTCACCCATATCATGGATGCCGAAACGGGCCACTTGCGCCTGTTTTTCGCCCGCGACTGGACGCCGACTGTCGACCTGATTTCCTACGGCCACGACATTGAAGCGGCCTGGCTGCTGCTGGAAGCCGCCGAAGTGCTCGGCGACGAGCAATTGCTACAGCAAGTGAAAACGGCGTGCCTGGCGCTAACCAATGCCACAGCCGCTGCCTTACTCCCCGACGGCAGCTTCCCGCACGAGCTAAACTGCGAAACCGGCCACCTCGACACCCACCGCGAATGGTGGGTGAGTGCGGAGGCCATGGTAGGGTTTCTGAACGCCTACCAGCTCACCCACGAGGCTACGCTGCTGGAGCACTCCTACAAAGCCTGGCAGTTTGCCCGCCAGCACCTGCTGGACTTCGACTTGGGCGAGTGGCGCTGGGGGGTGTGGGACGACTACCGCCCCATGGCCGACCACGACAAGGTAGGCTTCTGGAAATGCCCTTACCACAACGCCCGCGCCTGCCTGGAAGTGAGCCGTCGGTGCAAAAATGAATCAATGCGCTACGCCCAAGCCGGCGTCTCGGGGGCAGCTACCGCCGCGTTCTAAAAGCGAGTGGAAATACGGTAGCTACCAGCGCACAACGCTCGTCGAGCGACGTCTTTTATCGGCTCAATAAGTAGCCCAGCAACTTGTGAATAGCGCTTTAATGGCAAGTAATTGATAAAAAAGTATCATTATCAGAGAAGGGTAAATAGTATGTTTGTATTACCTATTCGTTAATTAATTATTGCTATTTCCCTATCAATAATAAGCATCGAATAGCAGTAAAATAATACCTATGCGGTACCTATAGGTAGATGTAGCAAGGTGTATTGCTGCCGCACTCGAATACAATAGTTTTTTTAAAAAAAACTATTGCTCGCCTGACCCAACTCCCACTCAACTTTTCTTTTACACTTGACACAACGTATATGAGACAGCGGTACCTTTTTTCTCTGTTCTGGTTGTTGCTGTTGCCAGCACTTACCTGGGCACAAACGCTGACGGTGCGCGGCGTAGTGAAAGACGCGACAACCGGCGAAGGCCTACCCGGCGTGACGGTGCTGGTGAAAGGCACCCAAAACGGCACCGCCTCCCAATCCGACGGCGCCTACTCCATCGCCGTGCCTTCAACCGATGCGGTGCTCACCTTTTCCTACATCGGCTACCTGCCGCTGGAGCTGCCCGTCGGCGGGAAATCGGTGCTGGATGCCAACCTGAAAGTCGATAACAAGAGCCTGGATGAGGTAGTGGTGGTCGGCTATGGCACAGTGGCCAAGAGCGACGTGACTGGCTCCGTGTCCTCGCTAAAAGGCAGCGAGCTGAACAAGCAGCCTGCTGCATCTGTCGAACAATTATTACAGGGTAAGATTGCAGGTGTACAGGTAGTAATGCCTTCCGGCGAGCCAGGTGCCGATGCCACAGTTCGCATTCGTGGCTCTAGTTCCATCAACGGATCCAACAGTCCGCTGCTAGTGGTGGATGGTTTTCCGTGGGGGGATGCCCGAAATCTCAAGCAAATCAACCCGGAAGATATTGCGAGCATTGAGGTGCTGAAAGATGCTTCCTCGGCGGCTATTTACGGCTCTCGGGGCGCCAATGGCGTTATTCTAATTACCACCAAGCGCGGCAAGGCCGGCAAAACCAGCATCACGCTGAGCACGCTGAATACCCTTTCGACCCTACCCAGCAAGCTGGACGTATGGTCGGACCCAGTGGACGTGGCCGTTATTGATAACGAGTCGCGCCGGAATGCCGGGCTGGCACCACTGTTTGTGGGCGAAAACTATTTGGGCACCTACTACCCCTCGGTGGCCGAGCTACGGGGCGAAGACTCCAACAAACCCGCTTGGCCCTACCGCACCTACTGGCCCGATGAGGTGTACCGCAACCCCTTCTCGCAGAGCTACACCCTAACCGCTACCGGCGGCACCGAGCGCACCAAGTTCTCTATGTCGGGTAACTATTACCGGGAGGAGGGCTTGGCTATCAAGAATTACTACGACCGCTACAACGGCCGCCTGAACCTGGAGCAGAAGCTGACCGACAAGCTAACGGCCGGCGTCAATCTGATTCTAACCCATACGCAGCGCAATGGGGGTAGCCTCTCCGCCGACCGCTCGCCGGTATTCCCCATCTACAACCCCGACGGTACCTACTTCCGCATCGGCCCGCGCGACTTCGGCAACCCGGTTGCCTACGCCAATGAGGTGCTGAATAAGAACAAAACCATCGACGTGCTCGGTACGCTGTTCGTGAGTTATGATATTACCAAATGGCTGAATTTCCGGACGCAGCTGAGCGATAAATACGGTAATTCAATTGGCGATGTGTATGAACCGCGCAACATTACCAATACCGGTTATTTATATAATGGATTTGGCGTAATTGATAATTATTCGAGCAATGAATTACTGAGTGAAAATTATTTCACGGTTAATAAAAATTTCAACAAGATTCATAATTTAAATGTTGTGGCTGGCTACACCACGCAGACATTTAATATCCGCACGTCGCGGCTGGAGGGTAGAGGATTCATCAATGATGCGCTGGAAAATGAGAACCTGAATACGGCCCTCACGCAGTACACCACCAACGGCCTCACCAAGTCGCTGCTGAACTCCTATATCGGCCGCGTCAACTACTCGCTGCTCGACCGCTACCTGTTCACGTTCACCAGCCGCGCCGATGGTTCCTCCAAGTTTGGGGCGAACAACAAGTGGGCATTCTTCCCTTCGGCCGCCGTGGCCTGGAAACTCAATGAGGAAGCCTTTTTGCGCGCCGTGCCTACCATTTCGGAAGCGAAGGTGCGCGTGAGCTACGGTTTGACCGGCAACCAGGGCATCAGCCCCTACCAAACGCTCGACCGCCTGGGCGCGGGCCGCTACTATACGGGCGGCAACTTCCAGACCGGCTTCGGCCCCGGCATTTTTGGCTATGATGGGTTCAACAAAATCTGGGAGGGCGTGCCCAACCCCGATTTGAAATGGGAAACCACCTCGCAGCTTGATGCCGGCCTGGACCTGGGCTTCCTGAACCAGCGCATCACGCTCAGCGCCGACGTGTACTACAAGCGCACCCGCGACCTGTTGCGCCAGACCTACATCACGCCTTCCTCGGGCTACGACCGCCTGTGGGTGAACGACGGCGTGATAGAGAACAAAGGCGTGGAGCTGGGCCTGAACGCCGAAATCCTGAACGGCCCGGTGCAGTGGAGCGTGGGCGGCAATTTCACTCTGAACCGCAACAAGCTGATTAGCATGGGCGAAGATGACTTTGTGTGGAATGGTAGCAGCATTGAAATGCTGCGGGCGCCAGTGAATGCCTTCATCGTGGGCGAGCCCATCAACGTGTTCTACGGCTACAAGACCAACGGCATCATCCAAACTGTGGAGGAGGGTAGGGCTTCGGGCCTGACCGGCGACATGGCCCGGCCCGGCGAGATTAAGTACGTGGACCTGAACGGCGACGGCGCCGTGAACGATCAGGACCGCACCATCATCGGCAACCCCAACCCCAAGTTTCTCTACAGCCTCAACACCAGCTTGCGCCACAAGGGCTTCGACTTGTCGGCCCAACTCTACGGCGTGTCGGGCAACGACGTGTTCGATATGCGCAAGTTCTCGCCCAGTGGCCAGCTCCAGCGCTGGACGCCCGACAACCCGACCAACGACTACCCCAGCGTGAATGCGACCCGCGCCTACTACGGCTCCGATTGGTTTGTGACCAGCGGCTCGTTTATGCGCATTCAGAACGTGACGCTGGGCTACAACTTCAAGTCAAACATGATAAAAGGCTTGGAAACGCTGCGGATCTACTTCTCGGGCAGCAACCTCTACACCTTCACGGGCTTCCACAAAGGCTTCGACCCGGAGGTGCCCTACAACGGCCTGCAATACGGGTCCTACCCCCGGCCCCGTGCTCTGTCGGTGGGGGTAAATATTGGAATCTAAGCGCGCAAACTCCCACCCCATGAAACGCATCACTCAACTGGGCCTGGCCGCGGCCGTCGCGCTGCTGGCCGGCTGCTCGCTCCAGGAAGAGCCCTACGGCTTCAACTCCACCACCAACTTCTACAAAACGGAGGCCGACGCCAACGCGGCCTTGGTCTACGCCTACGCCATCTTGCCGGAGATTGAGTACTACTCCCGCAACTTCATTCTGATTACGGAGTTGCCAACCGAAAATATTACCCTGAAGCCCGACGCCGGCGCCAGCAACTTCGAGTTCGACCGCCTGGCCGTACGCCCCGATAACCCGGAGCTGACCACCGCCTGGCGCTACGCCTACATCGGTGTGAACCGCGCCAACGCCGTCATTGCCAACGTGCCAGGCATTACGGAGATGAGCGACGCCAGCCGCAACCAGCTGGTAGGGGAGGCGCACTTCCTGCGGGCGCTGCACTACTTCAACATCGTGCGGCTGTTTGGAACCGCCCCCGTGCACACCACGCCCGTCACGTCGCTGGACCAGACCAGCTCGGCACGGGCTACCATGCAGGAAATCTATGCCCTGATTACCGACGACCTCAAGAAAAGCATTGAGCTAACTGATGCTGTGCGCCGCGACGGCCGCGCCAACAAGGTAGCCGCCTGGGGCCTGCTGGCCAAGGTAGACCTGACGCTGGCCTCGGGCAAAGCCACTAACTCGCCCGGCTACGACTTCGTGCCCAATGCCGATGCGCTCTACGCCGAGGCCAAAACCTACGCCGGCAACGTGCTGACCAACAGCGGCAGCTACGGCCTCGACCCTAGCCTCAAAGCCATTTTCGACGTGGACAAAAAGAACGGGCCCGAGCACATTTTTGATGTGGCCACCGACCGTTCGGGCCTCTCGGAAGGCAACTACTCCAAGCTGCCGCTGATGTTCATTCCCTACATCGACGGGGCCGTGTTCAAGCTCGCCGACAGCACCAGCGTACGTTCCGGCTACAATCACTTCGTGACGGAGCCGGCCCTCTACAACAGCTTTGCAGCGGACGACAAGCGCAAAACCGAGCTGATTCCGAGCCGCGTGTACGTGGGTAACAAGGAAACGGTGCTCAGCATTACGGGCTACAGCCGGCCCTTCACCCGCAAGTACCTCGACCCTAAGCAGGTAGGCGAACAAACCAGCGCTAATACCCCCGTGCTGCGCTACTCCGACGTGCTGCTGCTGTACGCCGAAGCCTGCGGCCCCACGGCGGAAGGTTACGCGGCCGTAAACCGCATCCGGACCCGCGCGGGCCTCGCCAACCTGCAACCCGGCCTGAGCGTGACGGCCTTCCGCGACGCCATTCTTCAGGAGCGGGCGTGGGAGCTGGCCTTCGAGGGCAACCGCTTGTTTGACTTGCGCCGCACCCACAAAATGGAAGAAGTGCTGGTGCAGAAATACGGCAAGACCATTCAGCCCGACAACGCCTACTTCTTTGCCACGCCTACCCGCGAAACCGACCTCAACCCCAACCTCTAACCCACCCTCGTTATGAACCTGCGAATCACAACTATAGGGGCTGGTATGCTGCTGGGCCTAAGCTGCCTGAGCGGTTGCACCGACGACCCCTTCGAAGACATTGAGAGCAACGAGCGCGCCATCACCGGTTTCTCTCTCGACAAAGGGCAGATTGGGGTAGCCGATATCGTTCGCACCCCTGAAACCGGCACCGTCACGGTGTACGTGGTGCGGGGCACCGACCTGACCAACGTAGTGCCCCGCATCGAAACATCGTACAAAGCCCACGTATCGCCGGCTTCGGGCGAAGCAGTGGATTTTTCCACCGGCAACCGTACCAAGATGTATTCGGTCACCTCCGAATCGGGCCAGACGCGGGAATGGACGGTGCAAGTAAAAGACTACCAGTCGGATATGGACGGTACGTGGAAGGTGACTAACATGCAGTTTCAGTACTTCATTGGGGAGGGCGAAAGCTGGGGCTGGAATGGCACCAAAAACGTAGCCAACAACATTGCCGATGCCACCAAGGAAAACGATAATACGCTGGCATTCACGACGACCGGCGTAACGGACGACGGTAAAATTACGGGCACCTACACCCACAGTCCCGGCCCGGATGGCGCTTTTGCTGACTTCAACTACAAGGGCACCGACTACAACTACAAGTTCCGCCGCCTACCCAAAAACCAAGGCACGTTTGTGCGCGATTTCGCCGCTAATACCATCACATTCAGCCCCGGCGGGCAGGCCGCTGGTCAGACCAAAACCATTACCATCGAGTTCAATGCAGATAAATCGACGCTGAAATTGCCCTTCAACGTGCAGCCCTACGATATTGATTGGGGTGGCGACGGCAACAAGCAAGAACTAGGCGGTGCCAAGACGACATGGTATATGTTGCAGAAAGAGAAGTAACTAGCTGCTAACGTTCCATCCGCTTCGTCTTCTCCCACCAACTTCCGTCCGCATGCACTCGCATCTCCTTAAAACATTCTTTCTCCTCTATCTGCTGAGTACGACCAGTGCCTTCGCCCAATCCAAGAAAGTGCTGCCCTACCTTCAGCGCATTTCGGGCAAGCAAACCCTAGCTGGGCAGCATAACAAGGAACCTAACGCCGAGCCTACCAAGTGGACCGACTACATCCACCGGACCACCGGCAAATACCCGGCGCTGTGGAGCGGTGATTTTCTATTTCAGCAGGAAAACATCGACAACCGCTGGAAAATGGTGCAGGAGGCCGAGCGGCAGTACAAGGCGGGCGCGGTGGTGAACATCATGTGGCACGCCTGCCCACCCGGCTCCGGCGAACCCTGCGGCTGGGACCCCGGCCTACTCAACCAACTGCTTACCGACGCGCAGTGGCAGGAGTTGCTAACCGACGGCACCCCGTTGAACAAGACCTGGAAGTCGCGTATGGACGACATTGCCGTGTACTTGCAGTACCTGAAGGACAAGCAAGTGGAGGTGCTGTTCCGGCCGCTGCACGAGATGAACCAGGGGAAATTTTGGTGGGGCGGGCGGCCCGGTCCCAACGGCACGGCCCGCCTCTACCAAATCACCCACGACTATTTGCAGAAAACCAAGGGCCTGACCAACCTGATTTGGGTGTGGGATATGCAGGACATGAGCCGCGACTTTGCCCAGTACAATCCCGGCCCGCAGTACTGGGACGTGTTTGCCTTCGACGTGTACGACAAGGGCTACGACCAGTCGTGGTACGATTACATCCTACCCATTGTGGGCAACAAACCCATAGCCATTGGCGAGTGCGCCGTGCTGCCAACCCCCGAACTGCTGGCGAAACAACCCCGCTGGGTATTCTTTATGGACTGGGCCGAGCTGGTGCAGGAAAAGAACTCCGTAGAAGCTATCAAACGCATTTACAATGCGCCGCGCGTGCTCACGCGCGACGAAATGCCGCAGTGGAAATAGCTCCCAACGTGGCTACCAACCAAGGGTAGGGCGCGCAAACCAAACACCATGATACACCGCAACTTCGTGTTGCTGACGCTGCTGTGGCTGCTGTCAGCACGGATGGGCTATGCCCAAAAAGTCATCGGGCAGGCCGTGCTGCGCACGCCTACCATCCAGCAGTATGAGAAGACCGAGTGGGATATTGTGCTGAGTCAGCAGTTTCAGAACCCCTACCGGCAGCAAGAAGTGACACTGGATTTAGTACTGACCTCACCGAGCGGAATGCCAGTAGTCGTGCCGTGCTATTTCGAGCAGAACACTGGCGCCGCTTCGGCCTGGAAAGCCCGGTTTGCGCCCCGCGAAGCAGGCCCCTATACGGGCCTGTTTCGGCTCACGCGAAAAGATAAAACGGAGGAGAAACCCGTTGACCGCTTCACAGTGGTGGCGAGTACGAAACCAGGTTTTTTGCACGCAAACGACCTGTATACCTTCCGCTTCGACAACGGGGACTTATTTCGGGGGGTAGGGGAGAACGTGGGGTGGGAGGCGCGCTCGTTTGAGAATCAGAAGTGGACGTACGACTACCTGCTGCCTACCCTGGCGAAGAACGGCGCAAACTTCTTTCGCACTTGGATGTGCTACTGGAATCTGCCGCTGGAGTGGCAGAAAGTCAGCGCCACGAAGCGCTACACCAACACCACTGACTACTTTAACCCCGGCGCCATTAAGCGTATGGACGAACTGGTGCACCTCACCGACTCGCTGGGTCTGTACTTCATGCTGACCTTCGACTGGCACGGCCACTTAATGGAGAAAGGAGGCTGGCGCAATAGTCCCTACAATCAGCTCAACGGCGGTCCGGCCCGCACGCCCACCGAGTTCTTCACCCTACCCGCCGCCCGCGACAAGTACAAGGATAAGCTGCGCTACGTGGTGGCGCGCTGGGGCTACAGCACCAACATTGGCGCGTGGGAGTTTTTCAACGAAATCGACAACGCCGTGTTCACCCAGCAGGATAGCCTGCTGATTCCGCACGACGCCGTGGCGCTCTGGCACGGTGAGATGAGTCGCTACCTCAAAGACATCGACCCTTACCAGCACCTGGTCACCACCAGCATTTCGCACCGCGACATTCTGGGTATGAACTCCATCGCCTATATCGACTTCAACCAGAAGCACATCTACAAGCACACCGAGAAAATTCCGGCCATCTACCCCAGCTACATTCAAACCTATGGCAAGCCCTACGTGGTAGGCGAGTTTGGCTACCGGTGGGAAGATGCGGACCCTACCTATAAGGAAGGCTTCAACTACGACTACAAACGCGGCCTGTGGTACGGCCTGTTCAGCCCGACCCCCATCTTGCCCATGACGTGGTGGTGGGAGCTGTTCGACGATCAGCAGATGACACCCTACTTCCGGGCCGTGCGCACCATCAGCGACCAGATGCTGGCCGCCGGCCACGGGGAGTTTGAGCCGTTTGCGGTAACCTCGGGTACAGTACAGAGCTTCGGTATGCGCTGCGGCGACACCTACTTCGTGTACCTGCTCTACAACGGTCCAAACAGGGCCAGGGTGCCGGTTCGCTTCGACGTCCGTGGCAAAAAGCTCGCGGTGCAGTCCTTTGCGCCTACCACTCGGCAATACAGCCAACTCACCCGGTTTGAGCTGAAACGTGAGCAGCTGACCCTACCCGATGTAACGCTGGACCCGCAACAAGAAGTGGTACTGCTTGTGAAAGCGACGAAGTAGAATACCGCATCCTTCATGTGGCATCTAGCTGATAGATAGCAACAAAGAATAAATAAGTTCTACCCTTATCACGCTTCCTACCCCAAATCCTACCCGTATGAAAACTCTCTACTCGTTGGCGCTGGTTGGCGCATTGCTGGCTGGTAGCACGGCCGCTGTGGCTCAAACGGCCTACAAAAGCCTGAACTTTCTGTATAGCATTAGTGGCACGCGTACGGCCTCCGGCATGCACAACCGCCAGCCCATTGCTACCCCTTCCACCTACACCAACCGCGTGCAGGCCATCACGGGCCAGTATCCGGCGCTGTGGAGCAGCGACTTTCTGTTCGAGCAAAGCGAAATCAACAACCGGTGGGCCATGACCAACGAGGCCAAAGCGCAGTGGGCGCAAGGGGCGCTCGTCAACCTGATGTTTCACGCCTGCCCGCCTACCCAGGCCGAGCCCTGCCAGTGGGAGGGCGGCATCAAAAGTAGCCTCACCAACGCGCAGTGGCAGGAGTTGATTACCGACGGCACCCAACTCAACCGCAACTGGAAGGCTCGCCTGGATGCCATTGTGCCCTACCTGCAAGACCTGAAGAACAACGGCGTGGAGGTCCTATTCCGGCCGTTGCACGAGATGAACCAAGGCGTATTCTGGTGGGCCGGGCGGCCCGGCCCCAACGGCACGGCTCGCCTTTACCAAATCACCCACGACTACTTGCGTAACACCAAGGGCCTTACCAACCTCATCTGGGTGTGGAACGTGCAGGATTTCGGTTCCCTGGCTTCGGACTTGGCGAACTATAACCCCGGCAGCAGTTATTGGGACGTACTGAGCTTGGATATGTACTACACCGATGGACAAGGCTATACCACGGCCAAGTACAACGCCATGCTGAATGCGGCTGGGGGCAAGCCTATTGCCATCGGTGAGTGCGAGGTGTTACCCTCCCCGAGCCTGCTAGCGTCTCAACCGAAGTGGAGCTTTTTTATGGGCTGGTCGGAATTGGTGTTTGAGAAAAACTCGACTACCACTATTCAGAACGCGTTCTGGGCCAGCAATGTGCTCGTGCGCGACGAAATGCCGGGCTGGGGCAGCGGCGGCAGTACGCCCACGGCGCCCAACATCGCGTACCGGCGACCCGTTTCGGTTTCATCTTCCGAGAACAGCACGAATACGGGCGACAAGGCCGTGGATGCCGATGGCAATACCCGTTGGGCGAGTTCCTATGCCAACAACCAGTACCTCTACGTCGATTTGGGTGCCACGTATTCCATCAACCGGGTGCGCTTGGCCTGGGAAGCCGCCTACGCCAAAGATTACCAAGTACAGGTCTCCACTGACAATGTAACCTGGACGACTATCAAGGACGTGTGGGGAAAATCCGCTGCCGCTCCCGACGACCACACGGGCCTAAACGCGCGCGGGCGGTACATGAAAGTATATTGTATCAATAGGGCTACCCAGTACGGCTTCTCGCTGTACGAGCTGGAGGTGTACGGCACTTCGGTTGTTACATCGGCCCGCACGGCCGCCATGCCCGTTCAGGAAGGACGCGCTGCATCGTCGCTGGCAATATATCCCAACCCTACCAGCGGCATGCTTCAGGTGCAGCTACCCGCCGCTCAGCAGCCCGGTAAGGTAGTACTCCGAAATGTGCAAGGGCAGGAAGTACTGCGCAAAACCACAAACGGACCCACCTTCGCGCTCGACCTGAGTCACTTACCGGCAGGTATCTACTGGCTAACCGTTGCGGGCGCTGCTAGCCAAACCGCACAAAAAGTTGTGAAGCTATAGAAAGTAGTCAGACTGTAATGCTGAGCGATGCTAAGGAGTGGCAGGGGGCATGGAGCGCCACTACCTAGGCAATCGAACTCGTTGCCCACTGCCATTGGTGAGGGTAGAGTCTGCCCCGAACTGCAACAATAGCCCCAACACGCGTTGCTTATCTGCCGGTAGCTGGGCAGCGTAGAACAAGACGGGCGTTGAATTCATGAAGGCGCTGCTGCGGCCGTTTGGGTCAGCGCCATGCCGCAGCAGGGTTTCCACCAGGTCGGCCCGACCTAATTGTACCGCGGCAATCAACGGGGTTTCGTCTTGAGGGCGTTCGTTGGGGTCGGCACCACACCACAACAGCAACTTCAGGTGGGCCTCGTTGCCGGCTGCAATGGAGGGCAACATGCTGGTGTGACGTAGCACAACCCACGGCAGCACGAAGAAGCAGGCCGTGGCGGCGAACAATGCCCACCGCCCGGTCTGCGACAGGGGGGCAGCGAGCAGCATCAGAACACTGGTTAGGCCCACAAACCACCCGGCAAAAAGTGTTGGGGATGCGGCGAAGTAGCATAAGGCGATTCCAACTGCTCCGCCCCCCAGTGATCCGACCCCCAGTGAGTAGAGTAGCCACGCGGGCGTCGCCGCTCTATTCCAACTCAGCCTAGGAGATTGGGCCACTAGTGTGCAGAATCCAGTGGCCCACAACAGAAAAGCGCTCAGCCAGTACAACGGTCCAACATAGGCCGTCACCGAGCCCAACGCCACCGAGAGGAACGTGAGGGTCCAAAGAAGGGCCAGCAAGCGTTTGCGAGTCATAACGGAAAGATAATGGCGCAAGCTCTAAACACCAGGAATCAACCCAGTATTTGGCGGCTAGCTTACACCTGTAACGTGGGACGAGTTCACCAAATGCTTTAATTGGAGCCTAAATCTTCACAATCCACAGGTAGGGACAGTAGGGGTTAAACCGTCGTTATTCCGAAACTCCACATATAACCGATGTGGCTGTTGTGTAAGTCACCCGCTGCTATACGCTAGTCACTCAATTCAGCCAGCCTTATAAAAGTCTCCGTTCACTCCTTTTCGCTAGCTGATTACCCTTTTTTGCCCTTAGCACGTTCGGAGTAAGGACTGCGCAACGGCCACTGGTGCTATGGTTCAGACAGAATTGAAATATCTACAGTCAGCTTGGACATTTTCTAAACGGAGGTGGCTGTTGCAGAAGTGGTAGCCTGTTGTTGCGTGCTCTCGTAGAAAGAGGATGCAAGGCAAGAAGCAGTTTGCCGATCAAGTGGTCACCCGCTTCCGCCTCTCCGAGCGGGTGCCCGCGCATAATCTCTACCGGCGGCTCGACGAGCTGCTGGATCTAGCATTCCTCTACGAAGCCACACAGGACCTCTACAGCCACACCGGCCAGCCCTCGCTCGATCCGGTCGTCTTTTTCAAGTTGCTGCTCGTCGGCTACCTGGAAAACATCACTAGTGACCGACGCTTGCTCGAGCACTGTGCCCTGCGACTGGACATTCTCTTGTTCCTGGGCTATGAACTAGACGAAGCGTTGCCCTGGCACTCTACCGTCAGCCGCACCCGCCAACTCTATCCAGCTGCACTGTTTGAACAGCTCTTTGACCGCGTGTTCCGCTTGTGCGTGGCGCAGGGCTTGGTCGCGGGCGACACGCAAGTCGTGGACTCGGCGCCCGTGAAAGCGAATGCGTCCTTGGATAGCGTGCGTGAAAAGAAGGCCGTGCCCGCGTTGGTGCCGACCTTGACGGTCGTGGGCCACGAACCGGCTCCCGCCCCGCCGGCCGCGGCTGTTGTCTCGGCGCCCGCGCATCAACTCCGCTACGAGGCCGCGCGCAAAGCCAAGCGGCAGCAGGAGCCCAGCGGCGCCTTGGGTGCGCACCATCCCAAGGCGCGCTTGCTGAGCAACAAGACGCACTACAGTCCGACCGATCCGGAGGCACGCATCTCCGTCAAGCCCGGCAAAGCGCGCGCCTTGAACTACCTCTGTAGCCTGGCCGTGGATACGGCAAAAGGCGTCATCACGCATGTGCAAGCCGACTTAGCGGACTCCCGCGACAGCCTGCACTTACCCGGTCTGGTGCAGCGGCTACAGCACCGCCTGCGCACCCATGAGCTAGTGCTGCGCGATCTGGCGGCCGATACGGCCTACTCCAATGGCTTCAACTATGCTTTGCTTGAACACCAGGGCATCACGCCCTGGATCCCCGTTTTTGGGCGCTACAAACCCGAAGCCGAGGGGTTTACGTATCAGGCCGGTGCCGACGCCTACTGCTGCCGGGCCGATAAGCCGTTGCCGTTTCGCAAGTACAGCACCCAAGCCGACGGCGGTTGGGTCAAGCACTATCGCGCGGACTATCAGGCTTGTCAACACTGCCCGCTGAAAGCGAGCTGTGTGCCCTATGCCGACTACAAGCAACTGGTGCGCTCGGCCTTTGATGCGGCCTATCGCCGGGCATGGCTGCGCCAGCACAGCCACCAAGGCCACCACATGCGCCACGTCCGACAACGTACGGTCGCACCCGTATTTGGCAGCTTACTTCACCACTACGGCCTGCGCCGCATCCATGTATGTGGGCAAGCCGGCGCCCACAAGTCCATGCTCTTGGCCGCCGTTGCCTATAAGCTGAAAAAGCTGCTCCGCGCTCAGCCCCAGCAGCAAGTGGCAATGGCGGTGGCAGTGCCCCTGCCCTCGTCCGCATCATCCACTGGGTCACGCTACTGGCTGCGCGCCCGGCGCAATCACACGAAAGCGCCACGCAAAGGACAGCCAGTTTGAACGGGTGGTGAGTTCTGCAACAGCCACGCACCTCTTGAAACGCTACAAGCTAAAGTAAAGGGCTAGTCCCAAGCGTCAGGCTTTCTAAAAGCCCTAGGGGGAGGGGTATAGTATGTTTGCCTTGGTCGGAAAAGAGGTTGAATTCGGTAACTTGGCCGCATGCGAAAACCTGAGAGCCTCCCCGAATTCTACCAGCACCACTTCAAGGAGTTGCCCGTTGCCAGGCCCGTAGAAAGAGGACAGGTGAACGTGTTTCGGCTCGAGGACGTGCTGGCCCCCAGTGCCGAGCCGGTGCCCTACAGCCGGCGAGATTTTTATAAGATCACGCTCATCCGGGGCCGCAACTTGTACCATTACGCCGACAAGAGCCTGGCCATAACGGGGCCGACACTGCTGTTTTTCAACCCCCAGGTGCCCTACACCTGGCAACCCCTATCGGACGAGACGACCGGCTTTTTCTGCATTTTCCGCGAAGAATTCTTCCAGGGCTGGGGCAACCCGACGCTCACCGAGCTGCCGCTGTTTCAGCCCGGCAGCACCCCCGCGTACCCGCTCACGCCCGCGCAGGACGAAGAGGTGAGTGCGCTCTACGGCAAGATGCTGACGGAACTCCACTCGGATTACCCCCTCAAATACGCGCTGTTGCGCAATTACGCGTCGGAGCTGATTCACTACGCCCTCAAGCTGCGGCCTACTGACGCCCGCTACCAGCACCCCGATGCCAAATCCCGCCTGGCGGCCGTGTTTCTGGAGCTCTTGGAGCGCCAGTTTCCCATTGAGTCGCCTCGTCACCGCTTTGCCCTGCGCTCAGCCAGCGACTTTGCCCGCCACCTGGCCGTGCACGTCAACCACCTGAACCGCTGCGTACGCGACACCACCGGTAAAACCACCACCGCGCACATCGCCGAGCGCCTGGCCGGCGAAGCCCAAGCCCTGCTGCGCCACACCGACTGGAACATTGCCGAAATCGGCTACAGCCTGGGCTTCGACGAACCGGCCAACTTCACCTACTTCTTCAAGAAGCAAACGGGCGTTGCTCCTTCTGCTGTGCGCTGGGTTTGAATTGCATAAGCATCGGCTTGATTTTCATAAGTGCTAGCCGGAGGGGGATCCGACCTTTGTGGTCGTTATACACGCAACCCCCAGTCCCCTTATCACGCATGGAACATCACGTAAAAGCTCAACAAGTATGGTTTATTACCGGCGCCTCCAAAGGCTTCGGCTTGGAACTGGTGAAGCAGCTGTTACAGCAGGGCCACCAGGTGGCCGCTACTTCCCGCGACGTAGCCCAGCTGCAGGCCGTGGTGGCCACAGACGCGGCTAGCTTCCTGCCGCTGGCCGTCGACCTGAGCACGGAAGCCAGCGTGCGCCACGCCATTGCGGCGGCAGTACAACAGTTCGGTCGCCTGGATGTAGTGGTCAACAATGCCGGCTATGGCCAACTAGGTAGCCTGGAGGAAGTAAGCGACGTCGAGGCGCGCGAAAACTTTGACGTCAACGTGTTCGGCACGCTCAACGTCATCCGCCAGGCCATGCCCTATTTGCGGCAGCAGCAACGCGGCCACCTCATCAACTTCTCCTCCATTGCCGGTATCCAGGGCGGCTTCCCCGGCTGGGGCGTATACTGCGCCACCAAGTTCGCCGTCGAAGGCTTGTCCGAAGCACTGGCCGCGGAGGTCGCCCCGTTCGGGGTGAAGGTGACGGTGGTAGCGCCGGGCTACTTCCGCACCAACTTCCTGCAGTCTGGCTCTTTGAAACTGGCTTCCGACCAACTAGTAGATTACCAGCTCGTGCGCGATAATGAGGCCTACCACGACCAGGTGCGGCAAGCCAACTCCCAACTTGGGGACCCGGCCAAAGGGGCCGCCGCCCTGATTCAGCTGGCGGCCGCGCCTAACCCGCCGCTGCACCTGCTGCTCGGAGCAGACGCGTATGACATGGCCGAGGCCAAAATCCAGCACCTGGAGGACGAGATGGCCCACTGGAAGGACCGGTCGCTGGCCACCGCCGCCGAGTCGGCCGACGCGTAACCCTTCCCAGCAACGCCCCCTGGACTGGCCCGGTACTGTGGGGCCAGTCCAGGAGGGCTTCTCGTCCGAGCGAGCCAGTGAGCAGTGGAGGAAATCGGGCGTGTATCATTACTTGAACGTCGGTTGGTAAAAGAGTACCCGTTTGGCCTTGGTTCAACAGCTGATCCGGCTTTTCGCTCAACCCGACGCACGCGTTGCCGGACGACAATAAAGCGTGCTCAGCTGATGAGTTGCATCTCAGTCGGACGAACTCCCACCGGGCCGAGGTGCGTGTCGTGAAAGCCGGTGGCATATTTGAGGCCGTAGCCCAACAGCCGGTCGAAGGCGCTATGCAGTAGCAGCACGGTGCCCGCGAGCAGCAATAGGGAGGAGCCCAGCCACCAGCCGCTGACTCCCACTACCACCGCCAGGGCTTTGTGGTGGGCCAGGTTATAGCACACGGCGCCGATGCGCGGCCCGGCCAGGTAGCCGAGCAGGCTCAGGTCGGGCAGCAGAAAGGTGGCGGGCAGCACCCACCAAGCATACGGCAGGTGGGCAAAGACCAGTACAGCCAGCAGCAGTTCGGCCAGTTCTTCGAGTTTGAGGAGGTTTTTCACGGGGCAGTGGGGAAGTAGAGGAGAAAAAGAATACCCAAAGGTCCATCTCTCCACCCCCCGCCGACGATAACAATCGCTAAGAAAAACGGCCGCGCCCGTTAGTGCCCGCGCGCCACTCGCGCCCGAATCCGACTCATGGAAACCGCGGTGATGCCCAGGTAGTTGGCCACCAGGTGCTGGGGGATGCGCTCCAGGATCTTGGTCTTGCCGCTGACCAGCAGCGCTCGGTAGCGCTCCTCGGGGGAGAGCAGCAGGTGCTCGACCAGGCGTGCATCCGTACCCAGCAGATGATACTCGGCCAGCAAGCGGCCGAAGCGCTCATACACGGGGCGCTCGTCGTAGAGCTGGCGCAAGACGGCGTAGTCGAAGACGACGAGTTCGGTGTCGACCAGCGCCTGAATGCTGAGCTGACTCGGTTGCCCGGTCAGGCAGCCCGCATAGTCGCCGAGCAGGTGGTTTTCGAAGAAGAAGTACGTGGTGCGCTCCTCCCCGTTGGGGCGGGGGTAGTAGAGGCGGCAGGTGCCGCGGAGCAGCAAGGCTAGCATGGGCTGGTGCTCGCCGGCCTGCAGGAAATGCTCGCCGCGGGCGAGGTGGTGTACGCGCAGCGCCTGGGCCAGCGGCTGCCAGTCGGCGTCGGTTAACTCGGGCACGAAGCGGTGCAGGTAGGCGCGGAGCGGGTGCATAGGAGCGAGGGGGTAACAGGCCGTTTCGTTCGCCCGTGAAGATACGAACACCCCATTAGGTCTCTTCTTTCACAAAAGTTACATACTAAGGACGCTGCTGCTTAGCTCGTTACCGTGCAAGCGTTCTTTTTTATGTATAAGGGAGGCGTACAACGGCGATATGAAGGTCGAACCATACGCTGTTGCCTAATGGCCTACTGTCTATAGGCTGTGGGTGGAAGAGTACTACACGTAAGCAGTTTCACCGATACTTCTAGCATAAACGCGCATTGATAATTGAACGCTCCATCGTTAGGAAAGGGCGAATACAGCACTAAGACGACTGGCGCGAACAAAGCCACCACTATAGAAAACACGATGGTTAGCTCACCAAATTCACCCCACCTAGTTTAGCACTAGTTGACTAATTGTGCCACATGATGTTGGGCAAACCCACATGCAGTTGTCATGCCTTTGCCACCAATGCCCGTTGCAATATGAATGCGCGGATCGGGGGAAGCCTGAAAAATTTCGGCCGACTTGCTCTGGGCGTAGTAGCCGTTCCAGACGCGCTGAATGCGCCAATCGGGTAGGGTGATGATACGTTGGGCTTCGCTGAGCATCAGTTGATTGAGCGAATCAGTATTATTAAAATCCAGCCTACTACCATCCGCCACAGGTGCATACTCGTGCGTGTCGCCGATGATGATGGAGCCGTCCACAGCTTGTTTGAATAGGATATGAATGCCCCATTGGCGCAGGTCAGCATCTATCTCCTCCGCTTGAAGCGCTGCGAACGATGGGCAGGAATGGAAAGCATGGTAGCGCCGAATGGATAACCCTGTGAGCACTGAGCCGGGCAATTGCACCTGCGGGAGCGGGTAGGTAGCTAGCATTTGCAGCTTGCATAGTTGCAGGTCGCTTTGGGCAAACAGGTCCGGAAACAGCCACTGAAAATCCCGACCGTTACAGACCAGCACCTGGGTTGCTTGGTAGCGCTGACCACGCGCATCTACTACCTCCGCGGCGGCGCTGCCCGCCGTTACGTCTTGCACGGGCGTACCGGGGCGGTAGTCGAGTTGCCACCGGGCTACTAGGTAGGCCAGCAGGCGGTGGATCATCTGGTCGGGCTCGGCAGTGACTTCCTGCTCGAACAGCAAGCCGCCTACACAGTAACTAGCCTGCACAGCAGGTAGGCGCTGTTGGCATTGCGCTGGTGTGAGCAACTGCGAAGGGTAGCCTATTTCTCGGTAGCGGGCGTGCTTTTCTTCCAGCACCTGCATTTCCAACGGGGTAGAGGCCAGGTAAAGCGCGCCTGAGGGTCGAATGGAAATGTCGTATTCTGCCTGAATGGCTTTGTACGTGTCCTGGCTCACGCGGGCGTAGTCGAACCATTCCCCCTCGGCCATACCTGAAGGGATAATCTGGCCGAAGTTGCGCACCGTTGCGGCCATAGGACGGTTATCCTTTTCCAATAGCAATACCCTCAGACCGCGTTGCAGGGCAAAATAGGCGTGAAATGCGCCTAGTACCCCTGCGCCTACCACAATCAGATCATACGACTTTTCCATAGTGCTTGCGCTCATAAGAGAGCAGGCACAAACGTAAGATTAGTTAACTAATATGAAACATATAAACCGTTATGAGTTTGTTATATTTCATAACAGCGAATGGGGCACTAGATCAATCCGTGTGGCGCAGCAGGTACACTTTGAATAGCCGGGCCGGCTGGTCAGAGGTATTGCGAACGGAATGAGCCAGTAGGCCGTCGAAGTACAACGTGTCGCCGGGCGACACGGCTACTTCACCTTCTTTAAACCCGTACTGTACGGTGCCCTCCAGTACATATATAAGCTCTAGCGCATTAGTAGATAGCGGCTTGCGATATGTATTTGGATTGATAATGACTTCGTTAACGCGCAAGCTATAGTTGGCCAAGTCCTGAGAAAGCAGGTAGCGGTAGAGCAATCCTTTGGAATCGTCGCGGGTTTCGGGCCGTCCTTCCCCGGCCCGCACGAGCAGGTAGGGCGCGGCGGTTTCGCCGTTGATATTTTTTACCAGTAGCGATACGTCAACTTCCAGCGAGTTAGCAATTTCGATGAGCACGGAAAGAGAAGGTACCGTTCGGAAGTTTTCGATTTTGGACAGCAGGCCGGCCGACAGATTGCTACGCTTAGCCAGTTCGCGCAGACTCATCTTTTTCGCTTTGCGCAGTTCCAGAATCCGGACTCCAATCAAACTCAGTTTGTCATGCTTCATGCGGACAAGTTCGGAATTCAAAATATAATATACGCTTGATATTACCAGAACCTCCTACCCCTACAGAACGGTATATTTGTTTCATATTTGTAAACAATACTGTTGTTCTATGAAAACTGTACAACTTGTCGTGCTGGATATGGCTGGTACCACCGTCCGCGACCAACACGAGGTAGAAGCCTGCTTTGCACAAGCCGCCACGGCCACCGGCTTGCAAGCCTCCGCCGAGCGTATCTTGGCCGTGCAGGGCCAAGCCAAGCGGTTTGTGTTCGAGCTACTGTGGCAGGAGCAACTAGGCGCACATGCCGATGCTGCCTTACACACGCAACGAGTAGACCACTCCTACCAGGTATTCCGGGAGCTGCTGGAGGCGCACTACCGCACCGCCGAGGTAGTGCCAACCGAAGGCTGTTTAGAATTGCTGGCGTTTCTGCGTCAACAAGGTATCCGCATTGCCCTCACCACGGGTTTTTACCGCGAGGTGACAAACCTCATCCTGCGCCGTCTGCACTGGGATATTGGTCTTGATGCCCATTACCAGGGCAACGGCCAATCTATCATCGACTTATCGATTGCCAGCGACGAGGTAGCCGAAGGCCGTCCCGCCCCGCTGATGATTCAACAAGCAATGCACACGTTCGGCATCACGGACCCGCAGCACGTGTACAACGTTGGCGACACGCCTTCGGACCTAGAATCGGGCCAGCGCGCTGGGTGCGCCGGGAGCTTCGGCCTCACCAATGGGACGCATACCCATGCCCAATTGGCTGCTTGCCCGAATGACGGGTTGTTTGCGTCACTGGTGGCGTTTCAGCAGTATTTGGAGCAAGAGGTATTACCTAAACAAATTACAACTGTCCGGCGGGAGGATATTTCCTGATCAGATAGCGTGAATCGTTGCTCTCTACGCCATATACAGTTCCTAAAACGTGTACTCCCGCTGCTTACCCGCTGTTACCTGTACCGCTTCGTTAAAATTGTTGCCAGCGGGGCCACGTTGGAAAATGTACGTTCCGGGATTAAGATCATCGAATGTTAACTTATTAGTACCGGTCCCGCTTGTACCTTCATACAGTGCCGGGCCGGTTCTTAATAAGGTTTCCGTGTAAAGCGCGTAGCGGCCTGCGCCTGAAAAGGAAATGACAAGTCCGCCGGTGGTAGGTGCCGGATCATCATCCTTGCAGCCGCCGGCCAACAGAAGCACAAGGGCCGCAGGAAGAAGTTTCATTCGCCAATTAGTCTGATAACGTGGCATAATGGAGCTGATAGTGTAGTGAATGAAGTAACCAAAGTCTCATCCGTATAACTTGCTGTAAAGGTGGACCTAGATGGCCAAATATAGACTTCAATATGTGAAAACAGCAGAAGGGGTAGGGATTAATTACTTGCCCTGTGCCTTTGGCCCCGGTTTCTCGTTGGTCAGCCAGCGGTTTACGGTGTTGTGCTCACCTTCCAGCACAATTTTATAGAATTCCGCTGGATACTGCTTGCGGCTGACACTCAACGACTGCCGAGCCAGTGGCACAGTACCGAGCAAGGTGTAATGGTCTTGGCCGCCCGTTTGGAAGTCGTTAGTGGCAGTCAGCCACACCTTCACCTTTTCCGTTTTCGGCCCCAATGCTTTCCACGTAATGCGCAGACTATCGCCCGCTATTTGCACTTGTGGCTGGGCCAGCGAAACGGGGCCGAGAAGCGGCACGCCGTCCAGCTCTCGTTGCGTGGTTTGGGGTAGGGACAACTGCATAAACCGGCTGATGGTAGGCAGAATATCTACGATGGCGACGGGCTCCGGCTGCTGGGCATAAGCATTGACGTTCTTCGTGCTAACGACCACCCAAGTGGCCCGCTCCCGCGCCGACTGCCCGCCGTGGTTGCGGCCGGTTTGTGGGTCGCGGCCGTGGTCGGTAGTGAGCACCAGCAGCCAGTCTTCCTTGTACTTTTTCTGGCGGGTCTGCACGGCGTCCCACAGGCGCCCTACCTGCGCATCGAGGTAGGCAATGGCTTGTTGCTGTTGCTCACTGTCGCCGTGGCGGTGGCCCATATCATCCGTGTATTCTAAGTATACCCACGACAAATCGGGACCCTTGGCAGTCAAGGTTTTAACAGCTTCCCCCACTACCCGCTCGTCTATGGCGTGAATGTACTGGCTCTGCTTGTCGTGGGGGTAGGCGATGGTATCCAGCTCGTAGCCGTCGGCGCGGTAGTCAACACGCAGGTTGCCGGTGGCTGGTAGGCCTTCGCCTACCAGCTTGGTGCGGTTGTCGAGCCAGGTAGAGAAGATGGCGGTTTTCTTGGTGGGCTGCTGGTCTTTCAGCAGACGAAAAATGGTTTTATACTGGTAATTAGGCGCTTTAATGCTGTTGCCCCATACATTGTGCTTGTAGCCCCAGGTGCCCGTGAGCAGGTTGTTGTAGCCGGGCGCGGAAATGGTAGGCGTCTCGGTGTAGGTGCCTTGGTCCCCGCCCACGTGGGCGCGCAGGTAGGTGCCGGCGGCTATAACCTTGCGAATGTTCGGCACCGAGGCCTTTTCGATAACGTCGGCCGGAATGCCATCGGCAATGATGAACACTACTTTGGGGCTGCGCTGCTGGGCAGTTGCAACGTGTGTGAGCAGCACAGCACACACAAATAGAAGACTCTTTTTCATGGTATTAGCAAGCGGTGCTTACAGCGTTACTTCCGAGAACCACTCCCCGCAACGCTTCCCACGGGCTTGCCCGTGGCGGGGGTAGGGGCGTAGTTCAGGCCCAGTAGCTGGGCCAAGGTAGCCGCTACTTGGTTTTGGTAAAGCTGCCCGGTGCGGGCTTCGCCCGAGGCTGGTGTGTCGGGGCCAAGAGCAGCCATCCAGATCTGGTCGGCACCGGGGATGTCGGCGCCGTGGCTGCGCCACTTCTCGGCGGCGGCGGCCCCGCGGCCGTGGTCGGTGGTAATAAGCAGGGTAGTTTTGCCTTTATACTGCGGGTCGCTTTGCAGGTAGTCCCACAATTGGCGCAGGAACTCATCGGTGTAGTGGGCGGCGTGCAGGTAGGCGCCGTACTCGCCGGCATGGGCAAACTCGTCGGTATCGCCAAAACCGATGTAGAGCACCCGCGGCTTTTTGCGCTTCAGGTAGGCCTGAGCGTATTGGTCGGTGAACGAGTCGAGGCGCTCGGTACCGAATGGGCTAGGCGTGGTCGGCAGCATCTCGTTCAGCAGCTGCTCCTGGGGCGAGAGGCCGGGGCCGGGCACAGGGTCCATGCCGGCATTCACGGGTAGGCCGCTGCGCTTGGCATTGAGGATGGCCGGGTACACGTCCCAAGACCCAAAGGCTGCTACCTGGCCGCGAAAGGCCGGCTGCTGGTTCAACCACTCCAGCACCGACACATTGGGGTTGGGCAACGGGTCGTTGCTGTGAATGCGGGCGTTGTCGGCGGCACCGGTCAGGATTTCGTTGTAGCCGGGGTAGGAAAACCACTGGTTGTTGGTCACATTCACCAGGCTGCCAGCGTCGCGGTTGCCGTGGAGCTGGCCCTGCTTGGCAACGGTTCCCCACAGAAAAGGCATCAGCGCTTGGCGTCGCTGCACGGCTGTACCTTGCCCAAACTCCTTGCGCAGAGCAGTTTGGTCAGCATAGTAGTGCTTGCTTTGGCGAAACAGGCTGGTATCAGCCCCGCCAAACACTTCCTGCCAGCGCATGCCGTCCAGGGTCACCAACACCACGTTTTCGGTGCGGTGCTTGGGCGTTTGGGCGTTGGCAGCGGTTAGGCTGAGGCTCAGTAGCAGCGGGAGAAAGAAACGAGTGCGGTGCATGGTAGGCAGGAGTGAGGTGTCGTGAAGAAAAAAAGCCCGCCATGCTGAACAAAGTCGACGCATGACGGGCTAGCTAGGTAGTAATTATTTCAGCAGGTACATCGCGCCGTTGATGTCGTCGTTGCCACCGTACTGGCTGGTTAGTGCTGCCTGGTAGTTGTCGGTATTGGCCGTTTGCTCGGAGGTAGGGTAGCGAAAGCGCAGCGCAATGCGGCCGCTGTTGCCGGTGCCAGGGCCGGTAGAGAAGGCCGGTACGCCGGTACGCCGGTAGGTGTAGTAGCCTTCCAGGCCCGAGTGGCGGAACAAAGCCAGGTACTTCTGTTGCAAAATCTTGGTGAGGCCGTCGGCCCCGGCTGCATACTGCACGCTGGGCTGGGCGTAGTAGGTGGCGTAGTTCACGGGCACCACGTAGGTGTCGTAGTTGCTAAGCACTTTCACGTCAGTGGCGCCGGGGCGATAGAAATAGGCCGTGTAGGTGCCGCTAGTAGGTAGGTCGTAGGAGGCCATGGATGCCTGAATGCCCGCTGTGTAGTAGCTCTCGGCGTTGCCACTGGCCCAACCCCGATTGATACCTTCGGCGAGGTTGAAGCACAGCTCGGGGTAGCCCAATTGGATACTAGGCTCGCCGGTGAGGGTGCGGAAGTAGCGGTAGCGGTTCAGGAAAGAATAGCGCCCCTGGCCGGCGTTGTTGTACATCACACCCATATCAAGGCCAGGGTCAGCACCCACGAACGACGCAAAATCGGTTGGGCTCTGCTTGAGGTTATCGACGTAGTAGCGGGCGGGCTCGCAGGTGGCGTACACGCGCGGGTCGTGCAGTTGCGTGAGCAGGCCTACGTAGGTGGCGGCCATGTTCTTGCGCGAGCCATCCTGACCAAAGTTGCGGTTGTTGTTGGGATAGAAGTTGTTGGTGGCCTCCACGTAGGTGTACTGCAAGTTGTCGGCGTTGCTGGCCATGAGCGGGTACTTGGCGGGGTCGCCCACAATGGCCGCAAACTGCCCGGCAATGTTAAGGTCAGCGTCGCCGTTTTTCTTGCTCAGCTCTATTAGCAAGCGCACGCGCAGGGTGTTCACGGTGCGCTGCCACTTGCGCAGGTCGCCGCCGTGGTAGATGTCGCCGCTCACCGTGGTGGTGCCGCCCGCAATGAGCGCCCCGAGGTCGGTGTTAGCGGTTTCCAGCCACTTGAAAGCCTGTACAAACACGGCTTTCTGCGGGTCGTAGGCGGGTGTCAGGTTTTCGCTGCCCAGCAGGGCCTGGCTCTGGGGCACGTCGCCCATTTGCAGGCTCATGCGGGTGAAGAGGTAGGCCCGGAAGAAGTTACCCAGTGCGGCGTAGGGGTTCACGGCCGGCGAACCCACCGCCAGGGCCTGCTGCTCCATCAGGTCCACGTTTTTGAGGGTCGTGTAGTAGGCGGTGCCGCTACCAAAATCGTAGCGGTTGTTGCCGTAGTAGTCGTAGTTGTGCAGGTAGTACTGGCCCCACACCTCGTACTGGCTGTTGGGGGCTTCATACACGTTGTTGAGCACGCCCGTGAGCAGTAGCGCCGCAGGCACGGCGTTGGGCTTGTTCTCGTTGATAGTCAGCTCGTCGAGCGTTTTGTCGCAGCTCGTGGCACCGAGGGTTAGCAGCCCCAGCAGCGCCGCAGTTTGGAAGATCTTTTTCATTGTAGCAGAGCCGGGGAAGTTAGAAGGTAGCGTTCAAGTTCAGGCCGTAGCTGCGCACGGTAGGCGACTGCAAGCCCGTGGAGCCGGTGGCGTAGTTGTACTGGTCGAGGTCGATGTCCTTGAAGCGCTTGTCGCCATAGAAATACAGCAGATTGCGACCGATAAGCGATACCGAAACTCGCTGAATAAACGAATCACCGAGCAGCGTGCGCGGCAGGTCGTAGCTGACGGTGACTTCGCGCAGCTTGCCGAACGTCTTGCTCATCAGGCTCGCCTCATCCACGCCATAGTAGCGGCTCACGTAGTCCTGCACGAAGACCTTGGTAGTATTAGGTGAAAATTGCAGGGCTTCGCCGTTGAGGATGGCCCCCGTGCGCGAGTCGTAGTTGATGCGCGCTTCGTTGGCTATGACCACGCCTTCGCCTACGTAGCTGCCCGTGTAGCCTTGTACGCCATACTGCTGCCAGTCCTGGTAGCGGGCGTCGCCGAGGGCGCCTTCGGCGGTGAGGGCGTTGCGGCCGCCGCGCATCGTTTGGCGGAACATATAGTCGGTAGTCACGCCGCCCACCGCGCCGTCAAACTGGAAGGCCAAGCTTAACGACTTGTAATGCAGCTTGTTGTAGAGGCTCCAGTTAAACTTGTTGTTCATGTAACCCAGTTGCTGCGCCACGGGGTTAGCCAGCGGCTTGCCTCCCGCGTCGTTCACAATCTGCCCATCGGGCGAGCGCACAAACGCACTGGTGCGCAGGATGTCGGTACGGTCGCCTACCTGGTAAAAGGTGTTGTAGAAGTCCTGGCCGGCCGGCAGCTCTAGGTAGGTTTCCCGGAAGGTCGACCAGTTGGCTAGCACGTCCCACCCGAAGTTGGTGGTTTGCACGGGCGTCCCAGTCACGCTCACTTCGTAGCCTGTTTTCTTGGTTTTCAGAGCGTTTACGTACTGCGTCGTAAAGCCCGTGGCTGTCGATACGGGGTTAGGTAGCACCCGCGGCCCGTCGATGTACTGAAACGCCGTGGCGCTCAAGCCTAGGCGGTTGCCCAAAAATTTGATGTCAAAGCCCTGCTCGAAGTTCACGCGGGTTGTGGTCTTCAGGTTCTGGGCCAGCAGGTTGTCGGTGCCGTATCCCGCCGTTTGGTTATTGTAAGGCTTGCTGGTCGAGTAGGGCGAGGTCAGGGAGTAGTCGGGGCCATTGTAGGGCGAAGTGTACACGTTGCCATAGCCCAGAGGATTGGTAAAAAGTGAGTTGCCAGCACTACCACCCAGGGCCGTAATTGAGTTGAACGGCGCCGGCCCAATGGTAGGCGACGTGGCATCGGCCCGCACGTTGGCAAAGGAGCCGCGCAGCTTCAGGAAGGAAATGGCATTTGGCAGCCCACCGATGTAGTCAGAAAGCACCGTGGCCACCGACACGCTGGGGTAGTAGTAGGTGGTAGGCGTCTGGAAAGCCGACGACTTATCGACGCGGCCCGTGGTCGAGAGGGTAGCGTAGCGGCCCAGCGAGGCATCGAGCGAGTAGTAGGCACTCAGCACCCGCATCTGCGAGTTGAAGCTCGTGCCCTGCACCGGGTTCAGCGAGTTGCTGAACGCGTACACTTCCGGCACGTTGAGGTAGTCGGTCGACGCCCAGTTGGAGTTGTAGGTGAAATTGCGAACGTTGCCACCCAGCAGGCCGCTGATATTGAAGAACTTCTGGTTTCCTAGGTCGTAGTTGAAGTTCAGGAAGCCCTCCGTGTTGTTGTCGAACAGGTTGCGACGGTCTTCGCGGTAGTCGCCCTGGTTGCCCTCGCGGCCGTAGGGGTGCGCCGAAAACGGCATCTTTTCGGTGCGCAGCAAATTGTAGGTACTGATTTGGGTGCGCAGCGTGGCGCTCAGATGGTCGTCAATTTTGAAGTTGCCGGTGAGGTAGGCGTAGGTATCGTTTTTATAGTGTCCGCGCGTCCATTTCTTCACCATCAGCCAGGGATTGTGGTAGCGCTGGTACTCAGCAAACACCGATTGCACGCCTACCTGCCCCGGCTGCCAAATGCCTCGGATGTCGGGCGCGTTCACGTCCCAGTCGGCCCCGGTCCAGATGCCCACGTTGTAGAGCAGACTGTTGGGGCCGTAGTCTATGTCGGGGAAGTTGTCGGTAAACTGGCGGTTGAAGTTGACGTTGGCCTCCAGCTTGATGCGCGGGCTGGGGTTAAAACCACCGTACAAGTTGAAGTTGACGATGTTGAGCCCGTTGTTGGGGATGTAGCTGTTCTGCGTTTGCTGCGACACCGAAAAGCGCGTGGTGTACGTATCGCCGGTGGCGCTCAGGGCCACGCTGTTGTTGGTCTGAAAGCCCGTGCGCAGGAAGTTCTTGAGGTTGTCTTTGCCCCGCGCTACCCAAGGCGTACCCTGCCGCACCCCGTTCACGATGGGCGAATCATACTGCGGAATCAGCTGCCCCGCAAAGTAGGGGCCCCACACGTCGTAGTCGCCATCCACGCCGCCAGGGGCGCCGCCCTTGCCATTCACAAACTCGTAGCGCGTGCCTCCACCCGGCCCGTAGGAGTATTGCAGGCGCGGAAACGCTAAAAAGCCCGACTGAATAACGTTGCTACTGTTCAGCTCTACTGTAAAGCCTTTCTTGTTTTTGTTGCCTTTCTTGGTGGTAATCAGAATAGCACCGTTCTGTGCGCGGTTGCCATACAGGGCCGCCGCCGCGGGGCCTTTCAGCACGGTATAGGTTTCGATATCGTCGGGGCTGATGTTCCAGGTATCGGTGTTGATGGGAAAGCCATCGACCACGTACAGCGACACCGTATTGCCCCGAATGGCTACGTTGGGCGCCCGCAGCAGCTCGGCCGACGGGCCTACTGATAAGCCTGCTACCTTACCCACCAGACCAGAAATCGGGTTGGGGTCGCGGGCTCGCACGAGGTCCTCGCCGTTCACTTCCTGCACCGCATAGCCAATCTTGCGGGTTTCCTTCTTCACGCCCAAGGCCGTTACCACCACTTCGTCCAGTGCTTTGGTATCGGTAGGGAGCGTCACGGTAATGTTCTGCTTGGTGCCCACGGTCACGTCTTGTGGCACCGAGCCCACGAAGCGAAACTGGAGCACGTCGCCGGGAGCAGCGTCGAGGGTGAAACGGCCGTCGCTGCCGGTGGTGGTGCCGCGGGTAGTGCCCTTCAGCAGTACACTCACGCCGGGCAGGGGCTCCTTGTGCTCATCGGTCACGGTGCCGCCAATGGTGCCCTGCGCCCGTAGCAGGGTAGGCACCAACAGCAAGAGCAGGACCACGAGGATCTGCTGGTAAAGAGTTTTCATAAGAGAGTTTTGGAGGTGAGGAGTCGGGTAGAAAGCAGCCTAAAGCGCCGACGAGGGCAGCGTTTCGGACTGGTAGCGCAAGTGGCGTAAGGCCATATCTTTCAAGTGATTCAGGTCGCCCACAGGTAAGTGTTCCTGCTTGGCCTGGTCGTCCCACTGCCGCATTCGGATGATGATATCCGCGTCGGCGTCCTGTTCGAAGGTAGCGGCCTCAGCAGCCGTCATGGGGCCGCCCTGGAAGCCCAGCGTAGCCTGGCTGGCGGGGGAAAGCTGCCGCAGATATTCGGGGTAGCGGTAGGTGAGGTAGCGCTTGGCCAGCACGTGGCTTTCTACCAGCCGGGCCACACGCTCGGCAAAGCCACAGCCCCGCAGATAGTCGGCACCTAGCTTTTCGTGGTTCACAACCCCGAAGCCATTCATGGACTCGGTGTGCTGCTCCTGCTGGGCGCATAGGTGGCCTAGGTCGTGGAAAAATGCAGCCAGCACTACCTCGTCATCATAGCCCTCGGCTTCGGCCAGCAGGGCGGCTTGCCACATATGCTCCAGCTGCGACACCGGCTCACCGATGTAGTCATCGTCACCAAATCGATAGTACAGGGCAAACAGGTGTTCTACCGTTGCCGCCGGGTTTTCAGTAGCCATCATAGCAGGTAGGGAAGAGACGGGCAGTAAGTAGGTCTGCCAGGTAGCCTAATGAATGCAGGTAGGGAAATACCGAGGCCACGCAAGCAAAGGCGCAGCAAGAAAAATGGCCTCGTTACGAGCTGAAAATGAGGTAAATGAAAGGATGAAGCTCGTGCTAACGGCTCAGCCTAGTCCTATTTCTTGAAGGCAAAGTTCAACCTCGTCAGTCGGAAAAAAGTCACCAATTAGTCACTAAATTGTTAACTAATTGTGTGCAATAGTTTCTTATAAGGCAACATTGTTTCACTGACTAACTATGCCGCGTGGCGCTCCTGTGTGCGGTAAAAAACTAGGGCTGCTCCAGCGGAAGCCGCTGCCACTACTGCCAGCGCCAAGAAGGTGTAGCTCCAGCCATAATACTCGGCCAGTGCACCCGTAAGCCACAAGGCTCCTGTGCCTCCTACGTACCCCACTGCATCTACCAAACCCGACGCCGTTGCCGCGCCTTGGCGTCCGCCTACATCCAGCGACATAGCGCCAGCCAAGAAAGAGTAAGGACCTAGTAGTAATAGTCCTGCCAATGAGAGCAGAATCAAGGGTAGCAAGCTGTTAGTAGTAGGCTGGGCCATGGCCAGCAACACGGGTAGGAGCAACACGCAGGCCCCACCAATAAGAGGCCCCCGTTGGCCCCGGAGCCAGCGGTCAGAAGCGTAGCCGGCTCCTAGAATGGAGAGCATACCGCAAAGCGAATACAGCGCACTGTACTGCGAGGCAGCGCCCTCCGAAAAGTGTGCCGCCTCTACCAAGTACAGCGGCAACCAGAAGCTCAAGGATTCGCGCAGGGCCGTCAGACCGAAGGACAGCACCAGCATGAGCAGAAAAGACTTGCTCCGAAAATAAGGCCGCAGCAAAGCAGCCAGGGAAGCCGGTTCAGTAGGGGTAGCACCAGAAGCCGTGAATACATTCACGGGGCTGGCTGGTGGCGCGGGTACGCCTACGCTTTCTGGGCTACTAGGCAGGCGATACCAATTGATGAGCGCCACCGCTGCCAAAATAGCAGCGGCCACCATAAATAGTCCACGCCAACTCAACCCGGCTGCCAGCAGCTGACCCAACAGTAGCTTCGCTACGATGTCGCCTACTAAGTAGCTTAAGCTCAACAGAGCCATAATACGACCGTAGGAATGGTAAGAAAACCAATTGGCTGTAGTCTTCACCAACCCGGCCCATCCCATGGACTGCACCAACCGATTGACAGCCCACGCCCCAAAGAATACGGCTAGGCCCTGCCCCAGACCAAATACCACCGTAGCCACCACGGCCCCAATCATACCTAGTAAGAAGACCTTCTTGCCGCCTAAAAAGTCGCCCAGCACACCGTTTACTACCTTACCCCCCGCATAAAACAGGACGCCTACCGAAGCAATTTGGCCCAGTACTTCTTTGTTGAGCCCCTGCCCACCAAACTCCCGAATGAGCAGCGGGGCAACAATAGCCAGGTTGGAGCGGCACAGGTAGTACGCGCTGTAGCCCACAAACAGGTGAAGGGCCGTGCGACGTTGCCACTGCAGCAGGGAAGTATGAGGAAGGGTAGCAAGCATGGCCGAAGAAGAAGGTCAGGATGCGGCCATCACCACCGCAGTTAACCCGGGGGCTCGTACACTTCCTTACCGTTACAGTCGGTAAACTTCCCAGTTTCAGCACAAAAGGGCGTTGCCTGTAAATTGCTTATTTGTTAACAAATTATGTTAAAAAGTATATTATAAGTAAACAGTGAAGCACTGTTGACAGGAGGTAGAAACAACTCATACAATTATTCGAAGGCTATTCCTCGTGGTTTACGATGTGCCTAAAACAAAATAAGCAGGACTTGCAGTAGACAACGAATCAACTTTCACTACTACTAGAGCCCGGTTCGACACAGCTATTTCTGTCATCCTAATACGCTACTTACTGGCCTAAAGTAGCAAGCAAGCGCACGTCGTTTCAGACGAAACAAAGCCGTCAGAAACAAAAGCAACCCAAGCCAAAGAGCAAGCGCTCAAAAAACGATCTGTTGTCAGAAAACACACGCAACGCCATTCGAAGGGGGTCTCCGCCGCCGATTCGATAAGCGTAGCTCAACTGCTTTCTTGCGCACCGTAGATCGCATGAAAGCGGAAAGTGGTGCAGCGCAATCCAGATAAAGGGCAATTAGTGTATGATAGATAGATTTTGAGGCGTCCCTGCGTTGCGTGGTTTCCCAGGGCTGCTTTCCAGACGTAACAATTTCTTGATGTGGACAGTACGGCGCTCACCCGCCGCACCCCGTTGGATACACAATTCCCCTCACCTCCGGTAGTTGCCCCCTATGCCGTCGTCTGTTCTATCCATTAGCCTACTGGCCGTCAGCGGGCTCGTCCTTTTCTTATACGCCGTGAGCCGCTTAGCGCTAGCCCTACGGCACGTGGCTGGTGAGCGGGTCAAGCACTACCTCGACCGCTTTACCAAGACGGTGCCCATAGCCATTCTAACCGGCACAGTGGTGACTACCCTACTCGACTCCTCCTCCGTGGTCATCATCTTAGCCATTGCCCTGGTGAGTGCCGGGGCCCTTCCGTTCCGCAATTCGTTAGGCGTTGTGCTCGGGGCGAACATTGGCACAACCATTTCCAGCCAACTATTCGCCTTTGATTTGGGCCAGTATGCGGTGGTAGTCATGCTGCCCGGTTTACTGCTATTGTCGCTGAGCAAGAAACGTCAGGGCCGCACCATAGGCCGGGCCCTGTTCTGTTTCGGCTTGCTGTTTTTTAGCTTATTTCTGATTGGCGAAGCAGCCGCCCCGCTCAAGGAGTATGACGGGGTGCAGGCATGGCTGCTGAAGTTGGAGCATCCTGTGCGCGGGGCGGGCGCAGGGGCGCTGGTAACACTCGTGATTCAGTCCTCATCGGCTACGTTGGGCATGGTCATTAAGCTAGCCGGCAAGGGCCTACTTTCCTTGCCCGCGGGTATTGCCGTCATGCTTGGAGCCGAGCTAGGCACTTGCTCTGATACCCTGCTGGCTACCATTGGCCGGGGGCGGGCGGCGCTAAAAACCGGCCTGTTTCACCTGGGCTTCAATCTGCTCTCCATTGGGGCGGGGCTGTTGCTCATTGCGCCGTTTACGGCCCTGGTACTGCGGGTGGCGGGGCACGCCGATGTCGCACGCCAAATTGCGCACGCGCACGTGTTGTTCAACGTAGCGGGCGTACTGGTATTTGCTCCGCTGGTGCCACTGTGCCAACGCTTGCTGGACGGATGGCTGCCTGACGAAACAGCATCACTGCCCGCGGCGCTAGCCCCATCGGCGTAAGCTAGCGCTGTAAATAGCATTGGGGCTGACCTAGCCGCGCATCGCAATGGGCTATCAGCGGCGCCGTTCACGCGCAACGCCGGGAGCGCCTCGGCCCTGCTGGGGGCCACTCGAATGACCGGCGCGTTGGCCTCCGTGGGCGTGAGCGTGCTCAGTAACCACACCGCCGTGCCCATGGTCGGGATTATGGCGGGCACCTCGGCGCTGGCCCTACTGCTGCTACTCGTTGGCCGCCGACAGATTACCGAGCAGGTAGCAGTGCCGGTCGGCCAGCTCGCCGAGCCAGTCCACTAGCCATTGCTGTTCGTCCCCGTTTAGGCAGTATGGGGGGACCATCCAGCTGTTAGTACTGCGGGCTGACCCGATTGGCTGCTTACTCATACACAACTTGCTGCGCATCAGACAAGGAGTTGATAAAATCAACTAGGGCTTGCCGCTCCGCTGGGCTGAGATTCAACCGGTCTTCGGCTAGGGTTTGGGTAGGCACGGATAGGCCCAGGCCCGCGCCGCCACCTTGGTCGTAGAAGTCGATTACCTGCTCCAGGGTCTGATACACGCCGTTGTGCATGTAGGGCGCGGTGAGGGCCGCATTGCGAACGGTAGGCGTTTTGAACGCGTGCTTCTGGTGCACAATGCCATAGAGCAGAAACTTGCCGGGGTCGGCATCCAACATCGGAGACTGGGCATCGGCAGTGGCTGGTACACCCAGTACTTCGCTTTCCGTTTTTTCGTAGAGGGGCGGCACGGCCCCGTTGAACAGCGGCATGTAGTGGCAGGTGCCGCACTGCGCTTTGCCCATAAAGAGGTTGAAGCCGAGCACCTCCGAAGCGTTGAGCGCAGTGGTGTCGCCCCGCATGTACTGGTCGAAGCGGCTGTTCAGGCGGACCAGCGACCGGACGTAGGCCGCTACGGCACGCCGGATGTTGCGCTCCGACACGGGTTGTTTTTCAGTGGCAAACGCCTGCGCGAACAGCTTTGCATACGCGCCTTTCTTGCGTAGCAAGGTAGGGGCCTCGCTTAGGTGACCACCCATCTCGGCCTTGTTGGATATAACAGCGTGCACTTGATCTTCCAGGAAATGCACCCGGCTGTCGTAGAACTGATCGGGCTGCAAGGCTGCGTTGAGCAGCGTGGGCGTGTTGCGCTCCAACCCCGCATCTGCCAGCAACGAGCGGTTCACTTTCAGGCCGTCGGTGTAGGCTCGCTCGGGCTCGTGGCAACTGACACACGAGCGGCCCGCACTGCCCGAAAGCAGCGGTTCCTTGAACAGGGCTGCGCCTAATTTTAGGACGGCCGGCGTGGGCGTGGCCGCGTCTGCGGGGGCGAAAAAGGAAGCGTCGAATGCATCGGCCACAAAGTAGCCGGCCGCATCTGCCCGCACTGCGCGCTTCGCTGCCACAAATGGGATGTGCAGCTGCGCTTGTACTTGCCGAAGCGTTGCCAGCGCCGGGTTGAAATAGCGCACGAAGAACCGGGCGCGGTCGAAGCGGTTGAAATCCTGCGCAGGAGCGGCAACGGCGGCTTCACAATGGGCCAGTTGTGTGGTTAGCGCGGCCGGCACGTCGAACATGGCCAGTACGTCGCGGCTGGCTTTCAAAGTCGCGGCGGCTTCGGGTAGCGAGGCGTGCGCTACGGGAGAGTCGAAGCCGGATACGCCCTTGGCCGCCAGCCGGTAGAGGTTGAGCCGCACGGCATCAAACACCTCCGCATCGGTAAAGGCCAGGTAGGAAGCCTGCTGCTCTAAGTGGCGCACCTGGTAGAGCAGATTATCGATTTCCTGGTATACCAACTCGCGGTTGGCGCGGGTGTCGGGGGCTGCGTATATGTACTCTTCCAACACCTGAAACCCCGAGGGGGGAATGACCTCTCCCGGTTCGCCGGGTTCGGTTTCGGGTAGGGGCGCACCATTGATGCGCGAGGCGGCATGGGGGTAATAGTATTCGATGGCAAACTCCAGCTGTTTGTACTCCTGCCGGCAAGCGGCAAACTGGGCGCGCAACGTTACTGCATCTGCCTGTGGGGCCATTTGCTGAAAAGCGGTCAGGGCAGTATGTAGCTGACGCAGATGGGTGGTGTAGTGTTCCTTCACCTGCTCAGTCGGACTTTTGTGCAAGACGGCAAACGAGAACAACCCTGCCGCTACCAGCAGCAGCAGCGGACGGGCAACCGCCCGAAACCAAGAAAAACGAATACTCATTGAAAGTAGAGGGTAGCACCCGGCAGCGCGGCTACGGCCTGCCGGCGGGCTTCCGGGGTGAAGGCGTTGTTCTTGACAATGACCGTTTTCAGCTTTTTGAGCTTGCGCACCGAGCGGGGTAGGGCCGTCAGCTGGTTGTCATTGGCAATCAGGATTTCCAGGTTCTGGAGCCGGCCCAAGTGTTTAGGGAGAGCGGTGAGCTGGTTACCGGAAACAATCAGCACTT
Source organism: Hymenobacter defluvii (assembly GCF_017589435.1). Classification (NCBI taxonomy): domain Bacteria; kingdom Pseudomonadati; phylum Bacteroidota; class Cytophagia; order Cytophagales; family Hymenobacteraceae; genus Hymenobacter; species Hymenobacter defluvii. The sequence continues at coordinate 39,665 of NZ_JAGETX010000011.1, forward strand.
TCAAGGCTTGGCAGCCTCCTAGGCTCGCTGGGAGCTGTTCCAGCTGGTTGTTCGATACGTTCAGCTCCTCTAGCTTCCCCAGCGCCCCCAACTGGCTGGGCAGGCGCTGGAGCTTGTTGTCGTTCAGATACACGTAGCGAAGACTGCCCAGCTTGCGCATCGACTCCGGCAAGAAAAGCAGCTGGTTGTTGGACACGTCCACGTATTCCAACGCCGCCAGCTCGCCCAACTGGTCGGGTAGGGAGGTGAAGTTGTTGTAGCCACCCACGAGAAAACGCAGGCTGTCCAAGCCGCCAATGCTGGGTGGCAGCTCCGTGAGGTTGTTCTGGTCTATTTGCAGTTGTTGCAGCCGGTGCAGCTGACCAATGGTCGTCGGCAACGTCAGAAGACTATTTTTATTCAAGAACAATACCCGCAGACTGTCGAGTTGGGTGAGGGCTTCGGGCAGCTGACGCAAGTGGTTTTCGTGCGCGTACAAGCGTTGCAAATGAGGAAGTTGGCCTACACTGGCCGGCAGGAGCTCCAGGCTCTGGCCACGCACATTCAGTTCCCGAACGCAGCCCGGACGGCTCAGCGCATCCGGAAGCGTAAAAGCGGTAGGGGTAGCGCACTGCGCCAAACACGTGTTGCCCTGCAAGACTTGCAGGGCAACACCGAGTAAAAGCGAAACGAAAATACGGGCTACCCTCACTGCTTGATGAAGGGGCGAGTAGTGGTAGTAGTAGCCGTCTTAATCACCAGATAATACTGTTCGCTCTGGAGCGCACTAACGGGTAGCGTCAGGGTGTTTACGCCCTTCTTAAGCTCCACGGCCTGTTCCAATACGAGCTTTCCTACCCGGTTCCGTACTTGCATCGTGGCTGCCTCTGGCCGAGGATGGGTTATTTGCACGTTCATTTCCGCGCCGCTCACCGGGTTTGGATACACATCCACCGCTACCTGCTGCTGGGAAGTCTTCTTTTTCGTTGCTTTGCCAAGCACCTCTTTGCGCGCAATAACCAGGGCCGTGGACTTGTTGAACACGACCTCTTGACCAGCAGCGTCAACCATCACCTCCGTGTTGTTAGCGCTAGGGCGCTGCATAGAGATAAACATAAACTGCTCATCGGGTGACAAGGTCATGCCTGTGGGCTCGCAGCCGGCGGGGGTAACGGCAAACAGTTCAACGGCGGGAGTAGCCGGGGTGTGCGACGCCCGAATCAGCCACACGTGGTTGCGGCCGCCATCCTGCAGCACATACAGGTTGCCCTTCGAGTCGAACGTCAGGTTGTCGTTGCCGGTACGCCACAATTCCGACACCTCGCCGGAACCGTAGTTGATGGTGTAGGCTTGGTTGGGATTTGTAGGCGTGTTGCCCGCGAAAATCTCGAAATCACTAACGGTAGTGCCTTCGTTGCCTGAATCGGTGAAGCGGTAGATCGTACCGGGACCTTTCGCCGTGAAGTAAATTTGGTGAGTTACTGGGTTGATTTCGAGGTCTTCCACGCCGTTGAAGCTGGTGGCTCCCAATGCCCGCGCTAAGTCCGTAGTATTGCTGCACTCGGCAGGTGTGCTGTTCGGCACTTGCAACCACGTGCCGGTAGTAGCCGTCCCAATTTTACCACTGAGTTTCAGTACGTAAAGCGTACCATTAGCTAATTGGCCGGCTTGGTCGCTCACGTATTTGTACACGAAGCTATTTGTCGAGCCGTGGTCGGCGCCTTCGTATACCGTGCGCTGGTCGGGGGCTACCACGATGTTTTCGTGCTTAATCCGGCCCATGCGCCAGAGCTTATCGGGCGTACCGTCGCCGTCGTGGTCCTTTACCGAGTGGGTAGCCGGGTCTATTTCCACGTTCCAGCCAAAGTCGAGGTAGCCGTCGCCGTTGCTATCGGTGGGGGCAGTCGGCGTATTTTCTTCGCACGTAACCACGGTTCGCCATGGGGTAACACCCCCCGAACAGTTGTTGTAGGTGCCTACCACTGGGCCAAAGTCAACGGCATTTTTCGCCGTTACATCCCAAAGTTGCTTCCCTTGATTGAAGTCCAGGTTCAGCATGCTCACGCCCGAGGTAGCCGTCGAGGAACCTTCGTGGTTGATGGACAAGTAGCCTTGGGCGTTATGATCCTGGCCAAAAGCGCTGTTTCCTTTGTTGTCGGATTTACCGCTGTAGATAGGCACGTATCCCGTGAAGTCAAAGGCTTCCTTGATCACGCCATCGGCGGCTTGCGAGTAGGGAGAGCCCGCTTGTACCAGCATTTGGAAAGTATGCGTGGCCGGGATGCGCAGTATCTGCTGCTGCGTGGAGGGCTCAACGGATGTAAACTGACTGATATCGGTGCTGCCTTTTTTTGCAGCGTTGCCCTGGGCTACGGCTTGTCCGCTGCCAAGTAAGGCGGCCAAAAGAAAAGTAGATGTGTGTTTCATAGGTGCGTTCTAGGTCGTTGAATTGAGGCCGCAAATACAAAACGTACTGTTTCTTCTGGTTTATAGCTAGATTACCGTTGTGTGAATTAATGGAGTTGCCCGAGCTTGAGGTGGTTGGGTAAATCTAGACAGAATAGGGCCTTATCTTTCGAATGTCATGAAAGACAGCCCTCAACCAGCCAAACGCCGCTGCTACGATGCGGCCTTTCGCGCCGAAGCGTTGCGCTTGGCTAGCGAAAGCCGCTTGACGCAAGCTGCTGCGCGCCTTGAACCTTCACAACCTATAAATTGTCGTATGACGTCCTATGTTTGAGCGGAAGCTTAAACATAGGATAGGACGAACGCACGATTGTGTTGTGATACTACCAGTGTTCGTGGTAGGGCGTCCCACGCAAGGAGCTGGTGAAAAATACACGAACGATGGTGGCATGATGGCCACCATCGTTCGATTGCCTTAGCAGGCGGGCGGAAGAAAAGCACGTGGGCTTTCTGCGAGGAACCAACTACTGATCAACTGATGTGTACCAGCGAGTGCTGCGGCGTTCCGCTAGGGGGGGGCAGTGTGGTACTACGGGCCTATTATCGGGCTCTACCCGTACATAAACGTTGAGGCAAGTACTACTAAAAACTTGTACATGATGTATGTATGCGTTATGTACGTGCGGTAGCACTCTCGCTCCTAATCCGTTTCTGTGCAAAGGGGAGGGTGCTACCGCTCTAGCTCTCTCGCCCTACTTTTCTCTTGCCGCTTGTCTGTTTAATGTTCTTTCGTGCCCCCTAGGGGAGTAGGCGTTCTGCTCTGGCTCCGGAACGCGGCCAGCAGAAAAGCTTGGGTTCGGGCAACCCCTCTTCCCTTGGCTGCATGCCTGTACCCATCTGCTAACCTATTCGCTAACACCTCCCTACTATGTCCTTTCGTATCAAGCCCTCGTTAAGACTCGTGCTTTTCCCGCTCTTGTTGGCGGCCAGCAGCCTGTTTGCCCAAACCAGCAAGCCCGACGCGAAGCCCTCCAAGGAGGTGGTGCAGTATCTGACTGACCTTCAACAGATCATTAAGAAGAACGCGCTTTATGCAGATTCAATCGATTGGGCGCAGCTGCGAAAGCAGGTCAAGGAAAAGTCACAAGGTATGGCAACCGTCGCAGAATGTCAGCCCGTCATCGACCATATCATGAGCACGCTGCGCAACGCGGGCGACAAGCATTCTCATTTCTATCCGAGAATAGAAGCAGCGACCTTAACTTCTCCGAGCTACGCGGGCCAGCCAGCCGAAAGCCGGTACTTGGGCGACGGCGTCGGGTACATAAAAATACCAGAATTCACGTCCATGGAGGCCTCGGTCGGACAGACCTTCGCTCAGAGCATCCAACGCCAGTTGGCGGCGCTGCAAACTCAATACCCACTCACGGGGTGGGTGGTCGATCTGCGCCAGAATACAGGTGGTAATATGAACCCCATGATCGCGGGGCTCCAAACCCTGCTGGGCGAGGGAATCTACGCGTACGATGTTACCCCACGGCGTACGTTGATGAAGGGACTACCCCGCTACCATTGGAGCGAAAAAGAACCGCAACCCAGCGCCGGGGCGGCGGCAGCAACGCCGCAGCGGATAGCGATTCTAATTGATTCGCTGACGGCGAGTAGCGGCGAGATGGTCGCCATTTCCTTGATGGGGCGTGACAACGCCCGGGTCTTTGGCCAGCCATCGGCGGGCTATACGACCGCGAACCAGGACTTCAAGCTGTCGGATGGGGCGTACTTGTTACTGGCAGCCGGCTACCGAATGGATAGAACCCGCAAGCCCTATTTGCATAACATCATGCCGGATGTAGTGGTGGAGTATTCGCCGAAGGATACCCCAGATAAGACGATCGAAGCCGCCCAAAGATGGTTGCAGGAGGCCAAGTAGGGGTGCTTTTTAAAGGAAGTCCGTTAGCAAGAGCGAAGATTCGCTTTGTATCATTACATGAACGTCGAATTAAAAGATGATACAAGAGTAACGGCCTTGGTTGAACGTTTGAAGGTATATTGTATGGGCCTCAGCGCACCGCAATGGCTTCCACTTCTACGCTCAGCCCCTCATACGCCAGAAAGTTGATTTCCACCATCGTGGCGGCGGCCTGAATCCCATGCCGGGCGACCCACTCGGTGAACACGTCGAAGCAGCCTGCCGGGCCAAACAGCGCAGTCGTATCGGTGGTGTAGATGCGTAGGTGTACGATGTCACGGCACTGGTACCCGGCGGCGGTGACGACCTGCTCCACGTTGCCGAGCACTTGCTGCAACTGGGCTCGCATATCGCCCGTGCTGGGGACGCCGTCGGCATCGATGGCTGCCTGACCGGCGCAGTAGAGCGTGGCGGACGGCTGCCGTACTTCTACGGCCTGATTGTAGGCACTGTGCTGCTGCCACTGCCACGGATTAATTGTTCGCTTTTGCATTGTTGAAGGAGTGAAAGTACAGGGACAAAGGTCCCACCGGCGCCGGGGCATTGCCTGTGACCTACCGCACTATTTTCGGGGATGACGTTGCTCGGCCAGCCGGCTTAAGGTTTCGCGCGAGACGCCTAGGTAGGCCGCTAACTGCGTTTTCGAGACCCGCTGGGGCAAGGTGGGATACTGGTGCAGCAGCCGCTCGTACCGCTCCTTAGCCGGCAGGGTGAGCAGCGAGAGAATGCGCTGCTGGGCCGCCAGGCCGCCCCGGGCAAATTTGACCATGAAAAAGTAGGTTATTTGGGGGAGCCGGGCGCAGAGCTGCTGGTAGCCGGCCAGCGGCAGACACCAGACCGTCGTATCTTCCAGGCACTGCAGCGAGAGCGTGGCCGGGGTCTGGGTCAGATAGGCGGCAAAGTCACCCTCCCACCAGTCCTCCAGGGCAAACGAAACAATGTGCGCTCGGCCCACTGCGTCGGTGTGCACGAGTTTCAGCAGCCCCTGCACCACGAAGTAGAGATGCGGCACGCGCTCCCCTTCCCGGATCAGCAATTGGTGCTTGCGAAAGTGGCGGCAACTGAACTGGGAAAGCACTACGGAGAACTCCTCGTCCGTCAGCGTGACTACTTGCTCCAGGTGTTCTCGTAACGGGTGTGGCATAGCACGTTATCTACGCAGCCGTTGTAGGGAAGGGTCGTGTTGTTTGAGGATGCCAGCTCACTGCCGGGCCGGGGAAGGGGACAAGACGGTAAAGTAGCTTTTCAGGGTCCACCGCGTGGCCGTCCGTCTACCCCTTGTGCCACCCGTTGGGCCGACGGTTCGGCGGCGCCTTTGCTTTGGTGCCAAATAGGAACACGTCTAGCGATCATCGTCTCCTTAGCGGGAATGACGAAAGCTCGCGCGCACTTCCTCGACAAAGAGCGCTGGTTGTTCCCAGGCCGGAAAATGCCCGCCTTGCGGCAGCTCGTTGTAGTAAACCAGGGTCGGGTAGCGTTCCTGCACCCAGCGCCGACTGGTCTGGTGGATGTCGCGGGGGAACTGGCTGAAGCCGACGGGCACCTGAATCGAATGTTCCCGGAAGGTGCGCATACTCTGCCAGTAGATGCGCGCCGAGGCGGCCGCCGTAGCCGTGAGCCAGTAGAGGGTGATGTTGTCCAGGATCGCGTCGCGGCCCAGCAACTCCTCCGCGTTGCCGTCGGTGTATTTGGCCACCAGCTCGTAGATCCAGGCCGCCTGGCCGACCGGGGAATCCGTAAGCCCGTAGCCGAGCGTCTGCGGACTCTGAATCTGCTCGGTCATGTAACCGTTTTCATGTTCGGCGAATGCTTGCAGCCGCGCCAGCGCCTGCTGCTCCTGCGCATCGACCGCTTCCATGCCCGCAAAAATCGGGAACATATTGAAGTGGACGGCGCGCACGGCGGGCGCCCCTATGCCGCCCAGCGCGTTGGTGATGGCGTAACCCCAGTCACCTCCCTGGGCAAAGAAGCCCTCGTAGCCGAGCCGGCGCATCAGCTCCACCCACGCCCGGGCGACCCGTTCCGGGGACCAGTCCGGCGTCGTGAGTTTCTCGGACAACCCAAAGTTGGGCAGCGTCGGTAGCACGACGTGGAACGCATCCTTCGGATCGCCCCCATGCGCCCGGGGATCGGCCAGCATGGGCGCGACCTTGAGGAACTCGATGACGGAGCCCGGCCAGCCGTGCGTCAGGACCAGGGGCACGGCGTCGGGTTCGGGGGAGCGCAGGTGCAGGAAATGAATGGCGAGCCCGTCAATCTGCGTTCTGGATGGCGAGAGCGCGTTCAGCCGGGCCTCGCAGGCGCGCCAGTCGTAGCCGTCGCGCCAATAGGTACACAAAGCCTGCATCGTGGCCAGCGGGACGCCCTGGCGCCAGTCTGGTACGGTCTCGCTATCGGGCCAGCGGGTGCGGGCCAGCCGGTCGCGTAAGTCCGCGAGTGCGGCGTCCGGGAAGGCAAACGGATGGGGGTAGATGGTCGTGTCCGGGGAATGGTTCATAGTAGGGGGGAAGGGTAGGGGATGGCAGGCAACGCGCACCTGAAAAAGGAGAAATCATTTTGGGGTAGCTTTGAGAGGGGCTACTTAGCGCTCGGCTTTCACCAACAGTTGCACGAGCTTGTCGTACCCGTACAGCCGGGCCAGCCCCTGCGGGGTCAGGCCCGTGTGGCTCTGCTGGTCCAGGTAGGCCCCGGCCTCGACCAGGGCCTGGGCCACGTCGAGGTACCCGTGCCACACCGCATCGTGGAGGGCAGCGTAGCCATTGTAGGCCCCTTGTACCTGCAACCCGGCGGCTGGCGCACCCGGCTGCTCGGGGTGTTGCGTGAGCAGCCGCACGATGGCGGCGTGGCCAAAATAGGTGGCGTCGTGGAGGGCCATGCCGCCCATCAGGCCGATCAGGCGCCGGGGATCGGCCCCGGCGTGCAGCAGCAACCGGGCGATATCAATCTGCCCCTCCCGTGCGGCGATGCCCAGGGGCGTGTAGTTGTCGTCCAAACTACCGATCATCGGTACCTGCTCATCCACCGGATGGTTCGCCGCGATCAGCCGCTCCACCTCCCGGCGGTCGGCCGCTTTCACGGCGGCCACCAACTTGAGTCTGGCGACAGCATCAGCGTTCGCCTGCTGTTGCGCCTCGAGGCACCGGGTGATTCCCGGGAGTCCGTCCGCCCGGGCTATGTCCAGGGCCGTCTGCCCCCAATGGTTGACAATCGTCATTCGGGCGCCGCGCTGCAGGAGCCGTTCGACCACCGCCGCGTGCTTGTGCAGCACGGCGTCCATCAGCGGCGTGTTGCCCAGGATGGGGGTCTGCTGGTCTATAAAAGCCCCGTGGTCGAGCAGCAGCGCGACGACATCCGGGTTGCCCGCTTGCACTGCCTTATGCAGCGCGGTGGCGCCCATCCGGGGTTCCACTGCGTGCACGTTGGCACCCGCCGTTAGCAGGAGCTGGGTGAGGTGAAACTCGCCGAGGCCGGCCGCGAGCATGAGCGGCGTTAGGCCATCGGGGCCGGGCCGGTTGACGTCGGCGCGGGCGCGCAACTGTTCTAGCACCGCCGGCAGGTTGCCGGCCCGGATGGCGGCGTCCAGCGTCAGGTCGGTTCTGGGGTAAACCGGCAGGGGAACCACTGCGCTAGAACCGTCACGGGGTTGGGGTCGGTGGGATACGTGGGGCAATTCCGGCTCCGGCGGCACTGCCAACGTTAGCACCCGACCGCCGATCTGCTGGAGGCGGGCCAGATATGTACGGGGCTCCAGCAGTTGGTAGGGGAAGTAAAGCCCGGCCGGAACCGCGGGCTGGCCGTCCAGGCCGAGCAACCGCTCCAGCAGCAGGGCAACGCCGAGGCCCGTGAGCGGCATTTGCCCCTGGGGATGCACCACCGCGTGCCGGGTGCGGAGTGGCTGCCCCGCGTGGTCTTCCCCGGCCAGGTCGATGAGTATTTCCGTGGACATCGGCTCGCCCTGGCGGCGGGTGGAACTGACGCCAAATGCCAGCGAGAACTGCACGTTCGGCGCGCCGGTCGCGGTGGCCAGGCCGAGCACGTCGTAGAAGGAGAACGCAGCGGCTTGTTGCTCGGTGCCATCCACGGCGTGAAACGTGGTGTTGCCCTCGTCGCCCACTTGCCAGACAAAGGCCCCCTCGCGCCGAACCAGCGCCGCGGGCATAATCTTGGTTTGGCGCGCAAAGTCCGCGTAGGCGGCTGGGCCCGTAACGTCCTGTTCATCCAGCAGCGCGCCGATCGTGATCGCGTGCACCCGGCCGAATGCTTGGGTGAATTCCAGCGTGGGGACAGTGGTAGCGCCGACCAGCCATTCCGTACCCAGGACCACCGGGGCGGCCTGCGGCTGGTGCATGTACGCCGCTACCTCGGGGCCCATCTCAAAGATGCCCGCTGAAATGCTCAGGTACGGGAGGCCGCGGGCCTGGGCAAACCCAAGCGCGGCCAGTCGGTCGTCCGTAAAGAAAACGACCACGGCACTGACCAGGCGTTGGCCCAGACCGAAGTCTTCGGCGGCAAGATCGAGTACAATGCCTTCGGCGCTGGGTATCTCAGCGGCCGCTTCCTGCGCTTTGGCCAGGTCACGGCCGCCCAGCAGCAGGGGCACCGTGGGATGGGCGTCGTGCAGGAGGCGGGCCGCCCAGCGGCCCACCGTGCCCGAGCCGCCAACCAGGAGAATGGGATGTAGTGTCATGTACAGGCGAATGGGGGGGTGAATATTTCAAGCAAATATAACCTACTATTGGTAAGTTACAAAAAGTAGGTTACGAATAGTAGGTTTTCGGATAGTACCTTTGCGGATGAACTTTGAAAACAGCCCCCCTGACTATGCCCCCCTCTCCGGACTCAGCAGCACCTAAACGCCCTGTTGGCAGACTAGCCAAGGCGGAACGCCGGCGTCAATTGCTTGATACGGCACTCGTTATCATTCGCGAAGAGGGGGCTGACCGCCTAACCCTGGGTCACTTAGCCACCCGGGCCGGCGTTTCGAAGCCCATTACGTACGAGCACTTCAGCACGCGTGCGGGGCTCTTGACGGCGCTCTATAAATTACTGGATGAGCAGCAGTTACAGGCGTTGCGGCAACCGCTACTGAGCGTGCAGCAAAATGTAAAGGACACGGCGGACGTGCTCGCCACCGCCTATATTCACTGTTCTGTCGACACGGGGGGCGAAGCGCACGCGGTACGGGCGGCCTTGTCGGGCAGCGAAGAAATGGGCGTGGTGCAGCAGGAGTTGCTGGCTGGGTACGTTCAGTTGTTTAGTGCTACCCTGGCTCCCCACAGTTCGCTAGCCCCTGCGGCGCTCCATCGGTACTGTGTTGGGCTGGTTGGCGCAGGGGAGGCCCTTTCCGTACTGATGTTGAGCGGGCAGTGCAGTGAGCGGGAAGCGGCTGCTACCTTTTCCGCCTTAATTCAGGGTGGCCTCCGTGCGTCTTCGCCCCAGTCGTAGGCGTGGGTATTTTAGCTAGTAGCGAATCCGAATGCTTCGCCTACCGGACCTAGCAATACGGCCATCCCAAATCGGCCTGTTTCCCGAAACATGCGCTGTGTTCCGTTTCTCCCTTACGTCACGCCACGCCAGTTCAGAAGGAATGATGTCGAACAGTGGTCTGCTGCGCTAACTCCTGGCTTCCAACGCGGGTTATTTTTTCTTAGGAATAGCCACTAGATCAAAAGTTACATTCTAAGGACGGTGGACCATAAGACGTTACGGCGCACTTTACTTGCCAACTGACTCATTGAGGAGCGTACAAGGAAAGGTAGCGTGATCGTCTGCTTTTCGATAGCGCACACGGGCGAGCAGCTATTGCACCAGTTGAATGCTTTGCTCCAGCAACGCATCCTGGCCCGTTGGTCCTTCGCTGGCAGCGCGGTAGTACGCAGGCACGAAGGCTTCACGGGGCGCGCCCGTGACTTGCAACAGCTGCTCTTCGCCCAGGTCTACCCGGGCGTCGCACTGCGTGAGCCGCTCGTTGAAGAGGGCGCCGAGTAAGTGGGCCAGCTCCGAGCCCGCCGTCGGCACCCCGAGGGCGGCAAAGCCAATGAGCAGGCCCTCGCCCATACTGCCGGTCCAGTGGCCGCCGAGTACGATGACCTTCCCGGCGTAATAGGGCGCCAGGGGCAGCACATACTCCACAAACTTGCGCGGAACCCCATACAGGCGTTGCTCGCTGGGCACCACGTGCACCTGATAGGGCTGCTCCACCCGCACGAAATGGCCCAGAATGCTGCGGGCCACTGTCGTATTGCCGCCACTGGGCGTGTTGCGAAAATCCAGGACCAGCCCCGTAGAAGACTGGACTTGCTGCAGCGCCGCCTGAAAGGCGGCAATGGTGGCATTGTTGCCCAGCGAATTGTTGAAGCGAATGATGGCCACGTTCCCGCGTTGCGTGACACGCACGGGGGGCAGCGTGCGCACGCGCTGGGCCTGCTCGCCGGGGGAACGCAGCGTATAGGTGCGGCGCTGGCGCCCGACCCGCACGGTCAGCTGGCGAGAATGCCCCCGCACGCCCGCCAGGGCTATGTTCAGGCCTGCCTCGCGTTGCACCGGGGACAAGGTAGCGACGGGGCATCCCATCACCCGCTCAATGGCCTCGCGCGGCGACAGCCCATCGACGCGCACGAGCTGCGCGCCGGGCCGAAGGCCTTGCTGCTCGGCGTCACTCTCGTGTCGCACGTCCACCAGGTGCCCCTGCCCGTCCCGGTAGCTAGCCACCAGATCCGAGCTGGTCGGCACGACATTGTAGTCCGTGGAATCAAGCGGGCCAACGATGAAATGTGGGTCGGCAAAGTTGTGGGCCACGAGTTGCAGCACGTCGCGAAAGGCTGCTTTGGTCGGTGCCGCGTGCGCGGCTGGGGCAAACGCCGTCAAAATCGCTTCCCCCTCCACCCCGGGGCGCGTGAAATACGCGTAGCGGGTCCGCAACAGCGTCGTAAACTCCTGCCAAGCGGTCGTCGCCACAAAAGGTTCATCCCCGTTGGGGGCAACTGCGCGAGCAGAGGGGGCAGGCGGCGTTGTGGAAGGAGCCGTATTAACAGAGTTGGGTGCACAAAGACTCAGACCACACAGCAGGCGGAGGGAGTAGGAACGAAACAAGAGCAGCATGGGCTAGCAAGGGGGCGGAGCGGTCACGCCGGCCTCAAAATAACCGCTTTCCAACGAATTATTTCGCTCCCCTCACCCAGCAAATGCATGCGCTACACGATGCCATTCACCGAGCAGGTAGCCGCTCGGTTCAAACGCACGAAGCCAAAGAAGGTGCGGCCCGTGCGCAACCCTTACTATGCCTGCCTAACAGTGGTTATGCTTTATGGTATGGTGAAAAGCCCTCTCACACAAGGAGCTTTCTGCTAGGTGAACAGTGTGAGAATGATAAAAGAATTTGTACTGCGCTTGCCGGGAGGTGTTGAAGCAACGGATGATAGAATAAGGTGAAAGATGATGGCCTACTTTTAGTAGGGCTAGGATGACGCTTTTTAACTTCACTTTCTATCCCTTTAGATGAAACACTTTTTCTCTTGGCTTTACAGGTGGCAAATCATTGGACTGCTATATACACTACTAGGAATAGGTCGGACCCAGGCGCAAACTTGGCAGACAGCAGTAGCCGTGAAATAGGGCCCCGGCGATAATTCGTATGTAGACGCCACCGCTGCTGATGCGAATGGCAATGTATACCTAGTGGGAAGTTTCAGTGGAACCGCCGTTTTTGGCACTATCAGTCTGACCAGTGTTGGCGCTTATAATGCGTTTGTGGCAAAGTGGAGTACAGCTACGAACAGTTTTTTGTGGGCCCAGCGTGTAGGCGAAAGCACCGCAGTTAGAGCAGTAGCGCTAAATGGTTCAAGCATTTACATAGCCGGTGATTTTGTCGGGTCTACTGCCAGGTTTGGGGACATCACCTTAACAAATGCAGGGGACACGAACGGGCGTAGCGACGGATTTATTGCCAAGCTGACAGAGGTAGGCACTAGCGCTACCTTCGAGTGGGCTCAGCAGCTAGGAGGCACGGAGTATGATGCCGTTAGCACCATAGCGGTGAGTGGAAACAACATCTACGTAGCAGGTTCCTTTGCCAATACGGCCACTTTTGGGAGTTTGAATCTTACTAGTGCGGGAGATAGTGATGCATTTGTAGCCAAGCTGATTGATGCTGGTACTACCAGTAGCTTTGCTTGGGTACAAAGAGGGGGAGGGATAGCAAATGATGGTGTAGCAGCCTTGGCTGTAAGTGGAGCGAGCCTTTATGTAACGGGTTGGCTTCGTAGCGTTCCGGCCGACTTCGGCAATATGACTGTATCGAACGGAGGGAATCTATTTGTAGCGAAGCTAACGGACGCCGGCAACGCTGGTAGTTTCATGTGGGCTGAGCGAACGGGCGGCACTAGCGCTACCTCAAACGCGCTGGCTGTCTCTGGGAATAGTGTATATGTGGTCGGATCATTTACCGGAGCTACCGTAAATTTTGGTGCGACGACACTAACAACTACCACCAAGAGCACTAGGAATGCATTTGTGACTAAACTAACCGATGCAGGGAGCAGTGGCAGCTTCATCTGGTCCTTATGGGCAGGCGCCTCTGAGCAAGGGACGGTTACCGCTACGGATGTAGCCGCAACCGGCTCGAGCGTATACCTAGCCGGCCGGTACGATGGCACCACCACTACCTTCGGCAATACGACGCTGACAAATAACGGGCTCGTGGGAACTATGAACGCCTTGGTAGCCAAAGTGATAGACGCGGGTAGTACGGGTAGTTTTATCTGGACGCAGCAGGGCGGCGGTATGGCAGACGACGATGCCTCTGCCATAGCCATAAGCGGGGCCACTATCTATGTAGCTGGATCAGCTGGGATGATGGCCCGCTTTGGTAGCCAGACGCTCCTGGACATACCCGGTAATAGCCAGGTAGCCTACCTCGCTAGGCTAACGGAACAACCTTTGGCCGTTGGTGCGCCTAAGCGGGCGGTGCTAGGAATCTATCCCAATCCCGCGCGCACTCTAGCGCGAGTAGTAATCCCCAGCGGTATAGCAGTGGTACAATTGCAGGATGTGTTGGGGCATGTACTGCAAAACGTTCCCGTAAAACCAAATACTCCGGAAGCAGTGCTTTCCTTAGATGGGCTTCCTACGGGGGTGTATTTGGTTCGGGTAGGTGCTAGTACCGGCAAATTATTAGTAGAGTAAGCGCTTCATCAACCACCTGGAATACAGTCTTTGTCTACTCACTGGGTCGCCGGATACCAGTTGCGCAGCCGTACCTCAATGTTCGGGTTAGCCTGCTGCACGAGTTGCCGGAAGCGCGCTACGTCGCTCAGCCCATTCTGCCCCCGGTAGTGGTAGGGGTAGACAATACCCGGCTGGAACGCCAGGACACCTTGCGCGGCCTGCTGCACGTCCATGGTGTAGGGCAGGTTCATGCATACAAACGCCACATCAATATCCTTGAGCGCGCGCATCTCAGCCGTGGCTTCCGTGTCGCCGGACAGGTAGACGTTCTTACCGCCTAAGTTCAGCACGTAGCCATTGCCCCGGCCTTTGGGGTGCCGCGCGTCCGCAGTGGCGGGGAGGTTGTACATGGGAATGGCGGCAACGCGCAGCCCCAGCGTATCGAGCCGCTGGCCGTTGTGCAGCACGCATACCTGCTGACGGTACTGGGCCGGCAGCTGATCGGCTACCGCTTGGGGTACTATCAGCAGGGCGTGGTCTACGGGGAGGCCGGAAAGTGTCTTCAAGTCCAGGTGGTCGCTGTGAATGTCCGTGATCAGGATCACATCCGGGGCGGCCAGCCCGGCATAGGCCGGCGCCCCACCGTAGGGATCCACGTAGATGGTCTTCCCGTTCCAGCTCAGCACCACACTGCCGTGCGTGATGGGCTGCACCGTGAGCGGGTCTTTGGCGGTGGCCAACTGATCGGCGGCTACGCGCGGCGGGGCCGCCTTCGGCGCCGTTTGGGCCGGCGCTTGAAAAGCCGCGAAAGTGGCCAGCACGGCTGGGAGCAGGAAAGGGAATTTCATCAGGTAATGCCGGGAGCGTAAGAATGAGTACGGGATATTGGTAGTAGCTGGCCACTGTAGACGTCGCTGCTACTGAAACCTGAGACAATAGCCTAATTCCCCGCACAAGGGTCGGCCGAGTAGCCGCTACCCCCACGAAGCTTAGATAGGTGTACGCTCCCGATGAGCCTTGGTTCACCGGGTAATCCTCCCGTCGCTTGAAATCCGTGGGTGAGGACGGCCAATCTTATTCCCCCCGCTTGCTGCGCCGGGCATTTTACAACCCTAAGCTTTGGGCGGCATTGTAGGACACGACGTTGTTGAGCTGGGTGTAGCGCTCGATCATGGCATCCGTCTTCTGCTTGGTCTGGTTCTTAATGGCCTTGTGCGACTGCCCGTTGAGCACGGCCACCGTCACAAAGGACACCCGCAGCGAGTGCGCCGAGTAGCCCGGCCCCAGGCGCTTCTGTATCAACTTGTTGATGGAAATATCCGAGAGCCGCTTCTGCGAGGGCACAGCCAGTTGCCCAGGAGCCGCGCGCGGAATCTTCACGAACAGCGGCCCGGTAGTACGACCCAGCAGATGTAGCCAGGCCCGCAGGCAGCGCACGGGGCAGAAATCCAGGGTGGGCGCGTAGAAAATGGCCTTGTCCTCGACCGCCCCGTACTGGTTGGTTTTGCTTTTAGCCAGGTGCACGAGCAAGGCCCGCTCCGTAAACTCCAGCTGCTCGATGTTGAGGCCTACCAGCTCGGAGCGGCGGAAGGCCCCGGCGAAGCCCAGCAGCAGCAGGGCCCGGTCCCGGATGCCCGAGGACGTGTCCAGGTCGATGCGACGAATCGCGTGCTTGAGCTCCTCGACCGTGAAAGCCGGAGCCTGGTCCTGGCGCTTGCCCAGGGTGCGGGCAATGCCGTCCATCACCACGTTCAGGGCATCCAGGGTGGCCGGCAGCCGGTAGCCGGCGAGCTGATGGGCTTTGCGGATGGCGGCCAGATGGCGCTGGATGGTGGCCAGCGAGTGCGGCCGAGTGAGCGGCTGCTGGCCCCTCTGCTTCTTTTTCTCCCCACCGCCCCCAATGCCGGGTTCCGGGGCGGGCTTCTCGGTGGCCAGGTAGGCCACGTACTCGGTCAGCGTGTCCACGTCAGCCGGCACCGCGAGCAAGCCGTGCCGCTCACAAAAGCCCACGTAGCTTTTCAGGTCCGAGGTGTAGGCCCGCTCCGTGTTGGCCGCGCCCTGCAGGCCGGCTTCCAGAAAGCCCGCCACCTTGGCCGAGGCCCGGGCCAACTGTGCATTGATCGTTTGATTGGTATTGGACGACGGAACGAGGGACAGATTTTCGGGCATGGACTAGGTGTTAGGGACGGATCAGGCAAGATGAAGTAGAGGCGAATCAGACCGCACGTTTCAGTGCCTATATTATATAGGAGTGAAAACCGAAAAAACGCTCTTTTTTGCTCTGTAAATATAAGTTATGATAAGTCAAGTTTATCATAACTTATATTTAGTTTTGTCCGAACACCGGCAGTGACACCCAAACCTTTACCGGGTTCGTTCACGAAGGCGGCACGGATTCACGGTAACACCCGAAGACTGCGGCAACAAATAGAGCTTTCTAGCAAACAATGGCGCTTGCCCCCCTTTCTGGTAGCTTTGAGCATGAGTGGAATTGCCAACAGGGTGATGTACCGGAAAAAGCGCCGAAAGAAAATCAGGGGCTTTCGCCGGTTTTTACGGGCGCATCAACACCGCGCCGCGCTTGCGCATACACTGGATGTACCGTATTTGCAGCAGACCCATCGGGAGTATGTCAAGCTTGGGTTATTCCCCTGGTCGGTCGACTCCAAGCCCCCCGTGCCCATCCGGCAGCTGTGGGTAACGCGCTTGGTCGACGATTGCCATCACTGGCAGGCGGCACTCGCCGCCCACTATGCTGCTTTTTACCTGGCCGTGTGGCTCTATGAGCCGGATTTTGGGCGCTCGCAAGTCGTGGCCGGTATTGCTGAAAAGCAGGCGGGATACGAGCAGCTCTTTGCGGAAGTAGCCGAAACGGATGCGCCGCCTTTCCCGGCGGAGTACCAGCGGCTACCGGGAGTTGCTGACTTACACTGGACGGCTTATGCGGAAACCACCACATGCTGGCCGGAAGACCTGCTGGAGTTGGACGCGTGGGCGTCGAAGAAACCACACTGACTGGGGAAGACGGCGGATGGTCGCGCGGTGGTCGTGGTACAAATTGGGTGGGTCTGGGTCGGCCGGCTGCCGAGCACCTAAGTTTGGGTAGGCGTGTTGGCTTACTAGTAACCCTTTGCGCGAAACAGGTATATCGCGAAACGGATAACCTACATTCTCCTACCTCTTGAGTGGCTGTCACGTATTCCAATCCTTCGTTTAAGCGGTGTGACAAGCCTCTAAGTCAGCATAATACATCGCCCCTTACGACTGTAAGAGGCCTTCATTAGCCAAAATGCTTTTCCGCCAGCAACTGGAGCATCTGATAGCCCCATGTAGCCTGTACAGGAAGAGTCGTGGGGTTGTCCTCGCCAGCGTAGCCGCTCTGCGCTGGGAGTGGCTGCATCCGCAGGGGGTGATCGTGTCGCTGACTCGCGCCGACAATGGTATAGCCTTGTAGCAGAACCGCCTTGGGCTGCCAACACGCTTGTTCTACCGTGATGGGAAGCACGAGCCCATCCAGGGCCAAGGGGCGATGGCCAAGAATGGGATACCCCAGCCTTGTGAGAGTGCGTATCGATATTCGGCCCTGCTCCAACAGGGAAGTACCCGCCAGGCGCTCATGGGTGGGCGGAACGGTATCCGTCCACTGCATCAAGCCCGCATAGAAGCCCAGCCGGTCATGGGCGCTGGGTGGGGGCACGTCCAGGACCCGGCCACAGGCATAGGTCCCGGAGGCGAGGGGGATAGCCCAATACTGACCCGGCTGGAGCGAACGATTCGATTTGGGCAGGAAAGGATACCGAATGGTCATCAGCAGCGCTATATTAAGGCAGAAGGTAGAGCAAATCGGCCGCTGCTACTTATCGCACAGCTTGCGTACATTACACGACAAATCTATTAAGCAACTGGTTACGGACTATACTTAAGCTTTGCAGTATTAACCCGCTCGTAACGTTTGCCGAGGACCGTTTAATTAATGTTATAGGCCAATTCATATGCTGTGAAGCGTCACTTATAGCATGCGAGAGGAATGACTGATGTAAAGAACCTCGTGAGTAGTAGCTTTTTCTTGCAATACGGGATAGTGCTGAAACGCCTCTTGTACTTTTCGCATCGTGGCCTGGTATCCTCGTTTCGTGAAGGTATAAAGTGGCCAATGCTCACAGAGTAAAACTCGCGTACTGATTTGCGGGCTGCGCATGTCAAGTACTACCTCCTTGCTTTTCTTGCTGTGTTGAATAGCCAACACTTCTACATCCTTTAGTGGAACAGTCCACTGGGTCCCCTGCTGGTCCTGCCAGTAAAGGGATTCACCAATTTTAAAAACCGTTTTGCGGGAAAACAAATAATTGTAATTCAGCAGGATCGTTACCAATGTCAGCAGTACGCCTAGGAATAGAACCATAGTGGGCCACGAGTTGATATGAAGATTCAGCCAGTGTTCAACCTGTGCAGGGCGAGCGATAACTAGCAACACAAGACCAACATATACAGCCCACTTGACTGCTAGAGCCGAGGCAGAAAGAGGATACATAGCTTGAATAACTACCTCTTTCTCCTTTGGCTGGCTAGCTATTACCCGGTTTCTTATTTTCATTTGGCCGCAAGATAATAACCCTTCTCACGCTTCTTCCTCGAAAAAGTGCCAAATTGAGTCTAGCGATTAAATAAGCCCGAAAATTCACTTATTCTAAGAGTGTACTTATAACTAAACCTTATGTTAATCAACTTTTCCTAGGAAGTAAAGGCCTTAGTTAGGATTGCCCATTATTGGTAGAATCATAGTAGTCCTACTTTTCAATCCTGGGATAAAAGATCCTCGGCACCCCTTCCTGCGCGGTAAGACACGCTGGTGTTATGGCCCATCAGCCGGCGGGTAACCGGTAGTCCCGCTGACAATCTAAACGCCCTATATAGTGGGGCGCGGCATCACTGAAGTGGAAGTGAAGCCAGTAGCCTAGATAGCATAAGAAGAAGAGAAGAAGAAAGAGGTCCCAGTAGGTTACGTGTTGGCTGAACACTCCTTTGGCGAGCGCGGCCTTGCCGAGCCGCAGAAACAAGAAGAAGCCGCTAATAAAGATTCTGTACGCTTCCCCGTTCGGTAAGCCAGTAGTAAACAGAGGCTAAGCCGTTTTGTGGGAGGAGGTCACTGCATTGGCTAAATCGCCTTGTACGCTTCGTGCTGACGGTCGCGAAGCAGCACTTCGTGTTACTTGTCTAACTGTCCACACTCCCTAGAAGAACCACGAAAATAAATTAGAATATATTATTGTGCGGCTATATCAAAGCGCCCCTGTTCAATTCGTAAGACATCTGCTGGATCATCTACGTTTGCTGCTGTGAATGAGAAGGTTCCAGCAATACCATTTTTAGCTCCTCTTTCTCCGTGCGTAATAACGACTTGACCTGTATGCGTAGCATCGGTAGCGTACGTTCTACCTGATTTATTATAAATGAACGTAGCATAATTGTTTTGAACCTGATCAGGTAATGCTTCGGGCATACGAGGAGTAGGCTGATCAAAAAAATACGTACCGGGCTGCGTTGCTTGAGTAACAAATAAATCAATATGTACAACCTGCTCGCTTAACCGACCGAAAAGAGTAACATGAATTTGTTGATCATATGCATAGCCTCCATACACAGCAGGCAACACGGAGCTGCCGGCATAGATGTTAGATGCAACTAAAACTTTTCCGTTGATATTTGCTCCAGCTGTGTTTGCACCAGTACTGGTAATATCAGGCAAGCGGTCTTGCTCTTCTTTTTGACATCCTATCAAACTAACTATTCCTAATATAAAAATGGAATGTTTATACATACGATGCTAATTTTATAAAGTGATGACTAGTATGCGACTAATGTATGTGTTTCAATAACATATACAATATCCTATGCTTTACTTTTGGTGTCGAACCCTATTTTTAATGAGGTGGTCCGATTACGTTGGACAGTTTAGGATATTAGGGTGAAGAAGCTGTTGGTTAGAGTGATAGGGTGTTTGGTAGTTGATACTGGAATGCAGTCGCTCGTGATTATAGTAGTCAAAATACTCGGCCACGCTGCGTTGCGCATCGGCTAGGTCCGCAAAAACGGGCCGCTCACACACTTCCAAGACCTCCGTTTTGAGGCGCGACCATAGACACCAAAACCTTGAGCCGGTTTTCAGCCTGGGCATTGTCGTAGGAGTCGCCACGTCGGCTCTGCGAGCGCAGGTCCTGGTGGTCGCGCAGCAATTGCCGATAGACATTGCCGCAATACTGCCCACCCCGGTCGGAGTGCACGAGCAGACCGGATGTGGGGGCTGGGACCAAAACGCGCGCTGTAAAGCCCTGGTCACCAACGCTTCGGGTATCGTCGCCCCGACTTGCCAGCCCACCACCTGCTTGCTGGTCATGTCCTGAAAAGCGCACAGATAGGCCCACTCGCCGTTGGCTAAGGGCAGGTAGGTGATGCCCCAACTGACCCACACCCGGTTGGCCTGGGCGGGCTTGGGCTGGTCCAGTAGCTGGTTCGGCGCACAGCGCAACCAGTGCGTCGAATCGGTGGTGCGCGGCGTAAACGCCTTCGGCTGGAGCGCGTGCAGGCCCCGGCGGCACATGACCGCCCGCAGGTGCTGCCGCCCCACCCGGTGCCCGTTGTGGCGCAGCGCGACCTAGAGGCAGCGCGTGCCATAACAGCGCTTATGCACCCCGAAGACCTTAACGAGTGCCGTTTCCCACGCCGGCTCCGGCTTAGTTACGGTCTGCTGTTGCGCCTGTTGCCACGCGTAGTAGCCACTGGCCGGCACCTGCACCAACTGACAGAGCAGCCGCACGGGGTACTGGTCCCGGTGCGCCGCAATGAAGCGATAGCGGCTCATGGGTTCTCGGTCTGTGAAAAAATGGCAATGGCCTTTTTTAAAATGTCCAGCTCCTGCGCCTGCCGCCGAGCCAAGGCCCGCAGCTGACGCAATTCAGCTGCCGTGTCCGGGTCCAACTCCGCCCCGCGGGCTGCTGCGATGGGCGTGAGCGCTTCTTTTTGCCACTTATAGAGCAACTTGGGACTGCTGTTGAGGGCGCGAGCGGCGGCCTGGGTCGAGCGGCTTTCATCAGCCAGGCGCAGGGCCTCGGCGCGGAAGGCCGCATCGTAGCGACGGCGTTTAACGAGTTGAGGGCTGTCTCTCATGACGTTCAAAAGATAAGACCCTATTCTGTCCACATTTACCCGACCACCTCATACGTCCGTGGGGCAACACGTGATGACACAGGGGTTCGCCACCATGAAGCGCTATGATGATAAAACCTTCTTTATCGCGGCGTCTACTGATCCAGTAAAAACGGGGACGCTCACGCTCACTCGCTTTGATACCGTGGCCCACATCGCCGCGGGCACGTTCTCTTTTCCGCTCCGAAACCAGGAAACCGGGCAATTCTATTACGTCACTGACGGGCGGTTTGACCTGCACTACAACGAATAGCGATTGCCTTACGAACAGGGTTACATAGCGGGTGGCGTACCACCCTCGCAGCTCAAAAGGGGGATGGCGGGGTAAGTGGCGTACGTCGTCGAATAGGGCGGCATACCCGAGTGCCAGCTAGGATCACTGGCCCAAGGGAATGGTTGTCACGCCAAATGAGGTGGTCTAGTTCAGCCGGATAGAGTTGGGATGTGATTCGAACAATACAGATCCTATTGATTTTGAATGAGCGGCTTACTTTGTGGAAATGCAACCTTAGACCAGGCAAATGCCTCATAGCCTGGGCTACCACATCCTCATGGTGTACTATAAAACAGCCTATTCCATTCTTATGAACCGAGTCGAAACGGAAAACAACGCGAAGGAATTTTGTGGGGGCAGGGTGTCTCAGAATACGTGCTTAGCTAAGGCTACCCATCTTTTAGGACCATGGCGTACTATCACCGGCACGGCATATGCGGTTCAGGCACTGATGCAACGATTGCCGGCCAGGGACGCTCGTTGGATTAAACAACCCTTTCAAACCATGAACAAGCCTTTACTTCTAATAGCCATAGTGATAACTGGCTGCCAAAAGGATGCTGATCTGCCCCCCGACACGGAGCCAGCCGCTGATGAGGTGGAAATTACTACGCAAGGCCGTAACTCTGATTGCGGGGTAGCACAGGTGGTGGCTAGCGACTTGGCCCAGGTGCAGCGCGTGATTGGACCAACGGCCTATGAGCCTACTTATTTAGCCTATCGGCTCGATACGGCCCTGTGGGTGCGTCGAAACCGGGTGCTGTACGTACGCATTCGCAAGCCGCAGCCAAATGAAGTTGTCATGTGCAAGGCATTAGGCCCAGGATACGCCGCATTTACCGTAATCAGCGCCCGTATAAAGCCTGGCAGTGAGTAGCTCCTCTGGTATGCCACAACAGCCAGCTGGAAGTAGTCTGAGGTGGTCAAATTCAGCTGAACAGAAGCGGTACGTATCGTTCTTCTAATCGCCTCAACGCCGAACAGCGCGATGGTGGTCGCTCCCTGGACTGATTGGCGTTTAGCTCGAAAGCCACCTCCCTCTCGCTCACGGCAACCCCAAGAGGCCTTCTTCTTCGCTAGGCTAGCTGGCCCCCAGCCATTGCGACAGGCAACGGCACACCGCCTCCAACGCTGTCCGGCTGCACTAGATTACCTCAGATAGATAGCTGTTGCAGCAGGCAACACCGTGGCCGTGGTAAGCAGGTGTGCGTACAGACCTTATGCAAGGCAAGAAGCAGTTTACGAATCAGGTGGTCACCTACTTCCACCTCTCGGAGTGCGTGCTGGCGCATACGCTCTACCGTCGGCTCGAGGAGTTGCTGGCTGTAGATTCCCGCTACCAAGCCACGCCAGATCGCTACCGGCACACGGGACCGCCCTCGCTTGATCCGGTCGTGTTTTCAAGTTGGCGTTCTGGGGCTCTAGCACCATCGTTTGGCATAAGCGAGCGGCACTTTACCGCTTGATCATCTGCCGAATCACGCGCTGCTGCGCTGAGCGTAACTCGACCAGGTACCAGCCGCTGGCCAGCCCCGCCACGTGGATGGGCGCTTCCGTCGTGCCGGCTTGTGCGTGTACCCGGCGACCCACCGCGTCATAGACGACCACCTGGAATGAGGACGCGCACCCATCGGGCAGTTGCACCCGAAACGCATCGGGCACCGGGTTGGGGTAGAGGGTGGCCTGCGTCAGGTCGCACGGCGAAGTGGGGAGCAGCAGGGTCGGTTCCAAGCCGTTGAAGTAATGCTGCATGAAGTTGGGCAGGCCCCAGGCACCGTTGCGTCCGGCGAAGTTGAACCGCTGGTACTGCACGTCGCAGGCGAAGCCCCGGGCGTTGGGCTGGTGGATGACAAAAAACACATTTTTGTAATCGTCAGGCTGCTCCTCCGGCCCCTGGCTTTGATAGCCACTGGCACCATAGATGCGCCCATCCGGCCCGATTTGCAGGCTGTACGGCGTGGAGCCATAGCCTGGACCAATATTCGTGGTCGGGTTATCCACAAGAATACTCTGGCCGGAAGCCGCAATCGCCGCTGCGTCTCCTGCTTGCAAATCGTACTGGCTGATACGATTGACATGGCGACCCGTGGGCGTGCGGCTGAAGTTGGGCACGTACAACTTGGTGTTATCGGGGGAGAAACAAGCGCCGTATGCATCCAATAACACGCCCAGATTCACGTAGTTGGAAACGGCTCCCGTTGCGGCGTCGAAATCGTAGAGCCCAAACGGCGCGGCGGTAGCCGGGGTGTCAAATACGATTTTACGGCCGTCCGGCGACGCTTTCAACGTACCCGTTAGCTGATCATAATAGCCAGAGCTAGTGGTGTCAGTAGGTTGCAGCGGCCCTAGGGCGTAGCGGGCGGGCGGCCCAACACCACTGGCTGTAATCGGGTACACCTTGAACGCATTGCTGAGCCACTCGTGGCTGATCAGCCAGTAGTCACGGCCGTTGGCGTGCCGCACGGCCGTGAGCTTTTCGGTGAGGCCCATATCCAGCAAGCGGTTTTTAATGGTTGACACGACGTCTCCGAGCCCGTTGTGCAGCCGCATGTCGACGAAAGAATAGGCCAGCGAACCGGCGCGCGTGGCCGCCGGCACGGGTAGATCAATGACTTTAGCACCTGCTTGTAGCGTAAATAGATAGTACGCGGCCGTATCGCCAGGCACGGGCACCAATAGCGCGCCCTGGGTAGCGAGGGAGGCAACCCGTTCCGTACCATAGAGCGTGGAGGTACCCCACAGGTTGCTGCCGTTGGGCATCACTTGGTGGGTGCGGTCCCATACCTGAGCCCCGTTGGAGTAGAGCTGTAGTCGTCCGGTAGCGGGGTGGGAAAGGACGGTGGTGGCTTCGTACGCGTCCATCTGGCTATTGAGCAACACGTGCGGTGGGCCGCTGCGGAAGCTGAAGCCTGCCCGCTCACCAAAATACCAGGTGTCCGCCTCATGCTGCGCCCGGACCGGGTGGCAGCCCAGCCAACTGAGAAGCAGCATCCAGTAATACGCGTATCGAATGCTTTTCATACGGTAATTTACGGCTAACTCAGTAGGTACACGCTGCTCGTATAATCAGTCGCTCCATATACTGCCCTGCATCCATTGTATATAGTCTGTCTTATAGCAGCGGCAGTTTACCGTACGTTACGCAACTTTTCTCAGGAAAAAGAGGCACGATAAAATCTCAGGATAGTCCCTTCACTGTATTCCCGGTGTAGTTCGTCACCCGCGCTTTGCACGCATTCGCTTTGTACCGGGTTTACGCTGCTTCAGGCTAGCAGGAATGTGGGGAGAAAGATCAGGGCCACAATTCCCTGATTCAGCCAGAACAAGGTGCGATAGCGATGGGCCTGCGGCAGCCGGGGCCGGCGAAAGGTGCCCGCTGGCGCCCCCTCAATCGTCAGTAGCAGCAAGGGTGGCCCCAGGAACAGCGCGCCGGAGAGGTAATAGACAAGCGCGAAACAGTACACGTGCCCTACATTGCACACGACAATGGCAAGCAGGCCGAACAGGTTCAGTGCCAGATTCAGGTACAGGCCCTTCCAGGCCAGTGATTTCAGCGTAGCCATAGGCCGAGAGGAAGCAGTACAACAGACCGAGAGCCAAGATAGGCCGTTGTACTGGAACGGTGCCAGTGGGGGAGGGGCATGCTGGCCAAGGGGATCGGTAGGTACTGCGTGCCTACTAGTTCGGCCTCTTGCAGCAAGGCAAGCGCTAGAAGTCTACTTTCGATCGTGTAAGCTGTTGCATGACAGAAAGTTGCGCGCTCGTTGCGGGGCTGTCAAGAGTCTACTGTGGGGTTCTTTTGGGAAGGCAATGGCGCACGCGTTCGCTAGCTTTAGCCATGTCCTACTCGTCTCGGTTCCCGCGTCCCGTTTGTCTGTTATCACTCGCCCTATCCCTGGCCCTGCTGAGTTGCGAGAAAGAACCCGTGGATCGCCTACCCGCCGCCACCCAAAAAGGCAAAAATACCGCCGGCTTTCTCGTCGATGGCGAAGCGTGGCTGCCCAAGCCTAGTACGTTGAATCCAGGCAACAACCCGGTGAATGGCTATTGGGCACAAACCACGAAGGGGCCTATCTTAGGCCTGAGTTTCAGTGATAAGAGTCTAGACACGCCGTCGGGTCTTTCCATTACGCTGCGCGGGGTGCTGGGCCCGGGTACCTATCCGCTGAATCAGGAACCCCACATCAACTTAGGAGAAGGCCGCTCTGCCTATGGCAGCTACTATCGCTTGGAGCCTGCTCCGGCCGTACGGTACTACACCGGCCCGACGGCAACCGGCACAGTGACACTCACGCGCTTGGACCTAGTGAAGCATATTGCCTCCGGCACGTTTGAGTTCACCCCCTTGGAAGACGGGGGTACGCGGACCGTGCAGATTACCAAAGGCCGCTTCGATGTGCGCCTGCGCGAGTAGGCTTCTACGAGTCAGGCGGCTTCTACGACGCCTGCCCCTCCCTACAGCAGGTCCGACGGCGGGCCTTGGTCTTTTTCCCGGCTACCCGCCGGCGCCATGACTCCTCCTACTCATTTGCTCCATCCTTTTATGCATAAGACCGTACTGCTCGCCGCTATAGGCACGCTCTGCTGCAGTTCCTCCTATGTTCGCCTACTCGCCGTAAAGATGGCTACTGAGAAGGAAAAAGGGGGGAGTAAGATTCACACATTATAGGGCGTTCGAGCTCGTTTTACATGACAATCCCCTCCCTTTTCCAGGGCCACTTTGGACAGTTCCGTGAGGCCGAGGAGCCTGTGTTAGGGTAGATAAAGATTCCCTGGATTTCCTTTTTCTGCTTTCTTATTCACGCTAACGCCACTCGTTATGCTTTCCCCGCTGCCCCTGTCTGTTGTCGGTATTGATGTAAGCAAAGCCTCCTTGGCCGTCTGCTACCAAGTGGGCGAGCAGGTGCGTCACCTGGAGGTCAGCAACAGCAATTCGTGTTTTAATCACAATGAAATATTTGCACGATGAAACAAATTACGCATCCAGACAAGATAGTCTCTTCTGCTATAATCTTAAAAGGACTTTCGTCTTACTTTACATCACCGGTTGCATGAACGTCAATACAGCTCATAATCAGTATCTTCACCTTCTTACCTTTCCCCTGATTATGAAATTCAACCCCCTTTTCCTGCTGGGTATGACGCTAGTAGCCCTCTCCGGTCCTGCTGCCGCCCAAACAACGCCCACGCCTGCCCCGAACGCCCGCCCGGGGAAAGGAGTCCCTCACCCCAAACGGGCCGCCGCACCACCGCGCACAGCGTCGGCTGTGCAACTAGACACCACGGCCTTTCGTCGCTCTGGACGCCCCGTTGACGGTATCATCATGCGCGCCCAGGATATCCCCTCGAAAAAGAAAAACTAAAGGAAGAGTTCGCCCGAGCATCCGCTGGTATAGGGCCCGATAACCCTTGGCTTATCAATTCCTATTGTGGACTGCTCTACTGAACATTCCATTTACTTCTCGGAGGTAAGCAATTCTGCTCGTCTAAAAACGTGTACTACGAGAAACACGACGATACTAAGTGAAATTATATTCAGTTGAAGTGGTCCTTCCACATGATCAGGGGCATTCGTAAGCAAGAAGTGAGTATCTGGCAGTGCTCCCTCGAAATGGATGGTGCTGCCAACAAAAGAGAGTTCCAGACCTAGTCCAGCTCGTAGCTTGAAATAATAGTCACTAAAATGCCAAGTAGTTATCTGTATCCCTTGACAGACAATGCATAAGGCAATGAACGGTAGGTTCGGCTGGTGAAACAGTTGATACCCTATGAAGAAGCTAAAAAAGAAGAATAGAAAGGGAATGTAAAGGATTGGTTGGAGGAAAGGTTGACTGGCACTACTGCAATAAGTGTATAACACGAGTAGAAAGGCCGTAACAGCCATTGCCATTTGATAGGTCGCTAGAAATCGTAGTGGATTCATTAAGCCTTTCGCATAATAGTGATTATAGCAGCCCTAAAATAGAATTTTAAAGAGTAGAGGAGTAGTCTGGTTTCTTTGATTCGTCTCGGAAAAGTTGCTTAACGTCATGTTGGTGGCTGTTGCAAGAGTCTGGTGGTAGGCTGAAATCAGGTAATGCGCCCCTGCGGCCGCTGCTAAAGAGAATACTTTCCAGCCTATTCAGATCTAATCAGGCACTGAGGCGACTCAGCAGATGTCCCGCGAAGAGTTTTGCAACAGCCACGTGAGTTATATCTTCACTCTTGGAATAAGTACGAGTCTCGACCTTACCGACTACTGCGCTCGACTTAGTACTTTGGCAGGACCGATGCTTGTATTTGAGCGTTTATGAAACTCGTCCTTTCAGGCCATTTCGTAAACGTCAGATCGCAGACGTGTTTCTTAAACTTGACTAGCTCGGCAGTTATCCGTTCTCACCCGATATCGAGCAGTTCACCGAAACGAGCGTAATTTTTGCCCGTTCAAACAAAGAATCCCTTTTCCGCATGGCAGGTATTGAAATTCACGGAGCCGACGAGAAGTTTCTTGACGTGACGTTGAACGATGTGCTGCCGTGCCTACATGCCCCGGCCGACATACAATGGCGGTTATGGGTTCTAGAAGCGTGGTCGGCCGAAGAATGGACGATGGAGGGACTGTCGTGCGAAGCGTATGAAAATGCGGTCAATGATACCCCAGGCGGGCGGCCCATTACGCGGGAACAAATGCAGCAATTGGCCGATGCCCCGGCCCAACTCGTGAACATGGTGCTGCTGGGCAGCCGAGACTTTAGCCACGTGCCTCTTACCCGTATTGATTTTGACCAGAAAACAGCGCTGTATGCAGCGTGCGACTACGTAATAGAGATTTTTGATTCCTCATATGTGATTGTCTACAGCGTGGACGAGTCCTTCATCGAGTGTTTATGTAGCTCCCTAAGGGGCGTAAAAACGATTCAATAGCGTTCAGTGAAAGGGTCCGAAGCTAAACGAGGATTAAAACACAACGGCACTGTGAAACCCGCCCTCTTGCGCTTCGTCGATGTTGGGGTCTTGGTAGGGCTCCCCCAGAAGCACCAGAATGGCCCGGGCGGCCACGCGGAACCGTTCCCAGCGCGGGTCGTGGGCTACAGCTTCGTCGGACCACAAAGTCGATGTGGGTGGAATGCTTCCCAACGCGTCATTGACGCCGGTCATGGCGGCGTAAACCGGGGCGGTGATTTCTTGCTGTTCGCACAAGCCCTCGGCCAAGCGCCAGGCATTGTTCCAATCCAGGGCCAGTTCATCCGCGGGCAAGGCGGGGGTGCCCGCGAACCGCGCCAGCTGGAGCGCCGCTGGGGAGGCCATCCAGCGGATGTCGGTCAGGACCATGGTGTACTGTGGCGTATGCATGCCCAAGTTTACGCAAACGGTGGTGGCTGTTGCAGAACTACCCGCACTGAGCGCGCTTGGGCAGAAGTAGATACCTATGCCAGCGGAAAGACGGTTAGAGG
The DNA here is from genome assembly GCF_017589435.1 of Hymenobacter defluvii. Taxonomy (NCBI): domain Bacteria; kingdom Pseudomonadati; phylum Bacteroidota; class Cytophagia; order Cytophagales; family Hymenobacteraceae; genus Hymenobacter; species Hymenobacter defluvii. The sequence goes on from NZ_JAGETX010000011.1 coordinate 68,094, forward strand.
ACGCTTCTTCGATGCCAACTGACTGATTAAGGCAGCGAGGAAAGATAGCAGTGGGCTTCTGCAACAGCCACGGTGGTTTCGTTGAACTGTATTCTCTATAGCGGACCAAAAGATTATAACGTTTGCCGATGTCCCTTTACTAAATGTTATGAGGCCTTCAGTTTACTCAAATCACCGTTTGGCTGAACTATAGTGGTTGTCTGAAAGCCATTTGCAGGCGTAGTAGAGTGCCTGCTTGCCAGTAATACCAGCACGTCGGGTTTCTTGGTGGGTGGGTGCAGGGTAGACGGGTTACGTTCGGCTTCCTTTGGCCCCCGTGACCGAATGCGGACGCCGGATTCAGTAGTCAACCATAGCTCCTGGAGCTCTCCAGTATTCCAGCTCCGCACCATTCGGCATACCGGGCCGTTCCCCCCGCAAGGCACTTCATGCGTAAATGTGAGGGTAGCCGAAGGGCCTGCGCCGGTTCCTCGTCGTGCTACCGCCCCCTTTTCTGCCGCGATGCGAGCAGCCAGCTGCCGCCGGCCAGCAGCGCCAGCGCGGCCCCCACGACGGCGGCTTTGGGCAACGCCGGGGCTGCCTCCTCTGGTTTCGCCCGAGCAATTGATTCATCGGTGAAAGGCTGCCGGCTGGTGACGGCCAGAATCAGCCGCGTAGCCTCGGCGGGCTGGTCCCACTGCGGAAAGTGGCCGCAGTGCTCAAACCAGTACAGGCGCGCATCGGGGAACTTCGCCAGCGCCAGCTTCGACTGGCTCGGCAGGCATACCCGGTCCTGCCGGCCCCAGCCGATGACCAGCGGCCCAGGGATGCTGCCCTCAGGCGCGGGCCGCTGCACCTGGCCGTGCGCCAACTGGTCGAGCAACTCGTCGAAGGCGGGCGAGTGGGCGAAAGAGTACATCTCGTCGCGGGCCAGCTGCGAATCCACGGCCCAGGGCCGGGCCGAAAACTGTGGCAGCAGCACCGTGCGCCCCACCGCCGAGCCGGCCAGGGCGGGCATCACCGGCTGCAGGGCCTTCACCAGCTTCACCGACACAGCCACCGAATGGTAGAAGACCGGAATCTGCCAGCCCTGCCAGAACCCGCCCGGGTCCAGTGACACCACCGCGCCGAGCACCCCGCCGCGCCGCGCCAGTTCCAGCACCAGCCGCGCGCCCATCGAACTGCCCACGGCATCAATGCCGAGCAGGTCATGTTGCGTAAGAAAGGCCGTGAGGGCATCGGCAAATGTGCCGATGGAGTTCAAGCCGGCCAGCTGGGGCGTTTCGCCGTGGCCGGGCAAATCGACGGCAATGACGTCCCGCTCGGCGGCCAGGCCGTCGATAATCGTGTTCCAGGACCGCCAGCTGCCGCCGATGCCGTGAACCAGTAACAGGGGACGGCCGGTGCCGCGGCGAACGAAGTGCAGGTCCATAGAGCAACGCATTAGAAAGGTGTAAAGAAGCAAGTGCTCTCCTGTAACAGCCGGCCCACCGAATCGGCTGTCCAAGGCTCCACCAAAAAGAAATAATGAGGTGGTCCGAATAGGCTGGACAGTTTAGGGTAGCAGTTGGAAGAAGTTGTTGGTGAATGCGATACGGCTTCTAATACCCAATGCTGGAGTGTAGCCGGTCGTGATTATAGTAGTCAAAATACTCGGCGACACTGGCTTGGGCGTCGGCCAGGTCAGCGAAAACGGGCCACTCGCGTAGTTCGAGTACCCTCCTTTCTCTGAACGGTAGAAATCAGCTCGGCACCTGGTGGCCAGTTAGCTCCAATGGGGCAGCGCGAGTTTAAGAAACCTGTCCATGATTCAAAGTTTATGAAACGCGCCAAGTAGATGAGTTTCGTAAACTCCTAAACCGGAGCCTAGTCCCCCGCCAAAGTACCACATAACCAACCAGCTGGGTAGGTATCCCAAAACCTTCATTTTTCCAAGAAGGCAGATATAAGCTACATGAACTGTGTTAAAAGTCAAGGATTAAGCGCAAGTTTCGAAGTAAAATCGGCTTGGTAGGGTACGCCCGATTTGACGATGGCAAAGGCTTGTTTGAGCAATTTGTTACACACAGCAATCAGGGCTAGCTTTTTGTTCTTACCCTTGGCCACCAAGCGGTCAAATAGTGCCTGGCACGCGACGTTGGTTTTCTTGGCCGCGAAGCTGCACATAAACAGCTTGCCGCGGATCAAGCCTCCACCCATCTTGGTGATGCGCACCTTACCTCGAATACTAGTGCCGGAGCTATGCTCACGCGGCGATAAGCCAGCCATAGCGATGAGTTGACGGTAGTTGTCGAGATGGGCGAAGCCGCCGGCAAATAGCAGCAGCATACCGGCCGTCTTCGGCCCAATGCCCGGGATCGAGCAGAGCAACTTCATTTCAGTAGCAAAACGCAGGTGTAAAAGGGCCAGCAGTTTCGCTTCGACTGTTTCCACCTGCTGGGTCAGCGCTTTCAAGGTCTGCTGCAGCAGCTTTGCCGCCAGCTTGCTGACAATAGGTTGCTGCTGCAAGGCTTCGAGGGCATTGCAGACCATGGTTTTCTGCTTGAGTAGTTGCTCGTTAACTTGTTCGAGTTGTCGACACTCCACCAAGGCGGCCTCCTCTGGGTGCCATACTTTCACCACTTGCTGCTGACCATAGCGCAGCAGCCACTGGGCATCCTTCCGATCGCTCTTGCCTTTGCTCAAATGCATCTGGATAAAGCGTCTGATGACCAAGGGGTTCAGTACGGCCACTTGCCCACCCTGCTCGTGCAGGTAGTACGCGACGGCCAGGTTGTAGGTACCCGTGGCTTCCATGATAAACCGGCAGTGGGCGCCACAAGTCTTCACCAACTGCTGAAAGCCCGTTTTGCTATTGCTCACCTCCAAGTGTTTGACTTGAGCAGCCACTTGGTAGCAGACGGCGAGCGTGGCTTTGCTCACATCAATGCCGACAACAGGGAAAGACGGTAAAGTGTCCATAGTGGGCGGGGTTAAAGTGAAACAGAATAGATAAAAAGGATTTCCAGGGAATCTTTTGCTATCCTAATACAGGCTCCTCGGCCTCACGGAACTGTCCAAAGTAGCCCCAGAAAAGGGAGGGGATTGTCATGTAAAACGAGCTCGAACGCCCCATAACGTAGGAATCTTATTCCTCCCTTTTCCTTTTCATTAGCCGTCTTTACGGCGAGTAGGCGAACATAGGATAACTTTTAGTTATAAGTACCGCATTGGAAAAGTGACGGTTTTCGACGTAGACAAGGAGGTGGCAACTTATATTACTTAACCCATGAATCGGCAGCAAATAACCTCCTATTGACAGCCGGTAGATCATCTTTTCTTCCCTCGCCAGACAACGCCTGTGGTCTACGCCGCATCTATCAGCTACCAGCCCATACCTATTAAGTAAACTAGTTACCTATTCCTCGTCACCCTATGAGCAAAAGCCTTATCTTCAATAGCCGCCCCGCTACCCCAACCTACCGTCCCAACCGAAACTGGATCATCACGTTTTTGCTGCTGACTTTCAGTCAGCTCCGTGCCCAAACACCGGTCGATATTGCCCGCCTCAACCAGCAGCTTACCCCGCTGACGGCCGTGCTGCCCGGCAGCGGGGTTGCCGACCTGGCCCCGTTAGCCCCCATCGTGGCGTCGGCGCGGGTAGTAGGCCTGGGCGAAAGCACGCACGGCACACATGAGGTATTCCAGCTCAAGCACCGGCTATTGGAGTACTTGGTGACGCAGCAAGGGTTTACCACCTTAGCCGTCGAAGTCGATTACGGGTGGGCCGAAATCCTGAACGAGTACATTCAGACGGGAGCTGGCGACGCGCTCACGGTGCGCAAAGCGATCGGCTCTGACGTGTTGAACACCACCGAATTTTGGGATATGGTGGAGTGGATGCGGGCCTACAACCAGCAGCACACGGCTAAAATCCGCTACGTGGGCATTGATATGCAAGATCCCAGGGCCAATCTGCTTCGCCTAGAGCACTTCGCTACCCAGCGGGCCGATACCGTGTTGGGGCGGCGCGTACGGGAGTTGCGCGCTTATTATGCTGTCATCCAACAGGCTTCCGCCGACACCAAGCAGCGCATCGTGCGCCTTTCCGACGAGCTGGTGCAGCACCTGCAAACCGTGGCAGCGCCGGCGGCGATGCAGCAGCATGGGCAGGCGCTGCACCAACTAGCTGGGCTGCTCCAAGCGGCGAATGGCATTACCATGCGCGACCAAGCGATGGCTACGAATGTCGCTTGGCTGCTGCGACAGGAGCCCGCGGCCAAAGTTGTGGTGTGGGCGCACAATGCCCATATCCAGCGCGATAAGAGCTACCCCTTGATGGGGCAGTACTTGGTTAAGCAGTTGGGACCGGCCTACGTGGCCGTGGGCTTTACCACGGGTCACGGCACGGCCAGCGTCACCAAAGCCGACGGATCTTTTCGTACCCTCGTGCTAACGCCCCCCCCCGCCGACTCCTTTGAATGGGGACTCGACCAAGCGACCCCACCCGACTACTTTCTCAACCTAAGCCGTAGGACGGCTGCCGGCAAGTGGCTGACCAAGAGCCGGAAGTTTCGGTTTATTGGCGGTAATGACTCGCCCGGCGTTGCGGAAAATCAATTTATGGCTTTCCCGCCCCTATCCAAAGCGTTCGATGCGCTGTTTTATCTCCACGAGACGTCCGCTTCACAGCCCTATCAGGCGGTGAATCCAGCCCGGTAACCCATTATTCTACAGCCCACAATCTGCCTTTTACAACGTATAAGCTGGCGTATAACGTTTAGTAAAGGGGACGCGACAAACGTTATAATTTTCTGGTCCGCCATAGAGTATACAGTTCAGTGAATTGACCGTGGCTGTTGCAGAACTCGCTCATCAGCCTAGCAGCCATGATAAGCCTCGGCTACGTACGGGCAACTAGTGGGCCTCTTGGCTCGATGTGACCCACACCGGCCTCCTGAGCAGTACCAGGCTGAGTTCTGCAACAGCCGCGACCGTCTGGCTGAACTGTACTTCACGCCTTATCAGTGGCCGTCCGTAGCCCGTTGGCGGTAGTTGCGGGCATCATGCTGCATTAGCTGCAGGAGTTCTTGACGGGAGGCTGCGTCCAGGCCAGGTAACCGGGTAAGGCTAATCACCATCTTATCAACGGAGCGGAGCGAATCCCCAGCCATCTGGTAGCTGGATAGCTGCGTATCAATAATCCCCTTCTGGCTAAGAAGCATCCACGTCGGACTCGTGTGATTACTGACTTCGTCGAAAATCGTTAACAGGGCGTACCGACCGTTGGAGGTAAGCTCTTGAAAAACACAAAAGTCGCGTGGCTCATACGTCCGGCGGCGGGTATCGACCTTGAGGATGAGCGTGGCATGGACCACGGCCCGCGTTTCGCGCGTGAGGTGTAGGTTGTCGATCCGGATGCACTTTTCGGGCGTGGCCACTAACCGATTCTGCTCCGTACAGGCCGTTAAGAACGCCATAGCCAGTACCTGCCAGCGTGTTGAAATAGTCATGGAAAAACAAAGATGGGCCGTATCGTCAGCCCCAGTGTACCGCCAGATAAAATTACCCTCCTATCGCGGGAGGACAGACATAGGAGCAACCGGTCCACCAGGGCAACTTTTCCTTAGCTTTACCGCTCTGCCTACTTCTATTGTATGTCTATCCTATTCAACAGCCAAGCCCGCGCCACGGCCACCCGCTCCCTGTCCCAACTCAACACGCTCACCAAGTACCCGTCCATCCTCACGCTGCACGCCCTCGGCGAGCGGGGCCGCCTCACCACCGACTTCACCACGCCCGGCCTATTCACCCAGACCCTGACGGCCACCGAGAAAATCGACGGTACCAATGCCCGCCTGTTAGTATTTGCCGACGGCTCCTACGTGGTCGGCTCCCGCGAGAACCTGCTCACCGTCAGCGGCGACCTACTCTTTGACCCCGCCGTGGGCATTGTCGACGGCCTGCGCCGCCTGGTATTTCCCCAATTCGCCGACGAGCAGGGCCACCTGCCTAGCCTGGTGTATCAAACCGCCGCCGGCCAGCCCGCACCGCTTACTGTGCTATTCGGTGAGTTCTACGGCGGCAAGGTCACGGGCAGCTCCAAATACTACGGCCCGCCCACGCAGGTCGGCTTCCGCGTGTTCGACGTGGTAGCGTTTTCTGATGCCGACGCGCTGGCTACCCAGCTGCAGGCCGACATCCGCGACCTGTCCACGTGGCGCGAAACGGAAACCCCCACCGGCTTGCGCTACGGCCAGCCCTTCCTCTCCGAAACTGCCCTGACCGCGTACCTGGCCCAGGTAGGCCTGCCCGCCGTGCCCCAGCTGCCCGCCTTCACTGCTGAAGCCACCCACGAGCAGGTGCTGGAGTGGCTGCGCCAACACATTCCCCACACTCAAGCCGCCCTATCAGGTCAGGCCACACCCGGCCGCGCCGAAGGCGCCATCCTACGCACTGCCGACCGCTCGGCCATCGTCAAAGTCCGCTTCGAAGACTACGAGCGTACCCTCAACCAGCGCGGCAAGTAGTAAGCCTGACCTTATTATAAATAGACGCCCCGCTACTTCTCTCAGCACTGCTGAGAGAAGTAGCGGGGCGATGTTTGTCGACTGATTTTTACTATTCATACTACCTCCCCCGAGTTGATGTACACGGCCACCGAAGTAGAAGTGAGGTATTAGGTGTTGCTCAGCAATTGGGTAGAAGCGTTGCATGAAAAGGCAACAGTATGCCGCTTCTACTGGTACACGTACACATGCGTCAGCTGTGGCTCTCCTTTCCCATTCTCACACACGGTCTTGACCAGCTGCTTTTCGTGGTTGTAGTATGAGCGCCGCCGATTTAGTACGTCGCCGTGGGCCGTGACAGTTTCCTACCGCTCGACTTGGCCGTTGCGGCTCTGGTAGCGAGTGAAGGTATAGGGTGCCCCGTATTCTTGCTGCTGTGGCGTTATGTGCGCGGGAGTACCGTCGGCATTGTACCAGGTGCGGGTGAAGCGGTAACCGGCCGGAGAATACGTGTAGCGCTCTACCCAAATCAGCCGCTGCCCGTCGTAGGAATAATAAGTCTGTACCCGGTCCAGGCTGTCATAGGCCCAGGTGTACCGGTTCTGACGGGAGAAATGTAGCGCGGGTGCGTCGTAGCTCACTCGTCGTTCCTTCGCGTCGTAAGCGTACTGAATGCTGCTGGTTTTTTCCCAGGTGCGGTGTTGCTCATAGTCCGCCTCTCCTACAATGCATCCGTCGCGGCCGCCGATGCCTTTGGCTACGTCTTGCCGCAAGCGTCGCTCATAGGTAAAATGCTCCTGCCGCACCAAACGCCTCTGCTGGTCGTGGTAGTACAGGGTCTTAGCTTGGTCTCCTTTTTTATAGGTAGTATAAGTAAAGACACGTGCCACAAGCATCGTATCCTGGTACTGGTAGCGTGTCGTTCCGTCCACGCAATTATCCCCACACGTTTCCTGGTAGTTGGTGGCGCGTTCCTGAAGCACCTGCCCGCTGGGGCTGAGTGTGCGCACGAGCACCAGCTCCCGCGCCGCGCTGTCAGTCCCCGCAAACTGGTATACCTCGCACCGGGCACCATCGGTTACGGGCATAGGAACGCTAGCAGGAGAAGGCTTCGGCATTGCTTTCGAACCAATCGACACTAGCCGAAAGACAAGCGCACATACGACTAGTAAGACGAGCAGCGCGGCGAACAGACGCATGGTAGAGTAGCTGGAATTAACAGACAAGAAATAGAGTAGCCGACAGTTATACGTCCTTCCCTAGACGCGCCTGCTCCTCCCGCACCAGCTGTTGCAGCTCCGCTTCCGAGGGCAAATTCACCCGGTATTTACGTACGAACAGTTGCTCCGACAATCCCGTGGTAGCGTAGCGCACCAGCGTATCGTTCTTCTGCGCGCACAGAATCAGGCCCACCGGCGGGTTGTCGCCCTCCGTCATTTCATTTTCGCGGTAGTAGTTCAGGTACACGTTCATCTGCCCGGCGTCGGCGTGGCTGAAGGCCCCGATCTTCAGGTCGACCAGCACGTGACATTTCAGGATGCGGTGGTAGAACACCAAGTCAATAAAATAGTGCTCGTTGTCGAAGGTGATGCGCTTCTGCCGAGCCTCGAAGCAGAAGCCCCGCCCCAGCTCCACCAGAAAGGTCTGCAGGTGCTCGATGATGGCCGTTTCCAGATCTTGTTCGCTGTAGCTGGCCCGCTCTTCCAGCCCCAGGAACTCCAGCACGTAAGGGTTCTTCACCACGTCGGCCACCTGTAGTGGCTGCGCGCCGGCGTGGCCTGCCAGCACCGTGGCCTTGTCCGTCGACAGCCCCGTGCGCTCGTAGAGCATGGTGCCCACGGCCCGCTTCAACTCCCGCACCGACCAGCTGTTCTTCACCGCCTGCACCTCGTAGAACGCCCGCTGCAGCGGGTCCGTCAGCGGCAGCAACTCCAGGAAGTGCGAAAAGCTCAGCCGACGCAGCAGCAGCTCCGGTGCCACGCCGGGTAGGGGCGCCTCAGCCGGGGAGAAGGCTGGTAGCGCAGGCAAATTCAACCCCGACAATTCTCTCGACGCTGTTGAGAGAATTGTCGGGTAGGTTCGATAAAAGTCGACGCACCGGTACAGTTGCTGCGTCGACAATCCCCGTACCTGCTTCACTTGCTGCGCCAGTTCCGGCATCAGCCGGGCGCCGTAGGTGGCCCGGTCCTCGCCGTGCTGCTCATATTCAGCAATGTAGTAGCCGATGAGCCAGTTGCGCACCGTCAGCCAATAGTTGATCTGCCGCGCCGCTGCTCGCTGCGTTTGCTCGTGCAGGTGCGTGATGCGCCCAGTCAGTCCGGAAAACGTTGCTTCTGCCATGGCGTCCAAGATACGCGGCCCGCCGCGGTTCTGCGCAACGTATCCGACACGGAAGAGGCTGGCCCCGCATCTAGAGCTAGTTTTGCTAACCAGGAGTCGCTTGGTCGATACTACTACCCCACAACCCAGTACCAGGCGAGGGTAGGTGAACCATAGAGTAGGCTACCGCGGGCTTACGGCATAAAGCAAGTTGTACAAGTTTCTACATCCAACTTCTTCTTTGCTCCTTTGCCTTTACTTAATTGCTTTGTCGCTACTCCGCCGTATCCTTTCAACGTATTTCCTTGTCATTCCATGGGCCTTGATATTCACCTGCAAGCCAACAATCAAGAAGAATTAAACTCAGACGAACTGGATTTTTATCAGCGCAGCCTAAGCCGAACCTTTTGCAACCTGATGAGCCGCCGCGCTGTGGTGGAGGGCGAACCTGAACTCGAGCAAATTGGTCGATTAACGGGTGTGGACATTACTCCCTTGTACGACATGGAGAACTACCCTGACGATAATTTCTTGCGAGGCGAGTTGGAGTATGCCGAGGATGATAAGGAACGGAAAAAAATTCTGCAACGAGCTGAAGCCGACAAAGCGCAACTCGATGGCAACCTGGAAGCAGTAACCGCCCTCATTGACCAGTTGCTCACGAAGCTTCCCCAACTGGAGGATCTACCAAGCCGCCTGAATGATCATGGCTATGATACGCTTCGTAATAAAAGCTATTTCGCTGATTTCACCCAGAATCCAGGCGACGGGTATATCCGTAACAACTTTGGCCAGGACCTGCGCAATTTTCGACGCTTCCTGACGCACGCGCAGGAACACGGCAGTACTACCGTGTACTTTGTCTATGGCTAAGCTGCCGCCCGAAAAGCCAACGAATATAAGTGTTGCCTACGCTCTTCTCTACCCTTCGCTTCTGGTCGCTTCATGAATTTACGGCCCCTTTACGAAACCCTGCAGCAACGGCGGCGTCCCGAAGACATTGCCGACCTGTTACTACCGTTGCTGCAGGACCGCCTGACGCCGACGCAGCTGGCCACGTTGCGCCGGGCAGCCAGTCATTCCGTCCGGCAAGGCGTCTGGCAGTATACATCCCTGCTCGACACCTTCCGCACACCCGTCGGGGCCACGCAGCAAGTGCAGCAGTCGGCCGTTTTGTTTGGCGTGCCGTTTCCTCCTACCCAGCGCTATGATTCGGCCGACGAGGTAGCCGCCTTCCTGCACCAGATCAACCCGCTCATCGGTAAGCAGTACCAGGCAAACAACTACCGCACCGACCGCCTCGACCAGGCCGCCCGCACGGCGGCCGGCCTGGACCTTTCCAAACGGCGCTACAACAAGCTCTTTCGCTCGGTACGCCACCTGGAGCAGAAGCTGCAGCGCCTGCTGCAAGAGTGGCGCAAGCTGGAGCTGGAACAAGTAGCCAAGCACGGGTTGATCCACGACCTGCCCTATGAGGTCTTTGCCCGCGACCTGGATAGCGCTGCCTTCATCGCCTATTACACAGCCCGCTGCAACTTGCGCAGCGAATTTACCCTCGACGGGCAGCAGCGGCCCTACGACGACGTGGCCGACATGCTATTTCAGCGTTGTGCGGGCGCTGCCCCTTCCACCGTGGCATGCTGGTTGGGCGCGGCCGCGCAGCCCGCCAGCCCCACGGCCAACTGGTGGGCTATGGCCCACGTGTACCCCGCTCCCCACGTGTTGGCCCAGCTCGCTGGTGAGCAGCAAGGCCAGCTACTCGGCCGTTGGACCACCTTCCTGCAGGAGGCCGCTACGTATTTACGGGACGTCTGGGCCCGCAACACCTTTGCCCGGCAGACCATGATAGTGAAGCGGGGCGACGACTCCTCTACCTGGAATGCCGCCGCAGGTGCGTGGAACAAGGCCCGCGACAACTGGATTAACCTGCTTTACGCCCTCGGCATGGAGTTCGTGCTCGAGGAGTTGTGCTTTGGCAAGGCGCTGCGCCTGATGGCCGCCGATGTGGCCGCCTGGCACCGCAGCGCCGGCCAGGGGCTGGACCCCAACACGCAGGTCTGGGCCGCGTTGCCCCTGCCGTGGGAGGTGTTTGCCGGCACCGCTACCTGCACCCGCGCACAAGTGGCCGCCGCGTGTCAGCAAGCGGGCCTCGACCCGGAAAAGTCCGGTTGGCTCGCTCCCCGGCCGCACGGTGTAGTAAAGTTTCGACCGACCCCGGAACTAGTGCACGGCGTGCGCATTGCTAATCCGTATCTTGCTGCTATCTTAAAGCGGCACCGCTATTTCTCGGGCAAGGCGGCGCGGCCCCTCCGCCCCGAGCAGAACGAACGGAATACGCCACCAGGATGAGGTAGTTCAGTGGCAGAACGTCCGGCTCTTACCCGGTTGGCCGCAGGTTCGAGCCCTGCCCTCATCGCAACTCTGGTATAGCGCAGTGGAAGAGCGTCCGGCTCTCGGACCGGGTGGCCGCAGGTTCGAGCCCTGCTACCAGAGCAGACCCAAACGGCAAGTAGTTGCCGATCGTTGTAAGACAACTACTGGGGTTTACGCCACCACCAGCGTCCGCTGTCGCCTTACTTGGCTATATACCGAGTCAATAAAAGTCAGCGGCACCGCCTGTCCCGTTGTCCTGCCATCCACCGAGAAAGTCAGGGCGTGCACGCTCCCGAAGGCATAGGCGTACGAAGACGCGTTAGTGGCCCAATGAGTGAGCCGTACCTAACGGGCTGTTAGCCCGCCCCACAATGTTCCCGGTCACGTGCTTCCTGCGCAGGTAGGGCCAGCGTGGTTGCTACCCGTCCAGTTCTTATACCGGGCGCGCGGTATGTAGCCTCTTTGGGGCCGCGGCCGTTACCAGTATATCGTCTTTCCTCCTTCTATTCACTCCATGCAAACCGTCCTGCTCATCTCCGAAGCCGAATGGAGCGCCCTGTGCGCTACCGTCACCGAACTGACCCACCAAGTGCACCAGCTCCTGCATCCAACCCCGGAAAAGCCCGACCCGGTGCTGACCACTGCCCAGGCTGCCGAGTACATCGGGCTGAGCACCGATGCTCTGCGGCGCGCCCGTCGCGGAGGTCGCATCCAGGGCGTGCGCCTCAACGAAAAAGACTGGGGTTTCCGGTGCTCGGCGCTCGATGCTTATCCCCGCCGGTATCACCGCGCAACCTTCCAGCCAGGACCACTCCCGGGTTCCTCCCTGGCCGCCGCACCTGAGTAGCGGCTTGCGCAGGAGCCACTCGCCGGGGCTTGGCACCCCATCTATAATTTCTCGCTACGTTCCCCGGCAACGTCTCACCCGGGTTGGCCCGTACCGGGATAGTAGCGCCGCCGCGCTGGGACCGGGTAAGCTCAGTTAGTCAGCGGACGTTGGGGGGGCATTGAGCCACCCAGATGAATCTAGTCAAACAGCTAGCAGGGTGCTGACCCGTTCGCAGGCTGCCTGCGTTACACCAGCGGGTATCCTGAAGGAGCGATAGGTTCCGATAAAGTGTAAAATTCCAAAGAGGATGACCGAAATAGAATCAAATCTAGGCTGATTCTACTCAAAGACGATGACTATAATGCTCAAAGAGGATGAGTGTAACGAACAATATACCCAAAGTCGATGCGTGTATTTCCCTGCTAGTATAGAAGCTATTTTATTGACTTTAAATTAATTAATCTCTATCTTCTATCCATCTTTGAATGCGTCTACACGTTACTCAAGATGGAAGACCGCTTTGTGCTAACCGCTGGAGTTCGTTGCGCTCATCAGGGGCAGCCCGTCATTGTGCGGCACATACAGGACCTGACGCATATCGTTGTGGAAACTGTAGCCGGTCACGCGATCATCGTCGCCCCACAGCACTTACAACCACTGCCCTCTCAGGAACCAACGCCTCCAGAGCACGACACGTACCAATTTGCGCCCGTAGAAGCACAACGCATAGCGCTCGCTCGGTACGCGATCATTCAACCACTCTTGCAGAAGCGCATACCAGCCACCGTTCTGGCTGCCACGCTCACCCAGCACCAGATCAGCGAAGCCACGCTACGCCGCTGGTTGCAAGCCTACCAGCGGGCCGGCCTAACGGGTTTACTCAAGCACAAGCCAGCGGGAGGAAAGCAACGCTCTCGGTTACCCTCGCAGCGGGAACACGTGGTGCAAGCAGCCGTTCGACAGTATTTCTCGTTGCAACAACCCTGTGCCAAGCACATCTACGACACGTTGTGCCTCACCTGCAACCAACAACAACTGCCCCCTCCTGCCTTGAACACGTTACGTCGACGCATCGCCCAGTTTCCGCAAGAGGAGCGTATTCGGCGGCGACTAGGGGCGCAGGCAGCGCGGGAGCAGTGTCAACCGTTACGCACTAGTACCCTGCAGCCAACTAACCCATTGGAGGTGGTAGAAATTGATCATACGCTGCTCAATATTGTGCTATTGGACGAACAAACGCATCAACCCGTGGGGCGGCCCTGGCTGACGGTAGCGCTAGACATATATTCCCGCATGGTGATTGGCTTTTACTTGTCTTTGGAATTACCTGGGGCCAGCGGAACCGGACTCTGCTTAGCACACGCTATCTTGCCGAAAGAAACGTGGCTAGCACAACGTAACATCGAGGGGGAGTGGCCGTGCTGGGGTGTAATGAAATCCTTACATTTAGATAATGCAAAAGAGTTTCACGGGACGATGCTGCTGCGGGCCTGTGAACAGTATGCTATTCAGCTACAGTATCGCCCACCTGGTCAACCGCAATATGGTGGGCATGTGGAACGGTTGATTCGTACGCTTAAGTATCGCATACGCCACATCCCTGGAGCCTACTTCTCCGCCCGTAAGGAACGACGCACGTACCGGCCGCAAGCCCATGCCATCTTTACCCTGCCCGCCTTTGAGAAATGGCTAACAACCTATCTTATCGGCGTGTATCATCGGAAGAAGCATGCCACGTTGGGGACGAGTCCCGTGTACTGTTACGAACAAGGGATACTAGCTCCGGGTGGGCACGGCGTGCCCGCTCGGCCGATGAATGAACGGCAGGTACAGCTAGATTTTTTACCGTTTGTGGAACGTACCATTCAGCGCTACGGCGTCGTAATCGACCACTTACACTACTTTGACCATGTGCTCCGGTCTTACATCACCAGTTCGGCTGAAGCGGGTCGATCAACGAGACGGCCTAAATATATCTTTCGTACGGATCCGCGAGACCTAAGCCGCGTCTATTTTTTAGATCCGGTTACCCGGGAGTACCATCCTATCCCGCTGGCAGATCTGCGCCAGGGTCCCTTCTCAGTCCACACCAAACGGGAAGCCCTGCGTCGGCTTCGATTACAGCAGTCTCCCTCCGTCCGTGTCCAAGAAAATCAAGTGTTCGCCGCTATGCAGGAGTTGCAACAGCAAGAACAACTAGTCCAGCAACAAGTGGCAGCCCGGGGACAGCGTTCCCGCACCCCTACTTCCCGCAGCCATCGGCGACTTCGCCAAGAAGCGATGATACAGCATCCGTCTTTAATCGAGCATACAAAGCCAACGCCAAGTGAGCAACCAGTAGGGGCGCAGCCGTTGGCAGCCGTAACCGAGTCGTGCTCCCCACGCGTTCGCGTGAAGCATCCCTTCCCAGATCTTGACGATGGAGCATCTCACTTACTTAACAGCTAAATGGCTGGAAAAACCGGATGCGGACCGCATTCGCGCTATCTTACTAGATAAATGGGTACCCTATACGCAGGCCCACCACGTGTTGCAATTTCTCGCGTTCCTGCAAGCCCATCCAGGGATTGGACGTATGCCTAATTTGCTCCTCGTGGGTACGACAGGTAACGGAAAAACCCGCTTGTTGCAGTATTACCGACAAACCCGTCAACCGAGCATAACCCAAGCTGGGCAGAAGACAAAAGGCGTGGAAACGTGGCCTGTGCTCTATGTGCAGGCACCGGCTGTTCCGGATGAGCAGCGGTTCTACGAAAGCATCCTAGACGAACTGCAGGTCCCAATCACACTGGGTACGCGTACCCGAGTACGCCCGCAAATGATCTGCAGCTTACTCCAAGATTTGGGCGTGCGGCTTCTCATTGTAGATGAAATTCAACATGTGCTGGCTGGAACCTACACGAAGCAACGGGAAGTGCTCAACGTGCTCAAGCTGCTGGCCAATACCTTGTGCCTGCCGCTCGTTTTCGCCGGTATCCAGAGTGCCCATAATGTCATTTTGCAGGATGAGCAACTCAATAGTCGATTTGAACGAATTGAATTGCCCCGTTGGACCATGAATGAGGAATATCTGCGCCTGCTGGACAGCTTAGAAACCTTGTTGCCGTTGCAGTTTCCGTCGCACCTTTCCGAGCTACCAATAGCCAGTAAACTACTGGCCTTAAGTGAAGGGACCATCGGCAGCTTAGTAGCACTGCTCAAACGTCTGGCCGTGCATGCTATCGTGCACCATCAGGAGCGTATCACCCTGCAGCAAATCACTCATTTAGAACCTTCGCCGACAGCTGGCTGGCTGTCGGCGGATGTAAGATAACGAGCGGTTTCGACGGTGCTATTTAATTAATAGGGCCGTGAACCGGAACGGCACCTAAAATAAGCGAAAAGCCGAAGTGTGGTGTTTGGCTGGTCGCACCTGCGAGCTTGATAAAAGTTTGAGCTTAAAAGCGTATATGTCATCTTGATAAGCTTTGCTTCCGAACTTTACGGGATGGCAAAAGTGAAAACAGCTGAAGTAGCGACCCAAGTTGAAGCGCTCCTGGAAGGCGGTGCTACCCTGGTAACAGCCAGAGCTATCGTCGGCCTCGACAAACCGGAAAACGTATCAGCTTGGGGGCGGGTCTGCTCAGTGATGTATAGCAAGGCGCTGGCGGCAGCGGCCAAGGAGCGTGACCGATATACCAGGATGCCGTACGCAGCGACGACTTCCGAGGAGGAACTGAAGCGCATCATTGCCGTGAACGAGCAACTAACGCAGCTTGCCTTACAAATTCCGGAAACATCTACCCTACGTGACATCAAATACATTGAAAAGTTACTCAGGGAGTTACCAGCATCCGAGCCGGTCATTGTGGCTTACATTGGCACGTACATTATGTCACCAAAAATGCGGGCGGTGCAAAAACACGGTCGGTATTCCAAGTTGCTACCGTTTCAGCCGTTTACGAAGCTGCTGGACGCCGCTACGCTGTCGTATTTTCGAAACAATTTTATCAGTTGCTTTTTGACGCTGGCCCCCATTGTCGAGGGGGTCATGCTCCGCTGGCTAGGGTACGCGGGGGGGCCAGACAAGCCGGAGTTTGACGATTTGCGCAAGTTCTTCCGGCAAGGGCACCTGCGGCAGCCTCGGCCGCACAACGCGCAATTTCACAAACTACACTCTGACGCAGCGCACGTTATCTTGAACCGCCACCTATTCCGCCCTTCTCAGACCGGAACAGGACACGGACACTTTAACCGTCACCAAGCTGCCCACTTACTCAGTGATGTAGAGTTTGCCACTCAGGCCAATTGCATCCGGCTGTTTGTGCTGCTGGATATTATGACCCAGATATACGTGTTCGAGTCACGCCAGCCCGACCCTCGTTTTGCACCGGAATTAGCCACCAGCCCCGAATTGACAGTGTACTGCGCAATGCTCTTAGAAAGGGCTACCTATCCACTTGCTGAGGATATTATCTTAGGACAAGGCTAGCTTGTGCTGGCACCCATAACACCTCCCCAATGTCTTCACGCTAACAAACCGTAGCCCTTACCTGCCTTCCTCCACTAATGGCACTACGCTAATTACAGGGAAGCTGAGCGGCACCGCGATACAATGATGTAGTTTCTTCCGTAGATGGGATAGGCATTACGGCTGCCTGCATCCTACTTATCCGTAAGATAATCTTAGACACCCTCTAGGGATGATATAATATCCTTTCCTCTTCGTACATGGTCTTTACATCCGAGCAAGCCTTCCAAATGGCCATCCGCGAATTCAAAAAGCTAGCAAAAGAAAGCCAACAGAGGCACTTGTCACGCTTGGTAGAGCTACGGGAGGCCATACAAGCCTATGAAGTCAGCCAGGGGCACGAGCCGGCTTTTCCTGCTGGCTTATTGCCTTCTCTGACGTGTACTACAGAGTGAGTAACCGCTTCATAAGAAATGAGCCCCGAAATCCTTAGAAGGGATGGATGCCTTTGATATCAAGGGATTGTCAATAAATATTAGTCAAAGACAACCAGTAGACGTATCCTCTTATTGCCCGTTTTTCGGTCATACTAGGCACTAGGGCGAAGAGGCCGACGGGTATAGTTTGTGTATCAGCAGCGAAAATGTGTTACAGCAAAGGTAGGCCAAGCTGACTGGCGAGAGCCAGTAAATCAGCAGGTAGAAAAAGGCACGGTCACCTGAGCGGACACCTATCAAGGTGTAGCAGTAGGAGAGCCGATGCTTTTGCATTTCCAGCCACTGCCTTTGTTCTGCCCAGCTTTGTTAGATCAGCGCGAAAGAGTTAGGCAAGCATCACTGCCGGGGAGGCACTACGACCTGAGTCCCGGCAACTATTTGATTTGTATACTGATTGGTTTGAATCTCATTTTCTTGCGCTACTGCCATGCCGGACCTTTGTGTTGGTACTTAACTGCTGCGGATCTCGCTACCCTCTTGCGTACACCTGCGGCTGCCTCGGCTACCCTTACGCAAGAAGTATGGACGCACCCAACGAACACCTGACTTCCGGCCTTACCCGCCGCGACCTGCTGAAAACCGGTTTGCTCTTGGCCGGCGGCGTCCTCTTGCCCGCCATGGGGACAGCGGCCATTTCGGCCGCAACGACTGCCCCTGCTGCCACCAAAAGCAACGTGCACGGTCGGCGTAAACTCGGCACGCTGGAGGTTTCTAGTGTCGGCTTAGGGGTGCAGAACATGAGCCGCAAGTATACTACGGAGATTCCTTCTCGGGCCGAAATGCACAACATTATCCGCAGTGCCTACGACCACGGCGTCACTTTATTTGATGCCGCCGAGGCGTATGGACCGTGGGAGGTGGAGCGCATCCTCGGGGAGGCTGTGGCTCCCTTCCGCAACAAGATTGTCATTGAGACCAAGTTCGGCTGGAATATCGACCAACAGACCGGTCAGCGGTTGCCGGGCCTCAACAGCCGGCCCGACCTCATCAAAGTCGTGGTCGATAACATGCTCAAGCGCCTGCGCACGGACCGCATCGACTTGCTCTACCAACACCGCGTGGACCCAGCGGTGCCCATCGAAGACGTGGCTGGCACGATGCAAGACCTCATCAAACAGGGTAAAGTGCTGCATTACGGCCTGTCGGAGCCCGGCCTACAAACCGTGCGGCGCGCGCACGCGGTGCATCCCGTGACGGCCATTCAGAACGAGTACTCTCTGCTGTGGCGCGGGCCGGAGGCGCAGGTGCTGCCCCTGTGCCAGGAATTGGGCATTGGCTTTGTGGCCTGGAGCCCCCTAGGCATTGGCTTTCTCAACGGGGCCATTGACGCGGGCACCCGGTTTGCCCCCGGCGACATTCGCGGGGGGGAGTCGCGGTTTTCGCCCGAAAACCTGCCCGGCAACTTAGCCCTGGTGGAGCTGTTGAAAAAATGGGGCACCCGCAAAAAGGCCACTCCCGGCCAATTCTCGCTGGCCTGGCTACTGGCCCAAAAGCCCCTTATCGTGCCCATCCCGGGCACTACGCAGATGGCCCACATGCTGGAGAACAACGGCGCGGATGCCATCCGGTTGACGGCAGAGGAATGGCAGCAATTCAACACGGAACTCGCCACCATTCACGTGAAAGGCGAGCGTCTGCCGCAGATGGTACTCCAATTTTCCGGGGTGGAAGCTGCGCCCAAAGCGCAAAACTGATTCCACCCGAAAGGCGCCCGCACTAGGGCGTTACGGCAGAGCACCATAGAAGTAACCACGTTACCACTTAAAAAGCCCACCATGAGAACTTTGATTCTGGGGTTTGTCTTGCTGATGAGCCACACCCTGCAGGCGCAGCAGCCTCAGCCCACGGTTCGCACGGCCGCCGGCGCCCTGCACGGGGTCATCGAAGGGGACGTGGTCAGCTTTAAGGGTATCCCCTACGCGGCGGCCCCAATCGGCGCCAACCGGTGGCGTCCTCCCCAACCGTTCCCCGCGTGGCAGGGCGTGCGCGAGGCTACCCAGTATGGGGCGGATGCGCCGCAGGCGGGGTGGCCGCGCGGCTCGGGCCTGTCAAAGACGTCTTCGGAAGATTGTCTGTTTCTCAACGTGTGGGCGCCGGCTTCCGCCACGAAGCAATCCAAGCTGCCCGTGATGGTGTGGATTCACGGCGGCGGCTTTGTGTTCGGCAGCGGGGGCGGCCCGGAGTTTACGGGCGCCTCGTTCACCCGGCGGGGCGTGCTGCTGGTATCCCTGAACTACCGGTTGGGGCGGCTCGGCTTCTTCGCGTTTCCTGCCCTGAGCAAGGAAATGCCAAATGAACCCAAAGGCAATTATGCCTACATGGACCAGATAGCCGCCCTGCAGTGGATTCAGAAGAACATTGCGGCGTTTGGGGGCGACCCCGGCAACGTGACCATTTTTGGCGAGTCCGCGGGCGGGGTGTCCGTGCAGTCCCTGCTGACGATCCCCGCGTCCAAAGGGCTATTCCACAAAGCTATTATTGAGTCTGGGGGCGGCCGGGATGGGGTGCTCACCGGGCGCCCCCTCAACCAGGAAAACGCCAATGTGCACTATCCTGTATCGGCGGAAGCCATCGGCGTAAACTTCGCCAAGCGGTATAAGATCGAAGGAACCGATGCCGCGGCGCTGGCCAAGCTGCGCGCGCTGAGTGCGGCCGAAATTGTGGATGAGGGCCAGGAAGCGGCTGGGCCGGGTGGGCCACCCACCTATTCTGGGCCGATTCTCGATGGCAAGCTCGTCGTGGAAACGGCCGAGAGCGCCTATAAGGCCGGCCGCGTGCCGCCGGTGCCGATCATTATCGGCTCCAACAGCGCGGAGGTGCCCGCCGGCTTTGTCAATGCCACCTCCAAGGAGCAGCTGCTCTCCTTGTTTGGTAGCCAGCAGGAGGCCGCGGCCAAGGTCTATGATCCGGAGGGCAAGACCGAGTTTGCCCAGATGCTCACCCTGGTCAACACGGACAAGGTGTGGGCCGAGCCGGCCCGGTTCACTGCCCAGGCCTTTGCCGCCCAGAGCAGGCCTGCGTACGTGTACCTATTTTCCTATGTCTCGCCCACCATGCAGCAGTACATGCGCTATGGCGCGGGCCATGGGTCCGAAATCCCGTATGTATTTGGCGCTGTCCGGGGCCAGAACGGCGCCCCCGTGGTCCCCAAAGACCAGGAAGTGGCGACGCGCATGAACACCTACTGGGCCAACTTCGCCAAGACGGGTAACCCCAACGGGAAAGGGCTACCCAAATGGCCCATGTATGACGTAAAGCAGAATACGCTTCTCGAATTTCGCCCCGATGGCGCTGCCGTCGGAGAACCCGACCCGAAGAAAGCACGACTGGACGTCGTGGAAAAAGCCGTTACGTCCGGAAGCCTTCGCTAACGCACGTAGTGCCATTCCGCTACGCGAACTAGATAACTCGCTGCCTAGCAATTAGGCGGATTAACGAACCCTAAAAAGATGAAACAAGCCCTCGCCATCTGGTTGTTCTTGCTGGTCCTGTCCGGGCCGGCCGCCGCGCAAAAAGCGTCCATTTTTCCAAAAGGAGAAATCGCCACCACGGATAATCACACCGGAACGGTGTGGCTCAAAGAACTGAGTGAGGCGGATAGCATGTTCACCTACAGCATTGCGACGGCCACCTTTGCCCCCGGGGCCAAACTGGACTGGCACATTCACCCGGCGGGACAGATTCTGCTGATTACGGAAGGAACGGGCTATTACCAGGAGCGCGGTAAGCCCAAACAAACGGTGCAGCAAGGACAGGTCATCAAATGCCAGCCCGGCGTGGAGCATTGGCACGGGGCCGCCCCCAAAAGCACTTTTGCGTATGTTGCCACAACCCCGGTTACCAAAGGGAAAACTATTTGGTTGAAGAGAGTAACGGCAGAGGAGTATCGTCGATAAACCTTCTTGCTGGCGGGCGTCCAATCGAAGGCGACTAGGCAGTGGGGCTAGGGCAGCAAGTCCGGCAATGCCAGGCCCCTTCCTTTCGTTCAGCCTCTACGGGGCGGCTATCAGTCAGTTAACCTTTAAAGAAATTTCAGTGATGACAACTCCACAACCATTCATGACCAGGCGGTCATTTCTGAAATCTTCCGCCTTGGCGGGGGGAGGACTGATGATCAGTTTTTCGTGGTTATCGGCCTTCACCCCGGCCGACCAGGAAAACGAGCCTGCCCCGAGTGGAAAATGGGTTGAAGTCAATGGGTACGTAAAAATCACCCCCGATAACGTCATCAAGATCCTGAACCCTAATCCGGAATTCGGGCAAAACGTGATGACCTCGCTGCCCATGATTATTGCCGAAGAGCTGGACGCAGACTGGCAGAAAATCGTGGTGGAAATGGGTCCCCATGACAGCGTGAAATTAGGTCCCCAGTTTACCGGGGGTAGCAATTCCGTGCGCATGTACTGGAAACCGCTGCGCGAAGCGGGGGCCGCGGCGCGCCAGATGCTGCGGGAGGCCGCCGCGCAGGCCTGGGGGGTGCCGGTGGCGGAAGTGACCACCAAAGCCGGGATGCTGTATCACGGCAACAGTGGCAAGTCCGGAACCTACGGCAGCTTTGCCTCCCAGGCCGCTACCCGGTCAGTTCCCAAAGGCGTGAAGCTCAAAGAGGCTAAGGATTTTACCGTCGTCAGCCGGTCTAAGAAAAATGTGGAAGGCCGGAAAATCGTCTCCGGCAAGCCCCTTTTTGGCTTAGACTACCAGCAACCCGGGATGCTGATTGCCATGGTGGAGCATCCGCCGGCCTTTGGGCTGAAGCTCAAATCGTTCGATGCAGCCGAGGCCTTGCGCATGCCAGGCATCACCGATGTTTTTCGCCAAAAACTGTACGAGGAGGGCTTTGAGCAGGGTGGTTTCGACACGCGAACCTTCAACGAGCTGCTGGTGGTCGTGGGCAAAACCACGTGGGAGGTGATGCAGGCCCGCAAAAAACTGAAAGTGCAGTGGGAGCCGGCCGGTGATACCACCGACACCATGGGTGGCCGCGGCCAGAAACGAGAGGTCCTCGTACCGGGAGAGCTGGAGAGCACGGACACCCAACTTCAAAAAATGAGGGAATATACGGCCAAGCCGGCCCAGCAGCTCCGCAAGGATGGTGATCCGGAAACAGCGTTCAAAAATGCCGCCCAGGTAATTGAGCGCACGTATAACGCCCCCTTCCTGGCCCATAACTGTATGGAGCCGATGAATTTCTTCGCCCATGTCACGGCAGAGAAGGCTGTATTGGTGGGCCCGCTGCAGGCCCCGGGGTGGACGGAGCCCACGCTGGCCAAGGTTTTGAACCTACCCGCCGACAAAATCGACATTCAGATGACCCGGATGGGTGGGGGCTTCGGGCGCCGGGCTTATGGGCATTACCTGACCGAAGCGGCCCTGATATCCAAAAAAGTAAAAGCCCCAGTCAAGCTGGTCTACACCCGCGAGGATGATATGACCTACGGGATTTATCGCCCGCTGTACACGGCGACCTACCGGGCCGCGCTGGACGCGAATAAGAATCTGATCGCCTTCCACGTGAAAGGCGGCGGCATCCCCGAGCACCCGATTCACGCCAACCGGTTTCCGGCCGGAGCCGTCGATAATTATCTGGCCGAAGGGTGGCAGATACCTTCTAATATCACGATTGGGGCCTTCCGGGCGCCGCGCTCCAACTTCAATGCGGCGGCCGAGCAATCCTTTTTGGATGAGCTGGCGGAGGCCATGGACAAGGACCCGATTGAATTTCGATTGGAGCTTCTGAAACGGGCCAAAGAACATCCGGTCGGGAAAAACAATGAGTACGATGCGGACCGCTACGCCGAGGTACTGAAGCTGGTGCGCGATAAATCAGGCTGGAACCAGGCAGAAAACCGGAAATACAGCCGGGGGGTGGCCGCGTACTTCTGTCATAACTCCTACGCGGCTCACGTCGTGGATATGGTGATGAGAGACGGCCAACCCTATGTGGAGAGGGTCTTCAGCGCCATTGATTGCGGCATTGTGATAAATCCGGATGCGGCGGTGAATATGGTGCAGGGCGCCGTGGTCGACGGGATTGGGAATGCCTTTTACGGAGGCCTGACGCTTAAGAACGGGGCCGTTGAACAAACCAATTTCTATAACTACCGGCTCATCCGCATGCACGAGGCCCCGAAAAAAATTGACGTTCATTTCGTGCAGAACGGCATCGACCCGACCGGCTTGGGCGAGCCACCTTTCCCGCCGGTTTTCGGGGCGGTGGCCAATGCCTTGTACAAAGCGGCTGGCAAACGTTTCTACCAGCAGCCCTTTGGTCCTCAGCTGAATAATCCAACGGCCATTTAATTCTCCGGCTTCTCTTCTTACTATTCCGGCTATGCTCAACCTAACCATCAACAAAAAAACCTATCAAGTAGACGTAGACCCCGATACCCCGTTGCTCTGGGTGCTGCGGGATACGCTGGGCCTGATAGGGACGAAATACGGTTGCGGCGTCGCGCAATGCGGGGCCTGCACGGTGCACCTGAACGGGGAAGCGGTTCGTTCCTGCGTCACCAAAGTGAGCCGGGCCGTCGGGCAAAAAGTAGTGACGATTGAAGGGCTGGCGGAAAAGGCGGATCATCCGGTGCAACAAGCGTGGTTGGAACTGGATGTGGCGCAGTGTGGCTACTGCCAGTCGGGGCAGATAATGGCCGCTGCGGTGCTGCTGCGGGAAAACAAGAATCCGACGGACGCGGATATTGATGCGGCCATGGCCGGCAACATTTGCCGCTGCGGCACCTATCTGCGGATCCGGGAGGCCATTCGTTTAGCCGCGAAGTCGCAGCGCAAAACCAGCAATGGCTAAAAGCTGCTGAATCGGCCGCCCTTATTACATCGTTGTGTTGACTCCCTTCTATGAAGTCCCATCCTGAACCTAAAACCCGTACCTCTTCCTTTCTAAAAATAGGTGCGGCTCTGTCGCTCCTTATTTTCATCACCACCGCCCTCACCACGGTCACCAGCGGTGAAAACGCAACGGCTGAGGGTAGGGGAACGTCATTACGCGCTAGCGCCGCGGGACTAGCAAGGTCCGCGCAGGACAGCACCGAATCAGTGCAGGCTTTTGGCAAAGTCTATAAAGTGCTGATGAGCCCCCGCTGCCTGAACTGCCACCCGGCGGGGAACGTCCCGTTGCAGGGCGACGACAGCCATTTACATACCATGCTTCCCCAGCGAGGCGTGGATGGCAAAGGCGTGTACTCCATGAAATGCGGCAACTGCCACCAGGCCACCAATACCCCCGGCCGGCACACCCCGCCTGGCAACCCGGAATGGCATCTGCCGCCCGCGAACATGAAAATGGTTTTCCAGGGCCGGACCCCCAATCAATTGGCCAAACAACTGGTAGATCCCAGGCAAAATGGCCGTAAGTCTATGAAAGAGTTGCTGGCACACGCCGATGATACGCTGGTGCTGGCCGGTTGGCATCCCGGGGAAGGGCGTACGCTGCCGCCCATGAGCCATGCCGAGTTTAAAAAAGCGTGGACTACCTGGCTGCAAAAGGGAGCCGTTGCGCCAGCTCCTTAAGAAATGCTACTGTTGGCTTCCAAACGCATGTTAGCAGGCCTAAGGGGCGCCTTGTTCGCTCGGAAGTGTTTGAAAAGTATATTAACTCGTTTGATTAGCTTTTTCTGGCGCCTTGAAACCGACGGACCTTTACGAGGCCAATTCGCAGCAGCCGAACTCGTCTTACCTACCTAGGACAAAGCCGCCCCACTGCCTCACAGGCCAGTAGTTTACCTTCCAGCACGAACCCTGAACCGCATGAAAACGCTTTTTCTGACCCTGACCCTGCTTTGCACTGGCCTGCAGCTAACCCAGGCGCAGGCTAAACTGCCGGTCGCCGCCCCCACCAGCACTACCAAGGAGGAGCAGGAAGTTCTCGCCCTGTCTAAAACCAAATGGACCTGGATGGCCGATAAGAATGTAGCGGCTTTAACCGGACTTTTTAAAGACAACTGCGTCTTTGTGCACATGGGGGGCAGTTGGGGCAAAGACCAAGAACTCAGCGTCATTAAAGGGGGCATGATTTGGTATAAGAAAGCCGAAGTCTATGCCGCTTCCGTGAACATGTTTGGCAACACGGCCATCCTGCTGAATGATATTGATCTGATGGCCGTAGTCGGCGGCAAGGAGGTCATCAATCCCTTCATGGTGACGGAGGTATACCTCAAAGAGGAGGGCAAATGGAAGTTGGGCTCGCTCACTTTCTCCCACTTGGCCCGGCCCGTCAAGCTGAATGCGCCCGCAAGTGCGTCTCCGCCGCAACGCTAAGCGTTTGCGACCGGTCAGGGTACCTTAATCAGCAGCCAGTACGATAGGTATGACCATTCTAATCCTGGGGGCTGCCGGCGAAATCGCCCGCATGGCCACCGACAGCCTGCTCCGCCAAACCGACGCTACCCTCATTTTGTACGCTAGGAGTGCCACTTCGCGTTTGAAAGTGGCGGATGCACAGCGGGTGCGCCTGGTAGACAGCGACTTCCGGAGGTCGAGACCCTAACCACGGCTCTGCAGGGAGTCGATGTGGTGTTCATCACGGCCGCCGGCGACACCGCCGCCAAGCAACGCATTGCCGCGGCCATGCAGGCGGCGGACGTAACAAGAGTTATCGACACCTCTATTCTGGGCATTTTCGACGAGGTGCCCGGCGCTTTCGGTAAGTGGAATGCCCGCATGGTGGGAGTCAGCCGGATACGCCAGGTAGCGGAAGCTACCCGCGTGTTTGAAAACGAGGCCTTCGACTACACGATCCTGCGCCTGACCTGGCTCTACAATCAAGCCGGTACTACTGCCTACCTGCTGACGCAGCGGGGAGAGCCCTTTGTGGGGACCCAAGTCACGAGGCAGGCCGTCGCCCAGCTCATCGTCGACATCGTCACGGCACCGGATGAGCGCTTCGTCCAGAAAAGCCTAGGGGTAAGTGAGCCGAATACCGATTGGGACAAACCGTCCTTTTACTAACCCAAGCGCTGCTGCGTGCGTCGCCGGTGGATACCCGCAACCCAATGAAACACGTCGTGCTCCTCAGCTTTCTGCTTATCGGCACTTGCTGCAGGCAGAATCAACCTGAGGGGGTTGCGCCAGCACGCGCGAGAACCGGCAGCACGATTAGGAAGGCCATGACCACGCATTTGACGGCGCAGCATCTCATTCGGGATCTAGTTACCCATCCCGCCTTTACCGGCTTTGGTGACTTGCTCTTGCCTTGGGATGATAATTCACGCTATTATGCCGCTCCCCTGAGCCAGGTGGGTACGCTGATGCCCTACCACGGCCACGTGCGGCCGGAGGTCGTGCTGTCAGCGGTCAATCACCTAGTGGATGAAGCCAGCCGCGGAAAAGCCATCTTCTATCCGTTTTACTCCGCCCAGCAACAGCAGCAGGACACGTCGAAACAGCACACCGGGCTATTCTTCTTCCGAGGCATGCCCGGGGCGCCCTTCGCTGTCGTGTGCCCCGGCGGTGGGTTTAGCTACGTGGGTTCCCTGCACGAAGGCTTTCCGCTGGCCCAGCAGATCAGTCAGCAGCACCTGAACGCCTTTGTCATCCGCTACCGCATCGGCAGTGAGCAACAAGCAACCGAAGACCTGGCCGCCGCCCTGGCCTACATCTTCCGCAATGCCGAACAGCTGGGCGTCAGCCCTCGGGATTATTCCCTGTGGGGTGGCTCGGCCGGTGCCCGCATGGTCGGCAACATTGCCCTGAGCGGGGTGGAGGCATTCGGTGGAGGCAGCCTCCCTAAACCAGCCACGGCCGTTATCGCCTACACTGGTCAATCCAGTGCTTCTGCTGCCTTTCCTCCCACCTTTATGACCGTAGCCGCCAACGATGGCATTGCCAATGTGAACACGGTGGACAGAAGGGTAGAGCGTTTAAAAGCGGCGGGCGTGGAAGTGGTATACCGCCGGTACCAGACCGCCGGCCACGGCTTTGGAACCGGAAAAGGAACGGATGCCGAGGACTGGCTGGATGCCGCCATTACGCTTTGGAAGAAGCACATCCGGTCTTAATTGACGAAAAAGCAAACCCCATGTTTTCATGGCGGTTAGGCTCTCTTTTTCGGCCAACACCCAGGGCAAGGCAATATGCTCACCGCCCGGGTGCAGTATAACACCCCTTCAACATCATCTTCTCATGAAAAACCTAGATAAGAGTCGACTGGCAAGCGCACGGTCCCTTTCGCGTTCCCTGACGAGCTGGCTGGTGCTCTGCGTGCTGTTGATTTCCGCGTGCTCCTTCGCCAAAAAGGAAGATATCCAAGCCCCCGTGAAACCGACTGCAAGCTCCAAAAACGTATTGATTGTGTATTTGTCGCGCACCAACAACACGAAAGCGGTGGCCGGCATCATTCACCAGGAGGTAGGGGGGAGCCTGATAGCGTTGGAGTTGCAAACGCCCTACCCTGAAAACTACCAAGCCATCGTGCAACAAGTGGCCCGGGAAAACGAAACCGGCTTTTTGCCGCCCTTGCGCACCAGGATTCACAACATAGCGCAATACGATGTCATCTTCGTGGGCTTTCCAACTTGGGGCATGCAGCTGCCGCCGCCCATGAAAAGCTTTCTGAAGCAATACGACCTGCGTGGCAAAACCCTAGTGCCGTTTAACACCAATGCAGGCTACGGCGTGGGCACCAGCATGCAGATGGTCAAGGCGCTGGCTCCCAACAGCACCGTCCTGGAAGGATTTTCCACCCGCGGGGGCATCGAACGGGACGGCGTGCTGTTCGTGATGGAGGGCAACAAAGAAAAGCAGGTACAACAGGAGGTAAGGGCTTGGTTGCAGAAAATCAACCTGCTCAGTAAACAATGAACAGGCGAAGAAACCGCAAGCAAAACGTACAATTAAATTCAGCGTACTCTAGCACACGACAATGCTGTTAGTGGCTGGACTGGCGGTGGTAATTCAAATCGAACAGCCCCACCAATTTAACGAGCCTGCTTTCCGACTGTTAGTCGGAAAGCAGGCTCGTTAAATTGGTGGGGCTTATAAGCAGGTTATTTCAACTTCCGCTTGGGCTGGTTTGTGACAAGCCAAAGGTTATTTCAAACTCTTTGGCACCTGCGCCTAATATTCCTCAACGGAAGGTTGAGGCCTGAGCAGTGCCACAAGACCCTTTCCTTAACGTGCGCTTACGCACCGCATTCTATTTACCAACCATCAGTAGCCTGCACTGAAGGCAGCTGCGAATCTTTGACACGCGGTTGCGGGCGTGTTAGCCTAATAGTAAATTCGGGTGATTGTCGTCATGCGCAAGGTACTGTTGCTCTGCTATCCCTTTCAGAAGTGTGACTAGCCCTACTCGGTCACCCATGCTCAGATCCGGCTCGTAAACTGAGCAGGTAGTCTCACAAGCCTCTGGAAAAAGCTGCTCTGCGTGAGCAGGCAACTGTCTGGCTGCATTAGAACACTGCATTTGATGCGTATCTTTTTAGCTTGCAGAGCTTGCATTAAGCTCGGCAAGTAATTTTCGCTTCTCAACACCCTACCCTGTCGATTTACAGCTATGAGTTCCCCGTATTCAGCTGGGCCACAAATGCTCGGCTACCTGTACCAGGTACAATATGCCTTGCTTACGTTGCTGAAGGCCGACGATGACGAAGCAAATGCTATTGTGATCGAGGGCTTAGATGATGTGGAGCTAAATGGAGCAACATTCTTAGAACTCCAACAACTCAAGCATCACATAGGCACAAAGAGACAGGCAACGTTATCAAATAGCAGCCTGGATTTGTGGAAGAGCCTGCGAATTTGGAGCGAGGGAATTGCGCAAAAACGCTGGAATCCTTTGCAAACGAAACTGACGCTGATTACGACAGCGCGAGCTGTTAGCGGGTCTATTGCATCCAAGCTGCGCGAAAAAGCGGATGAACGCAACACAAAGGAAGCACTGCAAGAATTACTAACAGTAGCGGCCGATATAACGGCGAAAGCAAGTGTAAAGGCCCAAACGGCGCTTGCTCAGGGCAAGAAGGCACAGCCCACGGAGTTGGAAGAACTGGTGACTGTTTTTAGTGCTCTTAAGCCTTCCCAGCAAACGCAGTTAGTGGAAGCTATTGTGATAGTTGATGAGGCTCCGACCATGCACAATTTGGAGGAACCTATCAAAAATAAGCTGCGAATTGTGGCCCCCAAGGATAGGCTGAACCAAGTATATACTCATTTGCTCGGCTGGTGGTATGCCACTGTTGCTGAGCAACTGCTGAATGCAGCTGGTGCCAATAAGCCCATTAAGTGGATTGATCTTAAAACAGAAATTGATGAAATAATTCCGCAGTATCGGGAAGATAGACTACCTGTCTTTTTTGCACGAACTGAGCCGGACGAGGCCCATTACAAAGCATTACAAGAGCAAATCTTCGTGCGGCAGCTGGATTACTTAGTGCTGGATGCAAAGCGTATTCGCTATGCCGTAAAGGACTATTTCCGTGCCTTTCAAGAGCGCACGAAATGGGCAACCGATAAGCTTCTGGTCGGGAGAGAAATGGAAGACTATGAAGCCGATTTGCAAGAACGTTGGGAGCGGTTTGTTAACCGCTTACCGTACCAACCAGAATACGCTCGCTATTTGGAAGATGATGAAGCATGCCTGCGGTTTGGCCGCCGGGTGCTTGATTGGGTTGAAGAGGCCAATTTCCCTATTCGGCCTGCCATGCCACCTTCTGCCGATTACATCACGCGCGGTAGCTACCATATGATTGCTGACCGGGAAGTGCCACCTATTTACTGGCATCCTAGGTTTTTAGAAAAGATGGCTGAAATAGTACAGGAGGCTGGTAGTTAGGTCTTGATCGCTATGCTCCCTTGGAACCGTCGGCCTATTGAGGCTAATCTAGTTAATCCAGCCTTTTGTACGCTGGTACTACGCCAAGCTATCGATGGCTACTACCAAACGGCTCGTACAGGAATGGAGTTTTCGCTGGCATTCGTGGTGCTGCCAGTCGTATTGCACAAAGCCATACGTGATTTAGTACCGGCTACCATTGCCACGAAGCTACATGTGTGGATACAAAGGCATCACGAAGTGCGCATTGGCTTTGCTCACCACATGCAGAACATGGTGCCGATCACCAAAGAAGCGCTGATTTTTGGCATGCAGCACGACGCTTACCAGCTAGATGAGCGAGGCACCTTGGTGGCAGGGCTGCAGGAGCTCAAGCCTTTTGATGTTCCCCCAGGCTCGGAAGCAGAAGCCTGTTTCAAGAAGGCGTTTTTTGTAGGCCGGTGGTTTGCCGACGCGGGCACCCCTTCTTCCGTGATTGCCGCATGGGACATAACGATTAAATAGTATGGATTATCAGTTTTACCCTTTTTTTTACCTCCCGCCCACCACGATGCAAGTGCGGGCCATCATTTTGTATAACTATCAAGGGCAGAAGCGGATCCTGCCCTTTAAGCTCGGGCAAGTCAACATCATAACGGGCGAGTCGGAGACCGGCAAATCATCCATTATCAATATTCTGGACTACTGCACAGGTCGCTCAACATTCAAAATGTTTAAGGCGGAGGGGGTAAACATCGGCGTGGTTGCTTGGTACGCCGTGCTGCTCCAAATAGGCTGGATGCAAGTGCTTGTTGCCAAGCCCACTCCTAAAGGTCAAAACAGGTCACAGAAGGAGGGGTACATTGACAAGGGCTTGTTTTTGCAACTTCCCGAACTCGGGGATCTGCGGGTAAATACAAACGATGATGGTATTGATTCGGAGCTATCGAACTTGATAGGCATTGCGCCGAATAAGGCGTTGAGCCCAACAAAAGCTGGCCAAGATCCAGCCCAAGCATCCTTACAACACACCAAGTATTTCCTGTTTCAGAATCAAAACCTGGTTTCTAGCCCGGAGCACCTGTTCTGGCGGCAGAGTGACCCGAAGATCGGCCGACATTTACGTGATTCGTTACATTATTTTTTAGGAGCCGACCAGGATGAACGTTGGGAGAAGGAAAAGCGACTTGCCCATTACAAAAAAGGATTACAAAAGCTCGAAACTAGCAACCGTTTGCTCGAGGCTCAGCGGGCCACACAGAGCCAGAGTATGCGTACCATGCTGCTACAGGCGCAGCAGGTAGGGCTAGTAGCTGGACAGGTGCCAGACGCAGAACTATTGCCCACCCTACGGGGGCTTCTGACGTGGGAAGCAAACAGTACCACAATCAACGTTGCGGTAACGAATAGCCCGTTGGAGCAAGAACGGCAGCGGGCGCGCGAGTTGAATCGAGACTTTCGTGACAAGCTACGTGAGATCGAAGAAGCCGAAGAATACCGTCGGCAGGCTGATGGATTTGCCACCTCAGTAGACCAGCATACGGACCGGTTGCGAGCCGTTCATGTGTTTGACAAGGATGCATCTCACGCGGAACAGTGCCCACTTTGTTCGCAAATAATGGATGCCCCGCCTCCTTCGGTGGCCGCCCTTACTACTTCGCTGGCTCGGATGCAGGCCAACCTAGGCGGCGTTCGCCGGGAACGGCCTCAACTGGAGCAGTACATCACCCAGTTGAATAACCAATTGGAAGATCTTCGTGAGGCACGCCGACTGGCCGAAGATCGTGTAAAAGCGCTGCAACAGGAGCAAGATGCGGGTGGGCCGTTACGCGACCTGGAGTTGAGGGCTTCACGTGTCGTTGGCCGCATTGAGAGCTATCTTGAGCAGTTGCAACTAGTCGATGATAATTCAGACCTGAAACAACGCATCGAAAATGGGAAGAAAATAATCGAGGCTTTAGAAGCTGAAATAGGGTCAGAAGACGTCACGGAAATCATTGAAACCAGCCTAGCACTGGTGTCTGCCTATATGACGCCTTGGGCCAAGGTATTGAACATGCGCTATGCTGGCTTGCCCCATCGACTCGATCCCCGCAACTTGACGGTAGTAGCTGCGCAAGGCCGCGGTATTACCATGGAAGATATGGGCGGTGGTTCGAACGCGCTAGGCTGCCACTTAATTACACTGGTGGCTCTACACAGGTTCTTTATTAAGAATAAGAAACCGGTACCAGGCCTGCTCGTGCTCGACCAGCCCTCCCAGGTATATTTCCCATCACTCGAAGCCTACAAAACCATGTTAGATGGCACCGTACGAGACGTGAGCGTAGCAGGCGGCGATGTGGCTGCTGTGCAGCGCATGTTTGCGTATCTGTTTAAACGGGTAAAAGAGCTCCGTCCTGACCTGCAGCTCATTGTGACGGAACACGCTAACTTGGATACTCCTGACTACCAGCAGGCACTGGTGGAACAACCTTGGGTGGGAGGTAGAGGCCTGATTCCGCAGGAGTGGATAACGGCAATGCCTCCTGCAGTAGACAATTCAGAAGTGTAAAGAAGGCAGTTGTTGTCTACTAAGAAGCTTCGGTCATGCGCCGCAAGCGCCGCTCGATTTCAAACTTGCGTTCATACCCTGAATTAAAAGGCAGCGTCCATTCCAGGGCTTCCAGTAAATCCAGGCGTGCCAGCAGTTCACCTAACCGTTGTTGGATATACCCGCGTACGCCTTCATGGGCCTGCCATACTTCGCTTTCCAATTGCAGGCGGTTGTCTACGACGTGCACAACATCTTCCAGGTCCTGGCTTAGGCGCAGATCGTCCCAGCCTCGGTCACGCATAGCCGCCAGCTTGGTGGCCAGGAAGTACTCCGGTGCGAGGATGCGGATAGTGGTGTTATCCGGCAGCTCAAACGAAATGGCCCGGGCGAATCCTTCCGGGTACCAGGGGTTGCTGAACCCCAGAATGGAGCCGTCGGTCGGCATGACGTCGACCACGAGCTGCGCATAGCGCCAGCGGCAGATGACGCCCGAGGCGGTGTCGTTGGTAAATCCTTGGGCACGCAGTTCTTCTTCCAATTGATAGAAGGCAGCCAGTGGCGTGACTTCAACAATACAGTCTACATCCTGGGTAATGCGTGGTTCGGGAGTATCCAGGGGGGCTGCGGCGTACAGGTTGACCGTTGCTCCGCCCACGAACACAACCTGATCACGCAGCCTGCCCAAGGCCCGGGCTACCGCTTGCAGACGGACGATGTTGTGGTGTTGATCAGGATTCATGGGCTACCTGTGAGATGGACAACAGTCGCTGTCTCAGCAACTCACCGGCTAATTTAACTTCACGCGGCCGACCCAGACGGATGGTGTCCACTAACGCCAGTAACTCGTGGAGGGCACCATCTGCTTGCGCGGCGGCTGGTACGCCTGCGTACAACGGTGTGATGGCGGCTCCCCATTGGTGACCTTCCGACGCCGGCCAGACATACGTGATGCCCTGACCAAACTGCTCCTGCAGCAACGGTACGCTAGGCCCAGTGACAATGCCCCGCGCTTGGAAACCAGGGTTTGCTGGGAATACATAAGGCAGGCCGTGAACAAGAAACTCCACTAGAGAGCGTCGCTGTACGTGCCGGCCCTCATCTAACAACCGGCTGTGTTGGCACCGCCGCAGGGCGTAGGAAATCTCCGCCGGACTCAGAAATAAAGCCTGCGCCATTTGCTTACTCTGCCAAGGAAGAGTTCCCCGAGAAGCTAGAGCCAGCATCAATACGACATCCTGCGGACGAAGAGCATTAAGCTTCTCCATAATTCATGATTCATGATTCATGAATTCAAAGATACAATTTGCGGTTGACTTCGTGCAAGACAGTGAGTGAATCAACTCACTGACCGAAAGAGCAACTAAAGGAATAGCCCGACTGCACCGTCTGGCGCACCGCCGGCAACCGACAAGACTCATAGGCTGTTAGGGTTACTGCTAGACCTTACGTTCCCTGCGCAATAGAGTCGCAAGACGGGTTATCAGAGCCGGCTTACGGTTACAGGTACTGCAGCCGATCTTCTTCCAAATCCAGATACCGCTGGTGCTGGCGCACAATGTCTTCGTCCAGCAGCTGCTCCCGGTTGTTGAGTTCCAGCAGCCAAGCGCGCTGGCGGTCTAGAATGGCCTAGTACGCCGCTTTGCTGACCGCGTTCATCTCCTCTCCCTGGTTTAGGTGTTTACTGTCTTACCAACGGCGGACCATCGTTTGCAAAGCGGGGTTGGTGTTGAGTTCCTCCGCGTACTGGGTGTTTCGCACCGCCAGCGCCTGCTCGCCAGGCCCTGGCGGAGGTGGGCCTCGACTTCCTCTTCGGAGTGGATTTCATCCGGGTCGGGCAGGTTGAACCGGCGGATAAAGTAGGGCAGACTCAGGCCCTGCACCAGCAGCGTGAGCAGGATCACAACGAAAGTGATAAACAGAATCAGGTAGCGCTGCAGGAAGGCCAAGCCGTCAGCCAGCTGCACGGGAATAGACAGGGCCGCCGCCAGCGACACCACGCCGCGAATGCCTGTCCAGCCGATGAGAAGGGGCCCTTTCAGGCCGGGGCTTCCCGCGTCGGCCACGGTGATAAAGTTGCGAGCAATTAGGGTCGTGACCACGGCACCGTAGGTGGCCAGGATTCGTCCAGCCATCAGCACGACCGTGATAAGCACGCCGTACCCAATTGCCCGACCAAGGCTAATGCCGTTTTCGGCCAGCCCGGCCGTAATTTCGGGCAGGTATAGGCCGATCAGCATGAACACCAGCCCATTGAGCAGAAAGACCAAGCTTTCCCACACACTCACGCCGTGCAGGCGGGAGACGCTGCTCAGAAACAGGTGCCGCCGCGCCGAGAGCAGCAGCCCCCCGCTGACCACAGCGAGCACCCCGGAGCTGTGCACTTCTTCGGCCGCCCAGTACATCAGGTAGGGCGCGACCAGAGTCAGCACCGTGTCGGCGTTGGCATCAGTGGGCAGCCAGGTATGCAGCTTCATCCACAGCCAACCCACCACCAGCCCCATACCTACCCCACCCACGACCATCCACACAAAGCTGCCCGCTGCCTCGTACCACACGAAGCTGCCAGTGGCCACAGCAATCGTGGCGAAGCGCAGGATGATGAGCGAGGAGGCGTCGTTGAGCAGGCTCTCGCCTTCTAGCACGGACCGGGCCCGCCGGCTCAGCTTGGTAAACTTCAGGATGGCGCCGGCACTGACCGCATCGGGTGGCGAGACGATGCCGCCGAGCAGCAACCCCAGCGCAAGGGAGAAGCCGGGGATAACGGCCTGCGCAACCACCGCCACCAGCACCGCCGTGAAGGCCACGACCACAAAGGCAAAGCTGCCGATGATGCGCCGCCAGCGCCAGAATTCCTTCCACGAAATGGCCCACGCCGCCTCGTAGAACAGTGGCGGCAGGATGACGAGGAAAATCAGTTCGGGCTCAATAGAGACTCGCGGTATGCCCGGCAGCAGCGAGATAAGGGGGCCCACGACTACCAGCACAATGGGGTAGGCCACGCGCAGCCGTTGCGCCAGCAGTACGATGACAACGACCAGAGCAAGCAGAAACGGTAGAGTATGAGACATCGGCGCTTGAGTTTACTACCACGGAGGCACGAAAAAGCCGGCCCGTTCGACGCGCGAACAGGACGGCCCTCTCCATCTGGGCTTCTGGGCTTTCCCGAACGTGGAGCCTGGTTGGGCTAACCGGGATGCTTTGATAAAGCTAGAAGTCTATCGGGGCGCAAGCGTCCCATCAGCGGTTGATAGCTTGCTGGGATTTTGCGTTGTAGCGCGCGCCGTTGATTTCCACCTGGGCCAGGGCCTGCTCAATGCGCTCCAAGTCCGCGCCCGTCAGCTGGACCTGAGCCGTACCCAGATTTTCTTCGAGCCGGTGCAATTTGGTCGTGCCAGGGATGGGCGCAATCCAGGACTTTTGAGCCAGCAGCCAGGCCAGCGCAATCTGAGCGGGGGTTACCTGTTTGTCCGCGGCAATGGCCCCCAGCAGTTCCACCAGAGCCTGATTGGCTTGGCGAGCTTCGGGCGAAAAGCGGGGTACGGTGTTACGGAAGTCGTTCTTATCGAATTCCGTGTTCTCATCAATTTTGCCCGTCAAAAAGCCTTTGCCCAGCGGGCTGAAGGGGATGAAGCCAATACCCAATTCTTCCAACGTGGGCAGTACGCTTTGCTCGGGCTCGCGCCACCACAGGGAGTACTCGCTCTGCAAGGCCGATACCGGCTGCACGGCGTGGGCCCGGCGGATCGTATCCGCGCCTGCTTCCGAGAGGCCGAAGTATTTGACCTTGCCCTCGGCGATCAGCTCTTTCACGGCACCTGCTACTTCCTCGATGGGCACGTTGGGGTCCACGCGGTGCTGATAAAACAGGTCAATGTAGTCCGTCTTCATCCGCTGCAGCGACTGCTCGAGCACTTCCCGAATGCGTTCGGGCCGGCTGTCCATGCCTTCGGCGGGAGCCCCATTTTTAAAGCCAAACTTGGTAGCAATGACCACCTGGTCGCGCACCGGCGCCAGGGCCTGGCCTACCAGCGTTTCATTGAGCTCGCCGTAGGCCTCCGCCGTGTCGAAGAGGGTGACGCCCCGCTCGAAGGCCGTGCGGATCAGGCAAATGGCTTCATCGGTTGGCGTGACCGAGCCGAAGCCGAAGCTCAGGCCCATGCAGCCCAGGCCCAGGGCCGATACTTCCAGTCCGCTAGAACCGATTTTTCGCTTTTCCATCGTGTGCTAAGTACTAAGTGGCAAGAAAAATTTGCGTTAACCCGCATTCCAGATTCCACGCTTTAATAGCCAGGAGCCAGGTACGGGAGGAGTTAGACCCCACAGCTAGGCTCCGTCACCACGACGGCGTGGTAGCGCCGGGGGGCATCGGCCGCTTCTGCTTTCGAGGTGGGCATGTCCAGCTGGGGAAGTCGCGCGTGAATGGGGTCGTTAGACAGGCGCAGCATGCCGCCAAAGCGCCTTTGCCGCGCAGCCTGGACTTCGGCCGTGATCGAGAGGGCAATTTCCTCCGGCGTTTCCGCCCCCAGGTTCAAGCCAATGGGGCTGTGCAAACGGCCCTGAAGCCGGGCTTCGGCATCGGGTACCACCTGCCGAAGGTCTTCCAGCAGCCGCGTTGCCTTAGTGCGCGGCCCCAGCAGCCCGATGTAGGGGGTGGGGGCATCCAGCAGGCGCTGGAGCACGGCCAAATCATAAACGTAGTTATGCGTGAGCAGTACGGCATAATCGGCGCTTAGCGGCAGGGTGGGCACTTCTGCCAGCGGCACCACGCGCACCGAAGCGGCCTCGGGAAATCGTTCGGGCGCGGCCTGGCGCGGGCGGCCATCCACTACCGTGACGTGCCAGCCGAGCGAGGCAGCTAGGCGCACCAACGGCTGAGCGTCGTTGCCGGCGCCATATACGCACAGGCGCAGCGGTGGGCGCAGCACTTCCAAGAACACCCGCATAAGGCCATCGGGCAAGGCGGCGTACTCGCGAATCAACGATTGATCCTGGGCCAAGGCCTGGTCGGCGTCCCGGCGCAGCTGGGCCGCGAGGGCCAGGTAGTCCAGGGCCGAGCCACGCACCTGCCCAGTGGGCAGCAGAAGCAAGCGGTGGCCTGGGTCGGCGTTGGTCTGGCCGGCGGCGCGGCGAAAGACTGTGGCCAGTACGGCCGGCTCGGGGTGCCGGGCAAAGCCGCGCAGCAGCTCCAGCGGGTTGTCAGGATCTTGAAAGTCCAGCGGCTCCAGTAGGATGTGCACCACCCCTTGGCAGCCGGGGCCCAGGCCGTGGCGCGGGTCGTCCTCGTCGCTGGTATCATACGTCACCAGCGCGGGCTGGCCCCGCTGCAGCACCTGTCGGGCCCGCTGGCGGGCATCGCCTTCCAGGCAGCCGCCACTGATGGCGCCCGTCAGCTGCCCGTCGTCGGTCACGAGCATGCGGGCCCCGGGCCGGCGGTAGGCCGAGCCTTCCACTTCCACAACGGTGGCCAAGGCACAGGCGCGGCCAGCAGCGCGACAGGCGTCGTAGGCGGCGAGCAAACGTTGAAGTTCGGTCATGGCAAAAGGTTGGGCACAGCAACGCCAGCACCCAGGACACTGGCGTGCTTGCGGCCCTGACTTATAGGACGTGGAGTGGGAATTATTTGCGCTTCGGTGCGCCGGGTTGGTTGCTCGTCTGCAGCACCTTCATGAGCACCGTTCGGCAGGCATCGGCTTCTTTTTTGCCAATGCTCGCTTCCGCCACCTGTAGCAGCTGCTGGAGTTGGCTGGGTGTCAGCCCCAGGTGCAGTCCAATGCCCAGGTGCGACTGGAGCATCGGCTCCACCCCGCCCAAGCTCACCAGTGCGGCGATGGTGACCAGCTCGCGCTCCGTAAACGTGAGCACGTCGCGCTCAAACAGGTCGGCAAACAAGTGCTCCTTGAGGAATACTTCGATTTCGGGGCTTAAGGCCGCGTACCCCGTCTTGGGACCGGTTTCGGGTTTGCCGGTCAGCGTTTCCAGGTTCTGTTTGCCCCGCTCGTACTTCGGGGCGGTGCTGGTAATGGGCGAGGCTTCTCTGCCCCACACGTCGGTGATGCCCTGGGCTTTGCGCTCTTCCAGTACGTTGATAAAGGTGTTGAGTCCGCTCAGGCTGCGCGGGAAGCCGCAATAAGCGTATAAATGCACCAACACTTCCTTTTCCTCGTTTACGGTCAGGCCGGCATCCAACCCCTTTCCTAACGCTTGCTGCAGCCGGGGCAGATCCCCTTTGGCCGTGAGGGTAGCGATGGTAATGATGGCCTGCTGCCGAACCGTCAGCGCGTCGGGAGCCGAAGCGATGCATCCTGCTTGTGCGGGATGCCCCACTAGCAGAAACAGCCCGGTAAGGCCTACCAAGTACAAAGCAGTTTTTAGCATGGTGTTAAGCGGACTGGCGCAAGGCGTCGAGCACCTTGTCCGGCGTCATGGGCAGGGAGCGCAGCCGCCGCCCGGTGGCGTGGAACACGGCGTTAGCTACGGCCGCCGTTACCCCCACGATAGAAATCTCTCCGATCCCCTTCACGCCCATGGCGTTCACATAGGGGTCGTGCTCGTCGACGAACTCCACCGTCATCTCAGGAATGTCAGCGTTGACCGGAATGTGGTAGTTAGCTAAATCGGCGTTGGTATAGCGGGCCAGGTGGGGGTCGCGTACGGTTTGTTCCATCAAGGCCGCGCCGATGCCAAAGATACTGCCCCCGATCACCTGGGAGCGGGCGGTTTTAGGATTCAGGATGCGACCGGCCGCCATCACGCTTACCCAGCGGGTGACGCGCACGGTGCCTAAGTCGGGATCCACCTGCACCTCGCAGAAGTGCGTACCGAAGGCGTGCATGGAGTGAGGGACAGCCTCTTCCTTCTTGTTCATGTTGGCGTTGGCCGTAGTCTGAGGGGCTTCGTAGCCCGCGCCGTAACGACCCAGGGCGCTGCCTTCCACGTCGCCCATATTGGCGCGCTTCATCACCTCCCCGAACGCCTCACCTTTGCTCGGGTCGGCCTTCAGCTGCAGGCGGCCCTGCTGCACCACAACGTCGGCAGGCTTGGCGCCGAACAGGGGCGAGCGCTTATCCATTACGGCCACCTTGAGAAGCTTCTGCCACACCTCCTGGGCCGCCAAGTACACCGAAGAGGACACCCGCCCGGCCGCCGTAGAGCCGCCCGACCACTGGGTGGAGGGCAAGACGGTGTCGCCCAACTCAAAGCGCACCCGCTCCGGCGGCAGGCCCAGCGCATCCGCTGCCACCTGTGTGATGATGGTGTAGGTGCCCGTGCCCAGGTCGGTCGCACCCGCCTGGACTACTGCCCTTCCGTCAGCGTAGAGGCGCACGCGGGCGTTGCCTTGAGAGCTGTGCACAGGGTAGCTGGCTGTGGCCATGCCGTAGCCCACTAGGTACTTGCCGTTGCGGGTCTGCCCATTCTTGGGGTTGCGCTGACTCCAGCCGAAGAGCTCGGCCCCGCGCTGGTAGCATTCTTTCAAGCTCTTGCTGGACCAGGGATGACCGTTGGTCGGGTCCTTCTCGGCATAGTTGAGCAGGCGTACCTGAATCGGGTCCAGGCCGAGTTGGTAAGCCAGATCGTCCATGGCGCACTCGATGGCAAACGAGCCCGGCATGTCGCCCGGGGCGCGCGTAGAGGTGGGCGTCATCACGTTGGCCCGACCTAGGCGGTAGGTTCCCTCGAAGGTGGGGCACTGGTAGAGCATATTGATGATGCGTCCGTTAGTTTCGGCCCAGTCTTCCCAAGGTGATGTGGTGGACCTTTTCTCGTGCACCAAGGCCAGCAGTTTGCCTTCTTTGGTCGCCCCGACGCGTAGGGTTTGCTCCTGCTCTTCGCGCAGGCCCATGCCGGTGTACTGTTGGGGCCGCGTGAGCACCAGCTTCACGGGCCGGCCCACGGCCTTGGCCGCCAGCGGGGCCAGCACCACGTGGGGCCACACCCAGGCCTTGCAGCCAAAGCCGCCGCCGAGAAACTTATTGACGACGCGCACCTGCTCCGTGGAGAGGCCTAGCATCGCGGACAGGGTTTTCTGCGTTTCCGACACGCCCTGGGTGGTGTCGTATACCGTGAGGCGGTCCGCAGCTTCCCAGTGGGCTGTGGTGGCACCCGGCTCCATGGGATTGTGGTGGGTCGTGGCGTGGGCGTAGGTGGCCGTGAGCTGCACCGGGGCGCTGGCAAACGCGGCCTGCGCGTCGCCGCGCTTCGTAACGCCGGGCTGGTAGCCCCGAATAGCCTTCGGCACGTAGAGTTCTGCCTTTGGGTCCAGGTAGGAGGAAATGGGCGCCTCCGGCGCAATGGAGACCTTCAGCAGGGCGGCGGCATACTGCGCGTGCTCCAGCGTATCGGCCACGACGATGGCCACGGGCTGGCCAGCATAATGCACCTGGTCCGACTCCATTGGAAAAAAACTCATCGGCGAAGAGGCGAAGGAGCGGCGGTCGTCGGGATTGTTAGGCGTCTTGGCCAGCTTAGGCAGGTTCTGGTGCGTGAGGATGGCCAGTACGCCAGGCTGCTTCTGCGCTAAACTGGTATCAAAGCCGGTGACGCGGCCCTTGGCCACGTCACTGGTTTTGAGCACGGCGTGCACCAGGCCCGGCAGGCAGTTGTACTCGGCCGAGTACTTGGCTTGGCCGGTCACTTTCGCCCAGCCGTCGACGCGGCTCAGGGGTTGTCCCACGACGCCCGGCGTCGCGTTGGTTTCGAAGAAGTGTGGCTCAGTATCCATCGGGAGCGTCAGAGGAGGAAAGAAAGGATGGGATTACGCGGTGAGTTGCTGCAGGGCGCGCACGAGCGTGTTTTGCGTTAGCTCGACCTTATAGCGGTTGTGCTCGCGGGGCTGGGCTCCCTGCAAGGCCGCGGCGGCGGCGGCCCGGAAAGTAGCCTCTGTCGCCGGCTGACCTACTAGCACTTTTTCTGCCGCCCGTGAGCGCCAGGGCTGGGCACCCACCCCACCCAGGGCCACACGGGCCGCACGGATAGTGCCGCCCTGCACGTCCAGGCCCACGGCGGTGGAGGTCAGCGCATAGGCGTAGCTGCTGCGCTCGCGCACTTTCAGATAAGTCGAGCGCTGCGCATGCGCAGCGGAAGGAATCGTAACGGCGACAATCAACTCGCCCGGCTCCAGCACGGTCTCGAGGTGGGGGGTGTTTCCAGGCAGCCGGTAGAAATCGTTCAGCGGCACCTGGCGCTGCTTGCCCTTGCCCTTCTCCAAGGTTAACACCGCGTCAAACGCGGCCAGGGCCACGGAGAAGTCACCGGGGTAGGAGTTGGCAATGCAACTGTTACTCACCCCCAGAATGGCCAGGTTATGGTTGTCGCCGGTCTGCGCCGGACAACCCGAGCCGGGCACACGTTTGTTGCAGGGAAAGGCCGGGTCGCGGAAGTAGCCGCAGCGCGTGCGCTGCAGGATGTTGCCCCCAATACTGGCCATGTTGCGCAGCTGAGGCGAAGCCGCCAGCAGCAGGGACTGTGACACGGCCGGAAATTGCTGCACGACCAATGGGTGCTCGCCCACGACGCTCATGGTTTCCAGGGGCCCGATGCGCAGGCCGTCTTTGGTCTGCTCGATGCCTTTAAAGGGCAGCAGGTTGATGTCCACCAGTTGGGAATGCTCCTCCAAGTGGGCCTTCATCAAATCCAGCAGCGTGGTGCCGCCGGCGATGTAGGCCGCCGTGGGCGTGTCCTTCCGCCGCGCGGTAGCTTCTTTGGCCGTAGCCGCTTGGGTGTAGCTAAAGTCGTTCATGGTGCTTAGCCTTTAGTTGGTTGACCCGCTACTTCGCGCACGGCAGCCAGGATATTAGGGTAAGCCCCACAGCGGCACAGATTGCCGCTCATCCACTCCCGGGCCTGCGCGTCGGTGGTGGCGTGCCCTTCCTGGACGCAGGCGACGCCCGACATGATCTGGCCCGGTGTGCAGTAGCCGCACTGGAAGCCGTCGTGCTTGATAAAGGCCTGCTGCATGGGGTGCAGCTCGTCGCCCTTCGCCAGGCCCTCAATGGTGGTAATCTCCTTGCCCTGCGCCATCACCGCCAGCGTCAGGCACGAGAGGGTGCGCTGGCCGTTGACGTGCACCGTGCAGGCCCCGCATTGGCCGTGGTCGCAGCCTTTCTTAGTACCGGTCAAGTCCAGACGCTCCCGCAAGGTGTCGAGTAGGGTCACGCGGGGCGCTACGCGCACCGTGTGGGCTTGCCCGTTCACGCGCAGGGTGATGTCGGTGGCGCCCTGTAGGACCTTGGAGTACGCAGTCAGACGCTCGGCCTGGCTCACCAGGGGTGGGGCCAGCGCCAAGCCCAGTACGCCGCCTGCCTGCTTCATGAACGAGCGGCGCGAGCCATCTTCCGGTTTCGGTGAGTCAGCGGGTGGAAACAAGTCAGATTCCATGGCAAAACGGGTTTAGTAGTGGAAAAGTCAGCCGCGTGGCCGCTCGTCTGCTTCCATGGTGAAAAGCGGCTGGCCAGCGACTGGCGGGCAGGGCAGGCTCACTTGGCAGAGCAGGAACAGCTAGCCATGAGCCGGAGACCCTATCTGGATAGGCGCCTAACATGCGCGCTACTGCGTTGGGGTCGGCAGCTCGGTAGGGAATATACCAGCTGGACGGGTCGAAGTTGCCGCCCGCCCCTGCATTGTTTGAAACCCTTACTGATTCGTTTGATCTGTATACTCTAGCTACCCGCGCTACGCATCTGCCACCCGTTCGGCATCCCGTCGAAAGGCCAGGGGCGTAGTGCCGGTGTGCTTGCGAAAGAAGTTGTTAAAGTAGGTCGGGTACTCAAAGCCCAGGCTGTAGGCAATTTCGGCCGTGCTCCACGAGGTGTGGTGCAGCAGGGCCTTGGCCTCGCCGATCACGCGTTCCGCGATGTGGGCCGTGGTGGGCTTGCCAGTCACTTCTTTCACGGCCCGGTTCAGGTGGTTGACGTGCACGCCCAGTTGCTGGGCGAAGTCCTGGGCCGTTTTCAGCGGCATGGCCTGATCGGGGCTTTCCACCGGAAACAGCCGCTCCAGCAGCTCCAGAAACAAAGCTGTAATGCGAGAGGAGGCATTTTTGTGCTGCACGAAGCTCTCCGAGGGCTGCATGCGCAAGGCCTCGTGGATGAGCAGCTGCAGGTAGGTACGAATCAAATCCCCCTTGTAGAGGTACTCGGTGCTCTGCTCGAGAAGAATCTTCTCGAAGATGCCCTTGGCGTAGGCCGCCTGCTCGGCGCTCAGGGTGAAGATGGGCGTGCCCCCCACCTTGAACAGGGGAGATTGCTGCAGGCTTTCCGACCGGTCGTTTTCCTTCATGAACGCCTCAGTGAACAGGCAGGAATAGCCCGTCAGCCGCGGGTCGTGCAACTCGACCGAATACGGAATGTGGGGATTGGCAAACATCAGGCTCGGGCCACTGATGCCAATGCTGCGGTCCGCATAGTGGACGGTGCAG
This sequence comes from Hymenobacter defluvii, assembly GCF_017589435.1. Lineage (NCBI taxonomy): Bacteria > Pseudomonadati > Bacteroidota > Cytophagia > Cytophagales > Hymenobacteraceae > Hymenobacter > Hymenobacter defluvii. The sequence continues at coordinate 111,741 of NZ_JAGETX010000011.1, forward strand.
GGGCTGGTCACCAGGGCTACCTTGAAAAAGTCCCGGCGGCGATACGCGTGACTCGGGCCGGCGGCCGTGTCTACCTCGTAGGCCTTGAACCCCTTGAGCTTGAGCTCCTGAGGGTTCAACTCATCGTGGCTGCTAATCGGCTGCGTGGTGGGGGCGGCTCCTGGGTTCATAGCGTTTGGTCGGGTAGGATAGTGGAAAGGGTGCTGCCGTAGGGAAGATACGCCATGGTAGTCAATGACACTCCCTTCATAGCGCTACCTCCCCCCATGACGTCAGCCGGTAGGGGGTACGTCTTGGGGGGATGTAGAAGAGGGCTACTCGTGAATTTTTCGCTCGCTGATCCACTTGACCATGTTCGGGTCGCGGTGATCAAAGAAGAGGCTGGCCTTGGTATCGAGCGTGGCAATGGCCTGCAGATCCTCCGGGCTCAGCTCGAAGTCGAAAATATTGAAGTTTTCGGCCATGCGCTCGGGTTTAACCGACTTCGGGATAGCCACTACGCCGCGCTGGGTAAGCCAGCGCAACACGACCTGTGCCACCGACTTCTGGTACTTGTCCCCGATGCCCTGCAGCAGCTCGTTGTGGAATAGATCATTTTTTCCCTCGGCAAATGGCCCCCAGGCCTCAATCTGCACGTTATTCTCCACCATAAACTTGTGCTCTTCCACCTGCTGATGGAAGGGGTGGGTTTCCACCTGGTTGACCGCCGGTACCACCTCGTGCTGGACGATCAGGTCGATGAGGCGGTCAGGCTGGAAGTTGCTTACGCCGATGGCCTTGATGCGGCCGGCTTGGTAGAGTTCTTCCATCGCGCGCCAGGCCCCATGCACGTCGCCGTAAGGCTGGTGAATGAGGTAGAGGTCCAGGTAGTCGAGCTGCAGCTTCTGCAGGGACGTTTCAAGCGCCTGCTTGGCTCCTTCGTAGCTGGCGTCCTGCACCCACAGCTTGGTAGTGATGAAGAGTTCCTCGCGCGGCACCCCGCTTTTTTGTATAGCGTTGCCCACAGCTTCTTCGTTCATATACGAAGCCGCCGTATCAATCAGGCGGTAGCCGGCCTTGATGGCTTCCAGCACGCTGCGCTCGCACTCGGCCAGGTCGGGGACCTGAAACACTCCGAAGCCCAGCAGGGGCATCTGGACCCCGTTATTTAATTCGACGGTCTGCATAGGATGACTCAAAAAAGGTGATAGGTAAGCTGTTCGCTCGTGTGGCGGCCTGCCCGCCGGCGCGGATACGTCCTGAAGAAGGACGCCTTATCCGGTACGGGTTTGCCTTACAAAGGTCCGGCGGCAGAGTCCCCAAGAGAAAAAGAGAATCAAACCAATGAGTATACAATTCAAATAATTCCCGACACTCGGAAGCATCCGCGCCTACGGGGATTAAGGCTTGCTTTCGCTAGTTTGGGCGCTGGTACTGCTCCTCGGTTACGGGCTGCAGCCAGACAGCTCCCCCCTTCTCCGTATTGGGCACGATGGCCACGTGGGTCATAGCCTGCTGGGCGGAAGCGCCGTGCCAGTGCTCTACGCCGGGCGGGGCCTGGATGACGTCGCCCTTGCGCAGCAGTCGTTTAGGCTGGCCTTTCTCCTGGTAGTAGCCTACTCCATCCGTTACCAGTAGAATCTGCCCACTGGGGTGGCGGTGCCAGTGCGAGCGGGCACCGGGCTCGAAGACAACGTTGCCCACGACGCACTGCAAGGTGCTGTCGCTGTTGACTAAGGAATTAACCCATACCGTGCCCGTGAAATTTTGGGCCGGGGCTCGCTGGCCCTGGGTAAAGATGGGCGCTGGCGAATGGGCTGGGGAAGCCGGTTTGCCGGATTGCGCCGGGCTTTGCAGGGCCAGCACACTAAGTAATGCGCCCAGGTAGCAAGCGACTCGATTCATTTGGCTGGTGGGTGGAAGTAGGGGAAAGAAAAATACAGCGAAGGCAAATCGCCTGGGGTGTCCGGTAGTCGCAGGTAGCTACGAGCGGCCGCGGAGGCGGCGTAGCCAACCGGCAACTAGTACGCCCGCCGGGCCGGGCAGCCGGGTATAGAAGCGAAACACGCGTTTGGGAGTAGGCTGGCGCATGAGTTCAAGCAGGAGCAGGTGCAGGTAGCTGCGCAGCAGCTCGTGCTTGAAGAGGTAGGTCGATTGCTGCTCGGCCAGCATCTTTTCAAACAAGCTGGTGAGGTAGGCTGCCTGGGGACCCTGCAGCGAGAAAACGCGCTTTTTCCGGTGGTTGAGGAGCTGCCACGGCTCCCAACCGTCTTCCAGGCAGCTGGCTTGCACAAAGGCTTCCGTAAACAGGCAGGCATACCCGGTCTGGCGGGCCGGCAGCCAGGCGGAAGAAGCTTCACCGGACGGAGCACCTAGCAGCAAATAGGTACTGTCCGGTTCCGGTTCCTGGCCTGTGCCCTGCAGCTGGCGTTGGTCAGACAGCAGATACAGTGTGTAGTAGTCCCCGCGGTGGCACGCCGGAGCGGGACCGGAGGTCGTGTCTATCTGGTAGGCCTTGAACCCATTCATACTCATCCCAACTGGAAGCAACGTTGCCCGTGTAGCGTCAGCAGTCTGCCGCGCACTCTGTCGAAAGCCTTTTACTCTGGTGGGTTACCTGCTACCTTCTATCTTGATGCGATATAACGGAATGGGTATTCCCTAGCTTCTGAGTGACAAAGTTCTGCTGGTCCTGGCTAGGGAAATAATGATAATCAAACGAATGGGTAAGAGATTCAAACATGCCAAGCCTGAGCGTCAGAATGATCCCGCCCTTTCGCAGAACGGCGGCCAAATACTACGCGTCTAAAACTGGGTTCGCCCATAGAGAAGATGCATGTAGATAGTTGCTAATTCGCTCTGTAATAAAAGTTATTCGACTAGCTCTCTTCCTTAGCAACTCACAGTAAGCTCTTTGGCTTATCTTTTCACTTTTATTCGCTGTACGCTGTTTTCTGCGGCATTATGTCTTAAGTCGCGACAGTATTGTATTGTATTGTATTGTCTTTTCATGTCTACAAATCTTGACCGCCAGCACCGGGCTACGGACCGCCCGTTGAATGAACCACGCCACGATGATTTTCAACGGGCACCATTCGCTCAGCGCATTGCGGAGACCCTTATTTCTCGCGTCAATCCAGAAAGCCTTGTTATAGGCTTGTATGGGGCCTGGGGCGAAGGAAAAAGCACAGTTCTCAACTTTATTCGTCATGAGCTAGGTCGTGCTAGCGACAAAGTCTTAGTACTGAACTTCAATCCCTGGCGCTTTACCGATGAAACGCAGTTATTGACCAATTTCTTTGGGGAGTTGGCGAAAACAATTGACCGGAAACTGCTCACCACGGGGCAACGTGCCGCTAAGTTGGCTGCTGAGTACGTGGCACCTTTATTACCAAAGCTTACTCTCTCTACTCCGAACAACGGCCCCAGCACGGAACTGGATATTAGCAGCCAAGTACAAGCGCTACTCAACCGAGCACAGCCTGACGCTGAGGGACTGCGCCAGCGTATTGAGCAGTTACTGGCCGATGCAGGCCGGCGCGTCATTATCATTGTTGACGACATAGACCGGCTGGAGAAAGGACAAATCCAGGCGCTGTTCCGCCTCGTTAAGCTAACGGCTGACTTCCGGTATACGGCCTATCTACTGGCCTTTGACGACGGCATGGTAGCCCGCGCGCTCGGCGAAGTATTCAGTCCCGCCGGAGAAGCAGCCACATCGCAGCAAGCTGGCCAGAACTTCCTGGAGAAAATCATTCAGGTTCCGCTACGCTTGCCGCGCGCACGTCCTGATGACTTATTCGGCTTCTGTCTGGCTCGCCTGAATGAGGTCTGCCAAAACCAGAACATAGAGCCTAACGCTGAAGATGCCCAACGGGTGAGCAATACGTTGCGCGCGGTCCTGTTACCCCGGCTCACCACCCCGCGTCTGGCCGTGCGCTTTGCCAATGCCGTGGAGTTCGGATTACCGCTGCTTTATCGGGAGGCCAATCTGGCTGATTTCATTTTGGTTGAAGCCCTACACCTTTTCTACCCGGAACTGCACCGTTTTGTCGCGGCCCACCCCGAGTTGTTGACTGGTAGTACGCAACGCTCTGATGGCAGCTATGAGTTTTTAGCCGAGATGAGTGACGATTCGAAGAAGCCCAAAGTGGAGCAATTTCTTGACAGTCACTATCCTTTGCGTGAAGAACGACAAGCGACGCAGCATTTGTTGTGCACCCTGTTTCCACGCGTTAGCCGCCATTTTAACCGGAGCCGTAGTTTGTTTGACGACTCGCCCAGCCGCCTGTCGGAGACGGAACTCGCGCAACGGCAGCATGTAGCATCTGCTACCCATTTTGCTCGTTACTTCTCTTATACCATTCTGCGGGAGGACGTAGCCGACCAGGAGTTTGCAGCCTTTCTGGCTCAGTCGCCCGCACAGCAGTGTAGTACCAGTCAAGAGCTGATTGGTCGGCTGGGCATGTCAACCTTCCTACAGAAACTAGCTTACCGCGTGGATTTGCTCAGTTCGGATGAAGCAGCTAATACGTGGCACCTGCTCGCCAAGCTTAGCCCCTCGCTCAGCGACACCCAAATCGGGTGGTTTTCCGGCCGAACGGACCTCTCGCAGGGAGCCTGGTTGCTAATCGCCTTGCTCGCTCGATTTCCAGCTGATCAACGCCTACCCTGTATTCTGGACCTATTAGCTGACGACGCTTCTTTCAGCCTCTGTGAACGGCTGGTATCGAAACTATTCTCTCGCCGCGACAGCGCTTTGGCCAAACCATTGACACAACAAGACCAAAGCGAACCAGACCTATTCACGCGAGCACATTGGGAATCGTTGGCGCAAGTGCTAGCCACAGCGCTAGTGGAACGGGCATTGCAAGAAGCGGGCGATCAAGCTATCTACATCGCATTCCCGGTTATCGGTTGCCGGATCATGCATTTTTACTGGAGGCTAGCAGCAAACCGACCACCGGTGGCGGAATATGTTTTACCACGGTTGAAGCATACTCCTGCCGAGGTAGTTCAACTACTGGAAACGTGCGCCCCTTATGTTTCCGTCAACCACGAGCCACCGTTTCACGGTAATATTGAGCAAGATACATTTGCGATGCTGCATCAATCCATAGGACCTGAACTCTATGTAGCAATACGGCAGGTGCTGGGGCCTATAGCAGTCACAACGTATTCTGCTGAGCATTTCCGGTCAACTCCTCCTTCTAATGAGGAACGCCTCCAGCAGTACGTTTACCTTTACGAGCACCAATCCGATTCTCCTGTTAAGCCTGATTAATACCGAGTGCACAACACCTTGTGTGCATTTATGAATCAAGTAATTAGCACAAGTTAAGGCATATTTGCTTGCGTTTGTACCACTTCGGCTTCGTCGAGATTTCGAAGCAAGACACTGGCAAAAGAGAGCCATTCAAGAGCTCGTTGAGGGTCAGCTGTGCCCCCAAGACTATGCGCTTTAGGGTTGCGGATAGCCAGCATGGCCCCCCTGAACAGCGTCATAAATCCCTGCTGCTCATCGGCGCTCGTGGTAATGCGTAGGATGGGGTTAGCCGGGGCAAATGCCTGTTCCATCAGTTTCGTGCCGTGGGCAGTTGGGGGAAGCTGGGCTTTGTCACGTACGGCATTGTCCAAGGCAATATAGGTATTCAGGATGGCCTCGCGGTAGTGACCATCCTGAAACAGTTTGGTAGCGACTCGTTGAACGATTGGGTGAAGTTGCGCTAAGGGATGTGTTGCCGTTGAGCCAGCGGGCATGGTATGCACTTGCTGGTGCTCTAACCGCAATTCGTCCATGTAATTTGTAAGCAACCCAATGGTGATTGTCAAGTCGCGCTTAAATCGGGTTTGTCGTACTTCCCGATCGACATCGGAGTAATCAACCCCGGCGATTCTGATCTTTCGCCGGTAAGTAAACGTCAAGTCAGCAATACGTTTAGTCTGACGCGAATCCTTCCCGAATAGGCTGGTGAGCGTGCTGAGAAGACGGTCATGCCAGACAACAAACTCTGCATCTCGGCTCGCTTTACCTCGCTCTTGTTGTTGCACTGCCCCTTCGAGCAGTTGGCGTAGGCGTTCTAGCTGTTGGATTAAATCAGGCAAAGCAGTAGAAAATAGTAGATAGCTAATAAGGGACTTGCCACGGAGTGTAATGTCGTATTAGTTACCCTATAGTGAACCAAGTATCCAGGAGTGACCGTCCCCCGCATTTTCATACGAGTAACATGTAATTTGCTCTTGGCGAAACTACGCAGATACAATCGAACAGCCATTATTGATAAAACTACAATTTCAACGAGTTGAGGAGGCAAAAACTTTGCTCTAACCACGCGTGATCTACGTGATCTATGTAGACTTGCCTAAATCGCCTGTAGCTATACACAAAAACTACTTTCGCGACAACCTGACTCCGAATGAAAGTTGCGTTTAGCTTTGCTTTCAACGTACGGTAAACACCCCGCCAACACGGTTGCCACTAAACGGCGCCCCCGGCTGGTGGAACAACCGAGGGGTCAGAAGATTGGGTGGTCTATCACCCTCACTTCAACTGCAATGAAGAAGGTGCGTACGAACGTGAAACCGGCTGGTAAGGCTAGTTGGTTTCACATCTCCTTAGAGCTGTGTAAAGCAGCTGTCACGGGAGCAATTCGAGCCGTGGTTAGCCACTGGCTTGTATCTAACGTTGTCGTCTAGTGGTACGCATAGGGCACTGGCTGCGGTAGTGTAACATTGGAGCTACAATTCTTCATGATGAGTACCATCCTCATAAATATACCTACCATACTCAAAGCGTTACTTTTCGTAAGTGTACTGTGGGTAGGTTATCGATTTTGAGGTAGTGTGCATCACCCTCTGAGTAATGACAATTCCTCATTATCTGGGAAGTCTTCCAGCATTTCATCTAGCAGTTTAGCAAAAGAAGCGCCACGGCCTCCGTTACGCACATGTCTGATAGCTTCCTGCCATTGGGCTCGTCCATTCAAGCTTATTGTAATGTCAGCTACACGTCCACCAGCCCGTTCCCAGATACCAATATCGCGGATACCACCTGAGTAGAGATTACTGGCTATCGCAATCAATTGGCT
>NZ_JAGETX010000120.1:0-480 GCF_017589435.1 Hymenobacter defluvii
TTTCGCCTCAAAATTGCCTTGTTTTAGGCCCTCTGCTGTGCGTAGTTGCTTTTCGAGTACTTCCGCTCGCTCTACCGCTCCTGCTTGCGCTACAGCAATCTTTCCTACCTCCTGCAAGCGGCTGTTCAGTGCTGACACTTGACGAGCAATCTCCGCATTGATTTTTGCTTCCTGGTCCGCTCGCCAGGTGTCCCGGCCTATTAGCGGCGGTACCTCGAGGGTGAATGCCTGTGCCTGGGCTGGCTGCACCAGTGGGCCTAACTCGGCTGCGGTCGCCGTCTGCCTCCCATACACCTGTTTCATCTCCTCGTGCTGCCGGCGACTACCGATGGTGCCGCGGTCTAATCCGTGCACGCCCATTGCCTCGGCGTAGTCAGTTTGCAGCTGCTTGAGCGTTTTTGGATTAAAGAGCGTGTCTGCTGACAGCCGGCTATCCTTCGTGATAGGCACCACCACCGCATGAATGTGAGGGGTCTTCTC
>NZ_JAGETX010000121.1:0-475 GCF_017589435.1 Hymenobacter defluvii
GTATACAGTCAAAGCTTTTGAGCTTCTGCCCGAAAAGCTAGCACTCTTCAACGATTACCGCGAACTACTTCAATTAGGACCGGCCGAGCGGGTATCTAATGCAGCTTTCATTGAGTCTATTAAACCATTCCTGACGTTTTACCGGCAACTGCCTGCCTATGCACAGCGGACCCGGAACTTACCCGCTGTAACTCGACGTCTGCGCGAGAGCATTGCCACAGCAAAAGACCCAGAGGCCGCCTTTTTTGAGAAGTTTCCAGGGGCCTTGGGATTTAACTTGCCGGAGTTGCAGCGCGACGCGGCAACGCGGGAACGATACGTAATTACCCTTCAAGAGCACATCACTCGTTTGCGTCAAGCCTATCCTGCCTTGCTCGTGCGTCTAGATGAATTCATTAGTAGCCAAGTGGTTGGAAAAACAGTCGATTTCGGCCAGTACAAGCGCCGATTGCAGGACCGTTTCATAGGATTGGAG
>NZ_JAGETX010000122.1:0-472 GCF_017589435.1 Hymenobacter defluvii
CCATGAGCTTGAGCCAGTACTTTCGCACTGGCTCTCATTAACTCTATCTCTTCTTCTGTTTTGTAAACTATCATTAGAACTATGAAGCCAAAGCGATATTCTGCGAGCGGCCTCGTACTTTTCCACTTTTCATCATGCCGTCATATCGTTGCATGAGCAAGTAGCTTTCTATCTGATTTAATGTATCTAACACTACCCCTACCATAATAATAAGGGAAGTACCACCATAGAAAGCCGAAAAGGGCCGCGTTACACCGAGCAACAGGGCGAAAGCAGGGAAGATGGCAATCAGTGCAAGAGCTACTGCACCAGGCAATGTAATCCGCGTCAGTACCTCATCAATGTACTCCGAGGTATCTCGACCAGGCTTCACACCAGGGACAAAACCTCCACTACGCTTCAGATCATCCGCAATTTGATTAGGATTGACGCTGATAGCAGTATAGAAGTAGGTGAAAACGATAATGAGAGT
>NZ_JAGETX010000123.1:0-428 GCF_017589435.1 Hymenobacter defluvii
GTGCTGCCCAGATGGACGGCGCTATCCTCGTGGTAGCTGCTACCGATGGTCCGATGCCCCAAACCCGTGAGCACATCCTGTTAGCTCGTCAGGTAGGCGTTCCTCAGCTGGTAGTATTCATGAACAAAGTAGACATGGTGGATGACCCCGAGCTCCTCGAGCTGGTGGAAATGGAAATCCGTGAGCTATTGTCGTTCTACGACTTCGATGGTGACAACATTCCTGTAATCCAAGGTTCTGCTTTGGGCGGCTTGAATGGCGACGCTAACTGGGTTCCTAAGATTGAGGAACTGATGGCTGCTGTTGACTCGTACATTCCAATCCCAGCTCGTCTGACTGACCTGCCCTTCCTGATGCCTGTAGAGGATGTATTCTCTATCACAGGTCGTGGTACGGTTGCTACTGGTCGTATCGAGCGTGGTATCATC
>NZ_JAGETX010000124.1:0-427 GCF_017589435.1 Hymenobacter defluvii
GGATAACACCGTTAGCAGCTCGTTCTCCATACAAAGCGGTAGCAGCAGCACCCTTCAGAACAGTCATGCTAGCTACATCATCCGGGTTAACGTCAGCAGCGGCATTACCATAGTCGTAGCCACCACGTCCAGTGACTTGGCCACTAGTATTTGTATTAGCATTACTGATCGGAATACCGTCGACAACAAAAAGTGCTTGGTTATTACCAAACAAAGACTTAGTACCCCGAATGGTAACGTTAGTGGATCCACCCATAACGTTGTTCTGACGCACGTTCAAACCAGCTACTTTGCCTGCCAGACCATTGATTGCGTTTGGGTTACGTGCTACTGTAATTTTATCGCCTTCTATTACGGTAGCTGCGTAAGCCAACGAATTACGGGTTCTTTCTACGTTCTGCGCAGTTACAACTACCTCGCTTAGTTG
>NZ_JAGETX010000125.1:0-399 GCF_017589435.1 Hymenobacter defluvii
GAGCGATACATAGATACACCCGTGAAGCGCTACAGTAGCGGGATGTATGTACGCCTAGCTTTCGCTGTGTCGGCCTTTCTAGAGCCAGAAATACTTATTGTAGATGAAGTATTGGCTGTTGGTGATGCTGAATTTCAAAAGAAGTGCTTGGGACGGATGAAGGATGTGAGTGTGAATGATGGTAGGACCGTTATGTTTGTGAGCCATAACATGGCTGCAGTAAAAAGTTTGTGTACTCAAGGCTTGGTACTCAAAAATGGAACAATCTCGTCTCAATCGTCCGTAGAAGATTCTATTTCTGAGTATTATAAGATAATTTCTTCTTCAATTTCTAAACAAGAGTCTTTAGAAAAGTATAATAATAATTCAATTCAGCTACAATCAGTAGGTATATTAAAT
>NZ_JAGETX010000126.1:0-394 GCF_017589435.1 Hymenobacter defluvii
TTAGCAGGCTGAGGGCTGTCTTTCATGACGAAGGAAAGATAACACCCTATTCTGTCCAGATTTATCCGACCACCTCATTTCGGGGGGTAGCCACCCAGGGTAGGCAGTTGCTGCTTTCTGTGCTTCCGGACTGACGGGCACCCGCCATTGCGCGAAAAAAGGACCGAGGTTACGGTGGGTCGCCGTGCAGATGGCGGAAAACCAGTAGTCGCGCTTGGCCGCTTCGCTCGCCGGGTACTGGCCACGCGGCAGTTGCCGGTACTGCCGGTATACCTGCTCGATCGGTTCCCAGCCGAACGAGCTGATCAGTTGGATGTATGGGATGGTCCAGTAAAAACGGACAGTGCGCTAAGATAGGCTGATTTGAAAGTCGCGTTCGAATTGATGGGGCGAG
>NZ_JAGETX010000127.1:0-380 GCF_017589435.1 Hymenobacter defluvii
GCTTAGCATGGCTGTGAAAGCGCTGAAAGATCTAAACCTATGGGGCCAAATGGCTGTCATTGGTATTGCTAAGCGCTTGGAAGAAATTTACGTACCCAACGACCCCCTACCCCTTTACATCGATAAAAAAAGCGAAAGCCTACGCCTGTTCCAACGAATGCGCGATGAGGTACACCGCTTTGGCATTACCTTCCATCGTAGCCGCCGCGACGCTGCTACCCTTAAAACAGAGCTAACAGATGTGAAAGGCCTAGGTCCTGTTACAGCCGATAAGCTTCTCTCCAAATTCAAGTCTGTTAAAAAGATTAAGGAGCTTACTGAGTTGGAATTAGTGGCAGAAGTAGGAAAAGCCAAAGCCAAAGTATTACTCAATTACTTTG
>NZ_JAGETX010000128.1:0-353 GCF_017589435.1 Hymenobacter defluvii
CCGGAGAAAACAATTTATCTCTCGTTACTGCAGGAGACGGGTATTCACCAAGTCCTCAACGGCGAATATACGCTTACCACCCCTACGGACCCTTCTTTCCAAGCGCTGTGGCAGGAAAGTGAAGCATTTTTGAAACGTTCACAGGAAACACCACTGAAAATTTCGGAGTTGATGCAGGCACTGTTACGCAAGCCGCTGAAACTGAAGCAAGGCTTTGTGGACTTTTGGGTACCGCTGTTTCTCTTCATGAAGCGCCACGAGTTTGCGCTATATGGGGAACAAGGCAAGTACATCCCGGAACTACGACTGGAAGTGGTCGACTTGTTCAGCAAAAGTCCCAATCAGTATACAGT
>NZ_JAGETX010000129.1:0-348 GCF_017589435.1 Hymenobacter defluvii
CCTCAAGGACGTGTTTGTCATGAGCTACATGCGTAGTATTGAACAAGACCTGCGGAAATCTAAAGCGCAGTATGAAGGCATCGATATAGAAGAAGAAATACCATTCTGGGAGTTTCTAGACATTGAATTTAACGTCGAGGAAAGAGAGTTTAAATTCAAAGCTTACTATACTCAGAAACCAGTCTATACAGAGCTCTTCCAAGAGCTTGTCAAATCTCATACCCTACGGCGTATTGATGACGACTTACATGATAAAGACCCCTACCGGTTTACTAAAGATGTTTGGAGGAAGCGGGAAGAGTTAGGAAGCCAGGTGGAAGCGATGAATGTTATCTATAACCTTATAGA
>NZ_JAGETX010000012.1:0-111725 GCF_017589435.1 Hymenobacter defluvii
GCGAAGGACCTTATCACACTGAACGACTGACGTAACAACGACTCGTTCAGTGTGATAAGGTCCTCCGCAAGCTCAGGATGACAGCCGGCTTTTTATTTCACCACTTCACCATTCCTAAAACAGCCCAAACAGCGTGCTATTAATCCGCTCGATGACGATGCCCAGGTCCTCGGGGTTGTTCACGTAGTCGAGGTTGTTGACATCAACGACCAGCAGCTTGCCGTTTTTGTAGCCGCTGATCCACTTTTCGTAGTGCTCGTTGAGGTTTTTGAGGTATTCGATTTTGATGTTGTTCTCGTAGTCGCGGTTGCGCTTCTCGATCTGTTGGATGAGCTTGGGTAGGTCGGCTTTGAGATAGAGCAGCAGATCGGGCGCGTCTACCATGCTAATCATCGATTCGAACAGATTGCAGTAGTTCTGGTAGTCGCGCTCTGTCATCAGGCGCGACTCGTGTAGGTTGGCCGCGAAGATGTGCGCATCTTCATAGATGGTCCGGTCCTGAATCACGCCTTTGCCGGCCTGTTGCAGCTTCTTGATGCGCTGCACCTGCCGGAAGCGACTGTTCAGGAAGTAGACCTGGAGGTGAAAAGCCCAGCGTGGCATGTCGTCATAGAAATCCTTGAGGTAGGGATTGTCGTCGACGTCCTCCAGAAACACTTCCCAGTTGAAGTGGTGGGCCAGCTTGTTGGCCAGCGTGGTTTTGCCGGCCCCGATATTGCCAACGATGGCGATGTGCATGAGTGTAAAAAAGCAGGTAGCAGAAGAAAAAAGAGAACCACAAAAGTAACGGAAAGCCAGCAACCATGTGGCTGCCTTTTGCTAGCAGTACACAGTAGTTGGCTACTATTTATACTGCAACAAAAACCGTATATTGTTCTACTACTCCGCTTCCTCTTTTTGCTGCTGATAAGGAGCCACATCCTATACCCTGCACGCACTGCCTTCAGGATTTATCACCACACTTACCTGTTACTGCCTATTCCTTTTCTATCCACCCTTTAGCTGGTTATGGCTATGGCTATTGCTTACCCACTCTCCACCGACTGCTACCCCGTGCACGACGTACTCGGCCAGCTCATTGCCACTGCCCACTATCATGTCCAGGATGAGCTGCTGTACGTGGTCTGGACGGGCCATATTACCAACGTGGAGGTGATACAGGTAGCCGAAGCCTTTTTGCAGCTTCAAACCATCCGAACTATCCGGCGCCTTTATAACGATAAGACAGCTACCACCGGCGACTGGGCCGAAGCCCTACCCTGGCTGGAGTTTGAGTGGCTGCCCAAAGCCATCCTCAACGGCCTGTGTGCCATTGCCTACGTCTTGTCGCCGGATGTTTCCAACCAGCTCATTAGCCGGCGGTTCGCCGACCGGGTGCGCTTGCACCTACCCATTCAGCTTTTCTACGACTACGACAAAGAAACGGCCCTGACCTGGCTCCGGACCCAATAAATCCGGCACCGTGCCAGGGCCGCTTGTACTCGACTACCCGACTACTTATCGTCCGTCACGATGTCTTTCATGCTGCGGGCCTTTTCGAAGGTCCGGAACTCGCCCTGCCAAGAGCGGATGCGCAGGCGGTCCTCCATGGCAATCTCGCTGCGCACTTGGCTGTAGCGGGCGTTAAGGGCGCTCAGCACAGTGCTGGCTTCGGCCCATTCGGCGTCGGTCCATTGGCGACGCTGGGCGCGGGTGGCGTCAATAAAGCGCGAGTACAAATCTACCATTTCCGAGCCACGGGCTTTGCTGATTTGCACGTCTTCATTCAGCAAGCGGCGCTGGGCTTGCTGCGCGGTGGTGGGCTGTGTAGCTTGTGCCTCCAGGCGCTGCTGCTCGGCGGCCCACTCTTGGTAACGCGTCTTCTGTTGCGCATACTCACGCTTCGACTGCGTGGAGAGGCTGTCAGTGGCGCGGTCGAGGCGCTGGCTCTGGCGGTCAAAATTAGATTTCAACGAAGGCCAGTTGCGGCGGGCACTGGCGTCGGCTTTGTCTACTTGCTGGTTCACCCAGGCCGAGAAATTGCGCAATTCCGTTTCGGCTTTCGACTGCGTGTGGTTGGACGTGGTGGTTTGCGCGGTGGCAGGAGCAAGCGGTAGCAAAGCGCTAGCCGCAGCCAGTAAAAAGGAGAAAGCGTGTTTTTTCATTTTCGTAAGAAAACGGGCCGAAGCCGCTGGTACAGACGGGCCAGCCCCAGCCGGCCCTACCCTCCCAACGACAATTTCCGGCCCAAAGATGTAATGGAGCTCAGGTAAAGTTCGCTTTTTCCGCGAAAAATGCCGTTTTTGCAGTCTATGTCCGCCTCTTCACCTGTTGCCGTTTCCGTTCAGCCTGCCACCCTGGCGGATATTCCTACCATCATCACGCTGGCCGAAGCTACCTGGGAACCTACCTACCGATTTATCCTTTCTAAGGAACAGATCGACTACATGTACCGGGTAATTTACACGCCCGCCTCCCTGCACCGCCAAATGACCGACGACCAACACAGCTTTTTGCTGCTACTGGTGGAAGGGCACCCGGCCGGCTACGCGTCGTTTTCGCCTTTGCTTACGGGCGAGGACCTGTATAAGCTCCACAAAATCTATGTGCTACCCTCGCATCAGGGGCAGGGCCTGGGGCAGCGGCTGGTAGAAGAAGTGGAAAATGCTGTGCGCGCTGCTGGCGGGCACACTCTGGAACTGAACGTGAACCGCTACAACCCAGCGGTGTCGTTCTATGAGCGCTTGGGCTACCAGCGCCACAGCGAGGACGATATTCCGATTGGGCCCTACTGGATGAATGATTTTATCCTGCGGAAGGAGCTAGCGTAGCGCCCCAGCGCAGCCGGTTGCCATCCCGACGAGTATCTTTACGGTTCACCAAACCTACTTTTTCAAGATGGCAACCAAACTTACGGTTCTCAACAATGGCTCGCTGCGCGTAGAGGGCAACGATTTTGAGCTGGTAGACGCGCAAGGCAACCCCTACGGCCTAGGCGGCCGCGAGCGAATCAGCATCTGCCGCTGCGGCCTGTCGGCCCAGAAACCCTTCTGCGACGGCTCCCACAAAGGTCACTTCGAGCACGACGCCAAAGCCTTCGACCTACCCGCTCCTAAGCCAGTGAACTAGTGAGATGGTGAATAGAAAAATACGCCTGTCATCCTGAGCGCAGCGAAGGACCTTTTCACGCTAGAACGGCTGGTATAACAACGACTCGTTTGCGGGTAGAAGGTCCTTCGCTGCGCTCAGGATGACAGGCGTATTTTTCACTCACCACTCACCATTTCATTACTTCCTAACTCGCCATCAGAGAGTCGACCAGCGCCACGTATTCCTGGCGGGCCGACTCTTTGCTTTTGCCGCTGAGGCCGGCCCAGGCGTCGTATTTGGCAATGGCTTTGAAATCGAAGCCACCGGGGCGGGTGCCTGTTACGTCGCCTTCGGTAGCTTGTTTGTAGAGTGCATAGAGCTGGAGCAGCACCGTGTTGGAGGGCTTGCTGGGGAGCTGCTGGGCGCGTTGGGCAGCGGCTTCAAATTCTTCCTGCGTGGTCATAGAAACTGATTTGATAAAGAAGTAGACAATGCGGGCAAGTTACAGAAAGGCGGGAAAGAATGCTGCATGCAGCATTCTTTCCCGCCTTTCTGCGTGGGTAGTATACCGGTTGAGCTAGACTACGTACTATTGCCATCATCGCTAAAATGCTGCTTATCTCATGTCCCACCTCTCGCCCGCGCTACTGGTAGCGCTTTTTGCCGTTGCTGCCATAGTGGTATGGCAGGCCGGCACCTACCTTTCCGATACCACCGATGTACTGTCGCAACGCCTGAAGCTGGGCGACGCGCTAGGCGGCCTGCTGCTACTAGCCATTGTGACCAACCTTCCGGAGCTTGTGATTACCGTAAGTGCAGCCATGCGTGGGCATTTAGCCCTGGCCGTAGGCAATCTACTGGGTGGCATAGCCGTGCAAACGCTGGTGCTGGTGGCACTAGATGCCTTCGGCCAGGGCCACGACAAGCCGCTTACGTACCGCGTGCACACCCTGAAACCCGTATTGGAAGCGTTGCTGGTGGTGGCAGTACTCACGACGGTAGTGCTGGGGACGCAGCTACCGGCAGGCTTGCTAGGCGGGCGCGTGTCGCCGGCCGAGGTGGTGCTGGTGCTGCTGTGGATGGGCGGTGTTTTCCTTATTGGCAAGGCTGAGCACGGCCTACCCTGGCTGGCTCACGCCCCAGCCGCTGTCACCGGCCACCCCAAAACTCCGGACACTACGCAACAAAAGCAGAAGCCCTTTACCAATAGTAGCACCAAGCGCGTAGCGCTGGTATTTGGCGCAGCGGCTCTAGCTACGTTGGTGGCTGGCTGGGCACTGGAAGTCAGCGGCGAGCAACTGGCCGATCAACTGGGCATGACCGGCTTGCTTTTTGGCGCCACGGTGCTGGCCGCGGCCACTTCCCTACCCGAAGTATCGACCGGGCTGGCGGCGCTGCAACTGGGCAAGCCGGAGCTGGTGGTGAGCGACATTTTTGGGGGCAATGCCTTTTTGCCCGTATTGTTTTTGCTGGCCGCGCTGGTATCCGGCAAAGCGGTGCTGCCGCAGGCGCAGGCCTCCGATCTGTACCTTACCGGGCTGGGCATTTTGTTAAGCAGCGTGTACGCCGTGGGGCTGGTGTTTCGCTCGCGGCGGCAGGTAGGGCGTCTGGGGCTCGACTCGTGGGCGGTGCTCGCGTTGTATGTGCTAGGAATGCTGGGCCTGCTTTTTATCAAGCAGTGAGCCGTAGCTCCTCCATAACCAGCAACGAGGCAGGTCGTATCAACTAAGGGCCCATTTAGTCCTGCCAATCGCTTACGTTATGAAAAAATCAAAGGAACCAGATCTGGAAACACTGGTTAAACTGTGTCTGCAACACAAACTGACACTGGCGCTGGCTGAAAGCTGTACGTGCGGTTTAGTGGCCGCTCAGCTGGCACCTGTACAAGGTGTGAGCGAAGTACTACTAGGTTCTGTCGTCACGTATCATGCAGAAGCCAAACAGAAGCTGCTGGGAGTCAAGAAAAGCACGCTAACGACATACTCGGCTGAAAGCCAGCAGACCACCAACGAAATGGCCCAAGGCCTGCACCGCAAGCTACCAGCCGAAATATGCGTAGCTGTAACAGGCCTGTGTGGCCCCGGCGCCTCCGAAAGCCCCGACAAGCCCGTTGGTACCGTTTTCGTGACCATTCTGCTGGAGGGACGCGCGCATGAGTACCGAGAGGAATTTCCTGGTACCGACGGCGAGCAGCTGCGCCAGCAAGCCGCCACGCTAGTCTACGAAAAGTTACTGGAGCTTCTCAAGCTCTACCAGGCCGATCCGTCTAAACAGACGGCTTTGGCTAAGTAGCGCTTCCCATACACTGCATTATTGCTTACAGGCTGTTGCTCGATGTAGTGGCAGCCTGTTTTTGCACATTTTAGCGAACCTCTTATATTAAAATAGGTTAATCAGCTTATTTTTTCTATCCGTTCACAGACAGCTATTTATCTATCTGTATTTTCCATAGTATTGAAGTGTTTTACAATCTACCGTTAGGTTTTTTTATTAGCACTTTTTATGAAATTAGTTACTATCGCCGCTATCGGTGGCTTGGTATCTCTTTGCTCCGTAGCATCCTACGGCCAAACCCAACAACTACCTATTGCTCCGGAAGCGCAATTACCAGCCAAGCCACAGGAGTACGCTTTGGAAAGCACGTATCGGACATCCTCTCTGAGCGTGGTGTTGGGCTGGGGCACGCCTTACGGCTGGGGCCTGGAATACAGCCACCTACTCCAGCCGAACTGGGATGTGAATGTGGGCCTAGGAGTGGGCATCAGCGGGGGCAAAATTGGAGTTGGCACTCGCTACTACCTCTCCCCCGAGCGCAAGTTCTCTCCCTTCTTCGGTGCCAATCTAGTCCGCTCGGGCCGCATCGACAATATTGAGCTGGACGTGAATGGGGAGCACACCGAATACAGCATTCGTCCGAATGCCCTACTGCACCTACGCTCTGGGCTGCGCTGGCAGCCGGGCCACGTAGGCCTTATGGGCACACTAGGCTACGGTGCCCGCCTGAGCAATGACCCAATAGTCTATAGCTCCAGCTACCCTACCCCATCGCCCATGCTGCGCAACTGGGCCAACAGCTTTGGCCCAGGGGGTATTGAGATTTCACTCGCACTGGTTATCGGCCTGGGTAGGTAGCCCGGCCGATACGCCTACCGTTGCGGGCGCACCAGCATAATTTTCAGGTTTAGCCGCACCACGTCGCCCATGGTGCGGCAGCGGCTGAACTGCGTGGTATCGTGGTGGGCGTTGAGGTCCTGTTTTAGCTGCGCGATTTTGTCGGGGGTCGATAGCTCGGCGCGGCGCATGCAGTCCATCAGGTCGCGGAGGCGGTAGCGCTCCGAGCGCACGCGCCGGGCCATGAGGGTGCGTTCCTCAGCCTGGTATTGGCGCACGGTATCGGGCTCCAGCCAGCGGCTGCACAGCTCCACCACGGGGCGGTTGTCTTTGAAAAATTGTGGCAGGTACATGGTTTTCCTACCCTCATAGCTTTGCTGATCGAAGTCGATGGCGCGCACGCGGTATTGCTCGTCTTCGAAGTCAGGCGTCACGTCAATCACGTAGTTGTAGGCGCGCATATCGCCCAGCAGGCGAGCAAAGCACCGTTCGTTGAACTTCACGAATTCTTTGGCAATCCGCACTTGGTTGAGTTGGGGCGTGCGTAGCCGCGTGCGAATGAAGTCGTCGCCGGGAATGCCCACAATGTGCTCCTCAATCAGCGTTTCACCTTGTACCAGATAGTTCATGCTATTGGGTGAGAGCAGATGCTCCAGTTCCAGGCCGTACACGCGGGAGGCGTCGGCGCGCTTCACGTAGAAATAGTCGTAGTTGTCGTTGAGCTGGTTGACCACGCGCACCCGAAACGGGTTGCTGTTGCCGAAACGGCAGTAGTCAATGCGGTCGGCCAGCAGGTGCTCAGTAAACGACAGGTCGCCATCGGTTTTTAGCAGGGCGTATATTTCCGTTAGGCCGCGGGTTAGCTCCTGTAGCTCGCTGGGCTCGTAGTACACGGTTTCCCAGAGCGTGTCGCGGCCCTGACGGTCAAGCAGGGGGTAGGCGTTGCTCACGCGCAACAGGTCGAGGTAGGAAATGGGCAGGTCCGTGGCGCGGTCGTACTGGCGCAGGTAGTGGCGCAGGGCCGAACCGAGCGGGTAGCTCTTTTTCTTTTTAGAAATTTCCACGGGATGAGGATGGGTAGGCGAAAAAATAGGACTAGGGCAGGAATCGGCGGAAAAACTAGGGCTCCGGTGGTCAGGCTCAGGTATTTAATTTCGAACTTCGCGGTACTTCCACCACGTGTTGTTCTGTTCTCAAAGATGAAAAAACTCCTGACTCCACTGCTGCTTGCCGCGTTGGTGCTGCTGCCTACCCTGTCGCCGGGCTGGGGCTTTATGGGTCACCGCACCATTGCTCAAATTTCGGTATACGCGCTGCCCAAAGCCATGCAGCCGTTTTACTACCACTTTCTGCCGCGCCTGGTAACGCTCTCCACCGCTCCCGATGAGCGCCGCGACATTGACCCTACTGAGGCTCCCAAGCACTACATCGACATGGACCACTACGGCACCGACCCGTTTGGGGCCATGCCTAAAGCCTGGGAGAAAGCCGTGGCCAAGTACTCGGCCGATACCCTGCGCAAATACGGCACCGTGCCGTGGACGGTTATCGATCTGAAGGACCAGCTCACCCAAGCGTTCCGCGATGGTGATACCACCAATATCCTGAAGCTGTCGTCGGATTTGGGTCACTACATTGGCGACGCTTTTGTGCCACTGCATACCACGCAGAACTACGATGGTCAGATGACCAACCAAACCGGCCTGCACAGCCTGTGGGAGTCGAAGCTGCCGGAGCGCCACATTGCCAAGTACAAGCTCAATAGCGAAGAGGCCAAGTACGTGAAAGACCCACTGGCGGCTATTTGGCTGACCGTGCAGCAGTCGTACGGCTTCCTGGGTGCTACCTTCGACGAGGAGGAAAAGGTGAGCCTTAAGTACACCCCCGAAACCAAGTACAATTACTCGCACAAGTACGGCACCACCCGCCGCTCTTACTCCGACGCCTTCGCCGACTCTTACCACGACATTGTGGGCGGCCAGGTGGCCTACCGTCTCAAGCAGGCCCCTACCCTGGTAGCCTCCATGTGGTATACGGCCTGGAAAGACGCCGGCAGCCCCAACCTTGACAAGCTGCTGGCCCACGAGCCGACCAAGGAAGAAAAGGACCGGCTAGCTTCTGACCTGAAGCTCTGGAAAGACAACCAGCTAGTGCCTCAGCAGCGCCTGCTGGCCTTAGAGAAACCCAAAGCCGTAGCCCGCCCCGATCAGATTGGCGCTGCCACCGAGATGAGCACACCCGCCGCCGCCGACCTGGAAGAGAAGCCCCAAACTGCCCCAGCCGCCACTGCTGCGCCCGCCAAGACTGCGGCCCCTACCCAGGTGAAAGTGAAGCCTGCCACCGCTCCCGCCACCAAAACCAAAGTTAAAGCCAAGAAAGCCAGCGACGACTGGGGCACCGGCGGTTGGTAGGAATGGTGAAGTTGTAAAATTGTGAAGTTGTGAGTTGCTGTTCTTGCTGCGCGAAAGGCTATTGGCCGCGTAGTGAGAACAGCAATTTTTATTTTCACAACTTCGCCTTTCACAACTTCCCCTTCCTATGACCCGTCCGCTTCTGCTGGCTGCGCTGCTTCTGGGGCTGCTGCCGGCCTGCAACCAAAACCAACCGGAAACCGCCACCATCGCCCAGCAGCCTGCTACGCCGCCCCCCGTGCCCGGCCCCAGCCTCACGGCCCTGGCCGATAGCAACGTGGTAGCGCTGCTCACGCCCTACCTTCAGGAGCATCCTGGCTCGGAGATACTGCTGCACACACGCCTGGGCACCATGCGCCTGCGCCTATACGACGACACGCCCATTCACAAAGCCAATTTTCTGCTGCTGATTCGCAAGGGCGTGTTCAACGAAACACTGTTTCAGCGGGTGGAGAAAGGACTGGTCATTCAGGGCGGGCGTTCTACTAATCGCACCATTGCCATCAACCGCTACCGCCTACCCCCCGAAATGCGACCCGAGCATTTCCACAAAAAAGGCGCCCTAGCCATGGCCCGCTACGACGATGAGCAGAACCCCGGTCAACTGTCGTCGGGCATTGATTTTTACATCGTGCAGGGTAAGAAGTGGGCCCCCAACCAGTCGAAGGCGTTGGCGGGGCGTAAGCTTACCCCGGCCCAAATTCAGACCTACGCCACCGAAGGCGGCCTACCCTCGCTGGATGGTAAGTATACGGTATTTGGGGAGGTAGTGGAAGGTCTGGACGTGCTGGATAAAATTGCCGACGAGCCGATTGACGCGTACAAATGGCCGAAGAAGGATGTGAATATGAAGATGGAAGTAGTGCAGTAAGGTGATTTTATGCTTTCCGTTTGTTGGCCGCTACTAAGCCTGCCGCAGCCCTACTATATACACTGCCACACCTAATGACGGGCGCATAGTACTTTCCCGGCAAAATACAAACAAAAAGACCTGCTATGGTCCTACTGCTAGCTCCTAACGAGCTGGCAGTAGGACCATAGCAGGTCTTTTTGTTTGTATCACTCTAGGGTAGCAGCGCATAGTGCCTCTTAAGCGCTACACAACTGGAAAATAGCTGAGTTAAAAAGCGTGAGGAGTGCTACCCCAATTTAGGAAGCTCTGTTTTGATGATCTAGAATTACTACAGGATTATCGTCAGAAATACTTGACTTATCTAAACACACCGTCTCCTTTATAGACTATCGTCCCAAGGTGGCACAACGGGAGATCTTTTACGTTCTGTCCCGTGGCAAAAAACTTGTTACATCCTACAGAATCATTGATTTACATGATCTCATAACATCAAAATACACCCAATATCTGCCATTGCATATTATTGGAATAACAACAAAACTCATTCCATAATCCCTTGCCATACTACACAACACCAAACGCACAAGTAACCTCTTATGAAAACACTTTTACGCTTGTGGTTAGCACTAGTCACCATGGCAGCCATACCGATAGCCCCGGTGCTGGCAGCCCCGACTATTGTCAGCCTATCGACTCCTACCTTGTCGGCAGCCAGCGTGCGCCAATCTATTGTGCCACTTTCTGCAACTACCGGAACGCCAACTAGCTACCGAATTACCACTCTTCCGGGTGGAGGCACTCTCTACGTAAACGGTACCGCTGTAACGGCTGCCCGCAACCTGACACCTGCAGAGGCAACTCGACTTACCTTCACCCCATCTGGAACGGCTGGTAACTATGCGTTTCAGTTTACAGCCACTGATGCTACTGGCACTTCAGTAGCCTCTACCTATAACATTCCGGTTAGCCTGAGCAACTGCGGTGGCGGGAGCTTCGACTTCTCTACCCGTACAGTAGGTGAAACCTGGACAAGCCAAACGAACGTGGCCGCCGGCAGTGGCGTAACCATTTCGACCAGTGGCTACTCGGCTAGTGCTGGTACCACCCGCTTTCAGATTGGAAATGAGCAAGGTGTGAACACCGCCCAAAGCACATCGCTGGGCTGGTATGCGCAGTATAGCAGCCGAAGCACCACTACTGCTTTTACCAATACAACTAGCGCTGTTACCTTCACTTTTAGCAAAGCGCTGACGGGTTTCTCGATTGTGGTGCAGGACATCGATGCCAACACAACGAGTCCTAATTTTTTTATTGATCAGGTACAGTTTGACGGCTATACTAGCAATACGGCCACTACCCCCATTCAGCTGACCGCATCCAACGTACAGCTGGGCTCTACCAATACATTTTCGGGCAGCAACCGCGTGACCGGTACTGCCAATAGTGCCGCCGCGCCCTCCGACAACGTAGTGGTGACCTTTCCACAGCCTATTACCCGGCTGACGCTAACGTACCGCAACACACAGACTACCACCAACCTGCCTACCCAACAAGCAATTGGTATCCCGGCTTTTAGCTGGTGTGCGTCTTCTGACATTGCTACCACCTTCACCGCGCCCGCACGAGCCCAGGCTGGCAGCACGGTCACGTACAACATCAGCACAACAAACAATGGTGCTGATATAGCGACCAGTGTGACGCCTACCTTGCAGCTTCCTACTGGTCTTACCAATATCACATCGGCCAACGGGGGCACGTACAACGCTACCACTGGTCTGATTACATTTCCGACGATTGAGCAAATGACTGTGGGTGCTATTTTTGGCAACACGGTTACGTTTACGATGCCCGTCAACAACGCCGTGACGAGTACAGCTACGTTTACATCTCCGGTAACCGATAATGTACCAGAAAACAATAGCGTTACGCTTACTACGGCTCAGAACCGAACACCCGTAGCCAATAACGTAACCAACTCGCCGGCTATACTCAACACCAGCGCGGCCACAGCCATTGCCCCTCTGAGCGCCACTGACCCCGATGGTAATGCTACCTTGGTCAACTACACACTAGCGACCCTACCAGCCGCTTCAGAAGGCATACTCTACGTGAATGGGGTGGCAGCTACCGCAGGTCAAAGCCTTACACCTGCCCAAATCAGCCAGCTTTCATTTGCCCCGGTAGGCACCTTCACGGGTAACTCTACCTTCACCTTCAGCGCCACCGACGACGCGGGCGTTACCTCCAACGTGGCAACCTATACGGTGCCCGTTACGGCTGGTGCCGACTTATCGACTGTTATCAGTGGCTCGACGACGGGGGTAGAGGGGCAAAGCCGTGTGTACGGCGCCACTACCACCAACCTTAGCAGCGGTACGGCTACCAATGTGGTGACCACCATCACGTTGTCGAATAAGCCTCCGTTCAGCAGCATTTCTGTTACTAACGGCAGCTACGATGCCTCAACGGGCGTTGTCACGTTTAACCCCGTAACGCTGGCTGGGGGCGAGCGGATATTGCAGACAGTTAACTTTATCGCGCAGCCTTCGCCAGCTACCGTTTCGGCTACTGCCCGCAGTACCAGCAGCACTGCCGACCCCAACACGGCGAACAACAACGGCTCACTAGCCAACGCAACTATTACGACTACTGTGGCACCCGTAGGGCCAGTTGCTTCAGCAACGGCCCTGGCCCCATGTGCCAATCCTGGCCGCGATGGTTCTCCTACTATTACGAGCAACCCCAACGCTTACTATCCAGGCACTTCGGCTTCTGGTAGTTCTGTAGTAATCGGGGCTGCTGCCACTGGTGGCGCTCAAACCCCTATTGCTGCTGGCGACTTGGTGCTGATTATTCAGATGCAAGGCGGCGATTTCAACTCCACAAATACCGACTCCTATGGTGATGGCGTGGCGGGCGGTTTGGCTTCTGGTAATACTAACACGAACTTCACGGCAGGCCAGTACGAGTATGCAGTAGCAGCCAGCGCTGTGCCCGCCTCGGGTGGCTCGCTTACGCTTACTACGGCATTGCGGAATGCTTATGCTACCTCGACGGCTACCTCTACCACTGGTCAGCGCCGCTTTCAAGTGGTACGGGTACCACAGTATATTGATTTGACGCTGGGCGCCAACATTTCGTCCCTACCCTGGAATGGTAGTACAGGCGGTGTATTGGTGCTGGATGTAGCTGGCCGCATGAGCTTCGGTACGACGACCAAGTATAACCTCAACGCTTCGGGTGCTGGTTTCCGGGGTGGCGCGGGCCGTGCTTTAGCTGGCACTAGCGCTACTGGTTTCACTGGCACCGACTATCGCACGGCGGCCACGGCGGCTGTGAATGCCATGAAAGGCGAAGGCATTGTAGGTACGCCTCGCTATGTAAATAACGGATCTACCAGCTTAGATACTGGTGTAGAGGGCTACCCCAACGGTAGCGCGGGCCGTGGCGCTCCCGGAAACGCTGGTGGTGGCGGCACCGATGCCAACCCTACTGCCAACAACCAGAACTCGGGCGGCGGCGGCGGCGGTAACGGCGCCCGTGGTGGCCGAGGTGGTAACGCTGCCACAGTCAACACGGCAGTGGGTGGTGAGCTAGGCTCTACATTTGGTCCTCCCAGCACCAGCCGTTTGATTTTGGGCGGTGGCGGTGGCGCAGGTGTTAGCAACTCCGCTAACGGCACTACCGGCTATGCCAGCAGCGGCGCAGCGGGCGGTGGTCTAGTAATGTTGCGCACCGGCTCGATCAGCGGCACGGGCAACATTGTGGCCAATGGCGCCAGTGCGGCTGCTTCCGGCAACGACGGCAGCGGCGGCGGCGGCGCAGGCGGTTCTATCTTGGTTACGGCCAGCAACACCACCAGCCTGGGTAGCCTGACGCTGACCGCCAATGGCGGCAACGGCGGTTCTAACAGTGGCACTACAGCCCGCGGCCCCGGCGGCGGCGGCGGCGGCGGCATTATTCTGACCAACGCTGGTGTAGCCAACGCTACTACTGCCGCTGGCCAAAACGGGGTAACAACGGGTTCTATAGCCTACGGTGCCGAAGCTGGCGTGTCAGGTTTAATCAATACGCAGGTTAGTCCTTCTATTGCCAACAGCACTGCCGGCATCAACTGTAGTACTGATGTGGTAGCAGCTCTCACGGGTCCTGCTACTGCTACAGCGGGCCAAACTGTAACACTATCCGCTGTATTCAGCAACAATGGTGGCGTGGAGGCCAACAACGTCAATCGAAGCATTACGCTTCCTGTAGTGGCAGGCGTACAAGCCCCAGGTGCTGAAAGCGTTGTAACTGACAATGCAGCAGGCACAACCACAATTACCTACCCAGCCCTGACTACCTTGGCAGCAGGCGCCACCAACTCCTTCGGTTTCTCTTACACGGCACCTGGCACCTTATCCGTAACGGCTACCGCCCTTATTTCTACTGCAAGCACAGAGCCTGTTACCACCAATAACTCGGCCTCGGTTACGACCAACATCAGCGGCGATGCGGATGTGACGACAGCTCTGGCAGGTTTGACCAGCTTGAATGCCGGACGGCGCTCGGGAATTTACTCGGTGGTATTTGCCAACAACGGTCCGGCGGCAGCTACCAGTGTTACCCGCCAGGTAACGCTGCCAGCGGGTATCAACAGCGACAGCCTGATGGTGATGGATGGTGTTCCGTACACTTACAATCCGGCAACACGTGTTCTTGATTTCGGAACAGTCACTACGCTCAATAGCCGAGTGGCCAACGTATTCCGATTCTGGTTTGTGTCGCCCGCCACGGGTGCCACTGCTACATTGAGCAGTGCTATCACTACTGCCACGTCCCAGGGTAACAACGTTGCTCCCGACAACTTTACGCTCACGGCCAAGCTTATAAATGTGGCCGATGTGGAAAGCCGTATTACGGCGAATACTCCTACTGTGGCGCCCGGTCAAACAGGCAGGTTTACGGTTGAATTCCTCAACAACGGTCCTTCTACTTCTACCGGCGTATTGCGCCGGGTACAACTACCGGCTGGCCTACAAAATGTAACAGCCAACAACGGCGGGTCCTACGATCCGGCGACAGGCATCGTTACTTACGTGGGTACCTCTGATTTAGTGAGTGGTGGCAATGCCAACTCGACTATTACATTTACGGCGCCGGCAGCAGGCCCGGTAGTGGCGACGGCCAACATGAACGATGGGACAATCTTCTCCGGGCAATCGAACAACAACCAGGCGACAGCCCGCATTGAGGTGACACCGCTAGCCGATGTGGCCACCAGCCTTACTGGCCCTACAACCAGCGTGGCTGGCAACCTCGTTACCTACTCCGTGCTCACCACTAACAATGGTCCATCAACGGCAACGAACGTGGTGCAACAGGTAACGCTTCCGGCTAATCTGGCCGGTGTGTTTGCCAGCAATGGCGGGGTATACAACGCCTCGACTGGGGTAGTAACCTTCCCTACTATTGAAACACTACCCAGTGGTGCCGTGCGCAGCAACACAGTGAGCCTAGCAATGCCGACTACTAGCTTCGCAGCTAGTGCCACTGTGGCTACCGCTACGAATGAGAGCACCAAAACGAACAACACTGCGACGGCCGCTACAACGACCAGCACGCCTACCACGACGGAGCTAGCCAATCTGTATACAACTATCAGCTTCGATACCCGGGAAGTAGTACCCGGCGCACCAACGACGTTCACCGTTACTACGGGGAACCACGGTCCGCAGTCAGCGGCTGGTGTAGTGCAGCAGGTTGTACTTCCTCCGGGCCTCACGGGTGTTTCGTTATCCGGTCTGGGCTCGTATGATGTCGCTACAGGAATTGTTACGTTTCCTACCATCGAAACCATGACCAGCGGCGCTAGCGTGACCAATACGATAACAGTGAATGCCCCGAGCAGTGGCGTACTGTTAGCACTGGCTAATGTCAGCAGTACTACTTCTGACCCCATGCCAGCGGATAATCAGCAGCCTGCTTTGGTAACCGTGCTACCTGTTGTCGACGTAGCTACTACCCTAATTGGGCCTTCCACGGCTTCAGCTGGGCAGCAGCTGACGCTCACGGTGAGTACCATCAACAATGGTCCCATTGCAGCTACCGCTGTCAGCCAGACGGTGACGATTCCGGCAGGTCTAGCTGCCGCCGACGTGACGGCCACTAGCAACGCAACATACAACCCGCTGACGGGTGTGGTGACGTTCCCTACCCTGCCTACGCAGGCTGTAGGCAACGTGGTTACGAATACCATCACGTATAAAACGCCAGCTTACCGCTCTACGGATGGTAGCACCAGCACTACGGTTCGCAACTTTGAAAACCGGGCTACCGTGACGACCACTACCCCCGAGACAGTGAAGACAAACAATATAGCGCGGACTATAACTGAGGTAAAGTGGAACGCTGACGTAGCCGTGGCCGTGAGTGGACCTACTGCCAACATTGTTGGTAACCCTGTTGTCTACACAGTAGCAACTATCAACAATGGTCCTGCCCCTACAGATACTGTACAAACAACAGTACGCATCGTGACAGGCCTGACTGGGGTAGTAGCTTCGGGTGGAGGAGTATATGATGCCGCTACAGGTATTGTTACGTTCCCAGCCATCATCCGACAACCAGCGGGCGCAAGTGGTGCGGTAACGAATACGATTTCCTTTATAGTCCCCGACCGCCCCATCATCGGGGTAGCCGCCGTGGTCAATACGTCGCGCACTACCAACGACGCGAACCTAACCAACAATGCCTCCACGCTTATCTCGCCCGTGCAGCCGGCTACGGCTACGCAGGTAGACATGCAGACGACTATCACGTCCAATGTCAGCCAACAGACGGCCGGCCAGCCGGTACAGTTTACCGTGACAGCGACCAATGCTGGCACCACCGCGGCATCCAGCCGCAGCCGAGTTAGTCTGCCAGCGGGTTTATCGAACGTAGTAGTACGTGTGGGTTCGGCTTCTGGTACGGTACTGACTAATGTGTATAACCCTACCACAGGCAACATCACACTGCCTATCGTAAACCAGGCAGCCGGCACCACTTCCACATACACCATTACGGTTGCTGACCCTAGCAATGACCCTCTGGTGGCTACCGCTAGCGTAAATAGCACGTCATCAGATCCAACGCCGGGCAACAACATTAGCACTGTGAGCGTGAACATCATACCAGCTACGGATGTAGCTACACGCCTCAGTGGCCCGGCTTCTCTCCTATCGGGTAGTGTGGCCACCTACCAAGTTGTGACGCTCAACAATGGTCCTTCAGCGGCCAGCAATGTGGTGCAGCGCGTGCAGTTACCTACGGGGCTTACGGGCGTCATTATGTCGGGCGGCGGCACCTACGATCAGGCATCGGGCATCGTTACTTTCCCAGCTATTCCAACGCAAGCTGTAGGACTATCGGGTGAAGTCACCAACACGATTTCGTTCCCCTTCCCAACTGCTGCTATTACCCTCGCGGCCTCTGTGAGCACGAGCACCACGGAAGTTGCCAACAGCACGGCTAATAACACGGCCAGCCTGACCACCACGCTGGCCCAACAACCACCCGTGGCCAATACCCGAGCCAACCGTCTGCAAACGCCGCAGGGTAACACTGCTGATGTGCTTTCCGTCTCAGCCCTAACAGGCTACGACCCGAATGGCACGCTAACAAGTTATCAGATTCTCTCACTCCCAGATGCTACGCAGGGCGTACTGCTGCTTAATGGAACTCCTGTAGCACTCAATCAAACAATCGCTCTGGCCGACGTTGCCAATCTGCAATTCAACCCGGCTGCTGCATTTGTAGGTAACGCTTTTTTCTCCTACACTACCCTTACCACAGAGGGCGTGCAGTCTACACAGCCTGGCTTGTATACCATCACGGTGGGCAAAGACAATGTTGCGGTGTATACGCCTACTCCCACGAAAGGCGGCAATATCGGTGCCTATCAGGACAACGATGTGCTAGCCAATGTGATGGACGTAAACGGCAGTACCTACAATTCCAACGCGGAGATAACCAACAATGGTGTACGCAACGCGACGCTCAGCAGCGGAAGCAATGCACTTCCAAATGGCGTAGCGCTTGACCCTGGAACGGGCCAACTCTACGTCAGCGACCGGAACCTGCTTGTATCGGGCACCTACACGGTGAACCTTACGACAACCGATGCCTACGGGGGCATTACCAGCCAGCCTGTTACGTTTGCCATTGGTGTCAATCCGCTCCCGGTTGAGTTGACCGCCTTCACAGCCCAAACGCAGGGTCAGAACGCAATTCTAAACTGGAAAACGGCTTCGGAGGTCAATAACAGCCACTTTGTGGTGGAACGCTCTATCAATGGCCGCACGTTTGTAGCCGTGAACATCGTGCGTGGCCATGGCACTACCAGCCAAGCACATAGCTACGCATTTGTGGACGAAGGTGCTGCTCGCATGGGCCAGCAGCTCTACTATCGCTTGCGGCAGGTAGATACCGATAGCAGCGCACAGTACAGTCTGGTGCGTACCGTGAGCTTCCCAGTAGTGACAGCCACACTGTATCCCAACCCAGCCGCTGTGACTACTACCCTCGACTTGCGTAGCCTGCCCGCAGGCACCTACCACATCACACTGGTAGACATGACAGGCCGTACGGTGCGGCAGTTTACGAGCCAAGGTGGCACGGAGCAAGTGGTAGAGGTGGCTGATTTACCCGCGGCCAACTACTTGGTCAATGTGCAAAGTGAAGGTACAAGCCTTCGCCTACGTCTCATAAAGAGGTAAGCAACATAACCCGCACAAAAAAACGGCTTCCCTAGGTAGGGAAGCCGTTTTTTTGTGCGGGTTATGTTGCTTACCAAATACGGGCACGCACGTTTTCGGCGCGAACCATCTTGGCGTCCTGCTTGCAGCCGAACGCCTCGTAGAACTGCGGCATGTTCTGCAACGGTCCTTCGGTACGGAACTGGGCCGGGGAGTGCGGGTCGGTCATTACCTGCTGGCGCAGGTACTCGGGGCGGGCGTTGGTACGCCAGATCTGCGCCCACGCCAAAAAGAAGCGCTGCTGAGGCGTGTAGCCATCGTAGTTGGGCACGTTCTTGCCGGCAATGGCTTTTTGCAGGGCCGTGTAGGCGATGTTCAGGCCACCGATGTCAGCCAGGTTTTCACCCATGGTCAGCTTACCGTTTACAAACACTGAGTCCAGCGGCGAGAAGGCCGAGTACTGCTTATCTACCAGGTCGGCGCGCTGAGTGAATTTCTCGGCGTCTTCCTTGGTCCACCAGTCTTTGAGGTTGCCCTCGGAATCGTACTGGCGGCCCTGGTCGTCGAAGCCGTGGGTCATTTCGTGGCCAATCACGGCGCCCATGCCGCCGTAATTCACCGCGTCATCGGCTTTGGGGTCGAAGAAGGGAGGCTGCATGATGCCGGCCGGAAACACGATTTCGTTCATCGGCGGGTTGTAGTAGGCATTTACCGTAGGCGGCGTCATGCCCCACTCCGTGCGGTCAATTGGCTTGCCGTAGTGACTTACGTTGTCCTTATAGGCCCACTGGCGGGCGGCCAGCACGTTGTTCAGGTACGACTCGCGTGAGATGGTCAGGGCCGAATAGTCCTTCCACTTGTCGGGGTAGCCGATTTTCACGCTGAAGGCATTCAGCTTCTTCAGGGCCTGCTCCTTAGTGGTGGCGCTCATCCAATCCAGGTTCTGGATGTGCTCAGCGAAGGCAGCACGCAGGTTTTCCACCATCTGCTTGGCCTTGGCCTTGGCTTCAGGCGAGAAGGCTTTGTCTACGTACAGCTGGCCGAAGGCTTCGCCCAGGGCACCGTCAGTAGCACGCAGCATGCGCTTCCAGCGAGGCTGCTGCTGCTTGGCGCCGCTTAGCACTTTCGAGAAGGCAAACGACTCATCCCCGAAAGACTTGGGTAGGGCCGAGGTCAGCGAAGTTGCCAAGTGCCAGCGCATATAGGTTTTCAGATCGGCCAGCGGCGTCGATTTCAGCAGGGCATTTTCGGCCTTGAAGAAATCGGGCTGACCTACAATCACTTCCTGAGCAGCGCTCAAGCCGTTTTGCTTGAGGGCGCCGGCCACATTAAGGTTGGGGTACTGCTTCTGCACCTCCGCTAGCGTCATCTTGTTGTAGTTGGCGTAGGGGTCGCGCAGGGCTACGCGGGTGCGGCTGGCCTGGGCCAACTTGGTTTCGAAGGCCAGCACCGTTTGGGCATTCTTCGCGGCTACGGCCGGCGAGTCGCCCAACAGCTTAAAGGTGTTGGTGAGGTAGGTAACGTAGGCCGTGCGGATGCTCTTGGAACGGGCGTCGTCCTTGAGGTAGTAGTCGCGGTCGGGTAGGGAAAGGCCGCCTTGGTACAGGCTCACGGCATACTGCGAGCTGATTTTATCGTCCTGCCCTACCCCGCTGTAATAGAATGCGCCGGTGCCGATGGTCTGCTCGCGGGCAATTTCAGCCTGCAAACTCTTCATGTCCTTCACGGCGGCAATCTTATTCAGCTCGGGCTGCAAGTATTTCAGGCCTGCCTTGTCAATTGCCACCGAGTCCATGGCCGAGGCGTAGTAGTCGCCTACCTTCTGGGCGTTGCTACCCTTGGCGGCCGTGGTGTTGGCGGCGGCTTCGTCCAAAATCTGCCGCATCACGGCGTTGTTCTTATCGGCCAACTCGTTGAACGAGCCCCAGCGTGACTCCGCATCCGGAATGGGGTTGTTCTTCAGCCAGCTACCCGAGGCAAACTGAAAGAAGTTGTCGCAAGGATTGGCTGATTGGTCAATGTTGGCCACGTTTAGGCCAACTCCTTTGGGCGCATCGGCTTGGGTGGTAGCCGTAGCGGTAGGGGTAGTGGTTGCGGCAGCCGTATCAGTGGCCGTAGTAGTCGATTTCGACGAGCTACAGCCCGCCAGCGTCAGCCCGGCGGCGGCCACTACGGCCAGCGTCAGGCCATTTCGGTTCTTCATAGGTGGTAGAAAAAGGAGAAAAAATGGGAATTGGAGAAGCAAGATACGGAGGAAATCCTGTGCTCCTACCCAACAGGTGTTTTGTACTATCTAGTGCCCGCAACGCAAAAAAGGCAGCCTGTAGGCTGCCTTCTCCATTTTTAAAGCACGTCCTGCTGAGCTTGTCTGGGCATTTCTACCGTTTCGTTGTAATCGTTAGAAATTACTCTCAGTAGAGATGCTTCGACAGGCTCAGCAGGACGGTTTCACGAAACACTAGTCACTGTTCCGCCTACCAGATTTTAGCCCGCACGTTCTCGGCGCGCATCATTTTAGAACCTTGCTTGCACCCGAACGCCTCGTAGAATTCCGGCATGTTTTGCAGCGGCCCTACCGTGCGGAACATACCCGGCGAATGCGGATCGGTGAGCACCTGCTGGCGCAGCGCCTCGGGGCGCGAGTTGGAACGCCAGATTTGCGCCCAGGCCAGGAAGAAGCGCTGCTCGGGCGAGAAGCCGTCGTATTGCGGGCGCGGGCTGTTACCATATTTCTTATCGAGCTGCTTTTGCAGGGCCGTGTAGGCCAGGTTCAGCCCGCCCAGGTCGGCCAGGTTTTCGCCCATGGTCAGCTTACCATTCACGTACACCGAATCGAGCGGCGAGAAGGCCGAGTATTGGTTGCCTACCAGAGTAGCGCGCTGGGTGAACTTCTCGGCGTCTTCCTTGGTCCACCAGTCGCGTAGGTTGCCAGCAGCGTCGAATTGGCGGCCCTGGTCGTCGAAGCCGTGGGTCATTTCGTGGCCAATCACGGCGCCCATGCCGCCGTAATTCACCGCGTCATCAGCTTTGGGGTCGAAGAAGGGAGGCTGCATGATGCCGGCCGGGAACACGATTTCGTTCATCGACGGGCTATAATAGGCATTCACCGTGGGCGGCGTCATGCCCCATTCGGTGCGGTCAATGGGCTTGCCATATTTCTCCACGTTGCGGGCGTAGTTCCATTTGCGCGCGGCCAGCACGTTGTTCAGGTAGGAGTCGCGCGAGATATTCAGGGTAGAATAATCTTTCCACTTATCGGGGTAGCCGATTTTTACGGTGAAGGCGTTCAGCTTTTTCAGGGCCTCGGCCTTGGTAGGCGCGCTCATCCAGGTGTTCTGCTGAATGTGCTCGGCAAACGACGCTTTCAGGTTGTTCACCATTTCCAGGGCCTTGGCCTTGGCTTCGGGCGAGAAAGCCTTGTCGACATACAGCTGGCCAAAGGCTTCGCCCAGCGTTCCATCAGTGGCGGCACCCATGCGCTTCCAGCGGGGCTGCTGCTGCTTGGCGCCACTCAGCACCTGCGTGTAGCGGAAGGCTTCGTCGCCGTAGGCTTTGGGTAGGGCCGAGGTCAGCGACGATACCAACTGCCAGCGCAGGTAGGTTTTCATATCGGCCAGCGGAGTCGATTTCATCAGCCCATTCACCTCCTGAAAGAAAGCCGGCTGACCCACAATCACCTCCTGGGCCGCGCCCAGGCCGTTTTGCTTGAGCAGGGTGGGTAGGGCGATGTTGGGGTATTTCTGGTTGAACTCCGCCAGCGGCATCTTATTGTAGTTGGCGTAGGGGTCGCGCAGCTCCACGCGGCTCTTGCTGGCTTTGGCAAGCTTGGTTTCCAGTGCCAGCACCGTTTGGGCGTTTTTGGCGGCCGTAGCCTCGCTGTCGCCCAGCAGTTTAAAGGTGTTGGTGAGGTAGTTTACGTAGGCGTTACGCACGGTTTTGGAACGGCCATCGTCCTTGAGGTAGTAGTCGCGGTCGGGCATGGTGAGGCCGCCCTGGTTCAGGTTCACGGCGTACACTGAGCTGTTCTTGCGGTCCTGCCCTACCCCAGCCCGAAACAAGGGTCCGGTACCCAGCGTCTGCTGGCGGGCAATTTCCAGTTGCAGGCTTTTCTGGTCCTTCACGGCAGCAATCTCGTTCAGCTCGGGCTGCAAATATTTCAGCCCGGCTTTGTCGATGGCCACCGAGTCCATACCCGAAGCGTAGAAGTCGCCTACCTTCTGAGCATTGCTACCCTTGGCGGCTGTGGTGTTGGCGGCGGCTTCTTGCAAAATCTGGCGGGTGGTGGCGTTGTTCTTGTTAGCCAGCTCGTTGAAGGAGCCCCAGCGCGACTCCGCATCCGGAATCGGGTTGTTCTTTACCCAGTTGCCAGAGGCAAACTCGTAGAAATCGTCGCAGGGGTTAGCCGATTTATCGAGGTTATTCACGTCGATGCCTATGCCTTTGGGTGCGTCGGCGGCGGCGGTCATGGCCGTGGCGGTACTGGCCGTGGTCGTGTCAGCGGTAGCAGTAGTGGCCGTGGTGGTTTTGGAAGAATTACAACCGGCGGAAAGCAAGCCCGCTGCCGCCAGGGTAGCCAGCGTCAGGGTATTATAATTTTTCATGCGCAAGAGAACAGGTTTGGTAGTAGCAGAAAGAAGTGTAGGCCTACCATCGTTCGAGTAAGAACAACGTAGTGCATCGCCCAAAATACAAGTTATTCTCCATAAGACACTACCCTATAGCCAGCGTTGCATGCTATCTGACGCCGTCCAAATTGCGTATCTTGCACGAATGCCACCGCTCTACAACCGTCGTCCTGACTCTGGTTTGCCCGCTTCTGCTGGCCGGCCGCTGGTAGCCCTTCCCTTGGGGGAGTTGCTCACGCGGGTGCGCCAAGCCCTGAGCGAGCGGTTTGCGGAATCGTACTGGGTGGTGGCCGAAATTGCCGACCTTACCCTCCCTCGCTACGACGGCGCCCACTGCTACCTCGTGCTCACCGACCAGCACACCACTGGCCGCGGCGCCGAGCTAAAGGCTCAGGCCCGCGCCACCATCTGGAGCCAGCGCTACCAGCAGTTGGCGCCGGTTTTTGCCGAGCACACCGGCCAGGAGTTGCAGGTAGGGCTCAAGGTGATGTTGCGCGTGCAGGTGAAGTTTCACGAGCAGTACGGCCTTTCGCTGGATGTGGTAGCCCTCGACCCCAGCTACACGGTAGGCGACTTGGCCCGCCAGCGCCGCGAAACCATCCAAAAACTAGCCGCACAGGATTTGCTGGAGCGTCAGCAGCGCCTGCCCCTACCACTGGCCCCGCAGCGGCTGGCTGTCATTTCGTCGCCCACGGCAGCGGGCTTGCAGGACTTTATGCAGCAACTGCGCGAGGCGCCATATGCATTCGAGGTGACCCTGTTTGCTGCTTCGATGCAGGGCCAGGAGGCACCTGCTAGTATTCGGGCGGCGCTAGATGCCGTGCGCCCCCAGCGCCAACAGTTTGATGTGGTGGTGATTATCCGCGGCGGCGGCTCTAAAACCGATTTGCTGGCTTTTGATGATTTCGGGCTAGCGGCGGCCGTGGGCAGCTTTCCCCTACCCGTGCTCACTGGCATCGGGCACGAGCGCGACGAAGCTGTGCTCGACCTCACGGCCCACCTCAGCCTGAAAACCCCTACCGCCACGGCTGTCTTCCTGATTGAGCGCCTGGCACGGTTGGATGCAGTGCTGAGCGGCTACGCTGGCCGCATCCGGGAGCTAGCCCAGGAGCAGGTCCGCGACCAGGAGCGCCACTTGCGCCGCCACGCCTTCACCATCCGCGACACGGCGCAGCAGCAGCTTCGCCAGCACCGCACCAACTTGCAGCAGCGCACTCGCCAAGCCGCTACCATTGCTCGCACCGAACTGCGCCAGCAACACCGTGCGCTGGCCCGGGTGCGCCAGCGCCTACCCCGTGCCACAGCCCGCGCCCTGGCGGGGCAGCAGCTACGGCTCCGGATGCTGGGCTACCGCCTCGCCCGACGCTTCCGACGCCTGCACCGCCGCCGCTGCGAGCAACTGGTGCACCACCGCTACCACGTGCAACTAGCCTCCGAGCGGCTGCTACACCGCGCCGAGCTACGCCTGGCCCAGGCGACGGCCTACCGCGTGGCCGCTACCGGCGCGGAAGAGGTAGCCCCCTCTACCCTACCCAATGCGGTGGAGTTGCTGCGGCCTTCGGGTGCGCCCTTGTTGCCCGAGGAGCTGAGCGCGGGCACAGCTGTACTGCTGCGCCTACCCTCCGCTGAGTGGTATGCCCGTCTTACGGCCCCCCGCGCCACTCACCACTCAAAGGAATGACTGTCTCCCGCTATTCCTCTCCAGTTTTTGATTATCAATTTTTAATTACCCAACAGTGTCTGACCAGACCTACCGCCAAGCCATTGAGGAACTGGAAACCATCCTGCGCACTCTCGAAACCG
Organism: Hymenobacter defluvii; assembly: GCF_017589435.1. NCBI lineage: Bacteria > Pseudomonadati > Bacteroidota > Cytophagia > Cytophagales > Hymenobacteraceae > Hymenobacter > Hymenobacter defluvii. The sequence goes on from NZ_JAGETX010000012.1 coordinate 24,590, forward strand.
ACAGCGTAGACGTGGACGACCTCACGACCCAGGTACAACGCTCCGCCGAACTGATTCGCTTGTGCAAGCAGAAGCTACGCGGCATCGAGTCAACCATTGATCAGGTGTTCGAGAACCTAGACGAAGAGGACGATGAAGTAGACGAGGACTAGCAGCGCGAGCAAGCAGAGCAGCTACCTGTGCACTTGCTTGGCAGACATAGGAAGACGTGTATATTTGAAGAACGTTCTGTCTACCACACCTAATTTGCCGCTTCACCATGTCCAATGCTACCTCTCCCTATAGTCCTTCAGTAGGTAGCCCTATCCCGTTGGATACGGCCGCCAAATGGACCAAGAAGTATCAACAAGAGCACCCCGAGTTTGACGAAGACGGCGTAGCCCAGGAGCCTACCTACGCTACCTTTTTCGGCCGCAAAGCCCTCAAAAAGCTCATGAAGCGCTGGGGCAAGCGTTGCGTGGGCATCCGCATCTACCAGGGCATCGACGATACCGACCCTACCACCACCAACCGCCGCCGCGTGGTGCTAGTAGCCGTCGATAAGCACGGCAACGACCTGCTGAATGTAAGCAAATGTGAAGATGGCTCCGTGGCTGATCCGGTGCTGGATAATGGATTAACCTGCCCCAAACACTGTTCCAACGATAGTCCATTGATTCAATAATTTACTGCCATGCCATGGTGGGATTCTTTCTTATACGGAATAGTCTCGGAGGCTGAAGCATTTGCTTTAGTGCCTCTAGCCGTAGCCCTACCTCGGCTACGGAATATACCGTATGCTTTCCGCCCAAGCCTCTACTATATCATTGGTTTACTGTCCGTGTGGTATTTGGGCCGTTATGGTCGTGTATATCTACACAACAACATCTTCTGCTTTCACCTTACTTCTATTCTGGAAATTGGCTTCCTGTCACAAGCATTTTATCGACTCATTCCCCAGCCTGCTTTCCGGCGAATAGTACAAATATGCTATATCATTTTTCTTTGTATTGCCTTTGCTGATGCTATGTTTTGGCATGGCTTGATGAAGGAAACAAACATTTATGCCCGCACTTTCGGAAACTTACTGGTTATCACATACTCTTTATATTATATTTTATTATTAACGGAAGAGGCCGTACCAGATATAGAAAAACGGCCCGAGTTTCTGCTATCTATTAGTGTGCTTATTTTCTACTCTGCTCCATTAGTGATGGCCATTATTGTGTTGTATGTGCAACGTTATAATATTGATCAGTTTGATTTTGTCATCCAAATACCGTTTATCCTCTCGGCTGGGGTAGCGGCTATGTTTCAAGCGCTGATGTTTGCTCGGTTTCCGCTGGATCGGCCACCCCGGCAGGCGCTGCCCGAGTGGTTGCGGTGGCGCTGGCGGCCGCGCAGCATTCCGGCCAAGTAACGCAGCCGCACCATAGTACCAGCGCGCCGGGAAAATACATATCTTCGTAGCAGGCACAGCCCGTCGGGCCTATAGCCGCCTTTCAGTGTTGCTATGCCCGAATCGTTACTCCCTCTGGTTCTGATTACGCCGTTGCTGATGCTACTTTCGGGTGGCATCATCGTCTTTGTAATTCGCTATCAGCGGCGGCTGTTTCGGCAGCAGGAGCAGATGCGTGCCGTGGAAGACACTGCCCAACAGCAGGCCCTGGAAGCAGCCTTGCTGGCCCAGGAAGAAGAGCGTCGCCGCATTGCGGGCGAGCTGCACGATGGGGTAGGCACTACCCTGGCCATCGTGAAGATGCACCTGAACGCCCTGTCCCGCCCCGACCTCACGCGCGACGCCACCGATTTGCTGGACCAGGTGATTGGCGAAGTACGCCGCATTTCGCGCAACCTGCTGCCCGCTACCCTGCAAAAGTTCGGCCTACCCTTTGCCCTCGAAGCCCTGGCCCGCACCGTACCTGCCGACGGCCCTACCCGGGTGGTGATTACCCAGCATGGGCAGCCGCGCCGCCTCTCGGCCCAACAAGAGCTGATTATCTACCGCGTGGTGCAGGAACTGCTCGGCAACGGCCTGCGCCACGCTCAGGCCGCCAACATCGACATCACCGTCAACTTCGGCCCCGATTCGCTTTCCATCCAATATATTGATAACGGCGTGGGCTTCGATCCGGCGCTGGTAGAGGCTCAACCAGCCGTAGGGGCGCGTATAGGACTGGGTTTCACCAACCTACGCAGCAGGGTAGCCGTATTGCGAGGTATGTTGCAACATGAATCGTCACCGGGCATGGGCAGCAGGGTTTGGATTTCCCTACCCCTTGAGTATCTTGCTTCCGATCCTGTTATTCCTGTCACCACCTATGAGCAACACCCCTATTCGCCTGGCGGTGGTCGATGATCATATATTATTTCGGAAAGGTCTACACGCGCTGCTCAGCGGTTTTGCGGGGATGGAGGTGCTGTTTGAAGCTGGTGACGGGGAGGAGCTACTAGAGCATTTCGATCAGGGCCTGGTGCCCGATGTGGTCCTGATGGACCTGCAAATGCCCAACCTCGATGGCCTCCAGACCACCCGCCTGCTACGGGCCCAATACCCGCACGTGCGCGTCATCATCATCTCAATGCACGACGAGCCGGACCTGATTGAGAGCTTACGCGCTGAGGGTGCCCACGGCTACCTGCTCAAAAACGCCGACCCCGAACAAGTACAAAGCGCCATCCGCACGGTGATGCACAATGGCAACGAGGCTTCCTCGCAGGTGCTGTACAAGTAACTCACCCTGGGGTAGAGACACAACATCTTGTGTCTCGTCGTTGCTGAGGTTGAGGTAAGGTTAACACGACATCAGGGCTGCCTAAACAGTAAGAACGCATGTTTGCGTCTCATCGTTGAACATTTGCCACCCGATTGTTCAACGACAAGACGCAAATATGCGTCTCTACTGCACCTCGAAACCCGCTTTTTGCAACTCGACCCAGAACTGGGGGTAAGACTTGCGCACCACTTGCGGCGCTTCTACTGTAAGGGCTCCGCGCATGGCTAGCGGGGCAAATGCCATGGCCATACGGTGGTCGTGGTAGGTAGCCACCGACTGGCCCCCTACCTTAAAATCGGTGGAGGACACCCGGAACCGACCGTCGCCTACATCCGTCAGCGCCCCGCCAAACTTCGCTAGCTCGGTTTGCAGCGCGGCAATGCGGTCGGTTTCTTTGATGCGTAGGCTTTCCATACCCGTCATGTCGAACGGTACGTCTAGGGCAGCGGCTACTACGGCCACAGTTTGAGCCAAGTCGGGGCAGTCGGTGAAGTCCTGTGCGGCCGCAGTTGCCGGCGGAATCTGGGTGAGGCGTACACCATCGGCTACGTACTCGGTAGCAACGCCCAACTGCGCCATAATGCCCACAATGGCCTGATCGCCCTGCAAGGAATATTCCCGCAAGCCCGGCAATGTAACTTCCGAGCCCTGCGGCCCCAAGGCCACCATGGCATACCAGTAGCTCGCCGCCGACCAATCGCTTTCAATGGTGTAGTCGGCAGGTTGGTATGCCTGTGGGCGCACTTGCAGCACGCTCCCCAAGTCGCGGCAGTCGGCCCCGAAGTGCTGCATCAGCGCCTGGGTCATCCGGATGTAGGGACGCGAGCCGACCTTGCCGGTCAGACGCAAGAGCAGACCGTGCGGGAGCGTAGGCGCAATCATCAGCAAAGCCGAAATGTATTGGCTGCTGATGTCGCCGCGTACGGCCAGCTCCGGTATTTCTTCTTCGTTAGTGGTAGTCGTTTGCCATCCTTCTAGGCGAAGCGGTGGGTAGCCCTCCTGGTTTTCGTAGCTGATGGTGGCTCCTAATTCGCGCAGTGCGTCTACCAGCACCTTAATGGGCCGTTCCTGCATCCGGGCGGTGCCCGTGAGCAGGCCGTGGCTATCGGTCGCGGCGAGGTAGGCGGTCAGGAAGCGCATCACCGTACCGGCATCTTCCGCGTCAAACTCAGTGGCCGCGGGGTTGGCCAGTAGGCGCTGCATCAGCTGCGTATCGTTGGCATCGGATAGGTTGTCGAGCTGGCCGCCGCCTGCCAGCGCTCGAATGATAAGGGCACGATTACTTTCGCTTTTAGAAGCCGGCAGCTGCGCCGTGCCACTCAGGGGCTGGCCCGACCAGGTGAGGGTAGTAGACAAAGGATGTGCAGATTAGGTGTGAAAGGTCGAATAGGGTTGGCAGTTACACTTTTGTGCTTTGTGTTAACGCTTCAGCACAGGAAGCAAACCTTGTAGCTATTGGGCTATTTTTTGATAATAACGGAGCGAATCAGTTACATCCTGCATCGTAATGGGCTGGTCGTATACGGCGCGGCCAATGGCTTCTAGCAGTGTGCAATTGATGGTGGTCCCGGCGTTTTTCTTGTCCTGACGGGCATAGTCAGCAATGGCCTCCGTCTCTAATGTCACAAACGGCACCTTCTCGTAAATCGAGAACAAGAACGTTTCAATCTTATCCAGTTCCTCGGGGCTGAGAAGACCTTTCTGAACTGATAGCCAGCTTTCGCAGACCATACCCGCGGCCACGGCCTCGCCGTGCAGAATCTCGCGGCCGGGCTGCGTGAGCAGGTAGCTTTCCAGGGCGTGGCCTACCGTATGGCCAAAGTTCAGGATCTTGCGCAGCCCGCTTTCCAGCGGGTCTTGCGCCACAATGGCTTCCTTGGTAGCCACCGAAGCTCGGATAACCGGCGTCCAGTCCTCCACGAATAGGCCTGTGTAGCGCCCAGCGGCAAAGGCCTCAGCATCGGCAATTAGCCAGTGCTTCACAATCTCCGCGTAACCCGATTTCAGCTGCTGCGGGTCGAGCGTTTGCAGGAACTGCGGATCGATGAACACAGCCGCCGGCTCCTGAAATACGCCAATGTGGTTTTTAAATCCCTGATAGTCAACGCCCGTCTTGCCCCCTACGCTGGCATCTACCTGCGCCAGCAGGGTAGTAGGCACCTGCACAAACCGAACGCCGCGCTTGTAGAGCGCCGCGCTGAAGCCACCCAAATCCGTAACCACACCGCCCCCCAGGTTCACGACCACGGCAAACCGGTCGGCGCGCTGCGTCGTAAGTTCGTTCCACACCAACTCGCAGCTACTAAGCGTCTTGAACTCCTCCCCTGCCGGCAGCATCACTACGCTATGTTCTTCGGGCAGGTAGGGGCGCAGAATGGGATAGCACAGGCGTTGCGTATTGTCATCCGTTACTACTACCACCCGCCCCACGGCAGGGCGAGCCAGCAGGGTAGCCAGCTCGGGCAACGAATTAGGTCCAATGGAAAGAGAAGCAGCCACGGCTATTGAATTTTCTGGTAGATTTTTTGCACAGAATCCGCAAGGACTTCGGTAAAAATAGCGTGATTTGCTGCAACCTTTCACGGCTTTATCGAATCATACTAGTGCGGGGCTTTTACTACGTTATTTAAGTATCTATCTATGAATGTTCTATACCAAAAAGGTGGCGCTGTCCTTCTTTGTGTGGGCAGCTTATTCACAACAGGTTGTAGCCGAGATTCGGTGGCGGGTGTGGAAGACCAATTGGTAGGCCGCTGGGAATGGGTGGAAACTACCCTGCCTACAGACTCTCTGAAGCTGACACCTGCCCTGGTAGGCCATACCAGCGCCGTAGAATTTGACCGGCGTGGCCGGGCCCGTTTCTACCAAGACAACTCTATGACTGGCGCCGCGCAGTTTACCCTGCGCCGCCGCAGCCACCGCAAGCAACTGATTGTGTACCACGGCTACCGGGCGCACCAGTTCTATACGGTTGTAGGCAACCGCCTCTACCTGCGCGATACAGACGCGGAGGGCCGGGGGCACCTGTTTGCCCGCAAACGGCCGGTCTCGTCTGTGGCGGGAAATACCGTTTCCTACCCTACCCAATAGCGCTAGCAGCGGCTGGCCAAGATGCCCCTAAGCAGGTGCAACTATGGTGGAAGAAACGGTGTTAAAAAAGGTATCTTCGCCCTGCGAAAATGGCCTTTTCGCTGTTTTACTCCCGATTCGCCTTCTTATGCCTGTTACCCAAGCTCCACCCGTTTCATTCGAGGACACTGCTGTTGCCTTTGCCGCCAAGTCGGATGCGGACCTGCGCAAGACTTACGCCCTATTTGCGGCCATGAATAGTCCGGCCACCGTGAAAGCGGGCGGCTCGCTTATGAAAACTGCTCTTCAGTGGCGTATACCCGGCGTTAAGTTCTTGGTGAAGCACAGCATTTTCTCGCAGTTTTGCGGGGGTGAAACCATTCAGGAATGCAAGCCGGTGATTGAGGAGCTGGGCCGTTACAACATCGGCACCATTCTCGACTACTCGGTGGAGGGCGAAGGCGACGACCGTAGCTTTGACCGTACCCGCGACGAACTGCTGGCAACTATTGAGTTGGCGCATCGCTCCAAGCACATCCCGTTTTCGGTTTTTAAAGTGACGGGGGTAGCCCATAGCGCCATCCTGGAGAAGAAGCAGGCCGGCAAGCCCCTCACGCCCGCCGAGCAGGCCAGCTACGAGCGTGCCCACGCCCGCGTTGATGCCATTTGTAGCCTGGCGCATCGCCACGGAGTGCGCGTGTTCATTGATGCGGAAGAGAGTTGGTTTCAGGATACCATTGATGCGCTGACGTATGAGATGATGGCGAAGTACAACCGCGAGTCGGCTATCGTCTGGAACACTTACCAGCTCTACCGCCACGACCGGCTGGAAGCACTACAACAAGCCTACGTTACTGCAAAAGCCGAAGGCTACTACCTGGGTGGCAAGCTGGTACGGGGTGCTTACATGGAAAAAGAAGGCCGTACGGCTGCCCAGCGTGGCTATGCCAACCCCATCAACCCTACCAAAACGGCCACCGACCAGCTCTACGATGATGCTCTCCGCTACTGCGTCGACCACATCGACCGCATCAGCCTGTGTGCCGGCACCCACAACGAAGCCAGCTCCCTCCTACTCACGGAGCTGATGCAGGCTCGCCGCATTGCGCCCAACGACACCCGCGTGTGGTTTGCCCAGCTCTACGGCATGAGCGATAATCTTACGTATAACCTAGCACATGCGGGCTACAACACGGCCAAATACGTGCCCTACGGTCCGGTAGCCGCCGTGATGCCCTACCTCCTCCGTCGTGCTGATGAAAACACCGCCATTGCTGGGCAAAGCAGCCGCGAGTTCTTATTGATTCAAAAGGAAATAGCTCGTCGGCGGATGTCTGTTTAAGTAGCTACAGGGAACGGCATAATTTTAGCTCCCTTTCCCGCTATTCTGTCCCTACACCCCGGGAATATTTGTTCCACCCCTGCTTTTCCCACATGATTAATCGCGTCCGTACGCATCTTATTCGCTTCGCTCGCCAGCAAGTTGGCACTACCAGCTTTTTGAATCTTATTCAAGAGGCCGAACTGGGGCTGAACCTGGACATCACCCACGAAAAGTCGCGTTTGGTTGAAATTCTCGCTGAAATCTCCGAATCCGAATTTCATGCGAATCGTCCGCTGCTGAGCTGCTTGGTGAAAATAAAAGGAGCCAAGGGGCAGGGTGACAACTTTTTCAAGATGTGCGAGCGGTTAGGTATGGGCGAATGGAGGCAGTTGAAACAGGACCAGGACTTTGTAAAATCGCTCCGTAGCGAATGCCGTGACTTCTGGCAAAACGACGAAAATTACAGCCAGTTTCTCTAATCGTCTTTCTCCAATAGATACAACCGAAAGAGGTAAGAGTACAAGATACGGGCAACTGTACAGCTAGGTGTAACCCTATAGTGCAGCCCTCGTTAAGGAAGGTGTATTTCGAGACTTCCGCATGTGATACGTGCGCTGGTCCGGGATACACCTTTCTATTTAACCTTAAGACTCTTTCCCGATGAACACGAACGATCGTAACAACCCACAGAACACAGGTACAGGTGCAGGCGCTAACTATGGTACTACCAACACTGGTACTGGCGTAGGCAATAGCTCTAGCACAAGCAATGAAGGCACTAGCTACAACGCTGGCACTGGCGCAAACCCTGGCGTTGATGGCGACGATTACAGCGCTACCGCTAAAGGTGGTGCAATGGCCGGCTCGGTAGGAGCAGCAGTAGGCCGTGGGATTGATGGCATACAGAATACAGCTGATGAAGCAGCACACGCAGTAACGGGCGAACCTTATCGTTCAGGCAGCAGCGGTAGCGGCAGCAGCATGTTGACCTCTACCTTCCGTGACCGTGACAGCGCCGAGCGTGCTTACAACTCACTGTCGTCGCGTGGCTATACCAAAGACGATGTAAACCTGCTGATGTCGGACGAAACGCGTAAAACGCATTTCGGCGAAAATACCCCCGAAACCGATCTGGGCGATAAGGCCATGGAAGGTGCTGGTGTAGGCTCGGCCATTGGTGGTACTGCTGGTGCCGTAATTGGTGCTATTGCTGCCATTGGTACTTCGGTAGCACTGCCTGGCTTGGGCTTAGTAATTGCCGGTCCGATTGCCGCTGCATTGGCTGGTGCCGGTGCCGGTGGTCTAACAGGTGGTCTAGTAGGCGCACTGGTAGGCTCGGGCATTCCTGAAGAGCATGCCGCTGAGTACGAGCAAGATGTAAAAGATGGCGGCATCGTAATGGGTGTGAAACCCCGTAACGAAGAAGACGCTAAATACTTTGAAGAAGAATTCCGTCGCCACCAAGGCGACCGTATCTACAAGTACTAAGCATATCAGCTACCTGCTTACGCAGTGACTTAAGAAAGAAGCCTTTCCTGTTTCAGGGAAGGCTTCTTTGCATTTCAGGCTGAATTTTTGTGTTGATACAGCATCATTGCGTAGAAAGTGCCGGCAGATTACGTAGCAATAGCGACAATTTCAGCCCCTACCCTCGGGAATATAAATGCTGGCGAATACAGGGCACTTATTTGTCTGATTTAGACGTTCTGATACCAAACCGCGCAATCTGTGCGCACGTACGCAAACAGAGTGTGTTTTTCCTATATTTGGTTTTCCTCCATTTTATTTTTTCTTCATGTCTTCCCCACGACTTAAAATAGGCCTGTATGCCTCGTTGGTGATGGCCATCTTCGTGTTGGCATCCTACAAGCTGTACCAGCGCAACGATGCCACTGCGCCTCAGAAAGACGATGTACTGATCAGAGTGATGCTGAGCGGGCTGAACATTGCCCATTATCAGCCAGAGAAGATTGATGACGCCTTCTCGAAGCGCGTATTCGATCTGTACCTCAAGCGCATCGACGTCAACAAGAAGTTTTTGTTGAAGTCTGATGTAGCGCAACTCAGCAAGCTCCAAACAGACATCGACGACGAAGTGAAGCGTGGGTCGCACGAGTTTCTAGACATGAGCACGCAGTTGATGGATCAGCGCGTGAAGGACATTCAGGCCCTCTACCGCGACATCCTGACCAAGCCATTTGACTTTACCGTGGAGGAAAAAATGGAAACTGATCCGGAGAAGATGGTTTTTCCAGCTGACAAGGCGGCCCAGCGTGAGGACTGGCGTAAGTTCTTGAAATACCGGGCCCTAGTGCAGATGTCGGAGATGATAGACGAACAGGCCAAGCGTACTGGTAAAGGCAACTTGACTGCCTCTACTGTTAAGAGTGCTACCCTTGTTACCGACGAACCCAACCGCACCCCTGAGCAAATGGAGGCCGAAGCTCGCAAACGCGTGCTGAAGTACTATGACGACCAGTTCCGCGACCTGATGCAGACCGACGCCAACGACCGTTTGGCGATGTATGCCAATGTGGTAGCGAATACCTACGATCCACACACCGAGTACTTCGCTCCTCGTGATAAAGACAACTTCGATCAGGCCATGACAGGCCGTTTTGAGGGCATCGGCGCTTCGTTGCAGGAGAAAGACGGCCAGATCAAGGTAGCTGATATCATTCCGGGTAGTGCCTCCTACCGTCAGGGTGAGCTGAAAGCCGGCGACATCATTACGCGGGTAGCCCAAGGCGCTGAGGTACCGGTGTCGGTAGAAGGTATGCGTCTGGATAAAGCCATTGTGCTGATCAAAGGCAAAAAGGGCACGGAAGTACGCCTCACGGTGAAGAAAGCCGATGGTAGCACCAAGATCATTCCTATCATTCGGGATGTGGTAGTACTGGAAGACACCTTTGCGCAGTCGGCTACTATCAATGAGGGCGGGAAGAAATATGGCTATATCAAGCTGCCTTCTTTCTATGCCGACTTCAATGACAACGGTGGCCGCAGCTCGGCTGGCGATGTGAAGAAAGAGTTGGAAAAACTTCAAAAAGAAAATATCCAAGGACTAGTGCTCGACCTGCGATTCAATGGCGGTGGCTCGCTGACAGATGCCGTGGAAATGGCTGGTCTATTTATCGATAGTGGTCCGGTGGTGCAGGTACGCAGCCGCCAGGGTGCCGCTACCGTACTAAATGACCGTGACCCTCGTGTGCAGTACACCGGCCCGCTGGTGGTGCTGGTAAACAAGTTTAGCGCTTCGGCTTCCGAGATTTTGGCTGCGGCTGTCCAGGACTACAAGCGCGGCATCGTGATGGGCTCTACCAGCACGTATGGCAAAGGCACCGTGCAGCGCATCTTCGATCTGGACGACGCCCTACCCGCTGAGTTCAACAACATCAAGCCGTTCGGTTCGCTGAAGCTAACGACGCAGAAGTTCTACCGCATCAATGGTGGCTCTACTCAGTTCAAAGGCGTGATGTCGGACATTGTATTGCCCGATCCATACAGCTACCTCGACCAAGGCGAGAAAGAAGCTGAATATCCGCTGAAATGGGACGAAATTGCTCCGGCTCGTTACAAGACATGGGCTGATGCCCCAGCTGTGGCCAAGCTAGCTGCTGCTAGCCAGAAGCGCGTAGCCACCGACCCACGCTTCAAGCTAATGAGCGAGATGGTGCAGCGTATGGTACAGCGCAAGAACGACACCAGCGTATCGCTGAAACTGACGACGTACAAAGCCGAGCAAGACAAAGCCAAGATTGAGTCGGATAAGTTTGAAGCTGCTCAGAAAGCTGCTGCTACCATCAATATCAGTGCCTTGGCTACTGATATCCAGGCGCAGGGTAGCGACACGGTGAAGGTAAACCGCGCTGTTCGCTTCGTGAAGCCGTTGCGTAAGGACATGACCCTGCGTGAAGCCGTATCAGTTATTCAGGACGAGGCATAGTGCTTCGTCCTACCTTATCAGAAGCCCCGGTACCGTTTTGGTACCGGGGCTTTTTCGTTTCAACGGACAACAACCAATAGCATTAGCAAACACACCTTATAATTATCGAAGATCTTCAGAGGAATATTAAAATTTACTCAATTGATAATCAATTACTTAAAATACTAATTTCATTACGAATATTTTTAGTAAATATGCAACTAAATAATAGCTATTGCCTGTTTACTTAGCATGACGACGACAATGGAAACTCCTATCATTCCGCTCGTAACGGACGAGCAGAAACAAGCCGAGGAAACGTGGCGCAAATCCATTCCGGCCCAGGTTTTCCTCAACTACTTTTTCGCTCTGAATTACCACATTCAGGAAGGCGACGACGCGCTGGGCGGGTTGCAGCACCTTCCTTTCTTCCGGGCCCACGAGGCTGAGTTGGCAGATACGGATGTACAAGCCATTACGCGCTTGCTGCACACGTGCTGGAGCACCGAGTACGCACTGCGCGCCACTGCCGAGCTGGGCGACGAGGACTACTTGCGCAACGCTTTGCATTGGACCTTTCCGCAGGCTTACCACACCATCTTAGCTGGCTTGCAGGCGTTCCTGTATACCACGGGCGTGCGCGGCAATAACCCTTCGCTTATCCGGCGGGAGGTAGGGCGACTGGTGGTACGCAACGCCTACCCACGACCGGTATCATTCTATGCCGCGGGCAGCTACGGCGACTTTAGCATACACCGCCTACCCCTGGCGGGCTACAAGGCTGGGCTGCACATTGCCGGCAAAGAGATTGAAGCGCAGGCGCAGATTGGTCAGTTTTTGCGCACCACGCGCAAGATGAAAGCCCAGTGGACGCGCCAGCAAGTGCAGAACAACCCCAACACAGCTATCCGCAGCCAGAAAACCGGTAAGCCGCTGGACAAGTGGACGGCCGCCCATTGGCAGCAGATTACCTGGCGCCTAGGTTATACCACGGTTTTCGACCTGTTGGGCCGCTTGCAGATTTCGCAGACCAGCCGCGAGATTGAGCGCTACGTGGAAGCCGACATCGACTTCAGCCTGTTCCATCAGTCGCTGCTGAATGTAGTGAGCTACCTCAATGGCATCCACGAAACCTACGTGGCCAAGGCCATGGGCTTGGAGCGCTACCAGCAGCTTGTAGCCGACTTGCCCAAGCACTTGCAGCACGGCTTCGTGCAGGAACGCCTGCGCACGCGGGTAGAGCCCCAGCTACTGGGCCAGGAGGCCGATGGTCAGATGGGCATTGCTGCTTAACCCAATTGCTTCTAACAGTCCTACTCCATATACACGTAAACGCTGGTCTGCTGGGCCAGCGTTTTTTGTTGCGCCATGGTTTACCTTTGCAGCTTGACTTTTGCGGCTGCGGCCGTCTGCCACACCCCTACCCTATGCATCATCTTAGCGAACAGGAGCTAATTCGTCGTCAGAAGCTGGACGAACTACAAAAGCTCGGCATCGAACCATATCCGTCCGAGCTGTTTGACGTGAACTTCTACGCCCAGGAAATTCACGACAACTACCACCCCGAGCTGAACAATTTTCAGGACGTGCGCCTGGCGGGCCGCCTGATGTCGATTCGGGTGAAGGGCAAGGCCTCGTTTGCGGAGTTGCAGGACGCGTCGGGCCGCATTCAGCTCTACGTGAACCGCGACGAAATCTGTCCCGGTGAGGACAAGGAGCTGTACAACACCGTGTTCAAGAAGCTGCTCGACTTAGGCGACTTTGTGGGGGTAGAAGGCTACGTGTTCAAAACGATGGTAGGCGAAACGTCTATCCACGTGAAGAACTTCAAGCTGCTGAGCAAAGCCCTGCGCCCCCTACCCGTAGTGCGCCGAGTAGTTGACGAAGCTACCGGCCAAGAAACCATTTACGACGCCTTCACCGACCCCGAGCAGCGCTACCGCCAGCGCTACGTGGATTTGGTGGTGAACCCGCACGTGCGCGACGCCTTCGTGAAGCGCACGCAGTTGGTGCAGGCCATGCGCAACTACCTCAACGACAAAGGCTACCTGGAGGTGGAAACGCCCATCCTGCAGCCCTTATACGGTGGTGCCGCCGCCCGACCCTTCAAAACGCACCACAACACACTGGACATGACGCTCTACCTGCGCATTGCCAACGAGCTGTATCTGAAGCGCCTGATTGTGGGCGGTTTCGATGGCGTGTACGAATTCTCGAAGGACTTCCGCAACGAGGGCATGTCGCGCTTCCACAACCCCGAGTTCACCCAGATGGAGTTGTACGTGGCGTACAAGGACTACTACTGGATGATGGATCTGGTGGAAGAAATGGTAGAGCGCGTGGCCCTGGCCCTGCACGGTAAAACCGAAGTGCAGGTAGGCGAAAACCTTATCAACTTCCAGCGCCCCTGGAAACGCTTTACGATGGCCGAAGCCATTGCGCACTATACCGGCTTCAGTATTGATGGCAAGAGCGAGGACGAGCTACGCGCCGCCGCCAAAGACCTCAAGGTAGGGCTGGATCCCAGCATGGGTAAGGCCAAAATCATCGACGAGATTTTCGGGGAGCACGTAGAGCCGAAGCTCATCCAGCCTACCTTCATCACCGACTACCCCGTGGAGATGTCGCCGCTTGCGAAAAAGCACCGCGACAAGCCGGGCTTGGTAGAGCGTTTCGAGGCGATTTGCAATGGCAAGGAAATCTGCAACGCCTTCTCCGAGCTGAACGACCCCATCGACCAGCGCGCCCGTTTCGAGGAGCAGCTAGAGCTAGGCAAGCGCGGTGATACGGAAGCTATGGTGCTCGACGAGGATTTCCTGCGCGCCTTGGAGTACGGCATGCCGCCCACGGCCGGCCTGGGTATCGGCATCGACCGCTTGAGCATGATTATGACGAACTCCACATCTATTCAGGATGTGTTATTCTTCCCGCAGATGAAGCCGGAATACACCAAATCGGAAAACGCGCCGCACCCGGAAGCGGAATAATATTCTGCGCGTTGAGCAGGGTGGAACAACTTGCTTAATGGCACTAAGGCCCGTCATCCCTTGGAAAACTCGGAATGACGGGCCTTAGTGCTGAAAAAGCGTTTTTGCATCAGAAGACAAAAAAGGAAAGGCCGCTCGCAGTAATTGCGGGCGGCCTTTCGAATTATAATCGGCTAACCATTCAAAACGGTTTGCTTGAAGAAGCTTGCGATGGACGAGTCTGATTTTACGACCTGAATGTTTGACCATTTCAGGAAGAAGCTCCTACTGTCGGCAATTTTACGACAAACAACTATCCGTTTATCTATTCAAGCCGGTTATATCTTCTTTAACGGCTGATTACGGGTAGGGTTACGCCAGTGCCGTATTTTTTTAGCTCTGCGACGAAGTATCGTTGGCGTTTTCGCGGGCCTAGTGCTTGATGGGGTCTACCTTCGGGGTAGGCTGCGGGCTACCAGTATGGTTGGCCACACTCTTGGTGTGAGCAGCAATTTCCTTTGCATCTTCTTTCTCTTCAGCAGCAGCGGCCTGTGCTTTGCCCGTTACGGCATCGGCGGCGGTTTGGGCTGTGTCGCTTACGGTATCGGCAACGTCTTGGGCTTTCTCTGTGGCCGTGCCAGCTAGCGACTGCGCTTTGTTGGTTACATCATCGGCTACTTTCTTGGCTTGCTCAGTGGCTTGGTTTGCTAGGTCGGTAGCCTTACCGGCTAGTCCTTGCGCTTCTGCTGAGAGGGAAGCCAGCGCATCGTTGGCGGCAGCTTTGCCCTGCTCTACCAAACCAGCAGCGCTGGTTTTGGCCTGATCGATGCTTTCCTGGCCTTTCTGTAGCAGTTTATTTACATCATCGCCGAGCTTTGCGGCCGATTTTTTCAGGTTGGCGCGGGTTTCTCCTCCGGCTTCGGGAGCTAACAGCAAACCGGCTACGGCACCAGCAGTGGCGCCAACGAGCAGGGAGAGGATAATTTTACCGGCGTTGTCTTTGTTATCTTTCATGAGAATAGGGAAAAAGGTGAAACAGGCAGTCTGTCAGCGAATAACGCAACCCAGGCAGGTAGGGTTAACCCTGAGGTAACAAAAAGACCTGACGTAGTGGGTCAGGTCTTTTTATTGTTACGAGAAAGTGGTCAGACCTACAGGTCGTTGAGCATCTTCGTAATTTCTTTTTTGCCTTTGCCGAGTTTCTGCTGCAAACGGCCTACCAGCTCGTCGCCTTTGCCGTCAGCATACTCCAGGTCTTCGTCAGTGAGCTGCGCATATTGCTGCTTCAGCTTGCCTTTGGCTTCGTCCCAATTGCCTTTCAGGTTCAGGCTGCTGCCAGCTTCACCGATGCCCAGGTCTTCCAGTTTCTCAACGTAGCCTTTAAATTTCGAGTCCAGCTCTTCGCCGTATTTCGACAACTGGTCGCCTAGCTGACCGCTGTATTTCGTAGCAGCGCTTTTCAGATTTTCGCGGGTTTCCTTGCCTTTATCGGGTGCAATGAGCAGGCCGGTTACGATACCAGCGGCAGCACCAGCAAGAGCGGCGAGGAGAATTTTACCCGTGTTGTCTTCTTCTTGATAGGACATTGTGTGAGGAGAGAAAAGTTGTGTATAGAATCAAATGAACGACTGCCACCCTCTCGCAGAAGCAATAACATCAAGCTGCGCTTCAGCGTGATGGCAAGTTGCCTTTCTATACGAAGGCCGCGGGCAGGGGTTTTCACGAGAAGACAAAAAATAGGAATACACAGATATTCCAACGGCTACCTGCTTATTTCGTACTCTCTGCTGAAGCTGCTCTTTGCGGCCCCGATACTTTCCTCTCTGCCTATGCTTTCCAAATTCCTTTTTGCGTGCTTGCTGCTGAGCAGCGCCGCCTGCCATCGTACACCCCCGCCTACCTCGGCCACTGCCTGCATCGACCCAGCCAAAATCCGCAAAGATGCTATGTGCCCTATGAACTACGACCCCGTGTGCGGCTGCAACGGTAAAACCTACTCTAACAGCTGTGCCGCCGACAACGCCGGCGTAACCAGCTACACCCCCGGTGCCTGCGCGGGCACGGCCAATTAACTACTTCTCCTACCCTACCCATGTCTGAAAAGCGCTATTTCCGCCAGCAGGCGCCCTTCCGGGTGCCTACCACCGATGGCAAGCTCATAGAGGAGCATATTGGCTTAGCCAGCACCCATACGCCGCAGTATAGCGTGGCGCACATGGTGGCCCCGCCCCAATGGAGCGAGCCGCACCAAACGCCCGCCTTCGACGAAATCACGCTGATTGTGCGGGGCCGCAAACGCTTTGAAGTAGACGGCGACGTATTAGAGCTAGGCGCAGGAGAATCGCTTCTGATTAAGGCGGGTGCCCGGGTACGCTACTCCAACCCGTTTGCAGAAGAGTGCGAGTATTGGTCTATCTGCGTGCCCGCCTTCAACCCCGATACCGTGAACCGGGAGGCTGAGTAGATATTATCAGGACTGTCCCTACCTTATAGGAAACACGAAAGCTACGGCAGGGTAGCATTTGCGCGGTCCAGGTCCCGTTGCAGTAGCGCGATGATTTGATCGATGGCTTGTAGTCGACTGGCCGTATCGAGGCTATCTGGCTCTAATTGGGCGATGCACTGCACCAATTCGTCATAGAAAAAAGTCCACACAGGAGAAGGGTTTTCTCTGCATTGAGGCAAAGCCAGCCGTAGCTGTAGCAACTGCATAGCCAGTGAGGCCAAACTACTTAACCGTTGCTGCTGGGCTTCGCCGAAAAGCCTGGCGTTTCGCCCAGCAATGCCTAACACGCCAATATTATAGCCCCCCGGCATTTGCAATGGATGCCCTACGTAAAAATGCAATTGCAGCATTTCGTTAAGCAGGTCGGCTATAGGCGTGGGTAAGACTACCTCGTTCAGATTTTGCACAACGGTAGTTGTATCCTGCAAAATAGTGACTGAGCATAGGCTCTGGTCGCGAGGCACCCGCCGGGGTTCCGATAGCCCATACAGCGCCTTCATCCATACCACATCAGCATCTACAAACGATAACATGGCTACGGGAGCGTTGAATAGCAGAGCAACCAATTCAACAAGCGCATCGAAAACGACATCGGGTAGTGCCTATAGCACCCGAAAAGGCGCCAATGCCTGCAGCCGCGCCTTCTCATTGGATGGAATTAAACTATCTGGAAAGACCATCGTGCGCGATATAGTGCTGAGCTGGACTATATACGAAACAACATGTTATTCAGATGTACAGCTGACTTTGTTTTCTGCTTTTTTGAGACTGTTCAGAAATTCCCTTGAGAGCAATGAAGTGTAGTAGGTTCCACCTAAACGACACATGAAGTCCCTGAGAGGCACTGCGCAATGTATCAGCAGCTTACGCAATGCTTCCCAGGGACTTCGGCGTGGAGAATTATCCCTACCTATTTACACCATGGAGCACGCCTATTTACCAAACTGCTGCTCCATAAACAGGTAGCGCGGACGTGTTTTATCTGCTTCAGCCTGCGTTTTTACATCAATGTGCAATACTTGCCCGCTGCTGGCCTGGTGCCAGGTAGGCAGTCCAGTGCTGTTGGGGTTACCGGTTTTGATGAAATTGGCAAAGTACGTTTGTATGGTCTTGGACACTTGGTGGTCTTCTGGGGTCCAGGCGTATACCTTGTTAGTTCCCAGGTTGCCCAAAGCGTACTCGATTTCGGCGGAGTGCACTGCCCCCTTGGCTAGGGGCGCTTTGGGGGCGCCAGCGGCTTGCTTCACTACGCCCCCGGCCAGGCCGGCGGTGGCGTTACCCATTTCGGGGGTCATGGCGGGGCGAGGGCGGGCGTAGAGGTAGCGGTACACGGGCTGGCCGCCGGTTTTTTGCTGCATTTCGGCCCACTTCCAGGTGCTGTAGGCAATAAACCGGTCGCTGGCCAGGTTGGTGGCGGCTTGCTCTACTTCGGCATCGGTGGCGGCAGGGTAGGCTTTTTGTGCGTCGGCAGCCCGCTCGCCGTATAGCTTCTGCAAGGTTTTGGTGTAGTTAGCGGCTGTGGGCTGCTCTTGGCCTAGCAATGCTTGGTAGCCCATTTCTTGCGAGTTCCAGCCTACCAGCAGCGGCACGTGCGCTTGCTCGCCTGCGGCAAATGTAGCGGTGGGCATCTTGGTGAAGAAATAGCCATCGAGGGTAGGCGCAAAACGGGCCGCTCCCGGTTTGCCGGTAGCTTCCAGCAACTGCTGCGCCGGTAGCGCGCGCAACGCGGCCAGCGAACCAGCACCTAAACTGGTGGCAAAGGCAACGCCGGTTTGCTCACCCTCGGCCAGCGACACCGGCCCGAAGCCGGTGTTCAGCATAGAACCGCTTTCGCCAATGGCTCGTGCAAACAACGTCTTCGACACTGGCGAAGCCATTTGCGCGCTCACCGACATCGACCCGGCCGACTCGCCGGCAATGGTTACCTGCTTGGGGTCGCCGCCGAAGGCCGCAATGTTTTGCTGCACCCAGCGCAGGGCCGCGCTTTGGTCCAGAAAGCCGTAGTTGCCGGAGGCGTGGTGAGGCGATTCCTTAGTCAGCTCCGGATGCGCCAGGAAGCCAAACACCCCCAGCCGGTAGTTTACCGTGACGGCCACAATGCCTTGCCGAGCCATACTCTCGCCATCGTAGCGCGGCTCGGAGCCATCGCCGGCCACAAAGCCGCCGCCGTAGAAATACACCAGCACCGGCAGCTTTTCCCGGCCCGTTTTGGCGGGCGTCCATACGTTCAGGTAGAGGCAGTCTTCGCTGACACCATCGGAGCGGAAATTCATATCGCCGAACAGCGGCAGCTGCATGGCGCGCGGCCCAAACTGCTTGGCGGGGCGCACGTTGGTCCAGCTTTTTACGGGCTGCGGCTCACGCCAGCGCAGCTCACCTACGGGGGGCGCGGCAAACGGCACCCCTTTAAACTCATGAATGCCGCTGGCTGCCGTAGTGCCCTCCAACGGGCCATTTGCCGTTTGCACCCTGTTACTGGCGAGGCTGTTGGCAGCCGCCGTTTTGGTTTGCGCCATGGTGGTCGCAGGAGGTAGCGCTACCGTGAGCACGGCCGCTAAAAGAAATACTTTCATAGGATGGGGATAGGTAAGAGCAAGAAATACGTGTGGCCGGTGGCCTCGTTTTGCTGATGATAGCACGAATGCACAGCAAATGCAAGCGGGCCAGTAGCTAGGGCCGGGGCAATATAGCGGTCTGCGTGTCAATAGGCTCTTAGACTCTTATCTGCTTTGAGGCAGAGCAGTGGCAGGTAGCACTATTCTGGTTTATCCCTACCTTTTGCGCCTTACTACCCTCCCCTTATCACCTTTTGTTCTTTTGTCTATGGATCAGCGCATTATCAATCTGTTCGATGAGTACACACACGCTCCGCTTACGCGACAGGAGTTTCTGGAGCGACTCACCAGGCTGGTAGGCAGCACGGCGCTAGCAGCTACGGCCTTGGCGGCGCTGGAGCCCGGCTACGCCCAGGCCGCTACCGTGGCCACCACCGCCGATGACCTACTGACGGAAACTGTGACCTGGCCTGGCGCCACCGGCACTACCATGAAGGGCTACCTGGTGCAGCCCAAGAAAAAGAAGAAGCGCGGCGCGGTGGTCGTGATTCACGAAAACCGGGGGCTGACGCCGCATATTCAGGATGTGACACGGCGCGTGGCCCAGGCCGGCTACCTGGCGCTGGGGGTGGATGCTTTGTCGGAGTTTGGCGGCACGCCGGCCAACGAGGATGAAGGTCGTACCCTTATTGGCAAGCTCGATGCCGAGAAGACGTTGCAAAACTACTTGGCCGCTCTCACCTATCTGCGCCAGCGCTCCGACTGCAATGGCCGCACCGGCTGCGTAGGCTTTTGCTGGGGCGGGGCCATGGCCAACAAGCTGGCTACCCACGACCCCAAGCTGGACGCCGCCGTGGCCTACTACGGCACCCAGCCCAAAGCTGAGGACGTGCCCAACATCAAAGCTCGACTGCTACTGCACTACGCTGGCCTCGACGAGCGGGTGAATGCCGGCATCCCGGCCTACGAGGCGGCCTTGAAGGCCGCCGACATTCCCTACCAACTCTACGTGTACGAAGGCGTCAACCACGCCTTCAATAACGACACCTCGCCGGCCCGCTACAACGCCGCTGCCGCGCAGTTGGCTTGGCAACGCACGCTAGAGCTGTTTAAAAAGCAATTGAGCTAAAGTTGATGCGACAATAGTGCTGTGCGAGCACATCGTAGCGCCTTGCCTGCCCATTCTTTGTCTGCTTACCTCTTTTCTACCTCCATGGGATACCCCGAACAACCCCACCCTACCCCCTACAAACGGTATTGCAAAACCCTCAATCTCAAACCCGATGAAGCCCTGCTGGCCACCTACCGGCAGCTGCACTCCCCGGAGGGCGTTTGGCCCGAAATTGCGCAGGGTATGCGCGAGGTAGGCATCCTGCACATGGAAATCTACCTGCTCGATAATCAGGCCTTTATGATTATGGACACCGTGCCCGATTTCGACCACGACGCGGCCATGCAGAAGCTGGCCACCAAGCCCCGGCAAGCCGAGTGGGAAGCCGTGGTGGCCGCCTGCCAGCAGACCACCGCCACGGCCACCGCCGCTGAGAAGTGGCGCTTAATGGAGCGCATCTACACCATGAACGCATAGCCGTGAGCTACGCGTTGGCTGCTCTCACCTTGCCCTACCCACCGCCCGGGGGTAGGGCAAGGTGCTTTTTGGTACTTTCCTGATTACTAAATCGCAGATTTTTTTCGAAAAAAATTCCGGTTTTCGACATCTGTTTGGCTTGTTCAGTAGCCAGTATCTACCACAATCCTTCAGAGTTGTATTTGGCCCCGCAGCTAGAAATGCAGGCCCGAGCCACGTGTGCGGCAAGCGTATAGCCGTAGTTGTGTATCGCTCACTCAACGCATCTTCAGCTTGGTTCTGTGCGGCGTGGACTATTGTATTTTGTCTGGAAAGTTGAAATATTTGGTTGCTTTCGGCGCTGCGCTACCCTGCTTGGTACCAGTGCCGGCCTGGGCTTCGGCCCCACCATCTCCGCCACGCCTGCTGGCTCCTACCCTCGCTCTTTCTTTCCTTTCCACCACACGTTCACTTCTATGAAAACCACCTTTACCAAACTTCTCGCCGCTGCTCTGTGCCTGGCTGGCGCAACGGCCGTACAAGCCCAAACTTACCAGCAGGTATGGGCCGATGAGTTTACCAACGGTATCAGCTCCAGCTGGAAATTTGAAACCGGCGGCGGCGGCTGGGGCAACAACGAGAAGCAGTACTACCAAGCGGCCAATGCCACAGTGGCCAATGGCATCCTGCAAATCACGGCCAAGAAACAGACGGTGGGCGGTATGCCCTACACCTCGGCGCGCATGATTACCAAGGGCATCAAGGAGTTTACCTACGGCAAGCTGGAGGCGCGCATTAAGGTGCCGCTGGGGCAGGGCCTGTGGCCGGCGTTCTGGATGCTGGGCGGCAATATTGACCAGGTGAGCTGGCCCCGTTGCGGTGAAATCGACATCATGGAGCACATCAACTCCGAAAACAAAATCTACGGCACGCCGCACTGGGACAGCAATGGCCACGCCGAATATGGCGGCAACACCACCCTCGA
The DNA here is from genome assembly GCF_017589435.1 of Hymenobacter defluvii. NCBI lineage: Bacteria > Pseudomonadati > Bacteroidota > Cytophagia > Cytophagales > Hymenobacteraceae > Hymenobacter > Hymenobacter defluvii. Next base: position 46,243 of record NZ_JAGETX010000012.1, read on the forward strand.
CCTCTCGGGCTACCATGTGTACTCGGTGGAGTGGGACGCCAGCGCCATCCGCTGGTTTGTGGATGGGGTGAAGTACCATGAGATGAGCATCCTCAACAATGTGGGCAGCACCGAAGAATTTCACCGGCCGTTTTTCTTACTCCTGAACCTGGCCGTGGCCGGCAACTGGCCCGGCCAGACCGTGGATGAAAGCAAGCTGCCCGCTACCATGTATGTCGACTACGTGCGGGTGTACCAAAAAACCGGCGGTACCACGGCGCCTACCTCCTCCACCATTCAGGCCGAGAGCTACGGCAGCATGAACGGCGTGCAGCTGGAAAACACCACCGACACAGGCGGCGGCCAGAACGTAGCCTACATTGATGCGGGTGATTGGATGGCGTACAACAATGTGAACTTCCCTACCTCCGGCTCCTACAAGATTGAGTACCGCGTGGCCAGCCCCAGCGGCGCCACCCTGTCGTCGGACCTGAACGCGGGTTCCACCCAACTCGGCAGCGTGAGTATTCCGGCCACGGGCGGCTGGCAGAACTGGACCACCGTTTCGCAAACCGTGAACGTGAATGCGGGCACCTACAACTTCGGCGTATTTGCCCAAACCGGCGGCTGGAATTTCAACTGGCTGCGCATCACGAAGGTGACAACGGCTACTCTCTCTGCCGCAGCTACTGTTGCTGATGCCGGCAAACCAGCCGCCACCCTACCTACCTCGCTGGGCGTAGAGCTGTATCCTAACCCGCGGGCGGCGGGCGCACCGCTGCTGCTGCATCTGCAAAACCCCGACCCTACTACCCTCCTCACGGTGCGTGTTACCAACGCAAACGGCCAACAGGTATGGCAGCAAACCACTTCCGAAAGCACTCTGGATCTGGGTAAGAAAGCCTCCCTACCCAGCGGCGTCTATATGGTGCAGGTGTCCAGCGCCACGGAGAAGATCACGAAGAAGCTGGTGGTGCTATAAAGTCTTCCTTCCTAACTTATCTGTCATCCTGAGTGGAGCGAAGGACCTTTTCACGTCAGCACAAGTCATTGCTACAACAGGCGTGCTAACGTGAGAAGGTCCTTCGCTCCACTCAGGATGACAAACAGCTATTAAAAAGGCGGTCGAGTTGACCGCCTTTTTTGATTGTTCACCTAGAGGTACTCGCTTACCGCTGGCCTACTGCTTTGGCAGTGGGTAGGGCTTTACGCGGCAGCTTCTGGTCGCGCATGGCGGCGTTGTAGACGAAGGTGGCTACTACTACTGAGGCCTGCTTGAGGTCTTCGGGGGGTAGGCGCTCGTAGGTGTCCATGTTGGTGTGGTGGGTGCGCGTGCCGTAGTCGAGGGGGTCCTGGATGAACTGGAAGCCGGGCAGGCCTACTGCGTCGAACGACAGGTGGTCGGTGCCGCCGGTGGTGCGGGCCGTGACGGTGGTAGCGCCCAACTCGTTGAGGGGCTGTAGCCAGGAGGCGAAGATGGGCATCACAGCCTCGTTGCCTTGGGCATAGATGCCACGGATTTTACCGGCACCGTTGTCGAGGTTGAAGTAGGCGGCCAGCTTCTCGTGCTCGGGCTTGAGCTGCATGGTGGCAGGGTCGGCGAAGTGGTTTTTCACGTAATTTTTCGAGCCGTGCAAGCCTTCTTCCTCGGCGCTCCACAGCGCAATGCGGATAGTGCGGCGGGGCTTCACGTTCAGGGCTTCCAGAATGCGAACAGCTTCCATCATCACGGCGCAGCCAGCAGCGTTGTCGGTGGCGCCGGTGCCGGCGTGCCAGGAGTCGAGGTGGCCGCCCAGCATCACGATTTCGTTTTTCAGCTTCCGGTCGGTGCCGGGGATTTCGGCTACCACGTTGTAGCCCTTCAGGTCCTGTGTCTGAAACTTGGTTTTGGTTTCCAGCTCCACTTCCACCGGAATGCCTGCTTCCACCAACCGAATCAGGCGCAACTGGTCTTCTGTGGCCATTTCCAACTCGGGCAGCACCGGCTGAGCGTCGGCGGCGTAGGGGGCGCCGTTGCTGGTGAAGTAGGTGCCCACCGAGCCGCCGCGGGGGTTGCTGAGCACGGCAGCAGCGCCTTCGCTGATAAAAAACGGCGCCAACTTGCTGCGCAACGCGGCGCGGGCGCGCATGGCGTCGCGCTGCTCGTCGGTCATGGCGGGGCGGCGGGGGGTAGCGTCGGCAACTACGGGCGCGGCCATTTTTTGCAGCTCTTCGTCGGTGTAGCGGCGGGCGTCGGGCTCCAGTCCTAGCTTGGGCATAGAGGTCACCTCCGTCACAATCACTTTATCGCGCAGCTGGCCTTTGTACTTCTCCAGATCGGCTTCCGATGCCACTTTCACCAGCACCACCTGCTTTTTGATGAGGCCGTTGGTGGAGGGCGTCCAGGCTTTGGGCGTACCACTCATGGCCTTGTAGTACGGTTTGGTCATGGCCACGTAGGACTTCTCGATTTCCCAGCCACGGCCGAAATCACCCCACGACTCGATGTTGGCCTTGCCAAGGCCCCAGTCGGTGAGCTGCTTTTTGGCCCATTCGCTGGCTCGCATCAGGCCGGGCGAGTTGGCCAAGCGCGGGCCACTCACATCGGTCAGGTAAAAGGCCGTTTCCATCACTTTGGAGCGGTTCAAGCCTTCATCTTTGATCTTGGCGACCATCGCCTGATCTACCTTTTCCGCTTGTTGGGCCAGCGCCGGAGCACTGCACGCCAGCACGCCCAATAGGGGTAGTACTACGTTTTTCATATGCAAAGAATGGTTTTGGAACAGAACGCGGCGCACGGTGGCCGCTGATGAGGGACACAGCTCTCGTACTACAGTTGCGCCGGACTGCTTTCGGCTGCTATCAGCGTGATGCAGAACTCCGTGAACCGCCCTACCTCGCTTTCCACCGTGAGCGTGCCCCCGTGCCCCCGCGTGACGATGTCGTAGCTCAGCGACAACCCTAGTCCGGTACCTTCACTGACTGGTTTGGTGGTGAAAAAGCGTTGGAAAATGTTGGACAGATCAGCCGCCGGAATACCCGGCCCGTTGTCGCGCACCCGGATTTCCACCCGCCCCGTCGTACGCCTCGTAATGAGCTTTATCTGCGGCACATACTCTTCGCCAAGCATTTGCTGCTGTCGTTGCTGCACCGCATAAAATGCATTGCTAAACAAGCCAATGAGCGCCCGCCCAAAATCTTGACGTACCACGGGCACGCTGCCCACAGCCGGGTCTAGCTCGAAGAGTAGGGCCACCATGAGGTATCGGTGTTTGGCGCGTAAGTCGTGGTAAGTGATGCGAAGGTAGTCCTCGGCAAAGCCGTTGAGAGCCGTAGGCTGCCGCGGACCAGGCTGGGCGCTGGCATACTCCAGCATACCGCGCACAATCACATCGGCCCGCTGTCCGGCCTGCACAATACCAGTTTGATAGTGCGCCAGGTTTTGCAGCATCTCGTCCAGGTATTCTCCGTCTTCCAAATGGGACGCGCACCGGGTAAACTCGCCCCGCAACTCCTGGCACAATAGCTCGCTGATGCCGGCTAGCTCGCGCACGCGCTGCACCGGGCGGCGCACCTCCTGCGCCACACCGTTCATGAGGTCGCCCAGGGAGGCCATCCGCTCGCGCAGCACCAGCTGGTTTTGCGCTACCTTCAGGTCTTGCAGGGCTCGGCCCAGCTCGTCGCGCTGCTGGGTAAGCTCGGTGGTTTGCGACAGTATCTGCTCGTTCAGCCGTTGCAAGCGGCTGTTAGCCAGCTTTTGTGCCCGGTTGTTGCGCCAGAGCAGCAGCGTGGCCAGGGCCAGCATACCCATTACGGCTATCAGCACAGCCACGCGAATCTGCTGTTGCAGCTGCGCCTGTTTTTCCTCCAGAAGTCGCAGCCGCTGCTGCTCGGCAAAACCGATGGCATCGAGCTGCTTGATGCGTTGCGGGTTATGCAAACTATCGGCCGCCGCTACCATAAGGCGCATGTACTTCAGGGTGCTGTCGTTTTGCCCACGGCCGGTAAACGTCGACGCCAACAGGTTGCTGTTGCGCATCACGCCCACCATAAACGGCAACGACTGCCCTACCGCCAGGGCTTTGCGGGCGTAGTAGATGCTGGAGTCGGGCTGCTGCCGGAGTTGGTATAGCTCGGCTAGGTACTGGTAGGCGCGACTCCGGCTACGCTGGTCGTTTTCGGGTAGGGCTGCCTGGGCGCTCAAGTGGTAATAGCGAATCGCCTTCTCTGACTGCCCCCGCATGCTGGCTAGCAGCCCCATTTCGCGCAGCATATAGGGCAGCGGATTGCCCCAGCAGCTCTGCTCCACAGTGCGCGAGCGTGTGGTGAGAGTGTAGGCGCGCCGTAGAAACAACTCCGCCGAGTCCAGCCGATTCAGCAGCATGTAACTAGTACCGATGTTGGTCAGCACGCTAATCAACTGCGAATCATCCCCAATGCCTTGTTTATAGATGCGTTGTGCCCGGAAGAAGTAGTCCAGCGCGGGCCGGCCATCGTCGAGGGCATAGTAGAGCAGGCCGGTTTGGTTGAGGGTACGGGCGGTGCCTTCCTGGTCGTGGCTGGCCTCGTTGAGGCGCAGGGCCTGCAAGTTCACGCGCAGGGCCTGGGGCAGATTGCCCCATTCGCCCAGCAACATGCCCATGCGCGACAAGCACCGTCCCTCGCCTTTAGGGTAGTGCACCTGCCGGGCCAGACGTAGCCCCTGCCGGGCGTAGTGTTGCACCGAGTCGAGATGGGAGTAGCGGTAGGAGGCGCTGAGGTCGGCCAGCAGCAGCACCCGGCTGGTATCGGCGGTGGCATGGGCCAGCGCCAGGTGCAGCGCCTTTGTCTGCGGGCTTTGCGCCCGCGCTATTCCGGTCAGCAGTGTCGCCCACCAACACAAGAGAAGTAGACGATGCTTCATGCCCAGGGAGAGACTGATATGACAGGAAAAGGCGTAGCTAAAGGTAGAAAGACAGGTAGGGTGATACTGTAAATGTAGCGTAGTTGATTACCTGAACAGCATTTCCTACCCCTGATTTTTCTATAGCATCAGCATTTCCTTTAATGACTGCTACTGCATGGGAAAACTGCTAGTATCAACTATGCTTTTTGTAGGATGCGGTAAGGCTGAACCTGTTGATGACACAATAGGAAATTAAAGCGTTGGGCAACGCTATAGCTTATGAAGATGTCGCGCTATACTTCACTGGTTTTCGCTGGCGTACATGATATTCTAAATAACCCCGAGCCCCGCTCCCGCGTCTAATCGGCTACCTCTCCTCCAAGCCGATTCGCATGAGCCTCTGGCAAATTATCCAACGTCTCCTACCTTACGTCCGGCCCTACTGGCGGCTGGTGCTGGGCACCTTACTACTTACACTTGTCGGGTCGCTGGCGGCGCAGGTGAATCCGTTTGTGCTGCGCTACACCGTAGATACGGTGCAGACGATGCTCAACCGCAACCAGGGACTGGCCCAGGGCGCGACGCTGCTGGCCGGTATCAGCGCGGTGCTACTGGTGAAGGAGGTGGTGAATGCATTTATCCAGTTTGGGCAGAAGTTCTACGGGGAGCGGATTCGCATCAGCATTTCCACTACCCTCTCGCAGGTCGCTATTCATAAGATACTGAGCTATCAGCTAGGATTTTACGCCAGCGGCGGCAACCAGACCGGCAAGCTGCAAACGCGTATCGACCGGGGCGTGGAGAGCCTGATGAAGCTGGTGCAGAACTTCTTCATCGACATTCTGCCGCTGTTTGCCAATGCCGTGGTGGCGCTGGTGGTTATGTTTTTCGCCAACGTATACGTGGGGCTTACGGCGGTGCTTATCCTACCCATCTACTTCTGGCTCAGCTATGCCCAGGCCGATAAGCTTAATGGGGTGCGGCGCACGCTGCGCCGCTTGCGCGAGGAGAAAAACCAGGGCCTCGTCAATATTATTGACTCGGCGGTGGTCATCAAGAGCTTTGTGCGCGAAGATTATGAAGAGGAAAAGCAGAATGGCCTGCAACAGCAGCTGGTAACGGCCCAGCTCCAAACGCGCAAAACCAACTTCCTCTACGACGGCCTCAAAACCTTTGTGGAGCAGGTAGGCGTGGTGCTCATCATCATCCTGACGGCCTACCTGGTGCTCGACCGCCAGATCAGCATTGGGGCCATCATGTTTCACATTCTGCTGTTCAACAACGTGTCGGCGCCCATCCGGCAGCTGCACCGCATCTACGACGAGATGAACGACGCCCTTACTTACTCCGAGGGTTTCTTCAGCATCCTCGACGCCGAGGACCAGACCGAGCCCACCGGCCGGTTGCTGCCCAACCACCTGCACGGCACCTTCGAGCTGCACGATGTATCGTTTACCTACCCCAGCGGCACGGCCGCGCTGCACGGGGTGAATATGCGCATTGAGGCCGGCAAGACCACGGCGCTGGTGGGCCTCTCGGGCGCGGGCAAGAGCACCATCATCAACTTACTCTGCAAGTTCTACACGCCCGACAGCGGCACGCTCACCCTCGACGGCCAGCCCCTGCGCGACTACGACACCCACGCCCTGCGCCAGAGCCTGGGGCTGGTGCTTCAGAAAAACCACATTTTCAAGGGTACCATTGAGGAGAATATCCGTTACGGCAACTTCGCGGCGAGCTTCGAGCAGGTGCAGGCCGCTGCCCGCAGCGCCTACCTCCACGACCAGATTGTGGGCCTACCCCAGCAGTACCAGAGCGACGCCCAGCAGCTCTCGGGCGGCCAGCAGCAGCGCATTGCCATTGCGCGCCTGTTCCTGAAAAATCCGCCCATCATCTTCCTCGACGAGCCCACGGCCTCCCTCGACGCCATTGCCACCGAGCAAATCAAAAATTCCCTTGATGCCATCAAGCAAGGCCGCACAGTGGTCATCATCTCCCACAGCCTCGCCCAAATCGTAGATTCGGACTGCATCTACGTGATGAAGCAAGGCTGCATGGTAGAAAGCGGCACCCATGATGAGCTATACGACATGAAAGGGACCTACCGCGAAATCTTCGATGCCTCAGCGCGGAGCCTGAATATCGAGAAGCTGGCGCGGGTGCTGGTGGATGATGGGGATGAGGTGGCAGATACGGCGGGGTGAGTGTATTTTACGTCAACTATTATTGTATCCCAATATGAATACAAAGAAAAAATACGCTGTACTGATAAGACTACTTTTAATGTTATATGTAGTATTAATCAGCAACTGTAACAATAAAAAATCTTTATCATTAATAAAAACCAAGCAATTAGATTTCGCTTACTACGAAGTCAGCAAGGAAAAATACGATTGGCCTAGCATAAGTCCTGCGCCTGAATATTGGGGTGGATTAACACCTCAATATCATCTCGCCTCTGGTTTTCGAGAAGGCGATTGTCAAGATGTAGCTTGGCAAAACGAAGGATTAATTGCTGGTTGCAAGGAAATAGTACTTCAACAGAAAGACACCATTATTTTCATCAAAAACAGAAGTGAGTTAAAGAAAATATTTTCACCAATATCCAGTAAACAAGAAGCGCTTAGCTTCGCTTGTGCATATGCTGACTATTTTCCTATTACTGATTTATCATTTTATAATAATAAAGAAGACTATTATTATTTGAGAAATAAGGATATTTCATCTATCGACAGTCTTAACAGTTATTATATAGTTCACTTATACGATTACGAAACGTTTGGATGCGGCCCGCACCCCTATTATGCAGTAGATGTAAAAGTTTACACTTCTGGTGAAGTAAAGGAGCTTACCAGAAATGAGGCATTTCGAAATCCAGATACTGACAATCAATGTGTAGACTAAATTAATTTTGTTTTAAATATGCAGAACGACGGAGCTGGCTTACTTTATTCGGCTTTTTACAGGCTACCCAAGAAGAGCTATTAATACTTAACAAAAGGCAATACCATAGCCGTCGGGTCACTTACAGGTGTATATTGTTTACCTGGATAAAAACTTTTGAAGTTCTTGAATTCTCGGAAAGAGAAAGCATTGTCGATACACGCTGAGATTATACACTTACAGACGTGCTGTTTTTCAAGTAGTTTTTAAGCTGAGACACGGGATAAATTGATTGTTGGAGACAGACCTAGGCTTCACAATCTTTGCGCATCATTCTGCTTACACTACTCTACTAATGCCGCGCTTCCATTACCTGCTTTTTGTACTATTTCTCCTACCCGCCACGCTGACCATTGCACAAAAGAAAGCGCCGCTCAGCATCCACACGCTTCGCCTACCCGCAGAAATAGCCGACCGTAACAACCAGTTTTCCGGGCTGTTTACCTACGGCAATCAACTGCTATTACTCTCCGAGAGCCGGTTGCAGGAACGGGCGGAGGCCAAGGTGTACGGCATCGACCTACCCAGCCTGGACCGGCAGTTGGCAGATACCACGCAGGCGCTGACGTATCAGAAATACACTATCCAGCACCTGGACAAGATACGCGCCCGTCTCGACTCGGCTTGTCAGGAATACGAGGGGCTGGAGGGCATTACGTTGGTAGGCGACACGGCGTATTTCACCATCGAAACAACTACCCCTTCCACCTATTGCTACCTGATCAAAGGCGCGGTGCACGCAGCCAGCGCCACCATCGTGCTGGATACGGACTATTTGGTGCCGCTGCCCAAGCCGGCCCTTACGGACAACTCTCACATTCACAACGCCGGCTTTGAGGCAGCTACGGGCTACAACAAGAGCCTGTTGCTGCTGTTTGAGTACAACTATTTCCGGCACGACAACTACGCGCTGCGTATTCCCAACGCCACCCGCCTACCCGACATTCCGCAGTACGTGCCGGTGCAGCGCCTACCCTTCCGCATCACCGATTTGGTGTATGAGGGCAAGAACCGCTTCACGGCCATCAACTACTTCTACAACGGCGCCGACGACAGCGTGTACCGCCCTACCCCCACCGACCCCAACGCCCGCTTGGTGCTGGATGGCAGCGGCAAATACCAGAACTATTGCCGCCTCATCAGCCTGCACTACAAGCGCGACAAAATCAGTTGGAAGCCGTTGTTTGAACTGCCGCAGGAATACATGACCTACAATTGGGAGGGTTTGGCGGCGTATCGCGGCGGGTATTTTTTGATCAACGATAAGTATGGGCCTTCCGGCAAATCAACGCTGCTGTACCTGCGGCGGAGGTAGTTGCTCATCTAGAAACTTGGGCTAGATTTAGAGTTACTTATTACACAACGCTGTAGAGACGCATACTTGCGTCTTGTCGTTAAACGATTCAGGCGGCAGACGTTCAACGACGAGACGCAAGTATGCGTCTCTACAGCGTGCGGATTACTCATTCGATTAAATCAAACAGCTGCTAAGCTTCTACACCTTCTGCCATGCGCTGCTACCTTTTCTTCTTCCTGTTGCTGTTGAGTCAGCAGACACTTGGGCAGAAAGCTGCGCCGCGTGGCCAGAATTCAGCGGCCGGTCATTATGCTACCGTGCGCGGCGTGAGGCTGTACTACGAAACCTATGGCGCGGGCGCGCCCTTGCTGTTGGTCCACGGCAATGGGGGTAGCAGCAAGGATTTCGAGAAGAACATTCCCTACTTCGCCAAGCGATACCGCGTGATTGCGCTGGACAGCCGCGCCCACGGCCGCTCCGTAGATGCGGGCGACTCACTGAGCTTTGAGATGCTGGCCGACGACTGCGCGGCCCTGCTCACCCACCTACGCCTCGACTCGGCCTACGTGCTGGGCTGGAGCGACGGTGGCATTACGGCGCTGGTACTGGCCCTGCGCCACCCTGGCAAAGTGAAACGCCTGGCCGCCACGGGTGCCAACCTGTGGCCCGACTCTACTGCCCTAACCCCGGAGCTGTGGCAGCAGATGCGGCGCGGCTACCGCGAAGGCCACGGCCAGACCTTCACCGACGCCAAGCGCAAAAACGACTGGAAAGTATTTCTTCTCGACTGGAACGAACCCCACGTGCCGCTTTCGGCGCTGGCAGGCGTCAAGGCGCCTGCCTTTATCATTGCCGGCGACCGGGACGTGATTCGGGCCGAGCATACAGTGGCTATTTACCAGAGCCTACCCCACGCCTGGCTCTGGATTGTACCTAACAGCGGCCACGGCACCCTGCAAGAGCACGCCGATGAGTTCAACCAGAAAGTCGATCAGTTTTTTCGGGCGCCTACGGTGCTACCACCCGTTCGCTAGAAGATTAATAACATAGTATTTATCATATACCTCGGCATAAGTAGTACCTTGACGCATCACTAACTTATGCACAGTTGTTTTATTTATGAGAAATCATCTTCGTTTTATGGCCGGTGCGCTGGCCGCTACCACGCTGCTGTCGAGTTGTGCCAGCAGCACTATGCTACAGTCGACGCCCCCCGGCGCACGCGTGTACCTGAATGGCGAACCAGTGGGCGTGACTCCCTACCAACACCGGGACACTAAGATTGTAGGGTCTACCACCGATGTGCGACTGGAAAAGGAAGGCTACGAAACGGTAAACACGTCGTTTTCTCGCGATGAAGAAGCGGATGCCGGGGCTATTATTGGCGGTATTTTCCTGTTTTTCCCGTTTTTGTGGACGATGAAGTACAAGCCAGTACACAGCTACGAAATGCGGCCGCTTTCTTCCCTACCCGTTGCAGAGCAATCTACCGCGCCCGCAACCTACAACGCGTCCCTACCCGAGCAATTGCGGCAACTCAAGAAGCTAGCCGACGATAAAATCATCACCCAAGCCGAATATGAGCAGCAGAAAAAGAAGCTGCTGGGTGAGTAAACGCTTCTTTTCTTTAACGCCAGCTTACGCCAACGCCTGCCCCATACTATGGAGCAGGCGTTCCGTTTTTACGCCCAAAGCCACTATATATCCATTGGGCTGGGCCGTCTGATGAATTTTGTCTGCTTGCGCTTAGCTTACGGTAGGCGGGTTATTGGGAGCGGGGCCGTTGCCCGACAGCTGGCTTACCATATCATCAAGCAGCTGTTTGCTGTAGCCGATACGCCGGGCATAGTCCAGGCACAAATCGTATTCGCGGGTGTCCATATCGCCGTCCTGCAACATCATCTGCACCAGCGTTTGCAGTTCCAGCGTTTTCTGAGGTCCATCGGCGGGCACAACGAAGCTGAGTATCCCCAGGTTGTCGGCTAGGGGCTGCACATCCTTGGCCGTGAGACCTATACGGTTGCCTACCTGGAGCAGAAACTGACTTTCTTCCTCTTGCAGCTTACCATCGGCGGCGGCAATTAAAAGCAGATTCTGAAAAAAAGCGAGTTTTTTCTGCTGCGTATCCAGCAGATCTTCTAGCGTGCGAGTATGTTGCATGAATTCTAAAGACGGTTGGGTGGTGTACGCCCTGGGGTAGGGCACAGGAATTACTTCAACGCGAGCATTCCCGCAAGGTTATTACTCACCTTAGTCATGCGCTCGCGCTCAGCGCTGGCGCCCGCTACGGAACAGCTTATTACTTCCTCCGCGACCTACAATACTTCCTTACCCGAGCAGTTGCGGCAGCTCAAGAGGCTAGCTAACAAGGTTGCCAGAATGATGTAGAGACGCATACTTGCGTCTCATCGTTGAACGATTTCGCCCGCACGTTGCAGCCGATGAGACGCAAGTATGCGTCTCATCGCCCTTCAATCCTCAACGCAAACAGATTGTAAGGCCAATACCAATAGTAGCAATACATGTAAATACTTCTTCTTTGACATCGGCTTGTGCCAACGCCTGCCCCCTACCGCGGGGTAGGCGTTCTGTTTTTACACTCTAAGCTACTTTCTATACACCAGGCAATGTAGCCGCACGGCGAATCCGGGCTGCTTGCCGTACACAGCTCACCGGTACGCCTCGCCTTTAACCTGGCACAACCTTCACCTTTCCTACCCTTCGCATGTACACGTTCACCGTAGAGCGCCTTTCTTTCGATACCCTCACTGAGCTACCCAACTCTTGGCAACCCCAGGACTACAAAGCCCTCCTCGTAAAAACTGGCTACGACAACCCCGCCGAAATAGCTCCTAACGAGCTGAAGGATATGGCCCTAATGGGTCTCACCGACCTGGAACCGGCCGAATCGGCGCAGTTGGTGCTGGAGCACTTGTTTGCCGATCAGCTCACGGAAGGCCAGATTGAAAACCTGGCCCACCAGATGCTCACCGAGAAGCTGTGGGAAGAAAACCCGGAACTAGACCAACACCAAGGCTTCTTCAAGGCCACACAACTGCTCTACACTGCCTACAACGGCAAGTTTCCGCGCGCCGAAGCGGTACAGTTTCAAGTGAAGCTCACGGCCGCCGATACAGAGGCACTGGCCATTTTCGACGAAGCGCCGGAAGCGCCGCTCCTGCGCCTGCTGGCCCAGGGCATGCCCGACAACACGCTTCTGAAGCGTCTGTTTCACGAGCAGCTAGATGGCACCAGCTTCCCCGAAGCGCCGGCCATCATTTGGCAGCTCACGCCCACGAAGCAAGAGGAAACATCGGTGGTATTTGATGTGGTCAGCTCAGCCTATTGGCTCGACGATTTCAAGTATGCTGATACCTACGAGGCCACTACGCAGCCTGATACAACGGCAGATAGTGCCGAAGAATAACCCGCCGCCAGCCACTTGCAAGGCCGTCTTTACCAGTGTAGGGACGGCCTTATGCGTTATTAGCCGTTGACATTCAACTACTCCATTCTTTCAATTGGTAACATTGCCTTAATAACAAGGCAACAATCAAGTAATAGGTAATGCCGCACTTTGCGTCAGCATTACCTTAGCATGAAGAAACTGTTACTCCTCCTTTTGCTGCTCGCTGTTGGGCCAGTGTATGGTCAGACAACCAGCATCCCGGTTCCTTCAGAGCAGGCCCCTGCCAAACAATGGTTTCAGTCGATAGCGGTGCGGGGCTACGTGCAGGCGCGCTACAACCGGTTGCTGGAAACCAACCCCGACCTGACCTGCGAGCAGTGCGACAAATCGTGGGGCCGCAACGGTGGTTTTTCTCTCCGACGCGTCCGCGTTGTCTTCTTTGGCCAGATACACGAGCGGGTGTATTTCTACATACAACCTGATTTTGCCAGCACGCTCAGCGGCAGCTCTACCCTGAATGCCGGCTTGCTGCGCGATGCTTACCTGGATGTAGGCTTAGACAAAGCCAACCGGTTTCGGGTTCGGCTGGGACAAAGCAAGATTCCGTTCGGCTTCGAAAATATGCAGTCCAGCCAAAACCGCCTACCCCTGGACCGCAATGATGCCCTAAACAGCGCCTTTTCCAACGAGCGAGACCTGGGTGCTTTCGTGTATTGGGCGCCCATTGGCGTGCGCAAATTGTTCAGCAGGCTGGTGAAGGATGGGTTGAAGGGCTCCGGCGACTATGGTATGGTAGGCGTGGGCGCCTTCAACGGGCAGACCGCCAACCGGCCCGAGCTGAACAACCAGCGCCACGTGGTAGCCCGCGTTACGTACCCAGTGGAGGTAGGCCAGCACATCATCGAGCCCGGCTTGCAAGCCTACAGCGGGGAGTATGTAGTCAACCGAGACCAGCTTTCCAGCGGCGTGAAGCACCGCCCCAACCTGCGCTACCCCGACCAGCGCGTGGCCGCCACCTTTGTGCTCTACCCCCAGCCATTTGGCGTGCAGGCTGAATACAACCTAGGCCGCGGCCCCGAGTTCAACCCGCGCACCGACAGCATCGAAACCCGTCGCTTGCACGGGGGCTACGTTATGTTCAACTACCGCCTGCACTACGGGCAGCAGCAATTCTACCCCTTCCTGCGGGCGCAGTACTACGATGGCGGCAAAAAGCACGAGCGGGATGCGCGCAGTTACACCGTGCGCGAAGCCGAACTGGGCGTGGAGTGGCAGCCCTTCCCCGCCTTTGAGCTAGTGACCATGTATACGCTTTCGTCGCGCCGCTTCGAGGATTTCCAGCGGCCCGACAACCGCCAGCGCGGCGGCCTGCTGCGCTTACAGGCGCAGGTAAACTTTTAGGTTGTACTCCCTATCCTGCCAGTTCGTCAAGGGGTGCGGGGGGTAGGGCGCGCGCAGGCACGGTGCCGTCATAGCGGGTCCAGGGTTGCAGCGGCTCGATGGGCATGGTAAAGAGGTGACGCACGGTTTGCGCGGCGGCATCGGGGTAGGCGGGCACGCCAATTTCCACTTCTTGCTGCGGCACGTTGAGCCGCAAGGTGCGGTGGAGCCGGTCCCACAGGCTCAATACCACCCCAAAGTTGCTTTGCGTTTCGCGGTGTACTACGGAATGGTGGATGCCGTGCGCTCGCGGCGTAATCATCCACGAAGCCAAGGGGCGCTCTACGGCCAGGGGTAGGCGGGTATTGGAGTGGTGAAAGGCCGTGCAAGCCTCGAACACCGCCTCATAGGCTAGCAGCACGCCGGGACGTACGCCCAACAGCATGGGCACGCCGCCGCGGTAGGGAATGCTAGCCAGCATTTCGCCCGCGTGGAAGCGCCAACCCGTGCTCAGGTCCATGTCCAGGTCGGTGTGGTGCACGCGGTGAAACCGCCACAGCAACGGCGCGTGCAGCAAGCGGTGCCAGGAGTAGGCCACATAATCCAGAATCAGCAACTCAGCCAACACGCGCACCGGCTCTGGCCAGCCCAGGCGGTGCAGCCCCCAGCGGCGGCGGGCGGCCACCTGCGTGAGGCCTACCATAGCCGGCAACAGCCCCAGGCGCAACCCCACCAGCGAGGGCACCGACACGCCCACATTGCGCGGCCACCGCTCGGTGCGCGGGCGAGTGCGCTGCCGCAACGGCCACACGGTTTCGCCCACAAACACAGCCACGGCCACTACCACCAGCGCAGGCGTTGCCCAGCGGTCAAACTGCTTCAGCAGCGGCGAATTGATGGAGAAGAAACGCATTGCTTATCAGTTAGTAATGGAGAGTTGTTGGTAAACAAACAACCCGCAGCTCTCTACTTTTGGGCTACACTCCTACCCTCTTCCAACGGCAACCCCGGCTGCAACAACGGCCGCAGCTCCCGCAACGGCACAAACACCCGAACTTCCCCATAGGCATAGGCTGCCACTTCGTAGGGCTGATAGACGAACACCGCCCCGCCGCTGGTCAGGTACACGTTGCGCGTTACGGGTAGCGTCTCTTCGAACAGGGCATTGCGTAGCGGCTCATTCGGCTTTAAGCCCAAGCTAGGGCGGGCATAGCGCGCCAACAGGGCCTCCAGCCGCGGCTTGGCATCGGGCCGGAAGATGGCGTCGTACGGTAGCGGGCGGCCACTGCGAGTATCGAAGCTGAGCACGTGGGTACCGTAGTTGCCGTGCGCGCCGCCAGCGTAAGAATAAGTGAAAAGGCCGAGGCTGAGCAGATTATCCGCATTCCAGAGCACGTACGTGTCGCGCTCATCAGTATAGTTCAGCATGGCCATCGGGCGGTGGCCCGAGCGGCTGGTATCCGCCTCTATCTGCTGAAAGATGGCCTTCATATCTTCTTGATAATCATTAAAGAAAGGCCGACGCATGTCCTCCCAAATGGCAGGTAGGGTAGGCGCACTGCCCGCGAATACCGTGTCGCCGTGCAGCAGGTGCAGCATGTTGCCAGCAAGAGGTTGCCGATTGCTGGTGGGTAGGAGTGCGTGCAGGCTAATGCGGCCCCATACGCTATCCTGCGGGTGCTGGGGACGGGCACGCACAGAGTCGCGGAACACCTGCGTGTCGAAGGCAACGCCTTGACTCACGGGTAATGGCTGGAGGCGCACGGTTTGTCCTGCTAGTGTGCCTACCCATGCTTCGCCCATCCGGCGCAGGCGCCAAACTGCGCTGTAGCCACCGGCATTTAGGCGGCTATGGCTGGCTTCGCGCAGTAGCAGGCTATCGGGGGCGCTGGTGGGGTTGCTGGCCAGCTCAAAAGGCTGCCCTTTAGGACCAGCGTAGAAGCCAACCACTCGCCCAATAGAAGACGCATCGCTACCGGTACCCAGGTTTTGCAGATGCACTGTTACGCTGTCGGTAGCGCCGGGTAGGCGGGTGCGATACTGCCGGTACCACGCAGTAGACGTTGCAGGAGCAGCAGTTTTTGGAGGGGTAGTGGTGGCTGTACTGGCAGCAGTGTTCTGCGCTGGCGTATCAGACTGACAGCTTGCCAAACACAGACTGATCAGGAGTGCGTAATAGCCGCTGTTTTTTGCTGGAAACATAGGAAATGGCGAAGAAAATAAACTTGTATAAAATCTTGACATCTGTTTTCTCTATGCAAAGCAGAACCGTATAGGTCACTACAATTTCAGTTTTCCACAACCAAACTCCCCCTACCATGAGCTTTATCAAAGTTAGTCAAGATAGCAAAGGCCAGGATGTTAATTTACACTATGTTGATTTGGGCCAAGGCCCGACCATCGTGCTTATCCACGGCTGGCCGCTAAGCTACGAGTCCTGGGAATATCAGCTGAATGAATTGCCCAAAAACGGCGTGCGCGTAGTAGCCTACACCCGCCGCGGCTTCGGCCACTCCGATAAACCCTGGAACGGCTACGACTATGACACACTGGCCGACGACCTGAAAGCCGTGCTCGAAGGCCTGGACCTGCAAGACGTAACGCTGGTAGGCTTCTCGATGGGCGGTGGCGAAGTAGCCCGCTACATGAGCCGCCACCAGGGCACGCGCGTGTCCCGCGTGGCGTTCGTTTCGTCCGTAACGCCCTACCTGCTGAAAACCGACGACAACCCCGATGGCGTAGACAAATCCACGTTCGACGACATGGTGGACGGCCTCAAGAAAGACCGCCCCGATTTCCTGACCACCTTCGGCAAACAGTTCTACGGCGACGGCCTGCTGAGCAACCCCGTCAGCCAGCCTACCCTCGATTGGTCGCAATCATTGGCCCTGCAAGGCGCACCCTACGCCACCGAGCAGTGCGCCCGCGCTTTCAGCGAAACCGACTTCCGCCAGGATTTGCAGACCATCAAAGTGCCCGTGCTGTCCATCCACGGCGAGGACGACAAAACGGTACCGTATAAGAACAGCGCCAAGCGCCTGGACCAGTACCTCTCGCACGCCACCCAAATCGTGTACGACGGTGCGCCCCACGGCCTGCTCGTTACTGACAAAGAGAAGCTGAGCCAAGACCTGCTGACTTTCGTCAGTGGCTCCGACAACTTCGACCGCGCTGATGCTGAGCAAGATCATTATTAAGCTGCTCTTGCTGTAAGATTGATAAGGAAAGCCTCTCCAATGTTGTTTGGGGAGGCTTTTTTATATCCAAATGCCACTGTCATCCTGAGCATTCCGCGCATCAAGCGGCGACGAAGGACCTTCTTACGCCAGAACGAGTCGTTGTTACGTCAATCGTTCACGCGTGAGAAGGTCCTTCGTCGCCGCTTGATGCGCGGAATGCTCAGGATAGCAGGCCTTTTCAACCTCCCCCTTCAAAAAAGAGCACAAAAAAGCCGGTAGCAACGCTACCGGCTTTAGTTGAGATACGCATGCCAGTTCTGGTCTATGGTGCCGGCACTGAGCTTGAGGAAACCTGAGAGGGTAGGCTTTTTGGGCTGTTGCCTGATGACCAGACCGGCCTCCTGTGGGGTGCGATGGCCCTTACTGTGGTTGCAGCGCGAGCAGGCCGTGAGCAGGTTGTCCCAGTTGGAGGTGCCGCCGCGTGAGCGGGGCATCACGTGGTCGAGGGTTAGGTTTTTGGTGGAGCCGCAGTACTGACACTCAAAGTTGTCGCGCTTCATGATGTTGTGGCGGCTAAGAGTGATGCCCTTGTAGGGCACCCGCACGTAGCGCTGCAACCGGATGATGCTCGGCTTTGGGTACGACTGGCTGATGGTGCGCAGGGCGCCGTGCTCGGAGTTGGCTACCATCTCGGCCTTGTCGAGGTAGAGTAGCACGAATGCTTTTTGCACGCTACACAGGGTAATGGCGGTGTAGTCGCCGTTCAAGACAAGCACTTTCTGATCCATACGCTATAATAGGAATCTAACCAACGAAAGCTAGGTGATTCTCAGCGTATAAACAAGCAGCGAAGTGCTGAAATGGTTCACGAAAAAGCCCCTATCCTTCTGGGCGCAACGGAAGGTCTTTTTATGGTAGAATGATGGACGTACCAACGACTCGTTCAACTGGCATAAGGCCCTTCGCAAGCACACGCCAGATAGAGGATGACAGACAGTTTTTCATTCCCGACTTCTTAACCTCACCACTCACCTACAATACCCGCCGGATGAGGCGCAGGGTGTGGGAGTATTTTTGCCGGTCGCGGCGGAAGATGCCGTTGTGGTCCAGAGGGTCGATGCGGACCTCGCCACTGGCGTGTAGGATGCGCTGGTCTTCCAGCACCATACCCACGTGAATGATGCGCCCCTCGGCGTTATCGAAAAAGGCTAGGTCGCCGGGGCGGGCCTGGGTTACGAAATGCACCGTGTGGCCCAACTCTACCTGCTGGCGCGCATCGCGCGGGAGCTGCACGCCCACCAGCCCGTAGAGCTGCTGCATCAGCCCCGAGCAATCGATACCAAACAGGCTTTTGCCGCCCCACACGTAGGGCGCTTTTAGGTGCAGCTGCCCTACCTTCAGGAGCAGGGCAAGGCGCTTGTCTAGGTCGCCGTGGGGGCCATGGCCGTTTTGGGGGTTGGTGGCGGCGCCGTTATAGAAGAGCTGCTGCTCGCCTAGGCGCAGGGTCATGCCATCGAAAAAGGGTAGGCGCGAGCCAATAATCACCGGCACGCGGGTGGTAGCGTCGCTTACCATCTGCACCAGATCCAGGCTGCGGGGGTGGTCTTGGGCTTTCCAGGCGGCCAGGTAGTCAGCTGAAACGGGCGTGTGCTGCTTGCCGTCCATCCAGCCCACGTAGTCGTCGGCGGTGCTGCGGATTTGCTGCCAGGCGCCCTGCACCAGCACGACGGAGTAGCACTCGCCAAAAACCAGTTCCGTTACCAGCTCCGCTTTGTCGCTGGGCTCGGCTCGCACCGGCATAGTGCTCAGCGCACAGATTCCGTGTTCCAAAAGGGTGAAATTGTGAAAGATGAAGGTGTGAAGTTAGAAAGGTGCGCTAATGAAAACGATTTTCACAACTTCACCTTTCACAATTTCACTATTAATATTCTCTTGCCCGCGCCATTTCGCGCTTCTGGTCTTTGGCTTTCAGGTCTTCGCGCTTGTCGTAGAGCTTTTTGCCCTTGGCCAGGGCTATTTCCAGCTTGGCAAAGCCTCGGTCGTTCACAAACATTCGGATGGGAATGATGGTGAGGCCCTGCTCCTGCGCTTTGCCGGCTAGCTGGCGCAGCTCTTTCTTATTAAGTAGCAGCTTCCGCTCGCGGGTAGGCTCGTGGTTGTTGTAGGTGCCTTCGGTATACTGGGCAATGCGCAGGTTGTGCACCCACAGGCTGCCGTCGCCGTGGAAGGTGCAAAAGCCATCCTGCAAGTTCACGTTGCCCTCGCGGATGCTTTTTATTTCGGTGCCTTGCAGCATCATACCCGCGTCGTACTTCACCAGGAATGCGTATTCGTGACTGGCGCGGCGGTTCAGGATATTGATGCGCTTGGGTTTCTCTTCTTTCTTCATCGCAGATTTTGCAGATTCTCAGGATTTCGCGGCGGGCCGCTGGGGCCTTCGCGGGGTGGGTAGGGTAGGGATAGGGGGACTACCTACAACGGCAGAGCGGCGGCGGCGTTGCGTCAAACAGACTACGCAGCAAAAGCGCCATTTCTCAGCACGTCGTTCCTACCCTGCTCACAGTTTCAAGCGTGGGTCGGGGCTGATGAGCTGGTTGCTGAACTGGCCGGCCTGGTACTGGAAGTGGCCGGTCATGGCCACCATGGCAGCGTTGTCGGTACAGAACTCGAAATCAGGAATAAATACTTCCCAACCTTCCGCCACGGCCAGCTCTTGCAAGGCCGTGCGCAGACCAGAGTTGGCGGCCACCCCGCCGGCCAGGGCTACCTGCCGAAGCTGTTGGTCGTGGGCGGCGCGGCGCAATTGGCGCAGCAAGGTTTGAATAATGGTGTGCTGAATGCTGGCGCACAGATCCGCCAGGTTCTCCTGCACGAAGTTTTCGTTCTGTTGTGTTTGCTGACGCAAAAAGTACAGCACAGAGGTTTTCAGACCGCTGAACGAAAAATCGTAGCCCGGCATGGCGCCCACTGGAAACGCAAAGCGGGTAGGGTTGCCCTGGCGGGCCAGCTTGTCGAGGTGGGGGCCGCCGGGGTAGGGCAAGCCCAGCAGCTTGGCGGTTTTGTCGAAGGCCTCGCCAGCCGCGTCGTCGATGGTTTGGCCGATGATTTCCATTTCCATGGGGCTGCGCACTACCACCAGCTGGGTGTGGCCGCCGCTCACGGTGAGGCACAAAAACGGAAACGCGGGCTTCGGATCCCGGATGAAATGCGCCAGAATGTGCGCCCGCATGTGGTTGACGGCCAGCAGCGGCTTATCCAAGGCCAAGGCAAACGTTTTGGCAAACATACTGCCTACCAGCAACGAGCCCAGCAGGCCCGGCCCCTGCGTAAACGCCACCGCGTCGAGGTCGGTTTTCGCTACCTTTGCGCGGCGCAGCGCCTCCTGCACCACCGGAATCAGGTGTTGCTGGTGGGCACGCGAGGCTAGCTCGGGCACTACCCCGCCGTACTGCTCGTGCACTTGCTGGGTAGCCACCACGTTAGACAGGATTTCGCCGTTGGCCATGACGGCCGCCGAGGTATCATCGCACGACGACTCAATGGCCAGAATAAGAGGAGAATGCATCATAATAAAACCCAAAAATCTGCGCTACTGACGTATTCTTTTCACGCGCGGTGCTCGTTGCAGACTGCAAAGGTCGCGGAAAACGTTAAACCCCCACGTGCGGCACTAGTCAAACTTTTACCTGAACAATTCGTGTAGGGCTTGGGTGCCCGCTTGGGTAGGCTGCTGATCTTTTACTCCTCCGCGTTAAAATCCGCATCTTCGTTTCTTCATTCCGCGTTTTTCACTTTACTCTGTGCCTCGTTTTCTCTCCGTCATCCTCAAAGCACTGCTCGGCCTGGTTGGGCTGGTGCTGTTGTTGGTGATTGGGTTGCTGATTGCGCTGCGCATCCCGACGGTGCAAACGCGGCTAGTGCAACGTGCCGCTACGGTGCTGACGGAGAAGCTAGGCCAACCCGTTCGCATCGACCGGGTAGACATCCGGCCGTTTTCGCGGGTGTTGCTGGAAGGCGTGCAGGTGCTCGACCGGCGCGGCAACGAGCTGTTCAATATTGGCCGGGCTGATGCCGACATCAGCCTGTTTTCGGTGTTTGACCCGAACCATTTGCACGTGGGTAAGCTCACGCTGGAGGAGCCGCGCTTCGCCCTGATTACCTACGCCAACGAGCCCGACTCCACTAACCTGTCGCAGTTTTTGAGCGCAGTGCAGCGGCTGGTTGGTCCCAGCGATACCACCAAAGTCAGTAAGCCGTTCGACTTTCAGATAGAAAGCATCGGCCTGCGCAACGGCCGCTTTATCCTGGACCGTCGCGACGAGCCCCGCGCCCCTACCTACGGCCAGGCCGTGGACTACGCCCACATGCGCGCCGACAGCATCTACGCCGATTTCAGCAACATTCGGCTGGTAGGCGACACCGTGGCGGCGCGCATTCAGGGGCTGCGCACCATTGAAAGTAACTCCAATACCCGCATGCGGGAGCTGTCTGCGGCTATGGTGTATGCGCCCAAGTTCTGGGAATTTGCCGATTTGATGCTGCGCGTCGAGAACAGCCGCATCAGCAACTACCTGCGCTTCGACTACAATCGGTTCCTGAACTTTGCCGATTTCAACGACTCGGTGCAGGTAACGGCGCGCCTGCAACCCTCGCGCCTGTACTCCGACGACATTGCCAAGTTTGCCCCGCAGCTAGAAGACCTGAACGAGACCGTGCTTATCTCGGGCCAGGCCAAGGGCTACGTGCGGCGTTTCAACACCAAGAACCTCGATGTTCGGTACGGCCGCAACACGCACGTGGTCGGCGACATCAGCGTGGATGGCCTACCCAACTTCACAGAGAGCTTCATAGAGGCGCGCTTGCGCAACTCGGTGGTAGACGGGCGCGACCTGCGCCGCTATATTCCGGCCAGCGGACGCGGCTACGTAGACCGCCTGGGCGCGGTGAAGCTGAACGGGCACTTCCTGGGCTACTACAACGACTTTGTGGCCAATGGCTCGTTTGATACGCCGCTGGGCAAGGTGGTGTCCGACGTGAACCTGAAGTTCAAGACCGACCCGCGCTACTCCAGCTACGAGGGTCAGATCAAGACCACCGACTTTCAGCTGGGTCGCCTATTGGGCGACCAAAGCGTGATTCGGGACGTGACCATGAATGGGCGCGTGCAGGGCGTGGGCTTCACCAAGGAGGCGGCGCGGGTGCAGGCCAATGCCACCGTGCAGCGCATCTGGCTGAATGGCTACCGCTACCGCAACATTGCCATCAACGGCAACTTCCGCCAGCAGGCATTCCAGGGCAAGGTGTCGGTGAATGACCCCAACGTGAAGCTGGCGGCCAACGGCACCGTGAACCTGCGCACCGGCGCCGAGGCCTTCGACCTGCGCGCCGACGTGGACCGCGCCAACCTGCGCGCCCTCGGCCTCACCAACCAAAACGTGACCCTGGCCACCACGGCCGACGTGCAGTTCCAGGGCCTGCGTCTCGACGAGTTGGAGGGTAGGGTGCTGCTGCGCAACTCCCGCCTCGGCTACCAAGGCAACACCGTGCCCATCGACACCTTCGATATAGTGAGCACCCGTCAGGACGGCCAGCGTCTCACCACCCTGCGCTCGGAGGTGTTGGATCTGCGCGCCAAGGGCAACTTCGACTACACCCGCGTGCTAGACGACGTGCAGCGCCTGGTGGAAGAATACCGCCTCAATTTTGAAAGCAACGACGCGGCTATTGCCAATTACTACCGCCGCAAGCGCCTGCGCCCTACCCCCGAGTATCAGATTGATTTGGACCTGTACATCAAGCAGGCCAACCCCGTGCTGCAACTTTTTGTACCTCAACTCACCGTGTCGGACTACTCGCGGGTAGATGGGTCGTTCCGCAACGGCAACACGTCGATTTTCACGTTGGGCGGGCATTTTGACGAGATTCGCTACGACTCGGTGCGGGTGCAGGATACCGATTTCAGCCTGACCACTTCCAAGCTGCCTAACCAGCCCGAGGTACTAGCCCAGGCCAGCATCACCTCGGCGCGGCAGTTTTTGCCGGGGCTGGGCGCTACGGAGAACTTTTACGTGGAAGGCGTGTGGGATCAGGAGAAAATCAACTTCTCAACGGCCTTGGCGCAAACCAACACCACCAACCGCGCCCAGATCAACGGGTCGTTGGGTTTCCTACCCGATGCCGTGCAGCTTACGTTTCGGCAGTCGGGCGTGAACCTGCTGGACAAGCAGTGGACCATTGCGGCCAATAACTCGGTGGTGATTTCCAACGGCGGCAAGGAAATCGACATTCAGAACTTCATCATTTCCAACGGCGCGCAGAGCATCAGCGCCCAGGGCGCCATTTCGCGCGACCCTGCCAAGGAGCTGGCCCTGAACGTACAGAACTTTGAGCTGCAAACGCTGGGCGACTTCACCGATAACCGCCTGAAAGGCCGCGTGAATGCCCAGGGCACGGTGAGCAACGTGTTTGGTCAGTTGGCCCTCAACACCGATTTGAAGGTGGATTCTTTGCGCCTCGACGACGTGCTGCTGGGCGATGTAGAAGGCAAGGGCACCTGGGATGCCCCCAACGCCCGCATGGCCGTGAACCTGGATGTGGAGCGCGAAAACCGCCGCGTGGTGAACGTGACCGGCACCTTCACGCCGCAGGACGTACCTAACCAGCTCAACCTGGTAGGCGTGCTCGATGAGGCTCCCGTAAAGCTGGCCGAGCCGATTTTGAATACGTTGTTCAAGGATTTGGGCGGCACGGCGGTGGGTCGGCTTCAGGTCACGGGGAAGCTGGCCGCGCCCCACCTGGTAGGGTCGCTGGATGTGGCCAACGGTAAGCTCACATTCATTTACCTGGGCACTACCTACACGTTCTCTGACCGCATCACCTTCACCGACGACCGGATTGCGCTGAATAACATTCGGCTTTCGGACCCGCTTGGCAACTCGGGCACCATAGACGGCAACATCTACCACAACGGCTTCCAGGATATGCGGCTGGATTTGCGGGCCAATTTCCGCAAGCTGCAAGCCCTGAACACCACGCGCCGCGACAACGACCTATACTTTGGGACGGCCTACGCCACGGGCACGGCGCGGGTATCAGGCCCTACCGATGATTTGCTGGTGAATGTATCGGCTCGGAGCGAGGCGGGCACCCGGCTTTCCTTACCCTTCGATAATGCAGCCAAGGCCCAGCAGGCCAATTACATTCGATTTGTCAACCACAATATTCGGGATACCACTACTGTCCAGATAGCCACCGACACGGCCAAGCTAGACCTTTCGGGGCTGCGCCTGAACATGAACCTGGACGTGACGCCCGACGCCTATGTGGAGATTTTGCTGGATGAAAGCACCGGCGATATCATCCGCGGCACGGCCAGCGGGCAGTTGCGCCTGAACATCGACACCCGTGGCGACTTCAATATGTATGGGCAGATTGAGATTGTGCGCGGCGCCTATAACTTCACCCTGCAAGGCCTTGTAAACAAGGAGTTTGTTATACGGCCGGGCGGCACCATTGCCTGGAACGGTGACCCGCTGCAAGGCCAGATGAACCTGACGGCCGCATACACCCAACGCACCTCGGTGGCGCCGCTGCTGGGTAGCAACACTTCGGTGGTGCCCGTAACGGCAGTGATGAACTTGAGCGGCCCCCTGCTCCTACCCCAGATCAACCTGAACCTGGAGTTCAACGATATTCCGTCATCGTTGGAAGGCGATTTGGCGCCGTTCCTATCGGCGCTGCGCAACGACGAGCAGGAGCTAAACCGGCAGGTGTTCAGTTTGATTGTGTTCCGCCAGCTCACGTCGCCGGGTACGCTGTCGTCGGTATCGTTTCGGGGGTCGGATAACGCCTTTGGCAACAGCGTGGGGCAGGTGCTAAGCACTCAGCTCAGCGTACTCACGTCGCAGATCGACCCCAACCTGGAAATCAGCTTTAACCTGAACGGCCTGAGCGCTGAGCAGTTGCAGGCCTTGCAGGTGCGCCTGAGCTACTCCTTTCTGAACGGCCGTTTGCGCATCACACGCGAAGGGGGCTTCACGAACAACTACAACGCGGCCAACACTGCGCCTGGCAGCACCGTACCGGTACAAACCTCCTTTCTCGGCGACCTGAGCTTGGAGTACTACCTGCGCCCCGATGGCAAGTTCCGGGCCCGCCTGCGCTACGAAACCACCCCGCGCGACTTCTCCGCCCTTGCTGCTGGCTCCTCCAATGCCAACCTGCAAAACCAGCAGCGCGCCGGCCTGAGCTTGCTGCACACCGAGCAGTTCAACTCGTTCCGGGAGCTATTTGCCCGCAAGCGCGTCCGCCGCCGCGACGCCGCCCGCAAAGAGTTGAACATCGACGACGACCCACGCACCACGATTAAATAGCTGTTAGCTGTTAGCTGTTAGCTAAACTAACGAAAGCTATAAGCGAACAGTCATCGGCTATAAGCTTAAAATATAAGCTTATAGCCAATGCCGCGCACGTTCAGGATTTGCACTTGCGGGTCGGCGCGGAGGTAGCGGCGCAGGCGGGTGATGAACACGTCAAGGCTGCGGCCGTTGAAAAAATGATCCTGCCCCCAGAGGTCGAGCAGCACCGTGGAGCGCTCCAGTACGTGGTTGCGGTGGTCATAGAGGCGCCGGAGCAGCTCCGATTCGCGGTGCGTTAGCTCGATTTCGGTATCGGCCAGCCGCAGCTTTTGCTGGGTAGGCGCGAATATGTAGCGGCCTATTTGCAAGGGCTCCTGGGGCGTGGTACTTGGGGTAGGCACCGCCCGCTGCAACAGCGCCCGGATGCGTACCACCAGCTCGTCCATGCTGAAGGGCTTGCGTAGGTAGTCGTTGCCGCCCAGCTCGAAGCCGCGTACCACATCGGCTGGCTGGGAGCGGGCGGTAAGGAAAATGATGGGCACCGTCGTGTTTTCGCGCCGCAGCTGCTCGGCCAGCGAGAAGCCATCCAGGCGTGGCAGCATCACATCAGCCACTACGATATCGGGTATGGTTTGGCGAAACAGACGCAAGCCTTCCTCTCCATCGGCGGCGTGTTCTACCGCAAACCCGCGCACCTCCAGGCTGTCCTTGACAATCAAGGCTAGCGAGGATTCGTCTTCGATGAGAAGAATTTTTTGGCTGTTAGCTGATGGCTGATAGCTGGTAGCTGGTTCAGAATTCATTCGCCAACGGTTAACAGGTTGTAATTCATCTCAAAAGCGAACAGCTAATAGTCATCAGCTAACAGCTTAAAAAGAAGGCAGCCACAACGAAAACGTGCTGCCCCTACCCTGCTCGCTTTGCAGGTGTAGGCGGCCGCCGTGCCGCTCCACCACCTGCCGTACGTAATACAGTCCCAACCCAAACCCCTTGACTGGATGCAAGTTGCCAGTAGGCACCCGAAAGAATCGGTCGAACACGGCGGGCTGGTAGCTGGCCGGAATACCAATGCCGTCGTCGGCGACGGTGAGGCGCCAGCCGCTGGGCTCGGGCTGGCCCTGAATGCGGATGGTGACCTGCTCGCGGGAGTATTTAATGGCGTTGTCGATGAGGTTGCTGATGACGTTGCGCAGGTGCAGCCGGTCGCAGTGTACGGCGGTGGCGGCCACATCAACATCGAAACGCACGGGCTTGGCGCTGGTGAGCTGGTGCTGCTCTACCAGCTCAGCCACCAGCTCGGCGGGTTGTACAGTTTCGGGCGTCAGCCGGAGCGGTTCGCGCTCGGCCACGGCCATGTGTAACACGTGCTCTACCAACCCCGACAGCCGCGCCAGCTCCTGCTGCGAAATGGCAAGGTAGGCTTCGGTCCGCTGCGGGTTCTGCAAGGCCCCAAAGTGCTGCAATGCCTCCACCGCCGCTGATACGGTGGCAATGGGCGTTTTCAGCTCGTGGGTCATATTGTTGATGAAATCCTCCCGAATCTCCGACAGCTTTTTCTGCCGCAGAATCGTGCTCAGCATCAACCCAAAGCATACGGTAGTAAGCACCAACAAGCCCACCGAACCCGCCAGCAAGCCTCCCATTTGCCGCAGCAGGTAGGGCACCGGCGGCCGGAACGAAGCCCGCACGGCCACGCCCGGCAGGTGGGGTAGGGCTACGGCGGGCGTCTGCACCGGGTAGCCTGCCAGCGCAGTCGTCAGCCGGGTGCGCTGGGTGGTAGCCGTAGCCAGGGTATCGAACAGAAACGCGGTTTCGGCCTGGCGCTGGCGCAGCTCGGTTTGGTAGGCATCGGCTAGCTGACTGAGGTTGAGGGTAGGCGTGCCGGTGTGGCGCAGGAGCAATTGCAGAAACGCCTGGGCCACGCTGTCGTCTTGCCGACGGGCGGCCAGGGCACCAGCCGGCCGTTGGCTGCCCGCTTGCCAGAGTTGTTGCAGCTGCGTGCGGTCGGCTGCGTCCAGCTGCCGGATGGGTAGGGCCACGTGGCCGTAGCGGCTGCCGGTAGTGGCTGGTTGCAGCAACGTTTGCACGGCCGCCAACTGCTGGCGCTGTACCACCGCCAACAGCGCCTCGTGGGCCGTGCGGGCAAATTGCGCCGTGTTCAGCCGGTAGGTGGTGTAGAGCCAGTAGGCCTGGAACCCATTGATACCCAGCATACACAGGCTGATCAGCCAGAAGATAACACGTAGGCGACTTTTCATGGGCGGTATGGCTGAAGGGCGAGTACCTGCAAGTACGGCCGGAGGGGGTAGGGAATCAAGCCGTTAACATTCTTTAACACAAAATAACAGTCGTTTACGTCCGCTTGCAGGTCCTTTACACCACCTGTCATCCTGAGCAGAGCGAAGGACCTTCTCACGTCAGAACGAGTCGTTCTGACGTGAGAAGGTCCTTCGCTCTGCTCAGGATGACAGGTGGTTTTCAACTAATAACTGATAATCAGCTCCCAACAACTACCTATGCGTTCATATTCCCGCTTAAACAACCTAGCCGGCTGGGTGGTGTTTGGCCTCTCGCTGCTGGTGTACCTGCTCACCTTGGAGCCCACGGCCTCGTTCTGGGACTGCGGCGAGTTCATCGCCTGCTCCTACAAGCTGCTCGTGCCCCACCCCCCCGGCGCCCCTACCTTCCTGCTGCTGGGCCGCCTCGTCTCGCTGCTCAGCTTCGGCGACGTGACCAAAGTCGCGGTGCTCGTCAACGGCCTCTCGGCCCTGAGCAGCGCCTTCACCATCCTGTTTCTGTTCTGGTCCATCACGCTGCTGGCCAAAAAGCTCGTGCTGCGCCGCCCCGGCCTGCACGACGACCGCAGCCTGGAGCCGACCCTGGGCCAGACGCTGCTCATCCTGGGCGCCGGGGCCGTGGGCGCCCTCTCGTTTGCCTTCTCCGACTCGTTCTGGTTCAACGCCGAGGAAGCCGAGGTCTATGCCATGTCGGCGCTGGGCACGGCCACGGTGGTGTGGCTGATGCTCAAGTGGGAGAACCGCGCCGACGAGGTCGATAGTGACAAGTGGCTGGTGCTGCTGGCCTATGTCATCGGCCTGAGCATCGGCGTGCACCTGCTGAACCTGCTGGCCATCCCCGCCCTGGGCTTTCTCTACTACTTCCGCCGCCAGCCAACCCCCACCTGGGCTGGGGGCATCGCTACCTTGGTCATCAGCTTCGTACTGGTGGGCGCCATTCTGGTGGGCATCATTCCGGGCCTGCCCACGCTGGCGGGCAACTTCGAGGTATTCTTCATCAACAACCTGGGGCTGCCCTTCAACTCGGGCATCGTGCTGTTCATGCTGCTGCTGGTCGGGCTGATCTGGGTGGGTTTCCGCCAGAGCTTCGTGCGCCGCAGTCAGCTGCTGAACACGTTCATGCTCTGTTTCGTGTTCATTCTGATCGGCTACAGCTCTTACCTGATCGTGCCGATCCGCAGCTCCTACCACCCCACCATCAACGAAAACGACCCCGAGGATGTGCTCAGCTTCGTGAGCTACCTAAAGCGCGAGCAGTATGGATCGAGGCCATTGCTGTACGGCCCCCACGTGTTTGCTCAGCCGATTGACCAAGTAGATGCTGGACCTCGCTACGTGCGCCAGGGCGATAAATACGTGGTGGCCGAGCAGAAGCAGGAGCTGGTGTACCAAGAGCACGATAAGATGCTCCTACCCCGCATCTACGCCGATGCTAGCACCGCCCAGCGCGTGTCCTATTATCAGAAGTGGGTGGATCTACGCGAAGGCGTGAAGCCCACGATGGGCCAGAACCTGTCGTTCTTGTTCCGCTACCAGATGGGGCATATGTTCTGGCGCTACTTCCTGTGGAACTACGCCGGCCGCGAGAGCGACGTGCAGCAGGCCGGCATCTTGTGGCCCGCCGAAACGAGCCAGGGCCTGCCCGAGCGCGTGGCCGAGAGCAAAGCCCGCAACCAGTTCTTCGCCATTCCGCTCATCTTAGGGTTGCTGGGCTTATTTTACCAGGCCCGCCGCGACTCGAAGAACGCCTTGATCGTGGGCCTGCTGTTCGTCTTCACGGGTCTGGCTATCGTGGTCTACCTGAACCAGCCGCCCATTGAGCCTAGAGAGCGGGACTACACCTTCACGGGCGCGACCTATGCCTTTGCCATCTGGATCGGGCTGGGCGTGCTCGCGCTGGCTGACCTGCTGGGCAAAGTCGTCAAGGCCGATACGGCCCGCGCCGGCGTGGTGACGCTGCTGGGGCTGCTGGCGCCGGGCTTGCTCGTGGCCCAGGGCTGGGACGACCACGACCGCTCGGGCCGCTACAACTCCGTGGACTCGGCCCGGAACCTGCTCAACAGCTGCGCGCCGAACGCCATTTTGTTCACCAACGGCGACAACGACACCTTCCCGCTGTGGTACGCCCAGGAGGTAGAGGGCGTCCGTACCGATATGCGCATAGCGGTGCTACCCTATATGAACACCGATTGGCATATCGAGCAGATGAGGCAGCGTAGCTATCAATCGGCGCCGGTAGCCTTTTCGCTGGATAGCTCGCGCTACGCGCAGGGCACCAACGACTACCTGCCGTACGCCGAGAACCCAAGCGTAGGGGAAGTCAACTTGAAGGACTTTCTGCGCTTGGTGCAGGAAGACAGCGACTTGCTGAAGGTTAGTTACGGCGAAGGCGGGCCTACCCTACTGTCTTTCCCCTCGCCTACTTTCTACCTACCCGTAGACACGGCAGCCGTGCTGCAAAGTGGCATTGTCCCGAAGGAGCGACGCGGCCACTTGGTCAGTAAAATGACGTTCAACGTGAGCAAACGGGCGTTGGAGAAAAAGAGCCTGGCTATTCTGGACATTCTTGCCACCAACAATTGGAAGCGGCCCATCTACTTTGCTACCAGCGTGGCCCTGTCGCAGGACCACCTAGGGCTAGAGCCGTATTTCCAGCTGGAAGGGCTGGCGTGGCGCGTGCTCCCGCTGCGCAATCCCGACTACAACCCACGCGGCAACGACGATGGCTACGTGGCAAAAGAGATTCTGTACCACAATCTGATGCAACGCTTCGCCTATCGTGGCCTCAACAACCCCAGCATTTATTATGATGAAACCAACCTAATGTTTCCGGCCAGCTACCGCGATAAATTCGTGCGCCTCGCCAACGCCTACCTCGCCGCCGGCGATACGGCCACCGCCAAGCAGGTAGCCGACAAGTGCCTGACGGTGCTCCCCGATGCGGCCATCCCCTACGATTACTACTCGCCGGCGCTGGTGCCCGCGTTGGTGGCCGGAGGCGAAGTCAAGCGCGCCCAGCAACTAATGGATGTGCTCCTAGACCGCACGCAACGGGCGCTGGCTTACTACACCAGCCACCCCAACCCATTGATGGAACGAGAGTTGAATCAGCACATGGGCACGGCGCAGCAGCTCTACCTGGCCGCGCAACGGGTAGGCGACGCCCAGAGAGCCGAGCGTGCTTATCAATTGCTAGCGCCCTACCTGCGGTGAGGTGGTGAGTGAAATACGGCCATCATATTTCGGCTCCGCTCAACATGACAGCCCTGCCTTACCCTACCCTACTCAAGACCCTAACTAATACCCCAAAAAGCAACACTTCAAAAACTTCACGTTACTTTTGCCGGTATGGCCCAGGCGCGCTCCATTCGCAAAAAGACTCTCGGTAGTTATCCGCATACCATGGTGGTGTTCAGCATTACGCTGGCGCTGCTGGTGGTAGGGCTGTTTGGCACCTTGCTGATTTCGGGCTACAAAATCTCCAACCTCGTGAAGGAGAGCATCGAGATGCAGGTGTACTTGGAGCGCGGCCTACCCGAAACCCAGCTTCTGCGCTTGCAGCAGGACTTTGCCAGCAAGCCCTACATTGCTTACAAAGGCAGCCAGCCACAGGTGCGGTTTCTTTCCAAGGAAGAAGGTGCTAAGGAATTGATTGACCAGACCGGCGAAGATTTTCAGCAATTCTTGGGCGACAACCCCTTGCGCGATGCCTACATCCTCCGCATCAACGCCGAGTACGCCGACTCGGTGCAGCTAGGCCGCATTGTGCAGGAGCTGAAGAAGCAGGATGGCGTGTTTGAGGTGCAATACGTGCAGAGCCTCATCGATTCCATCAACCAGAACCTACGCCGCTTCACGTTGGTGCTGTTAGGCTTCGCGGTGGTGCTCACGGTGGTAGTGGTTATTCTCATCAATAACACCATTAAGCTGGCGCTGTTTTCGCAGCGCTTTCTTATTCGGAGTATGCAGCTGGTAGGAGCTACCCCGGCTTTTATTCAGTGGCCGTTTCTGAGGCGCGCTACCTGGCAGGGCGTGGCCAGCGGCGTACTTAGCGGGCTGCTGCTGTGGGGCCTGCTGCAATATGCGGCCCTCAACGTGCCCGAAATTCAACTGTTTCTAGATCAACGCTTACTTCTCGTTTTGTTTGTGGTGATGGTAGCGCTGGGAGCCGGCATAGGCTTTTTCAGCTCCTACCGCGCCGTTAAAAAATACTTGCGCTTGTCGCTGGATGATTTGTACTAAATAGGGTTTAGGATCTTGGTTTTTTGTTCATCGATTATACATCAGAACAACCGTATCTCTGAGACTCTAAGCCCCCAAGACCCCTACCCTCATGAACCAACGCTTTGCTTTTGGTCCTCGCAACTACCGCCTGATGTTTGTCGGGCTGGCAGTGCTGGCGGCCGGTTTCATCACCATGACCCTCGACTCGACCGATTACGGCGAAGGGTTCCTGGGTATCACGCTTGGCCCGATTCTGCTGGTCGTTGGGTTTCTGATTGAGTTTTGGGCCATTATGGCCAAACCCGGTGGGCCGGTAGAAACTCCCAAGTCTACCCAAGACACCATGCCTACCCCCCTGGCTACACCACCCACCACGCCTGTAGCTCCACCCACTCCCGCGCCGCGCCCTACCTACAACAAGCCACGCTCGTAAAAGCACCGGCATATTTATAACCCTCTGCTAGTCAGAACCAAGCTAATAGCTAACCGCTATCGGCTATCAGCTTACGCACAATGACGTATTGGCAAGCCATCCTCCTCGCAATTGTGGAGGGACTCACCGAGTTTCTGCCCGTTTCCAGCACCGGGCATATGATTATCACTTCGGCTCTATTAGGCATCACGGCTACCCCGTTCACGAAGCTCTATCTGGTCGTCATTCAGCTAGGCGCTATTCTATCGGTGCTGGTAGTGTACTGGCGCCGTTTTTTTCAGAGTGTTGATTTCTATTTGAAGCTACTGGTCGCTTTTCTGCCCATTGTGGTGGTTGGATTACTGCTGAAAAAGCATATTGATGCGCTACTGGAATCGGTGACGGTAGTGGCGCTGATGTTGGTGGTAGGCGGCGTAGTGCTGCTGTTCGTGGATAAGTGGTTTCCGCAAGAGCAGCAGGAGCAAGGTGGCCGCCCCGTCACGACGCCCAACTACCGCGAGGCCTTTATCATTGGCTTGTTTCAATGCATTGCCGTAGTGCCGGGCGTGAGCCGGTCGGCCGCTACCATTATTGGTGGTCTGACCCAAAAGCTGACCCGCCGCGCCGCCGCCGAGTTTGCTTTCTTCCTAGCCATGCCCACCATGACTGCCGCCGCCGCCAAAGACCTACTCGACTACTACCAGGAAGCCACCGAGCAGGGCATCCAGCTAGGCGACCTGTTTTCGCACGATGAAGTGATGCAGCTGCTGGTAGGCAACGTAGTAGCCTTTGTGGTGGCGTTGCTGGCTATTCGGCTATTCGTAAATTTTGTGGCCAAGTACGGCTTCCGCGCCTTTGGTGTCTACCGTATTATTATAGGCGGTATTCTGCTCTTGCTGATTGGCCTGAAAATCAACCTGCAACTCGTATAAATATGGCAGCCAGAACCTTAGCTGAGTTTGATTTTGAAGCGGGCGAAGTTCTGCTCGTAGATAAGCCCTTGACCTGGAGTTCATTCGATGTAGTGCGCAAGGTGAAGAACACCCTACGGCCGCGCAAAATCGGTCACGCCGGCACACTGGACCCGCTGGCTACCGGCCTGCTGATTCTGTGCACGGGCAAGCTCACCAAACAAATCGACCAGATTCAGGCGCAGGAAAAAGAGTACACCGGCACGTTCCGCCTGGGCCAGACCACGTCCAGCTTCGACTTGGAAACCCCCGTTGACCACGAGGTGCCCTACCAGCACCTCACCGAAGCCGACCTGCTGGATGCCGCCCAGCAGTTTGTGGGCACAATTCAACAAACGCCGCCGCTGTTTTCGGCAGTGAAGGTGAACGGCGAGCGGGCTTATGAGGTAGCCCGGCGGGGTGGTGAGGCCGAAATCAAGAGCAAGGAAATTACCATCAAAGCCTTTGAGCTGACGCGGGTAGAGCTACCCGAGGTAGACTTCCGGGTGGTGTGTACCAAGGGCACCTACATCCGCAGCCTCGCTCGCGATTTTGGCGTGGCGCTGGGCTGTGGCGCCCACCTCACCAAGTTGGTTCGCACCCGCATAGGCGAGTACCGGCTGGAGGATGCCTTTACGATAGAAGCCATTCAGGCCCTGCGCCCGCCCCGCCCCGAGGGTAGCAC
Source organism: Hymenobacter defluvii (assembly GCF_017589435.1). Taxonomy (NCBI): domain Bacteria; kingdom Pseudomonadati; phylum Bacteroidota; class Cytophagia; order Cytophagales; family Hymenobacteraceae; genus Hymenobacter; species Hymenobacter defluvii. The sequence continues at coordinate 80,219 of NZ_JAGETX010000012.1, forward strand.
CCCGCGCCCCGAGCGCCCCCGCAAGCCCCGCCCCGAACGCCGCGCCGGCATCGAGTTCTACGAAAATAACGCAGGGAGTACCTCAGAGCAGCAGAAAGAAAATCATCTATTATCCTAAGCTCCGCTTGTGGATGATAGATGGACGAAAGACTTTCCAAATTCGTACAACCACCTCGATAGTTGTGGGCTCTCCCACCACCCATTCCTAGTTTTTAATTCTTAATTTTTAACTGAAAATGCACGTCGTTCGGGACCCGGCGCAGTTTCCTTACCTTGGCAATGCCGTGGTAACTAGCGGTACGTTCGATGGAGTGCACCTGGGCCACCAGAAAATTCTGCAACGGCTGCTGACGGTTGGCCGGCAGCACGGCGGCCCTACGGTGGTGATTACCTTCTGGCCGCACCCGCGCCTGGTGCTAGGACCGCCCCCCTCCCACCCCGAGCTGCTGGAGCTGCGCTTGCTGAATACGCTGGCCGAACGCGAAGCCAAGCTGCGCGATTTTGGCATTGAATATCTCCTGATTGTCCCGTTCACGAAAGAGTTTGCGAGCTGGACATCAGAGGAATTCATCCAGAAAATCCTGCTCGATACGGTAGGCACGCAGCGGCTCGTGATTGGCTACGACCACCGCTTCGGCAAGAACCGCGAGGGCGGCTTCGACTACCTGCACCAGCACGCCGACCGCTACGGGATGCGCGTGGAGGAGATTCCGCGCGAGGACGTAGACGCCGTGGGCGTGAGCAGCACCCGCATCCGCCGCGCCCTGGAAAGTGGCGATGTGGCTACTGCCAACCGGTACCTGGGCTACGCCTACCCCTTCACCGGCACTGTGGTGAAGGGCCAGCAATTGGGCCGCACCATTGGCTACCCTACCGCCAACATTCGGTGCGCGGAGCCTTTAAAATTGGTACCTGCTCGTGGCGTGTACGCCGTACGCGCCACCACGGCCGCTGGCACCACTTGCCCCGCCATGCTCAACATTGGCGTGCGCCCCACCGTGGGCGGGGACCTGGCTGAAACGGTAGAAGCTCACCTGCTCGATTTCGACGGTGACCTGTATGACCAGCCACTCACCGTGGAGTTTGTAGCCCGCCTGCGCGATGAGCAGAAATTCAATGGGTTGGATGCTTTGAAAGCACAGCTGGCGCTGGACGCGGAAGCCGCCCGGCAGCAGTTGGGGTAGAAAATACTTTCCGTTTATCGTCTGTCATCCCGTATCGAAACTTCTACGAAACTTTCGTAGTATAGCCTACCATATTATCTGGCTATGCGACGCATTGGTTTCTTGTTCCTGCTTTTCTTCTGCCTGGCCTCAGCAGCCAGCGCCCAGATAACCGTGCGCGGCGTAGCCCGCGATTCATTGACAAATGAGCCGCTGGGATTTGCCAGCGTGTTTCTGGCCAACACTACCTATGGCGCTACTACTGATGCGCAGGGTAGGTTTGAGCTGCGCGGGGTGGCATCGGGGCCGTATGAGCTGCTGGTTTCCTACCTAGGCTACCAGCTCTACCGCCGGGCTATCTTAGTGCAAGACAAGAATCTGAACGTCAATCTGCGGCTGCTACCTACCTCCCAGCAGCTAGCCGAAGTAGTGGTGCGCCCTCACAAAAATAATCCCGACGACTACCGCAAGTTCGAGGAGCTGTTCCTGGGTTCTACCACTTTCTCGCAGCAGTGCCGCATCCGCAACCCCGACGACGTGCTGGTAGACTACGACCCGCAGGCCAACGAACTGACCGCCACCAGTCGCGAATTTGTGTTGGTGGAAAACCGGGCGCTGGGTTACCGCGTGAAGTACTACGGCCTGCACTTCTCGGTTGATTTCAAGCGGCAGTTTGTGCAATTCTACGGCTCGCCGATATTCGAGGAAATGCGCGCCCGCAACACCCGCCAGCAGCGGCGCTGGGCCGAGAACCGCCAGCACGCCTACCACGGCTCGCAGATTCATTTCCTGCGCAGCGTGTACGAAAACCGGGTGGAAGACCAGGGCTTTCGGGTGCAGAAGCTGCGCATTGTGGACAACCCGCGCCGGGCCCGCGCCGATAGCATCATGCAGCATCTGCTGGCTACCTTGCCACCCGGCCAATCTTTGGTACTGCCCGACTCGGTGCAGCGCCACCGGCAGGAGCCGCGCAGCTACGGCTACCTCTATACCCGCCCTCTACCCATCGATAGCCTGCGCCAGCTCGTGGCTGATACCTGCCAGTTGCGCTTCCACGACCTGCTGCAAATCACCTACCTCCCCGAAAAGCCCGACCCGCGCTACCGACCGGAAGTGCCCGGCCAACTGCAACCCGGTCCCACCCCCTCTGAGGAAGTCTCGACGTTGTACCTGCAAGTGCCCGCCGTGCAGATTTTCCCGAACGGCCGCCTGGCACATCCGTTGGCCATCTACAACGACGGCTACTGGGGCTTCGAGAAAATGGGCGAAATGCTACCCTATGACTATATTCCGCCGCGGCCGTAGCTTTTCTATTGTGGTGGTTATGGCCTTATTCTACTCTATTTATACCTTATAAGGGATGTTCTACGCACGTTTCGCAGGATTGCTTTTATCCTTTCTATTACTAGTTCGGTGGACATCGGCACAAAGTACGCTGAGTGGCCGAGTGCTTGATGCGCAGACGAGAAAGCCCTTGGAAATGGCCAACGTCTTTTTTGCCAATACCACCGTGGGCACTCCCACCGATGCACAGGGAAACTTTACGTTTCCGACCCTGAAACCGGGCTCTTACACGCTAGTGGTTTCCTACCTAGGCTACCAGCTCTACAAGCAGACCATAACAGTAGCCGACGCCCCGCAAACCTTTATCATTCAGCTGGCACCTACCATCAATCAGTTGAGCGAAGTGGTGGTGCGCCCCCACCGCAACCGCCCCGCCGACTATGCCCGGTTTGCGCAACGTTTCCTGGGCAGTTCGTCTTTCTCGAAGCAGTGTAAAATCCGCAACCCGGATGGCGTAGTGGTAGAGTACGACGCCCAAAAAGATGTGCTTACGGCGTACACGCCCTACCAGCTCCAAGTCGACAATGAGGCCTTGGGCTACCGCGTGACGTTTTACGACCTCGATTTTCAGGTAAATTATGGGCAGCAAACCACTTACACCGACAGCCAGGTAAGCTTCCAGGACCTGACGCCCCGCAACGAGCGGCAGCGTCGGCGGTGGGCCGAAAACCGCCAGCGCGCTTACCAGGGTTCTTTCATGCACTTCCTGCGCAGCGTGTATCACGATGAAGTGGACGCGGCCGGCTTTCGGGTGCAGCGCTTGCAGCGCGAGGTGAACCAGCGGCGCGCTTGGGCCGACACGTTTATGCTGACACACAGCATATTAGGCGTCCGAAACCGTGGCTTGCCGATGGCCGTGGTGCACGCCCTACGCGAGCCGCCCATCACATCTGCCCTCAGCCCCGAGGAGTTGCCCATCGACAGCTTACGGCGACGAGCACCCACACAAACGTGGCTGCGGTTCCAGGGTCTGATGGCCGTAACGTATGAAGGCGAAGAAAAAGACGCGATGTACCAGCGGCTTTTCCCCGGCCCCAAGACCGACAGCAAGACGCAGCGCTCCGTTGTGCGGCTGCGTACGCCGGAAGCGGAGGTGGCCGCCGCGGGCGTCGTACGCACTATTGGCGCGGTAGTCACGGAAGGCTACTGGGGCTTCGAGCGGGTAGGCGAGTTGCTGCCGCAGGACTACCAGCCCCCGGCGCTGGAGTTGCGTATGAAACGTTAACTTTCTGGCGTACCCACCTATCCACCCGTATGATTGATAAAGTAGTACCCGACGCCCAGGCGGCGTTGGCTGGCCTCACCGATGGCATGACCCTGATGCTGGGCGGCTTCGGCCTGTGTGGCATTCCCGAAAACGCCATTCAGGAAATTCTGCGCCTGGGTGTGCGGGAGCTCACGTGCATCAGCAACAACGCCGGTGTCGATGACTTTGGCATTGGGCTGCTGTTGCAAACCAAGCAGGTGCGCAAGATGATTTCCAGCTATGTAGGCGAAAACGCTGAGTTTGAGCGTCAATTGCTGAGCGGTGAACTGGAGGTGGAATTGCTACCGCAGGGCACGCTGGCCGAGCGCGTACGGGCGGGCGGCGCGGGCATTCCGGCCTTCTACACGCCGGCTGGCTACGGCACGGAGGTAGGCGAAGGCAAGGAAAGCCGGGAGTTCAACGGCAAGATGTACCTGCTGGAAACCGCCCTGCACGCCGATTTTGCCTTCGTGAAAGCCTGGCGCGGCGACACGGCCGGCAACCTTATCTACAAAGGCACGGCCCGCAACTTCAACCCCATGATGGCTACGGCAGGCAAAATAACGGTGGCCGAGGTTGAGGAACTGGTGCCTGCCGGCGAGCTAGACCCCAACCACATCCATACGCCTGGCATCTTCGTGCAGCGCATTTTTGAAGGTAGGAACTACGAGAAGCGGATTGAGCAACGCACGGTGCGGCATTAATTTTTCGCGCAGAGGTTCGCGGATACCTGCGCTGAGGTTCGCGGAGGTCGTTCACTACGGACCTCTGCGCACACCTCAGCAACCAAACAACATGTTGAACAAGAATCAAATAGCCCAACGCATTGCCCAGGAGCTGCGCGACGGGTACTACGTCAACCTGGGCATTGGCATCCCTACCCTGGTGGCTAACTATATCCCGGCAGGCATCAACGTAGAGCTACAGTCCGAAAACGGGCTGCTGGGCATGGGGCCGTTTCCGACGGAAGCCGAGGTAGACCCCGACCTCATCAACGCCGGCAAACAAACCGTGACAACCCTACCCGGCTCCAGCTTATTCAGCTCGGCCGATTCGTTTGCCATGATACGCGGCGAGCACGTAGACCTGACGATTCTGGGCGCCATGGAGGTATCCGAAATTGGGGATATTGCCAACTGGAAGATACCCGGTAAGATGGTGAAGGGTATGGGCGGCGCCATGGACCTGGTGGCTTCGGCCCGCAACATCATCGTGGCCATGCAGCACACCGCCCGCGACGGCAGCAGCAAGCTCCTACCTGCCTGCACCCTACCCCTCACGGGGGTGCGCTGCGTCAAGAAAATCGTGACGGAGCTGGCTGTGCTCGATATAACGCCCGACGGCTTCGTGTTGCGCGAGCGGGCGCCCGGCGTATCGGTAGAGCAAATACAAGCCGCCACCGCCGGTCGCTTGGTAGTGCCGCAGGGCGAGGTGCCGGAAATGAGGTTGTGAGGAAGGTAGGCTATCAGCAGCCAGTCACAAGTGCTAATTGAACGGTGTAGAGACGCATACTTGCGTCTCGTCGTTGAACAACCAACATCAGCAACGACGAGACGCAAGTATGCGTCTCTACACCGTTCATATTCAATTCGAACGGCTTACTGCGCGTGCATAAGCTTGTGCCAGAGCTGGCGGCGGGTAGGGCCGTGGTTGGTGAGGATACGACGCACTGGTACCACGGCCGTGAGCGTTACCACCAGCGCCAGCGCTACCCGTGCCCACCACCACGGCATTAAGTACAGCACAGCGGCCAGCCCAATGCTCAACAGATTCATGAGGGTAGAGGCGTTGTTGCGCATGTTGCTGAAATCGATGTTTTTGCGGATCGGTTTCGCTTTGTAAAGACTGCCCCACAAGCCCAAGGCCAGCAGCGGCAGCGAGGCCAGCGGCAGCAGCGGTAGCTGTTTCCACTGGTCCCGCGGAAACAAGGCCAGCAGCACCCCAGCCGACAGCAAGCAATCAACAAACACCACTGGCAGCGCCAGCCGCAGGTAGCCAGTTAGCAAACGCGGCGTCAGGCCCAGGCGCTCCAGCTCGTTGGTGGTAGCTACCCAGCAGTAACCCAGCAGGTTATTATTGACATAGGTGAAGCTGATGACCGGCAGAAACGAGAAATAGAACAAAGATTTCATGAAGCCTGCATCGCCCTTGCGGAGCAGGATTCCTGTCGCCACCAGCATGATAAGCTTGAAGCTGACACCCATTAGCAACGCCGGCCAGGTTTTGCGCAAATACAATTTCCACTCCGGCGAGAGCCGATTTTGCCACTGACTCTCAGTAGGCTCGGTCGTGCGCTCTACCATATAACGGGCACTGAAACGGGGCCCTACCAGCCTGAGTGCCACTACCCACAGCAGCAATGGCCCAGCCACCGCCAGCAACCGTAGCCAGTTCGTAGAGATAGGCAACTGCCACCCCAAGCCGTCGCCCAGCCAGAACACCGCCGCCAGCAGACACAGCAAATTCAGCCAAAACAAAGGGTGCCACCAGCGCCCCACCGACAGTAGCAGCCGCATATTAAAGCTTAGGGCGGCCGCGCTCAGCCACACCAGCAAGCTCAGGCCCAACGGCTGCCAAAAAGTTGGAGCCACAGCCACTACCACCAGCAAGAACAGTAGGCTCATTGCCCGCCGCACCGACACCAGATCGAGCACAAAGGCCGTCACCGCATTCAGGCGGGCCGACACCGGCAGCGGCTCGGGCAGCGGCCGCTCTACGGTGCGGTACGTGGGTAGGAAATCGGCCATCAATACCGTAGCAAAAAGCGTGGTGTTGATGGCGGCCAACAGATTAGGGAGCGAGACGCCCGGTATTGTATCAGCGTGATTGAGCAAATAGCCCAGTCCCAAGCTATACAAACCTACTGTGATGCCAATTAAGAGTGTGGCTACCCGACGCTCGCCAGCGGGCCAGAACACCGCCAGCAGTTGCCGGCCCAGCAGGTAGGGTAGGAAGTGACCTAAACGGCCTAGTTGGTGAGCCATGTGAGGTCGTGGGTGGAAACGGTGGGCTGGAGCAGTTGCAGCAGGGCATCGGAGAGGTAGGCGTCGCGGTCTTGCGTAAACTCCTGCATCGTGCCCCAGAATTTCACCTCGGCCTCGTCGATGATGAGTAGGTGCGTCGCCACTTTTTCGATGTGCGCCAGATTGTGCGACGAAATAAACGTGAGGGCCTGACTCCGGTAGGTGCCCAGCAGCGTCAGCACCCGCTCGGCCGAAAACACGTCGAGGCCGTTGAGGGGTTCGTCCAGAATCAGTAGCTCGGGGCGGTGCAGCAGGCAGGCGGCCACGGCCACCTTCTGCTTCATGCCCGTCGAAAACGAGCTGAGCCGCTTGGTGCGCACCTGCTCAAACTCTTCCAGCAAGTGCCCCAGCAGGCTCTCGATGCGGCTAGTGGCGTCGGGCAGTTCGTATACCCGGGCCACGAACCGTAGGTATTCCACGGCTGTGAGCTGCTCCACCAGATGGCCTTGGTTGATGAGTGCCCCAATGCGCCGTTTCACGGCCACCGGAAACGTCTCGCCCAGCGGCTCTCCGTCCAGCACAATACTGCCCGACGAGGGTAGCAGCACATTCACCAATAAATTGAACAGTGTACTCTTGCCGGCCCCATTGCGCCCCACAACGCCCACACAATACCCGGCTTCGGCGCGCAAACTCACGTCGCGCAGCACTGTTTTGGTCCCAAATGATTTGGTCAGATTCCGTAATTCTAATTCCATGAAGCTAGGTATAGACTCCTTCTATATCGATGAGGCAGTAAGTTACAGAACCGACGGATGAGTAGCGGGAATTACGCTGACAATTAGCAGATGCCTAGTCCTTAGCGCCCTAGGCGACAACTATCTGAGGTGCGCATTTTCGCTGGCAACGCAGCTTGTTACATTCGCTACCCGACGCGCACGAAAAAGCCGGGGGCGGTTTCTTCAATTGAAGAAACCGCCCCCGGCTTTTTCGTGGCTTGCGGCCTACTTACTCTTTGTGCAGACTATCAGCCGATTCGGTTACGACGGTATTGGGCGACGTGTACTCGGTGGAGGGCACGGCCGCGGGCATGGTGGGCACAGAATCGCGCTGGGTGGAATCCTGTTGCACTATCACGGCCGCATCGGAGGTAGCAGCCGAATCGGAGGGCGTGGAGTTGCAGGCGCTTAGGCTGGCCGTGGCGGCCAGCAGCCATAAGAACGTGAGGCGTGAGGTTGACATCAGAAGTAGGGATTAGAGAGATGAGGAGTATGCTTGTCGAAACGAATCTGGGGGGTAGGAGGTTATAGAATACTGCGCGCCGCCAGTCCGTGCGCGGTTGGTTTCTGACCCGCAACGTCCGTAGTTTAGTATCAACTGCGCCCGTTTCTACGTAGGCGTACCCAAACAGGCAGTATGCATGCTGCACTATATTTCTGCAAATCAACCTTCTATATATGCCCGCAACGAGTTCTAATACCAAAACCAGCGGCGGCCACGCCAAAAAACAAACCCTACCCGGCATGCCCACTGTACCCGAGCTACTGACGCCTACCGCTATTCCGGCCCACAAGCTGGTCCTGCGCACCCTGAAGCGCGGCGATTTCAAGGCCGTGAAGGAAATCATGGACAAGGTGTACTCCAATATGGAAGGCGCCTGGGCCCAGGACGAGTACAACAACCTGCTGAAGAAATTTCCGGAAGGCCAGATCTGTATTGAAGACAACGGCCAAGTGGTAGCCGCCGCGTTGGCTATCATTGTGGAATACAGCAAGTTCGGCGACAAACACACCTACGCCAAAATTACGGGCAACGGCAAGTTTGACACCCACGACGCCAACGGCGACACCCTCTACGGCGTGGACGTGTTCGTGGACCCCGAGTACCGCTCGCTCCGCCTGGGCCGCCGTCTCTACGACGCCCGCAAGGAGCTGTGCGAAAATCTGAACCTGCGCGCCATGGTGGCCGGCGGCCGGATTCCCGGCTACGCGGCCTACGCCAACGAAATGACCCCAGCCAAGTACGTGGAGATGGTGCGCAATAAGGAGCTGACCGACCCCATCCTCACCTTCCAACTGGCCAACGATTTCTACGTGCGCAAGCTCATCCGGGGCTACTTACCCTACGACTCCGAGTCGAAAGCATACGCTACCCTGCTGGAATGGATTAACGTGTACTACGACGAGGAAACCGATAAGCTGATCGGTAACCAGAAGTCGAACGTGCGCATTGGCATTGTGCAGTGGCAGATGCGGGCCACGCAGAATCTGGAGGACTTTTTCCAGCAGATGGAGTTTTTCGTGGACACCGTGTCGGGCTATAAGGCCGACTGCGTGCTGTTCCCGGAGTTCTTCAACGCCCCCATGATGGCCCTCACCAACGAGGAGTCGCCCTCGGTGGCTATCCGCTCGATGTCGGCCTACACTGAGCCCATCAAAACCAAGATGATGGAGCTGGCTGTGAGCTACAACATCAACGTCATTGCCGGCTCCATGCCGCTGTACGAAGATGGCAAGCTATACAACGTCAGCTACTTATGCCGGCGCGACGGCACCGTGGACGAGCAGTACAAGCTGCACGTAACCCCCGACGAAGCCAGCTATTGGGGCATGCGCGGCGGCGACAAGCTGAAGTGCTTTGATACGGACTTCGGTAAAATCGGCATTCTGATTTGCTACGATGCGGAATTCCCCGAGCTAGCGCGTATGCTGAGCGACGAGGGCATGAAAATCTTGTTTGTGCCTTTCTGGACGGACACCAAGAACGCCTACCAGCGCGTGCGCCTCTGCGCCCAGGCCCGCGCCATCGAAAACGAGTGCTACGTGGCCATTACCGGCTCGGTGGGCAACCTGCCGCGCGTCGAGAACATGGACATCCAGTATTCGCAGAGCGCCGTGTTCAGCCCCTCGGACTTTGCTTTCCCGCACGATGCCATTGTAGCCGAAGCCACGCCTAACACCGAGATGACCCTGATTGCCGACCTGGACCTGGACCTACTGAAGGACCTCAACACCAGCGGCGCCGTGCGCAACCTCCGCGACCGACGCCGGGACCTCTACTCGGTGAGCTGGGTAGGCAAAAACGAGCGCGCCGACGAACTGCTGGAAATGGGTGCCGAGCGCGCCCCCAAAACCAGCCGCCGCAAAACCACGGCTGAGTAGGCATCGCCTACTTATAGCCTCAGCAAAACCGTTTTAGCGGATTATTCCGTATCTCTACTTGTGTGCACTATGCTAAACAGCCGCTTGGACTTTCCGAGCGGCTGTTTTCTTTATGGGTGAGGTGTGAGAGCGCAAGTGAAAATGTCTGTCATCCTGAGCGGAGCGAAGGACCTTATGCCCGTTGAACGAGTCGTTGGTACTCTTGTCGTGCTGCCGTGATAAGGTCCTTCGCTCCGCTCAGGATGACAGACATTTTCACTTGCGCCCTCACACCCTCCTACCCCCATACCCTCCTACCCTAACCACCCCCTACCCTCCCGCACTCACCAAATGCGAGTGGTCGCGCAGGATAGTTTGCAGGAAGGTTTCGTCGGGGAGGTCGGTGCGGATGGTGGTGAGGGTTTTCACTTTGTTGGCTACCTCGTGTAGCAATAGGTAATTACTGCGCTGCATGCCTTGTTGCAGCAACCGCCGAATCAGGGCCACGTCGTGGTCGGAGAGCTGGGCGGCTTGCGGGAATACTACTTGGTAGTTGGCATCGGGTAGGTAGGCGGCTGGGGTGGCGTGCTGCGCGCGCGGGCGCAGACTGACCACGGTAGTACCAGCTGCCAAGTCGCCGAGGCGCTGGCCGCGGCCGTTGATGAGGATGGTAAGCACCGCCAGCGCCCCCGAGAAAGCCAAAATCTCGATGGGCCGCAACAGCCACCGCAGCAGGTAGTCGCCTAGTCCGGCGGGCGTACCATCCAGCCGTACTACCCGAATGTGACGCGCTTTCTTGCCCAAGCTCTGGCCGTTGAAAAATATCTCGCAGGCCGGAAAATAGACCAACGTGGGGAATACGAGCAGAAAAATACCAATGGGGCCGGGGTTGAAATTCAGCTGCGCTGCCAGCACTGCCCACAGCAGCGCCCATACTCCATACAGCAGATAATCCAGGAAAGCCGCCAGTATTCGGTCGCCCACGCTGGCTATTTCGTACTCCAGCGTTACATTTTGGGTAGTATGAATGCGAATGGTACTCATATACAGGAAGAAGAATAGCTGCGTCGAACGTCGGATCGACAAATTTTTATAGAAGCTGGGTTGCGTACCGCAGATTTTGGTTGGACCTTAGAACGGAAAAGATCCTCTGAATAGGCCGAAACGCAGATGCAATTGGCTGCTGCCACGTTTCGCTGTACTGGAGACTGTTTCGCAAGGTTAACTAGTCGAAATATAATGCGGGAAGCTATTTTTTTGCGACAAAACGAGGAACGCTGGCGGCAGTATGAGCGCCAGCCCCCTTCCGGTCCCGATGAGCTGGCGGCCCGTTTTGTAGCCCTCACCGACGACCTGGCCTTCGCCCAAACCTTCTACCCCGACTCCCCTACCACTCAGTATCTCAACGCCCTTACTAGCAAGCTGCACCAGGCGCTGTATAAGAACAAAACCGAGCGCACGGGGCGGTTCCGGCAGTTCTGGGCGCAAGAGCTACCCCTGGTGGTAGCCCGCCACCACGGCACCCTGCTGGCTACACTGTTACTGTTTTTGCTATTCACATCGCTTGGCGCCCTTTCTGCCGCCTACGACGACACGTTTGTGCGCGTGGTGCTCGGCGACGGCTACGTGAATCAAACCCTAGCCAATATTGCCAAGGGCGACCCCATGGCCATCTATAAAGGCCAAGACGAAACCCCGATGTTCTTGTTCATCACGGTCAACAACATTCGGGTGGCGCTCATGACGTTTGCCGCCGGCATTGCGGCGGGCCTGGGCACCGTATTTCTGCTGTTTCAAAATGGTGTGATGCTGGGCTCCTTCCAGTATTTTTTCTACCAAAAAGGCGTGCTCCTACCCTCGGTGCTCACCATCTGGATACACGGCACGCTGGAAATATCGGCCATTGTGCTGGCCGGCGGCGCGGGCTTGGTCATGGCGCGAGGCTTCCTGTTTCCGGGCACCTTTTCCCGCGCCGCCGCCTTCCGCCAGTCGGCCCGCGATGGGTTGAAGATTGCTATCGGCCTGGTTCCCATTTTCATAGTAGCTGGTTTTCTGGAAGGCTTTATAACGCGCCACACCGAAATGCCAATGGCGCTGAGCCTGCTGATTATCGGCACGTCGGCGGCGTTCATTATCGGGTACTTTGTGATTTACCCGCGGCTGATGCAGCGCCGCGTTAACGCTTTGTAATACAACTGTTTTTCTTATTCTATGCGCAATACGTTTACACACGAGTTAGACTACCGTCAGGAGCGGGATTTCGGGCAGAAAATCAACGCGACGTTCGCCTTTCTTCAGGCCCAGGGTCGGCCGCTGGGTCGTGTGCTACTTTACATAGTATTGCCCGTGGCGCTGCTCAGCGGCATCGGTATGGGTATTGGGCAGGCTGGTATTTTCAGTATGCTAGGGCAAGGTAGTCGCAGTATGACCGCCGGGCCTTTTGGCTCTGTAAGCAACGGCTTAGCCTTTGCCATTGGTGTGGCCGGGGCGCTGCTTACATATCTGCTGCTCACGGCTACCCTCTACGAGTACGTGCGCCTGCGCATGGCCTTGCCTGCCGAAGAAGAAGTGACGCCCGCTCTCGTATGGCCCCACGTACGCACCTCGGCGTGGTGGATACTACTATCGGGTATTGTATTGGCCGTGCTGACCAGCGTAGGCTTCGTTTTTCTATTCTTCCCCGGTGTGTACCTGGCCGTGGCGCTATCCCCGTTTTTCGCCGTGATGATTATGGAGCGCAACGGGTTCAGCAAGAACTTCAGCCGCTGCTTCGAGCTGGTAAGCGGCTATTGGTGGGCTACGTTCGGGCTGCTTTTCGTGATGTGGATCATTCAAAGCTTCGTAGGTCTTGTGTTTCAGATCCCAACATACCTACTCATGGGCTTGAAAATAGCGAGTATTCCCATCCCCGGCGAGGGGATATTGACCATAGCTACCCGTACGTTTGCTACGATAGGGCAAGTGCTGCTCTACGCGCCTACCATGCTGGCTCTTCTCTTTCAATATTTCAATCTGATTGAAATCAAAGATGGTGTAGGAATGCGCCACTTGGTTGATAGCATCGGGCAGCAGCCTACTACACCGGTTTCCTCCGCCGCCTACCGTCCCGATGAGGAAGGCGAGTATTGAGTTGCGAGCGTTGGTTGCTAGTTGTTCGGCGGCCGCGTAGCGGCCAAAGGTTTGTAGAGGAGCGCTACCTTAAAACACGCGCCGCGTAGCGGTGTAAGAATCAGCAAAGCTCCCCTTGCACCGCTACGCAGCCGCACACAGAACCCGCAACTGGCAACTCAATTAATCTTCAAAATAAATTATCGTCTGCTTTGGCTTCTTTCTGGATTCGGTGGGGTAGGGTGCTGCTGATGCTTTTGCTCGTGAGCGGCGCGCCGGCTAGCGCGGCCCCTACCCCTTCGCCTGCTCAGACAGCGCAAGCAGCCTCTCTACCCCCCATACGCCTGCGCCGCCCCGACCCCGAGCAGCTACGGGACTTCCGCGCCCAGCGCGATTTTCAATACGTGGATGTGCGCAGCGAAATGAGTCCGTGGGACCTGTTCTGGGCGAGGGTGTGGGAGCGCGTGGGCGAGTGGCTGAGCAGCCGCAGCTACCACGGCTTCTGGCGCTACGTGTTTTACGCTCTGTTTCTGGGCGCCTTGGTTTTCGTGATTTTGAAGCTGTTGCAGGTAGATATCACGGGCGCTTTTGGCCGCAACCCGCGCCGCGCCGCCCTGGCCTATGACACCGAGGCGGAAGACATTCACGCCCTCGACTTTCCTACCCTGCTGGCCGAGGCCGAAACGGCCGGCAACTACCGCTTAGCCGTGCGCCTGGGCTACCTGCAAGCCCTCAAGCAGCTCACCGATGCCGGCCACCTGGAATGGCAGCCCGATAAAACCAACCTCACCTACGAGCACGAACTGCCAGCCGGCCCCCTCCGCACGGCTTTCGCGGAAGTGTCGCGGCAGTTTGAGTACGTGTGGTACGGCGAGCTGACCCTTACGCCCGAGCACTACGCCCACACCCGCGCCAGCCGGCAGGCGCTGCTGGCCCAACTCAGCGACCGACGCGCCGCCTAACGCTACTGCTCTTCATGACAACATTTCGTTGGTATTTGCTGGGACTTGTGGCGCTGTTTGTGGGCTACGTGGCGCTGGAGTACTACCGCCCCAAGCCCATCGACTGGACGCCTACCTTCCGCAACCAGGATAAAATTCCGTACGGCACCTACGTGCTCTACCAAACGCTGCCCGAGGTGCTGGACGGACGCGTGCAGCCCGTGCGCCTCCCCATCTACAACCAGCTGGCAGATGATTACGCCGACCCCGCAGAAGCCAACCAGGCAGACCCCGACGAGCCGGAAGCGGAGGAGCTGGAAATGGAGGAGTCGGAAGCCGATACGGCTGCGCTGCCGGCGCCAATAGTTACCGCGCCCCTCACGGCGCTGCCGCCCACTGAACGCAGCCAGTACGTCTTCATCCATTCCGAATTCAACGTTAGTCGTCCCGACTTGCACACGCTGTTGCGCTACGTGGCGCGGGGCAATACGGTTTTCATTGCCGCCAACCAGTTTTCGCGGGCCCTGCGCGATACGCTGCATTTCAGCACGCGCACATTTCTGGCCCAGGATACGCTTGGCAATGCCCTACCCTCCGACTCTGTCACGCTACGCCTGCTGGCCCCTACCCTGCGGCGGGCGGCGGGCCCGCAGTTTCGCTACCCGCTCCTGAATGCCTCCACGCGCCTGCTCAACGACAGCCTCGGGCAGTTGCACCCCTTGGCCGTGGACGCCCGCAACCGCATCGTGCTAGCGCGCTGCGCCTACGGGCACGGCTACTTCTACCTCAGCTCGGTGCCGATGGCGTTTACCAACTACTTCGTGCTGCACCCCCAAACCAGCAACTTCGCCTACGCTGCCCTTTCCTACCTACCCGCCGGCCGCCCTACCCTGTGGGACGAATACCAAAAGCAGGGCCGTGAGGGCCAGCAAAGCCTGCTGCGCGTGCTCCTGAACCACGATGCGCTACGAGTGGCCTACTACCTGTTTTGCGTGGGTGTGCTGCTGTTCATGGTGTTTGAGGCCCGACGGCGCCAGCGCATTATTCCTGTGTTACGGCCGCTGCCCAATAATACGCTGCTGTTCACGCGCACGGTGGCGTCGCTCTACCGCCAGGGCAGCAACCACGCCCTTATTGCCGAAAAGAAAATCGATCTGTTTCTGGACTATCTACGCACCCGCTTTCAGGAGCCTACTTCTGACCTCAACGACGAAGCTTTTCGGGAGCGAGTGGCGCAGAAAGCCGGCATACCTCGCCCGCAGGTGGATGCATTGTTGCGCCGAATTAACTTTATTCGCACGGCTCCGGCTGTATCAGATCAGGAGCTGCTGCGCTTGAGCAAGGAATTGCAGCAGTTCAAAAGGTCGTCTCGATAGAATTGTATTAAACACTAAAATATGATTTTATTTATTTTTCATTATTTTAATAAATACTTCTAAAGCAATATTACATATAATAAACAAGAATATAGCTTATACATAATTTAATTATTCCATCCTAACTCTCTGCTTCTACTTTATCTCATGGAATCTAATTCTACTCCTGAATTCTCATCTGAGCCTACCCAACCTACCCCGCCGGTAGCCGAATCCTTCACCGCAGCCCGCACCGACTTCAGCCGCCTGACGACGGCAGTAGCAGCCATCCGCCAGGAGATGGGGAAGGTAATCGTGGGTCAGCATGATTTGCTGGAAATGCTGCTCACCGCCATTCTGGCCGATGGGCACGTGCTGTTGGAAGGCGTGCCGGGGGTAGCCAAAACGCTCACCGCCAAACTACTCGCCCGCACGCTGGACGTGCCCTTCAGTCGCCTCCAGTTCACGCCCGATCTGATGCCCTCCGACGTGCTGGGCACCTCGGTTTTCCGGCCTAACACCGCCGATTTCGAGTTTCGGCCCGGCCCCATTTTCGCCAGCGTGGTGCTGATTGACGAAATCAACCGCGCGCCTGCTAAAACGCAGTCGGCGCTCTTTGAGGTGATGGAGGAACGTCACATCACGCAAGACGGCACCACCTACCCCATGCAGGAGCCCTTTGTGGTGCTGGCGACCCAAAACCCAGTGGAGCAGGAAGGCACCTACCGTCTACCCGAGGCCCAGCTCGACCGTTTCCTGTTCAAGCTGCACGTGGGCTACCCTACCCTGGAGGATGAAATAGCCATCTTGCAAGGCCACCACGCGGGCTTCGGCGGCACGCCGCTGGAGGTGGTGCAACAGGTGCTGTCGGCGGAAGATATTGCGGCCCTGCGCCGGCAGGTGCGCCAGCAGCGCGTGGAGCCAAAGCTGCTGGAATACATTGCCCGCCTGGTAGGCCAGACGCGCGCCCACAAAGGCCTCTACCTGGGCGCCTCGCCGCGGGCTTCGCTGGCCCTACTCAACGGCGCCAAAGCCCTGGCCGCCCTCCGCGGCCGCGACTTCGTAACGCCCGACGACGTGCAGTTTCTGGCTCCCGCCGTGCTGCGCCACCGCATCCTGCTCACGCCCGAGCGCGAGATGGAAGGCCTCACGGCCGATGAGATTGTGAAACAGATTGTGCAGCAGATTGAAGTGCCACGGTAGAATCAATGAGTAGAAAATATCTGTCATCCTGAGCTTGCGAAGGACCTTTTCACGCGAGAACGAGTCGTTGATACGATAGTCGTTCTCGCGTGAAAAGGTCCTTCGCAAGCTCAGGATGACAGACATTTTTCGCACGCAGCTCACATCTCGTCTCTGAAACCCGATGAAATCCCTCTTCCTCACCACCCGCTTTTTCATCCTGCTTGCGGCGCTGATAACCGGCTTCGTGGTGGCGTTTTTCCTACCCTCCTTGCTCGGGCCGATGCAGGTAGTGCTGGGGTTGCTGATGGTGCTGGCGGCACTGGATCTGCTGCTGCTGTACGCTCCCGGCGCTAATGGCGGCGGGCAGGTGTTTGGGCGGCGGGTGATGGGCGAGAAGCTTGCAAATGGTTCCGACAACGACATTGCCATCTACCTCGAAAACCGCTACCGCTTCGCCGTCCATACCAAAACCATTGACGAGATTCCGCACCAGTTTCAGCGGCGCGACGTACTGTTTCGGGCGGCGCTGAAGGCGGGCGAAACGCGGGTGATTCACTACCAGCTGCGGCCTACCAAGCGCGGCGAGTATTCGTTTGGGGCTGTGAATGTATTTGTGGCGTCGCCACTAGGGCTGGTGCGGCGACGCTTCCGCTACGGGCAAGAGCAGATGGTGCCCGTGTATCCGTCGTTTTTGCAGATGCGGCAGTACGAGCTGCTGGCCATCAGCAACCGCCTCACGGAGGTGGGCGTGAAGCGCATCCGGCGGGTAGGCCAAAGCATGGAGTTTGAGCAGATTCGCCCCTACGTGGCCGGCGACGACCCGCGCAACATCAATTGGAAAGCCTCGGCCCGCCGCGCCGGCACCGGCATCGACTCCCTGGTGGTCAACCACTTTCAGGACGAGCGCGCCCAGCAAGTGTATTGCCTGATTGACAAAGGCCGGGTGATGCGGATGCCCTTTCACGGCCTCAGCCTGCTCGACTACGCTATCAACGCCACGCTCGTCGTCAGCAACATTGCCTTGCTCAAGCACGACAAGGCCGGGCTCGTCACGTTTGCCAACAAGTTGAGCGCGCTGATACCCGCCGAACGCCGTAGTGGGCACCTGCGCAAGCTGCTGGAAGTGCTCTACCGGCAGCGCACCAAGTACCTCGAAACCAGCTTCGAAACGCTGTATACGGCTGTCAAAACCAACATCCGCCAGCGTAGCCTACTGATTCTGTTCACCAATTTCGAAACATTGAGCGGCATGCAGCGCCAGCTTCCCTACCTGCGCCGCCTGGCTAAGGACCATTTGCTGCTGGTGGTGTTCTTCGAGAATACGGAGTTGCACCAGTTTCTGGATACGCCCGCCCAAACAACGGAAGAAGTATATAACCAGACCATTGCCGAGAAATTTGCCCAGGAGAAACGGCAGATTGTGCTGGAATTGCAGCGCCACGGGATGCACGCGCTGCTCACGGCGCCCGAGCAACTCACGGTGAATACGCTCAACCGCTACCTGGAATTCAAGGCGCGAGGGCTGATTTAAGGATTCCTCGCAGAGGTTCGCAGTGTTCTAACGCATGTCTGCGAGACATACCGGGAACTGCGCCAGCAGGCATTTTGCATCGGGACAACTACCTTGCAGTTCTCCCATCTCTGTCTGCGTATGCTTTTTTCTCTTCGTTGCGGGCTGTTACTGCTCGTTTCACTGCTGCTTGCGGTGGTCGGTCAGGCTCAACAAGCGCCTACTTCCTCCTCCACGCACAACCTGATGCCGGTGCCCGCCCAGGCCATCTGGGGCGCGGCGCGGCTGCCGTTACGCGCTACCTTCACCTACCGCATCACCGCCGATACCCAGCCGGATAGCACCGTAGCGGCAGCGGCACGGCGCGTACAAACCCACTTGCTCCGACAGCTCGGCACGGCGCGGCCAACCGCCAAAACAGCAGCCAGCAAAACGGCCCCTACCCTCAGCATCCGGTACGGTAAGCCGGGCCGCATGATAGATGGCGACGAGGAACGCTACGCCCTGCGCGTGACGCCTATGGGTATTTCCCTCACCGCCCCTACCAGCCTGGGTGCTTTGCGCGGACTAGCCACGCTGGAACAGCTCGTAACGAAAGAGAAAAACGCGCTGTATTTTCCCGAAGTCGATATTCAGGACCAGCCGCGGTTTGGGTGGCGGGGGCTGCTGATTGACGCGGCCCGCCACTTCATGCCCGTGTCCGTCATTAAGCGCAATCTGGATGCTATGGCGGCCGTGAAGCTGAACGTACTGCACTGGCATTTATCAGATGATCAGGGCTTTCGAGTGGAAAGTCAGCGACTGCCGCGCCTGGCGCAGGTAGGCGGCGAAGGGCAATTTTACACGCAGGCCCAGGTGCGGGAGGTGCAGCGCTACGCGGCGGCGCGGGGCATTCGGGTGGTGCCGGAGTTCGACATGCCGGGCCACGCCACGGCTTGGCTGGCTGCCTACCCCGAGTTAGCTTCCAACGACTCCACCTACGGCGTAGCCACCCGCTGGGGCGTGCTCAACATCGCCATGGACCCTACCCGCGAAACCACCTACGCGTTGCTGGATACATTGCTGGGCGAGATGACGCAACTCTTCTCCGACCCCTACTTCCACATTGGCGGCGATGAAAACGATGGCCGGCAGTGGCTGCGCAACCCGCGCATTGTGCAGTTTATGAAGGAGCAGAAGCTGGTGAAAAGCAACGGGCAGCCCGACAAACACGCTCTGCAAACCTACTTCAACCGCCGCATCCTGACCATGCTCACCAAGTACAACAAGAAGATGATAGGCTGGGATGAAATCCTAGGTCCAGGCCTGCCCGAATCGGCTGTCATCCAAAGCTGGCGCGGTAAAAAGGGCTTGTATGATGCGGTAAAGACCAACCATCCGGCCATCCTCTCCAACGGCTACTACATCGACCTAAACTACTCGGCCGCCAGTCACTACGCTGTGGACCCGCTGCCTGCCGATGCGCCCCTCACCGAGGCCCAGAAAAAGCTGGTTCTGGGTGGCGAAGCCACCATGTGGGCCGAATTTGCGGACAGCGTTATCGTGGACAGCCGCATCTGGCCCCGCACCGCGGCCATTGCCGAGCGGTTCTGGTCGCCGGCTACGGTTACCGATGTGCCGGATATGTACCGCCGCCTTGCCATTGTATCGACGCAATTAGAACGGCTGAGTATACGCCATCGGCGCGTTCCGGAGCAATTGCTGCGCGAGCTGGCGGCTGGGCAAAACGTGGCCCCGCTCCGTACGTTTGCCAGCGTGCTGGAGCCGGTGAAGGAGTACAAGCGCCACTTTCAGGGAATGAAATACACGACCCAAACCCTGCTCAACCGCCTGGTAGACGCTGCCCCCGCTGAGTCGGACGCGGCGCGGGAGTTTGGCGTGGCAGTAGATGATCTGCTGGCGCAGGTAGGCGCTACGCTTGCCTCTCCCTTACCTGCCGAAGCGCTACCGGCGCTGGCGGCGGTGCGGGCGCCGCTCATTCAGTGGCAGGCCAACGATGTGAAATTGCAGCCGCTGTTCAACACGTCGGCCAGCTTGCGCGAGTACGGCCCGCTTTCGGCCCGCCTCAGCGCGCTTTCGGCGCTGGCCTTGGAACGGTTGCAACTGCTGGAACAAGGTAAGGCCCCTACCACTGCTTGGAAAGCCAGCGCGCAGCAACAGTTAGAAGCTGCTAAAGCACCTGCTGGCCAGGCAGAGTTGGCGGTGCTACCCGCGCTGCAACGGTTGTTGAACGGGTTGCCATAGCTTTTTCTTTCTGTCATCCTGAGCGCAGCGAAGGACCTTCTCACGTGAGCACGTCTATCGTTCCAGCGTGATAAGGTCCTTCGCTGCGCTCAGGATGACAAAACAGTGCTCTGAAGCCCCGTAAATTAAAACAACACCGATACCTGCATCCTACCCGTGTGCACCGCTTGCAAGCCATTAGGCTTACGGCCGTCGTAGGCTACCGTGATGTTGAGGCCATTGCTGAGGCGCTGTTCCAGGTTCAGGTTCCAGGTGATGTTGTTGCCGGGGCGCAGGGCTTGCAGGATTTCCAGACCCACCACCGAGGCCACGTCGCCGTCAAACCCTACCCGCACATAGCGCGTGGCGGCCGTGATGGTGCGCTTGCTCACCTGGCTCACGCGGGTTTCAATACCCAGCTGATCGAAGGCGCCGCGGGCGTCGGCATCGGTACCATCCTTGAAGGTATTCTGCTTCACGGTGCGCAGGTAGGTACCCGTGAAGCGCAGGGTGCTGCTAGGCTGGTAGCTGATTTCGGGGGCTACCTCGTAGAGCCGCAGTCGGTAATTGCGCGTGTCCAGGTAGCTCGACTCGTTGCCACGCACGCTCCGCGACACCGTGAAGCGCCCCGTAAACTGCTGGGCCAGCGTACGGCGCAACAACAAGCTCTGCGACGCCAAATTGCGGATATCGAAACCTTGCGTGAGCAATACTTTCTGCTGGGTTTGCTGGGCTGTCAACTCAGCTCCAAAAATGGGGTTTGAGCGATTGAAATACAGCGTATTACGCAGTAGCTTGTTCATACCCAACAGCTGATTATCCTCTACCTGGTAGGAAAACGGATTCAGGCGCGCCCGCAGGCTGTTATCGGTGGTACGGCTGTCGAGCGTGACGGTGGTGATGGCCGAAAACCGCGCCACGAAGCTCAGCAGCTTACCTGCCTCGCGCCAGCCGCGGGGCGCGGTGGTACTCAGGCGGTAGCTCAGACGGTTGGTATAGGCCGTGATGTACTGATCGGTGGGTAGATACACTTTGATATAGGTGCGGTACTGCGCATCCGAGGTAGGCGCCTCGAAGAACTCGTCTTTGTCCTGGCGGCCGTTGCCGTTGGCGTCGCCGCCGTAGTAGTGCGTGCCCTGTCCATTGGTGACGGGTAGGAAGGAGTAGTCCCGCCGCAACTCGCGGCCGGTAGCCACGCTGTAATTCAGCTCCGAGCGGAACACGTTGTCGAGGAAGGTCGCGTTCCAGTCTACCTTGCCCAGCACCGTGCGCTGGCGGGCGCTGTCGCGGGCTATCAGGTCGCGGTAGGTGGCCACCAGCGCAATATCCTGGTTGCGGCCGATGCGACTAGCCAACGAGCCCTGCCAGGTTTGGCCGCGGCCGCGGGTTTGCAGCTCGTTGTTGAGGGGCGTCTGGTCGCGGCGGTAGGTGTAGTCGAGGCGAAAGCGGGTGCGGGCCGAGTCGCGGCTCTGCACAAATACCTGGTGCTCATCGTAATAGTTGGCCGTGAACAGCGAGTCGCCGTTGGGCAGGGCCACGCGGTTTTTATCGAAGCGGTAGGCATAGCCGGGCACCACCGGGCCAGCCACGTAGCGCGCCGTAGCCTCACCCCGTGCCCACTGCGATTCCCGCCGCCCTACCTGCGCGTTCAGCAGAAACAGGTTGCCCCGCAACTGCACGTCGCCCAGCTGGTGCGCGGCTTCCAGCCAATGCTGAGTGCCGTCTACCTCCGTGGCGCGGTAGCGCCGGCTCAGGCGGTAGCTGATGCTGTTGTTGATATCCTTCACCGCACCCACCGAAAAATTCAGGATGTTGTCTTCCCGCGGCGTTAGGCTATTGGTGTTGGTTTGGGCGGCCACCGTGCCGCTGATGTTGTTGCTCCAGTTGCGGTCAAACTCGATGTCGCGGTAGCGGTCGATGGGCGAAAATCGGTGACTGGTATACTCAAACGTAAGGTCACTCTGCAAGCGGTAGTCGCGCAGGCCTGGCAGGTTAATGCGGCGATTCTGCACGGCATAGCCCACGCGCATGGCCTGTCCCTGCGCCACCTCCGGCGAGAATCGGTTCACATCCAGCTGCGACGACGCCACGTCCACAAACACGCTGGCCGTCGAATCGACTTGATACGTAGCCCCGGCCGTGGCCATCTGCTTGAGCAGTGGGGTAGGCAGCAGGCGCACCGGCGCGTAGCTGCCCTGCGGCACGCCGTTCAGGGGCTCTATATAGCGGTACACCTGACCGTTGGCGCTGGCATTAGCCGTGCTCACGATATAATCCCCCCGGTTAGGCCCCAGGTTGGTGAAGCGCACATTATACACGCCGCGTAAAGTATCGGCCCCCGTGGCAAACTGGTACACCACACGCCGGTTGCCGTTGTCGTCAGTCACCACGTTACGGTTGTACTGCACCTGGTTGCGGTTATACGTCACGGAGTCAACGCCGGAGGTAGTCGCAAGACTCACGTCGTTGCCGATACTGCGCAGGCGGGCACGGTCGGCCTCACTCAGCGTCAGGTTGGGCGAGTTGTCGGGGTTGTCAGCCTCGCGGTAGTAGTTGGCCCGCACCTGCAACTTGCCCAGCTGCTGGTAGTGACTGAGGGTAGTAAGCGAACGGGAATAGTTGAAATCAGAATACTCAAACTCTACCTTGATGCGCGAATTACTGGTAATGAGGTGGTTGGGCGTGAAGGTGATTTCCGCCTGATTGTAATCTACAATGTAGTCGAAATCGAAGCCCCGCGTCAGCAGGCGACCATCCAGGTACACACGCTCGGAATTGGCGAGTAGGATAATGAACTGCTCGCCATTCGGCCCGCGCATCCGGTAGGGTCCCTGCACGTTGTCGATGGGCAACACGTCGATAGAGGCAAACTTGCCCTTGGCTACGCCCGCCGCTACCATGGTGCTGCTGCGTGCCCGCGGCCCCTGCTTGAAATTGGCTTCAATGGCCGCTCCTTGAATGTTCTTGTAGTAGCGCAGAAAGTAATCGGGCTTGTTGCGTAGCACCACATCACCGGCCGTCAGGCTCCAGTTGGGGTGCGTAAGGGTCACGTAAATCCGGTCGAACTCCTGTAATTGCTGGGTATTGCCCTCCGGCTGAAATGGCACATTCTGGTCGGAAATAGCCGCCGTCAGGTTGATTTTGTCCGTCAGCTTGCCTTCCAGTTGCAGATTCAGGGCTGAGTTCACGAACACGTTCTGCGTGTTGCCAAACGATACGCCCCGCGACAAATTCCCGGTTTTGTTGATGCCTGGCGTACTCAAAATCTGCTCTTTCACCGCAAAATCCTCGTACCCCACCGGCTTTTCGCGAAAAGCCACGCTATCCAACAAACTACGCGGGCGACGGTAGCGCGGCGCAGCCAGCGCCAACGGTAGCACCCGGTAGCTCACCAGCACTGAGTCAGCCTCCTGACGGGGTAGAATGAGGTCAGGCTGCCCCGGCTCGGGCGAGGGGTAGCGCGTGCGCTGACGCAGAAACTGGTAGGTATCAGTACGAACATCGTAGGCTACTGTGTGCCCTGACACCATCACGGAGGTAGGCACTACCGTCAGCGAATCGGGTAGGCGAAACGTGGCCGTATCGCGGGCGGGCGCCAGCTGTACCCAACGACAGCGGCGGGTACTGGGCGGCCCGGCCTCTTGGGCCAGCAACGGCCCCCGCGCCGCCAAGAATAGCAACAACAGGCAGCCCCAGCGCAAGAATTGACGCGTAAAGCTTTTCCTCATGCCATTCAGTTTCGGCCCTTACTTAGTTGCTACTTAACGCACATCTACCCACGATTCGTGCCGAGTGATGAAATAGTGAAGTTGTGAACTGGTGAATTTGACATTAGAGAAGCGCACTTTATGCAAGTGCTGCTGTCAGAATATCAAACTGACCAGTTCACAACTTCACTATTTCTCGGGGGCCAGGGGCAGTTCTACGAAGAACGTGGTGCCTACCTCCTCTTCCGTCTCGAACCAGATGCGCCCACCTGCGCTTTCGATACCGCGCCGTGCCACGGCTAAGCCAATGCCCGAGCCTTGCTCTTTGGTGGTGAAATTCGGCTTGAAAATTTTGTCCTGTACTCCCAGCGGAATGCCGGCGCCGTTGTCTTGCACGCAAATTAATAGGTGCTGCCCATCGGGCTGATATTCCAGCCACAATCCCACATCGGGGTGCTGCCCCAGCGGCACGGCTTGCAAGGCGTTAATTAATAGATTGTTGAATGTACGAACCAATAGGTTTTCGTCGGCAAACACCTCATAGTTACCGCTATCGGCATCATCTGGCAGCAATAGGTAGAGGTGGCCGCCAATGGCATTGCTCTGGTGCAGACTCACGCAGCGCCGTAGAATCGGGATGATGTCCAGACGCTCGGGGCGCATGGCGGGTAGGTTGGTGAAGGTGCTGAACGACGTGGCAATATCCGAGAGCACGTCAATCTGCGTGATGAGCGTCTGCGAAATCTTCCCGATCAGCTCCTGCACGTTGGGCCGGTGCTCGGCAATGGCTTTCTGCAAGTACTGCAACGAAAGCTTCATCGGCGTGAGCGGGTTCTTGATTTCGTGGGCCACTTGCCGGGCCATTTCGCGCCAGGCGGCTTCTTTTTCCTGCGCGGCCAGCTCCAGCTTACTGGCCTCCAGCTTCATCAGCATGCCATTGTACTCGCGCACCAGCAGCCCGATTTCGTCGGCCGAGTTGTATTCGAGCAGCTCGTTGCGGTCCGTCAGGGTAGTTTGTTTCAGCTTGGCCGTGATGAGCTTGAGCGGGGCCGTGAGAATGCGCGAAGCCACAAACGTCAGAATCAGGAACAGGATAAACATCACCGTGAAGATGTTCAGACTGGTTGATATCAGCTCGATTAGCTTGCCGTCCAGGTCTTTCTCGGAGTCGAAAAACGGAATGCCCACATAGCCGATAACCGGTGCCGGTTTGCCAGCGCGCACCGTCCCGGCGCGCAGGGGTAGGTAGAGCGCGTTGAACGACAGCGTACCAGCGTGCTCGGTCAACAGCTTGCGCGGCTGCCCGTGCTCAGCCAGCGCAGCCATGGCCTGTGGGTTCATCAAGGGGCTCAACAAACCCGCCTCAAAAATGAGCGGCTGACTGCTTACCTGCAACATGCCGTGGGCATCGTATAGGTTCAAGTCAGTATCGGTGATGCTGGCCACGTTGTCGGCCAGGTCGATAATGGCGCTGTGGTTCGCAGAATCGGTGAGGGCGGAGCGGTTGCGGAGCAAGCTTTCCTGCACGGCCTTGCCGCGGCGCTCGTAGGCGCGCAGCAGGTCGCGCTTATAAGAACTGGTCACCTGGCTGGCCGTCGCCACGCTCACAATTAACAGCGGCACCAGAATCCCGAAGTTCAGAAACAGTTGAATCTTGGTGCTGAAATTGGTTCGGAACACCTCAAGCGACTGGCCCTGCGCCAAGGTATAAATGCCAATGCACACCAGCCAGAAGAACGTGTGTAGCAGAAATAGGAAAGAGAAGTTAGCCAGCCAATTGGCAAACGAATACGTGGTCGTGGTCACGATAACCAAGCGTTGCTGCGGCCCCCGCACGCCCAGGTGGTGAAATCCATTGATAGCCAGACCCGTTGTGTAGAGCCTACTATCATTCAATACACTATTGGTCAGCTGGTTTACGTAGTCAAAATCGCCCTCGCTGTATACTAACTGATTATTTTCGTAGCCAGCGTAACTTAGCTCCGGCCCTAGTCCAGGCTGAAAAAACTTCTGGTCGATCAGCAGTTCGGGCACTACGCTGTAGGCGGTCAACTTCTTGAGAGACAGTTCTAGTACAATGGTGCTCTCCCGGCTGCTGTCGGCCGGCACGGGCACCAGGGCCACGTAGCGCCGCGTACTGAACGAGTTACTACCCCGAATCAGGTAGATGCCTTTTTGGTCGGTGAGCGTGGCGTTGGCCAGCAGGCGGCGGCGCAGTGCGGGTAGGGCCACGCTGCTATCGGCCGTCGTGCCCGAGGGGCCAAACAGCGTGACTACGACCTCGTATTTATCGAAATAGTCGCGCAGGTAGTACTTGTCGATTTTCTGCCGGACTACCTCCTGGTTGGCAAACGGATTGGCCAATACCTTTTGGATGCGCGGATCAGCAGCCATTTGGCGCGTGCGTTCGGCCAACAGGTATTCTCCTTGCAAATCGTTATCAATTAGCAAATTGCCTGCTATCTTTTGCTTGGATAGAATCAGTTGCTGATCAGCAAACTCATACAAAGCCAGCGCCCCCACAGCCGATATCACGGCCAGCATCAGGAAAATAAATAGGTAAATCTGATACGGTACCACATTCACCAGTTGCTTCAGCCCAGTGAGGCGCAACACCGCGAAGAACAACAGCGCCAGCCCTAGCAACGTGAGGTAGGGCTGATTAAGGATGAGCCCGGTTGGTAGGAAAAGCAGCATGAAAAAGCTCAGCAGCACCACATCCGATACCTTGGAGGTAGGTCGCACCGCCGCCGTAAATAGCTGCGACAATAGAAAAAAGCCTACCATATAGGCTCCCCCGTGTAGCACCAGCGCCAAACACAACAGCACTTTGAAACCGCTCACCTGAATGCTCTGCGTGATATCGAGCACTAGTTGGGAGTTGTTGAAGCTATTGGAAAAGAACTGGTACAGCAGTACCATCAGCCCAAAATAGCCCAGCACCGCTATTACACCTAGCAACAGCCGCACCATCTGGTTGCGCACTTGCCGCACCCGCCGCACTATTCGGTAGCGCCGGAACAGCAAGAGTGCGTAGTAAGAGCCTACCAACAACAAAAGCGCATTGATCAGCAAGTCGCCCAGCGAGGGCGAAAGCCAGGAGGCCGCGTACACGCGTGGGTCAAATAGGGGCAACTCAATCAGAGAAAAAGGCAGGCCCGCAAAGAGCAATGTTGCCCGCAACACCACCAGCGCTAGAATTACTACAATGGCGCCGCTGAGAGCTTTGTCTGCCCGAAAGCGCCGCCGCGCCATTTGCCACCAGCACAATAGGTAGCAACTCAGGCCCAACAACAGTAAAAAGCACGGTAGATATTTACCCGTGATGGGGTTAGGCTGAAGACTTTCGACTGAGAAGAGGTATTCTCCTGCATCGGTATACAGGCGGGGTAGGCGCTGATTGGTGCTATTTGGCACCAGCCGGATATTCATCCCCCGGAATAGTGCCTGTCCGGCGCCGTTGCGCAGGTAGCGGTTGCTGATACCATAGTGCTGCTCCAGCGGCACGTAGGTAATAATGGTGTATGGCCCCAGCACCTGGCGAAGCACCAAGTAGTGCCCGAAGCGCATTTCCACCATCTTCTCCCGAAACTCCTCATCTACCAGCGCCTGATCTGGCTCGATGGTATGATCGGACCAGCTTACCAGTTGCTCACCCTCATACACAAAGCAAGGGTAGGTAGTATGGCTTACCAGCTCCCCAAAAGTTGGCTTGTATTTACGCAAGTTGTCTACCACTGCCTCCGCCTCATATCGCGCCGTTAATTCGGCTTCCGTCAGCAGGTTCTGTAGCCGCAGTGCATCGGCCCGGAACAAAGACCCGGAACGCTGTGCGTACTGATTGCTGACATAGGCCCCAGCGAAACACAGAACGGCCGCCAGCAGCAGAAACAACGGAGAAAAACGAGTCGATTTTAACAAGGCAGAAGGCTAACTAACACCAAGCACTACAGCGCAAACCTACCCGGAAGCTAACAAAAATGCCGCCATTTGGCGGCATTCACTGCTTAATACAATAGTTGCACGAAGAATGCAATCTAGCTTTTACTGCTGCGCAGCTTTCTTCTTTTGCACGTTGCGATACCAGCAATACCCTACTGTACCCATTAACAGGTAAGGAACCGTCATGAGGTAGACGATACCTTTGTTTAGACCTGTTACGTCGTAGCCATCTTTTTCCGTACGCGACGATTCTACCTGTGACTTACACAGCACGCACTGGGCCTGCGTTGCCAACGGAAGTAAACTAAGCAACGTGCTCAGCAGCAACAGAAATACACTGGATTTGATGGCCTTTTTCATATGATTTGAACACCTAAGCAGGCGTTAAGTTTCAACTCCGACAATTGTTTTACGCTAACGGCTATTACGTATAATAGGGCGCAATCATGAAGTACACGATAACCCCCGTAACGGACACATACAGCCAAATAGGGAAAGTCCAGCGGGCTATCCGGCGGTGCTTAGCAAATTGCTGCGTCAGCGCATAATATAGCGTGAAAAGCACCAGGGCTACCGTTACGGCTGCCAGCACAATGTGCGTTAGCAACAGGAAGTAATATACCCCTCGAATAGCCCCTACCCCGCCAAACTTCGTGACGATGCCCTGCGAGTGATACGCTACGTACGACACCAAGAACAACGACCCAAGTAGGAAGGCTATGCCCATCATAGCGCGGTGACGCGCTACATCCTTTCGCCGGATGAAGTAGTATCCGAGTAGTAGAAAAACAGCTGTCAGAGAGTTCAATCCGGCATTCACAGCCGGCAGCATCTTCACATTAGCGCCTTCTACCTTCAGAATACCCGGAAAGAAGTATAGTACGGCAACGGCCAACGGTATCACTGCACCCAGTACGCCAGCTAAAATCTTGTATTTGGTAGTACCGCTAGGATTAGCGGTCTGCGTCGTCGTGCTCATAGATGTACAATAGAACGCCTATTTCGGTCAGCAACCGTTCAATCTCCTTATGCTTGGTACCGTCGTAAATGCCGCGTATCTGTTGGTCGCGGTCTATTAGAAACAGATTCGGCGTCTGAATCGTGCTGTTTGTAGCGGTTGATAAATGGTAATCATCAGCCACGCGACGCATTGTTGCGCTGTCACCCGCCAGAAACCACCATTTGCCGGCAATAGCACCATACTGTTCAGCAGCCTTCTCGGGCGTGATACCGGCGGTTAGGTACGTGACTAACTTCACCTGAGAATCTTGCCGATACAGCTCCTGCACGCGGGCCAGCTGCGCAATGGGCTCGGGCGAGGCGCCAGGACAATTAGCACACAAGAATCCTGCTACATATAGGCCACGACCCGCTATTTCCGCTATAGCTTCTGGATGCCCAGATTGCGAGGTTAGCCCGAAGCTGTTTAGGTGGTGATAAACAGTATCGCGCTGCCACTTTCCGCCAACTTGTGTTGAATCAACACGTTCCGGGAAGAAAGTTGGCAGCGCGTAATGATTGGTGCCGAAGCTTTTCAGAAACAGAAAAGCTAGGACGGGCACAAGCAGCATGAGGCCCAACAACAGGGTTTGCCGGGGCCGCATAGATTAGCTACTGAATGTATGCTGAAGCAACTCGCCAGCGTAAGAACCTTCCGTTACCAGAGCAACCAACAACCAGATAAGTAATGCAACTGGAATCAAAATGCTCCAGATAAGGCCTTTCGTCTCGTGCTTTAAGTGCATAAACTCAGCTACGATGAAGAAAGCCTTGAAAATAGTTAGCACGATATAGATGCTATTGCGTAAGGTGCTGGATGGCATCGTAAAGGCAATAACGAACTCAACGGCCGTGATGCCTACTAGTACCCAGAAGGTTTTCCAGATCCAGCCGGTATTGGGCTTCGGAATCTCCCGTATCTCGTTATGCTGAACTTCGACGTGATGTGCCATTATAACTAAATGATTGAATTACTGAATGGGTAAATGGCTGGTCGTCCCAACGCGTTGTTGGACGACCAGCCATCTAAGTTTACGATTAAACGAGGTAGAAGAAGGTGAAAACAAACACCCAAACCAAGTCTACAAAGTGCCAGTAGAGACCAATTTTCTCTACCATTTCATAATGGCCACGCTTCTCAAAGGTGCCATTGGTAGTAGCAATAAAGGCCCATACCAACAAGCAGACACCTGAGAATACGTGCGTACCGTGGAAACCCGTAATAAAGAAGAATAAGTCACCAAAGAGTACCGGTCCATACTGGTTCATGGTCAAATTAGCACCATGGAACATAGTTCCGTCGCTTAATAGCGTGCCTTCTTCGTGGCCGCTGATGAAGTGGCTCCACTCCCAGGCTTGAGAACCTAAGAACGTAGCGCCGAACAGAATAGTCCATAGCAGCCACTTCTGCACATCATTCTTGTCCATGCGGTGGCCAGCTTCCACAGCCAGTACCATCGTCACGGAACTGAAGATGAGAATCATGGTCATCAACGCCACGAAGGCCAACGGTAGATCTACACCGTGGAAGCCAGGGAAGGCATTAAATACCTTCTCGGGAATGGGCCAGTAGGCAGTCGAGAATTCAAAATTTTCGACATCACCCACATACACCGGATTGCGGTGGCGGATCATGCCGTAGGTGGTCAGGAACGCGGCGAACGTGAAGGCATCCGACAGCAGAAAGAACCACATCATCAGCTTGCCGTAGCTCGCCTTGAAGGGTTCGTTACCGCCATCCCAAGTGCCGGAACGTGGCTGTTCGAGTTCGACCGAATTCGTCGTGGGGGCCAGCGTTGAGGAAGAAGTGGACATACTATGCGGGGTAAGACAATACTAGTGGTTCAAAAGTAGGAACAAATACAGGTACAACCAAAGCCCACCGAGGAAGTGCCAGTAGATAGTCGCATTGCCTATCGAGAGCATTTGCTTGGAATGTACTTCATAGCGCAAGCTTTTGCGGAGTACAACCCACAGAAAAATAAGGCCTGTAACGAGGTGGAAGGCGTGTACGCCCATGAGCACGTATACGAACGAACCAGAAGGATTGGCGTCGGTACCGCCGAAGAAAATTCGGCTGGCTACTAATTCTCCCCACACATTCCACTGTCCTACCAAGAAGGCTAAACCTAATATAAAGGTCAGAATCAGTGCAATCCGAACTTGTTTGATGCTGTTGCGCCGGGCTGCCATAAAAGCCCACTGCATTGTACCAGAGCTTGCTAAGATAATAGCGCTGTTGATGGCCAGCGCCATGGGTAGGGCAAATTCCAGCCAATTGCCTTCATCGCGCCGCACAATATAAGCACTGGTGTAGGCAGCAAAAATCATAGAGCTGCTGATCATCAGCAGAATCAGTTGCAAGCGGTACGGGTGTTGTCCGGTACCGGGTTCTTTAGCGGTTAAAACTTCAGAGGTATGCATACTTGAGTAGGTTACAGTTTATCGAATACCAACGCAATCTGTACAATAGGCAGGTATAGAAACGAGCCGAACATGATGCTCATCGCCGCTTTCTTGGAACAGGTACGCATGAGATAGAACGTTTGCCCTAGGAATAAAACTCCACATACCACAGCAATTATTCCGTAGGTAGTGCCCGTCATGTGAAAGACCGTTGGCAACAGGCTCAGCGGAATCAGCACCAGCGTGTAGGTCATAATCTGGATGGCCGTGCGCAG
>NZ_JAGETX010000130.1:0-331 GCF_017589435.1 Hymenobacter defluvii
TACCTCTTCAACCCTCTGACCGCGGCGTTGTCATTGCTTTCGTTGATTCTGTACGGGTTCATCTACACGCCGCTCAAAACAATCTCACCGATATGTGTGGCCGTTGGTGCTATTCCGGGCGGAATGCCGCCTATGATTGGCTGGGTAGCCGCTACCGGCATATTAGGGGTAGAGGCCTGGATTTTATTCGGAATTCAGTTTATGTGGCAATTCCCGCACTTCTGGGCCATTGCCTGGGTATTGGACGATGATTACAAGAAAGCTGGTTTCAAAATGCTGCCTACCCCAGGTGGTAAAGACCTGCGCACGGCTTCCAGCAGGCGTAGCGTAC
>NZ_JAGETX010000131.1:0-331 GCF_017589435.1 Hymenobacter defluvii
TATTTGAATCTTCAAAAACCATTAGGTCTGACAAGAAGAATAAATTAAATAGCCCATTAAATAGAACTTATATATCCTCGGCAGCTAATAATATAATTCGCGCAGCGACTCCTGCACAATACTTTCCTCAAGTAAGTCAGCAAGCTAAGGATAAACATTCGCTTCCTCTTAATCTAGAATCAGTATATACAAAAATTAATGGTGAACTTGATACTGATTATTACTTAAGGTTATTAAATTCACGTTATGAGGTACTAGTACGTGACGTTAGATTAGAATTAGAAATTCTAGCCGGATAGTATGGAACAATCCGAATTCTGGTAACAGATAT
>NZ_JAGETX010000132.1:0-328 GCF_017589435.1 Hymenobacter defluvii
TGGCTTTTTTTAAAATGTCCAGTTCCTGCGCCTGTCGGCGGGCTAAGGCCCGCAACTGGCGCAATTCAGCCGCCGTGGCCGGGTCCAGCTCGGCCCCGCGGGCTGCTGCGACCGGCGTGAGGGCCTCTTTTTGCCACTTGTAAAGCAGCTTAGGACTGATGTTCAAGGCGCGCGCGGCCGCTTGGGTCGAGCGGCTTTCGCTGGCCAAGCGCAGGGCTTCCGCGCGGAAGGCCGCATCGTAGCGGCGGCGTTTAGCAGGCTGAGGGCTGTCTTTCATGACGAAGGAAAGATAACACCCTATTCTGTCCAGATTTATCCGACCACCTCA
>NZ_JAGETX010000133.1:0-324 GCF_017589435.1 Hymenobacter defluvii
GTAACCAGATATGTGGTCGGGGTCACTTTGCCATGCGAATGGAAGTGATTGTGGAGGAACCAGAAGACTACATTGCTTGGTTGTCGCAGCAGAAATCCTTCTCGTCACAGAATCCTGAAATTCTGGCTAACTTGAAGAAAAAAGCACAAGATCAAAAAACAATTGGAGTAACTGCTCCAGTAGGTCCGGCTGCTACAGCCGCTGTACAATCGGCTACTCCAGCTTCGTTGTAATTACATTTTAACGCACGCTTCTCTATGGCTGCTAATATTCCTACTAACGCACAGGCGCAAGGCGGTATTGGTGTGTCGGTTCCGCATACCG
>NZ_JAGETX010000134.1:0-295 GCF_017589435.1 Hymenobacter defluvii
GCTTAAAACAGTTTTCACGCTCTCGCATACGCTACGTCAAGATATCGATAGTATAGAGAAATGGGTAAGGCCCTTGATAGAGGAGAAAAATAATTAATATTGTACTATTAGATACAAGGATTTTATTTTAGCGTTTGAAGGTGCCTTTAACCCGCCGCCAAGTTTGACCTATTTCGGGATAATTAAAGTACGCTTCTAAGGCTCTTTTATAAGCTAATTGGCGTAACTCCTGCCACGATAATTTTTTGGGTACATAACGTTGTAGGACGGCTTGAGGTATCTGCCGTGCGTAATC
>NZ_JAGETX010000135.1:0-282 GCF_017589435.1 Hymenobacter defluvii
CCGTAAGATTACTTGATGAGCAGAATCCCGTTGATCTAGTTGGTGATTTTGAGGTTAAAGTTAAAGTTGAGCATAACTTAAGAGCAGGCTCTTATATATTACTGATAGGCATAGACTCTCAAAGCGAAAATATATATTATAATCCTTCTGCTATTCAAGTTGAGGTTTTAGAATTTGGCACAAAGGATTATAAGTACAAAAACTATGGGCTCATTGATGCGAAAAGCACTTGGGAAATTAAAGCGTAAGTTAGCTGATGAGTATGGTTTAATTCCATACGCT
>NZ_JAGETX010000136.1:0-280 GCF_017589435.1 Hymenobacter defluvii
AATGTCGGGCTGGCTATGGTTAATTGTCGTGTTGACGTTTGCACAGATAGTGCTAGGAACCCAGGTACGAGAACAGGTTGACCTGGTGGCTACTGCAAATGGCTATATGCAACGACAAACTTGGATTGATCAATTAGGGAGCGTTTTTGCAGTACACCGCACGTTTTCAGCAGTGTTGCTGCTATTGAATACTTACGTAGTCTATCAGCTGTACCGGCAGCCTAACCGGCGCCTACAACGCTTAGCTACTGTGGTCATTGGCGTAATTGTAGTAGAGATT
>NZ_JAGETX010000137.1:0-274 GCF_017589435.1 Hymenobacter defluvii
AAAAGTTCAAAGCTGAGGTATACGTTCTGTCGAAAGAAGAAGGTGGTCGTCACACCCCATTCTTCAACAACTACCGTCCCCAGTTCTACCTGCGCACCACTGACGTAACGGGTATCATTACCCTACCCGAAGGTGTTGAAATGGTAATGCCTGGCGATAACATCACTATCACGGTTGAGCTGATCAACAAGGTAGCGATGGAGAAAGGTCTTCGTTTCACTATCCGCGAAGGTGGCCGTACGGTAGGTGCCGGTCAGGTGACTGAAATCCTCGA
>NZ_JAGETX010000138.1:0-265 GCF_017589435.1 Hymenobacter defluvii
AAATGTGCCTGGCCCTGGTAGTTGCTTAAAAGCTGTTTCGCACTGGCTTGAGCTTTCTCAACTTCAGCTGTGCGCCACCGCTCAACCTGCTCAATCGTGGCCACCGGAATAGTTTTCTCTTGCACCACGTGCATGGCCAGCCTCACATATTGGCCGCGGGCCTGCTGAGTAGCTTGTTCAGCCTGTTGTTTCGCCTCAAAATTGCCTTGTTTTAGGCCCTCTGCTGTGCGTAGTTGCTTTTCGAGTACTTCCGCTCGCTCTACCG
>NZ_JAGETX010000139.1:0-265 GCF_017589435.1 Hymenobacter defluvii
TATAGATATTTT
The DNA here is from genome assembly GCF_017589435.1 of Hymenobacter defluvii. Lineage (NCBI taxonomy): Bacteria > Pseudomonadati > Bacteroidota > Cytophagia > Cytophagales > Hymenobacteraceae > Hymenobacter > Hymenobacter defluvii. The sequence continues at coordinate 13 of NZ_JAGETX010000139.1, forward strand.
TATAGATAGGCAACATTTTCTACCACGAGGCAGCACGTATAGTATATCTGATTATCCTCCGAATAAGGTTCTTGCCTAGCTAAAAGCACCATTGCGACTACCGGTTGCCTTTCGCTTGCTTCACAGAGCAGGGCTAAGCAGTGACTTACACTGACTGACTTACCACACTACTTTCAACTTCGAATCTGTAAGCGGTGACTTTCTGAACTATCTCAACAAGTAGAGTTTTGTGAGCTTTGAAACAGCTCCACCT
>NZ_JAGETX010000013.1:0-81421 GCF_017589435.1 Hymenobacter defluvii
TGGTGGCACTGTGGCGTAAAATGAAGGCGCTTATTAGAAGATCTTAAATCAGGACGCAAGATATAGTACTTTTGAGGACGCTATAGCTTTTGCGACACAATGAATATTCTGATTTCTACCTGGTCGTTGCAAGTTGGAGGCGGAGAAATATTTGCTATGAACTTGGCCGCTGAGTTGGCAGCGAGGGGGCATTCTGTTTTTCTCTTCAACCAGCGCGCTCACCTGATTGATAGGGATTTGGTACAGAGGCTAGTACCAACCTCCGTGCGGGTTCTATCAATGGCAGATAACCCACTGCGCAACTTCTTTGCTCACAAAATCAACGCTCTGCAACAGCGTCTCACCGGCAAGGCTAACTATTTCGATCGACAACAGCAGCAGTATTTAAAGCGGTGCCTGCGCCAGCACGGTATTGAGGTAGTGAGCAGCCATGCCACCTACTCCGATGGCATGTGTGCCCCTGTGATGCAGCAAGTACCCGTTCCATTCATTATAACGGAACACGGTGAGTATACTATTTTTCTGCTGGAAGGACACTACGGTTTCGAAAGCATTCTGCAGCAGGCGACTTCCCTCATTACCGTCTCGAACTACTGTCAGGAAAAGCTACGGAATGTCTTCACGGACTTACCACCCCTGCGCACGATTTATAATGGCGTAGTCACTAATCAGACATACCAAAAAGCGGAAATGCGCAAAGCGCTGGGTATTGGCGAATTAGATTTCGTGTTTGGTATGGCCGCGCGCGGTGTGGCGCTAAAAGGTTGGGAGCAGGCCATTGAGGCATTCTTGCAAACGCGAGCCGCTATGGAACGCCCCAGCCACTTCGTGCTGGTGGGTGGCAGTCCGTACATGGACGAGTTGCGGGGCCGCTTTGGAAAGGAAGCCGGGTTGCACTTCACGGGGCGTGTGCCCAACCCAGATTTTTACATGGCCGGCTCAGACGTAGGGCTGCTGCCATCATACTTTCCGTCGGAGGCGCTGCCTCTGTCGGTTATTGAATATATGACGTATGGCTTACCGACCATTGCTACCGGCATTGGCGGCATTCCAGAACTGATTGCCCGTCCCCAACAAGAAGCGGGCCTGCTAGTGACGATAGATACGCAGACTGGTATGCCAAGTGTGGGTGAACTGGCTACCGCCATGCAGCGCTATATTCAGGATCAACCGCTTTACATAAGCCACGCCGTGCAAGCCCGGCAACTCAGCGCCTCTTTTACCATGAAAGCCTGCGCCGACCAGTATGAAGAGGTCTTCCAGGTAGCTCTTGCGCAAAGTCGGTAGCTTTGTGCCATGAACATACTGGTTACTACCTTCTGCCTGGAGAAAGCCGGCTCGCACGTTCTAGCGTTGGCGTTAGCCTCAGAATTGGCGAAGAAGCATAACGTCTATTTTTTCAACCAAAACGAGCAGTTGGTGGACAAGGACATGGTAGTACAGTACCTAAGCCCTGCCGTACAACTGGTATCGATAGACCAATACCCGGTATTTAATGCAATAGCTTGGAAGCTTAATGCATTGTGTCAGAAGCTAGGCTTTCGGTTCCAAGCGCATGAGTATGCCAAGACCCTATTGGGGCGCTACCTAATCCGTCGTCACCGCATCGCTGTGCTACACAGCCACGAGCCCATGGTAGCTAAGTCCCGCGTGACAAAGCTTTGCCAACTGACTGGTGTGCCAACCGTCGTGACCGACCATCAAGGCTATTCTATGCTGATTAAGGTAGGCGAATTTTCCTTTGTGCCCTATGCCAATCTGGCCAAAGCCGTGGTAGGCGTGTCGCAATACACAGCTGATTTATTTACTGGTGAGCTCCAGGAAAAACCTTCAGAAGAAGAGCGGCAGGCTGGGGAGAGAATACTGGCTACTGATTACCAAAATGAGTACGAAAACGCGAAGCAGCAAGCGCCGCAGCCTCGCATTCCCATTACAACGCGCGTAGAAGTTATTTACAACGGAGTGCCACGGTACACGCCGGTAGGGAAGGAGCCTACCCCCTTACCTATTCCGGCCGGCAGCTTTGTGTTTGGGTTGGTAGGGCGCGGCACCCAACAGAAAGGCTGGGGCGATGCGCTGGCTGCATACGTTCGTATCAAGGAGTTGTACCCCAACCGTAGATTTGCCTTCATTGCTATGGGCGACGGCGCCTACCTGCGCAGCTTGCGGGCCGATTACGAAGCAGCACACCCGGATATTTACTTCCTGGGCAATGTGCAGACACCGCATCCCTACATGCGGCAGTGTCACGTAGGGCTGTTTCCGTCATGGTTTTCGGAAGCTCAGCCAATTTCCATTATTGAGTTCTTCGAAAATGGTGTGCCCGTAGTGGCCAGCCCGCTGGGCGGAATTCCGGAGATGGTGCAACCCGCCGATAGCCCCGCCGCGGGGCGGCTGTTGCGCATGAACCCAGATGCCACCCCCCAACTGAATGATCTGATAGCTGCTATGAGCACCTACGTGACCGATGCGGCACTCTTAGCCAGCCATGCACAGGCAGCTCTTCAACTGCGTAATACGTATGACGTAGCCCACTGCGCCGCTCAATATGAGTCCCTTTTCAGGGAAATTGTAGCGTAGGTCTGACTTTTGCGCTACTGATTCCCATTCAAACGTATTTATGATTCAGGTTTCCGTTATCATCATCAACTACAATACGTTTCGACTGACGAGCGAGGCTATTACGTCTATTCAGCAGCATACTAAAGGTGTCTCGTACGAAATTATCGTGGTAGACAATGCTTCAACCGAGTGCGACCCTGGTCTGTTTGAGGAGCGGTTTCCCTCCATCATGCTAGTGCGTAATCCCGACAACTCCGGCTTTGCCAAGGGCAACAACTTGGGTATCAGTCACGCCACTGGCGAAACCATCCTGTTGTTTAACAGCGACGCGGCCTGCCTCAATGATGCTCTGCTGCTAACTTATCAGGAGCTAATGGCCGACACAAAGCTTGGCCTAACCACTGCCCGCCTGGAGTATCCTGATGGCCGGGTACAGCACTCTTGTGGCCGTTTTCCCTCTATTAGTTTGCAATTAGTAGAGCTATTACGGCTTCAAAAATTTATGTCAGCTGAGCAGCGCGGCACTATTTTGCAGGGCGCCTTCTTTACGTATGACAAGCCCCTATACCCGGATTGGGTGTGGGGGACTTACTACCACCTAAAGCGGGAAGTAGTGGAGAAAATGCCCGGCGGCCAACTGGCCGATGACTTTTTTATGTATGCGGAGGACTTGCAGTGGAGTTATACTGTGCGGAAGTTGGGATATACTATTAAGTACGTGCCGGATGCGCGGGTAATGCACCACTTTTCGCAGAGCACGAAAAAGGAAAAGAAGCTAAATCAGGGCAACATGATTCTGCAGAACGAAGACATCTTCCTGCAGCGCGAGTACGGGTGGGTTACTACCAAAGCGTACTACTTGGCCAAAATGGCCAATTTTGTGCTCATGCGCGGCAATGCCGAACAACGCCAGCACATGCTGCGCCAATACGGTAAGCTGCTTCGTGGCAAGTCACTCTAACTATCTTTGCTGAGCTGTTCACGTAGCTTAACCTGCGCAACTACTAGCTCTGGTCATCTTACTTGCCGTCTTTCTGTGACTATTTCCGAGTCCTCGTCGCCTTTTTTTACCATTGTTGTGCCCTGCTATAACCGGGCGGATATTGTGCTAAGTACGGTGCGTTCCATCCTGAAGCAGGAATATCAAGACTTTGAACTGATTCTAGTGGACGACGGTAGCCGCGATAATACGCGTGAGGTAGTGGCTGCCATCACCGATCCTCGCGTTCGATACTTCTACAAGGAAAACGGCGAACGGGGCGCTGCCCGCAATTATGGCGCACAGCAAGCTCGCGGACGGTACATCAACTTTTTTGACTCCGATGATGAGATGTACCCAAATCACTTGCGGGTGGTGAAGGAGTTTCTAGATCAGTACGGGCTGGTAGAAGTCGTACATACGGGCTATGAGCGACTGGATGAGCAAGACCGCGTGATTAGTGAAGTATATGAGTTCGCTAGCAGCACCAATGAGGCCCTGCTACATGATAACCCGCTGGCTTGCAACACAGTATTCGTGCGCTGTGATATTGCGCAGGATAATCCTTTTGAAGAAGACCGCCGCCTTTCTTCGGCTGAGGACTGGGAGCTGTGGCTCCGTTTAGCCAGTAAGTATACCTTTCACCCCATTCGCCAGAAAACCTTTTGTTTGCGTGAGCATAGTGGCCGTAGTCTCAATACCATTGCGCCAGAGACCGTGCGGGTACGGGATGAGCTATTTGCGCGGTTGGTAAGCCGAAACCCGGATTTTATCCGTCGGTTTCCCAATCGGTTGGCCCGCTTTGTGGCCGACAGATACACATTTATCACGCTTACGATGGCTTTAAGCAAACAGCATCGGCTGAAAACGATACGGTATTTATGGAAGGCGGTGCAACAAGACCCGACCGTGCTATGGCGGCGACGATTTTTAGCTTCCGTCAAGCATTTGGTGTAGGAATGTTGTATCAGCTACATTTTAAAAAAATAACTTGGCTAATATACTAGTTATAAAAAAGACTCTGCTCTTTATAATTATAACATACTAGAGATGAATAAAGTAACCATTAACACTACTGGTAAGAGCGAGAAAAAATATATTCAAGGTCTTGATTTCTTACGAGCTATAGCGGCTCTTAGTGTATGCCTGTTCCACTTCTCAGGGGCAGCGCTACCTAAAGTTATCAATGTATATATGAAGCCTACCTTTTCTTATGGTTGGTTAGGAGTTGATATATTCTTCGTTATTTCTGGATTTATAATTCCTTATAGTTTGCTGGGAAAACAATATTCTGTTAGAGACTTCGGGTCTTATATTATAAAAAGGATTATTAGAATTAATCCTCCTGCTTATATAGCTATGTTTTTAGTTTTATTGCAATGGCTTTTAATAGATTGCTTTATTAATCATAATAGAGTATATACTGGGGAGATAACTTTGATGCAGATTTTTCATAATCTACTTTTTACCGTACCGTTCACTGAGTATAAATGGATTGTAGGTATCTTCTGGACTTTAGCCATAGAGTTTCAGTTTTATATTTTTATCGGTTTACTGTTCGGATTCTTATTCGAAAGTAAACGTCTTTGGAAATTTGTAATTGGCTATTTAGTAGTAAGCTTATTTCAATTCTTACCATTTACCGACTTTCGTAACTTCTTTCATTTCAGCTCTTTGTTTGCAATGGGTGGAATAACTCTACTTCACCACCAAAGGCACGTAAGTAAGAAGGAATATGGTTTAATAATGCTGCTCTTTACTGGAGTGTCTTATTGGCAACTAGATGTGGCAATCACTCTGACAGGTGTGCTGACTTCTTTGTCTATTATTTTTGTTTCTATGGAGAATAGATTGTTTTCATTTATAGGTAAAATGTCTTATTCATTTTACTTGATTCACGTGCTGGTAGGTACTACGCTTGAATTTATTTTTATTAAAATTATATCTCCTGATACAGAGGTAAGAAAGGCTGCTATTACGTTACTATGCATCATGGGGGCTTTGCTAGGTTCGTATATATTTTATATATTTATAGAAAAGCCATTTATTGAATTAGCCAAGCGATACGGTAAATCTAAGATTTGAGGTTAATTTTAATGAAGAGAAAATTTTTCGCCTGAGCAGCTAGCTCATTCAGTAAATTCAAAATGCGTAAGAAACTTCTCATGGTCATTCCCAACCTAGGACTAGGCGGAGCACAGCGAGTCTTCCACGACCATAGTGTGGAACTGAGCAAGTATTACGGCATTACGGAAGCGGTTTTCAACCTTGATCTTGAAAACCTGTATCCATCCGGAAATCCATTGGAAAGTTTGGCCGTAGTAGGCGGGGGCGGGCCGGTGCGTAAAGTAGCCAATTTTTTCAAGCGAGTCAGCCAGCTCAAGCAGCTTAAGAAGCGACTGAAAACCGATATTTGCATCAGCCACTTGGAAGGAGCTGATTACGTGAATCTGCTTAGTAAAGGCCAAGAGAAGATAATTCTGCTGATTCATGGCTCCAAATCACACGATCGGAATATAAGTGGGCCCACTGGCTGGCTGCGCAAAAGCGTGCTAATGCCGCTTCTCTACAAGCGCGCCGACCGAATTGTGTGCGTTAGCCGAGACATTATTCCAGAAATGGTAGAGGACTATGGCGTGGAGCGAAGCAAGCTGAGCGCCATAAACAATTCATTTGAGGTAGAAAGCGTGTGGGAAAAGGCTCAAGAACCTCTACCGCCGTCCATGCAGTCAGTCTATGACGCTGCTCCTGTGCTAGTGACATCCGGCCGGCTGGCTACCCAGAAAAATCAGCAGCCGCTCCTCGATATATTCGCGGGCCTACTGCATAAGCAGATTGCCAAGCTAGTATTTATCGGCGACGGAGAGTTACGTAATCAGTTAGTAGCGCATGCCCGTCATCTAGGCTTACGGGTATATGAAGCATGGGCCGATGAGCCGCTGACGACAGAGTCTGACGTGTATTTTGTGGGGTTGCAGCACAATCCTTTTCAATTCATTCGGCCAGCTACTGCGTTTGTGTTTCCCTCAGCGTGGGAGGGGTTTCCGCTGGCACTAGGTGAGGCTATGACTTGTGGTGTGCCTGTGGTGAGTACTGATTGCCCTACCGGACCTAGGGAAATGCTGGCACCACAATCCGAAATCCCCACTCATCCTATCAAGACGGCAGAATGGGCTGCATATGGTGTTTTAATGCCTATGCTGACAGATGCTGCTACAGCTGCTACCGACCAACAAACTTGGATACAAACGTTGCAGGCATTGCTGCAAGATGAGAGTCGACGCAAGCAGTTAGGAGAGGCTGCACGTCGGCGTTCTGACGATTTTACACATGCGGTTACTTTTCAGCGCTGGAGAAAGTTGATTGATGAAGTACTAGCCGAATAGTATTGAAATACACATATCATGACTTGCAAACGACGCGTACTGTGAAAAAAACTCTGGTTCTCGTTGTAGATAACTCCCATGCCATTACTGGTGCACTGAACGCCATACGACACGCCACGGGGCCGCTGCGGGAGCAGTTCATTTTCGCATATGTTGTACCTGTTGCTAGCACTGGCCGACAAGTATTGGAGCAAGATGGGTATAAGGTATACGAACTTCCTTTTGTAGAAATTAGTAGACGCGCAGGTGATTTACTCCGGTATGTACCTATGCTATTTGTGAATGGCTGGCGGCTCTACCGATTAGCAAAGCGCGAGCAGGCAACCATTATTCATCTCAATGATTTCTATAATTTGACGGGATATATAGCGAAGGCACTAAGCTTTGGTGATATACAACTAGTCACGCATGTGCGGTTTTTGCCTCAGAGTCTTCCTCAAATGCTTGCTCGCCTATGGCGCTGGTTGGCAGAGCGTTTTGCCGATCGTGTGGTGTGTGTGTCACAGGCAGTACAAGCCTATTTTGGTGCGATAGAAAAGGTGCAGGTTGTCTTCGACCCGATACCTAAAACAGAGAAGCATCCAATAGCGGTAGTGCCAATTTTGCGTCAGTCAGCTACCGTTGAGTTGCTATATTTAAGCAATTACATTCCGGGCAAAGGGCAGAATTTTGCGTTGGCTGCTTTCCAGCAAGCCTATGCGCAGCACCCACAGCTTCGACTCACCTTTGCGGGTGGCGACATGGGAATGTCAAAGAACCGAGAGTTTCGGGAGCAGTTGGAAACACAGGTGCGAAAGGCTGGCTTGGGGAAAGTAGTAACGTTTGGCGGTTTCGTGACGGATGTGGAAACTGCCATCAAGCAGGCCGATATTGTACTTAATTTTTCTGAGTCGGAGTCGTTCTCCCTAACTTGCCTAGACGCGCTGTACTACGGCACCCCGCTCATTGCTTCCGACTGCGGCGGCCCCGCCGAACTATTTGAAGACGAGCGCTCTGGCCTGCTGGTGCCTAACCGCAATGTGGGCGCTATGGCCGCCGCCATCGCCACGCTGGCCGTCGATGCGGAAAAAAGACGGCAGTTTTCGGCGGCCGGCCGGGTATTCGTCCGGCAGAAATTCAATCCGCAGTCCACTTACCTGCGCTTGGGTAATCTATATAAAGAATTGGTGGCCAGCCGTAGCTCACGCACATGAAGATTTTGTTTATTGCTCCTTACCCGTTGGGACAGGCCCCCTCACAACGCTTTCGCTTCGAGCAGTATCTGGACACGCTGACGCAGTACGGGCACCAGTGGCATCTGGCCCCCTTCTTGTCGATGGCTACCTGGCAAATCTTGTACAAGCCTGGGCACACGACAGCTAAGGCTATGGGCATCGTAGCTGGTTTTCTGCGGAGGGCAGGGTTGATGCTCACGATACCGCGCTACGACTATGTGTTTATTCATAGAGAGGCGTCGCCTATTGGCCCGCCAGTATTTGAATGGCTGATAACGAAGGTATTTAGGAAAGGAATTATCTACGATTTCGATGATTCTATCTGGCTGCCCAATACTTCAGAGGCCAATAAACTGGTAGCGGGCATCAAGTGGCATCATAAAGTAGGTAGTATTTGCCGATGGGCCTATAAAGTGAGTTGCGGCAACACTTACCTGCGCACTTACGCCCAACAGTTTAACGAGCAAGCCATCGTTAACCCAACCACCATCGACACCGAGCACTTGCACAACCAAGTACGCGACCAACAGGCCCCTGGCAAGCTCGTTATTGGCTGGACGGGCACGCACTCTACCCTAAAATACCTGCATCAGGTAGTGCCCGTGCTGGCTCGGTTAGAGCAGGAATTCGACTTTGAGTTTCGGGTGATTTCCAATCAGCCGCCCGCTCTACCCTTGCAGTCTTTAGTATATCAACCTTGGCGAAAAGAAACCGAAATAACCGATTTGCTGGCCTTTCATGTCGGGCTGATGCCATTAGAGGACGACCCTTGGGCGCAGGGTAAATGCGCTTTTAAAGCCCTGCAATATATGGCCTTAGGCGAGCCAGCATTGGTTTCGCCCGTGGGCATGAACACGGAGGTGGTAGCCGACGGTGTGAACGGCAATATATGTTCTAGCCCAGCTGAATGGGAGTCAGCGTTGCGCCAACTGCTGCTTAACGCCAATTTGCGTGCCCGTATGGGTAAGGCTGCTCGGCGTACAATAGAGGAACGTTACTCTGTGACAGCCAATTGCCGCAACTTTCTGGAATTGTTTAGTTGAGGTGTGTTGAAGCGTACTCTACGCTTTGTACTCGCCATAAATTGCATGATGTAAAGTGCCGCCAAGTAGAAAGGCATTAGCGGAATTTTGTAGCGCACCAAAGTGCCGAAGTTGCCGCTGTTAGTGCCTACTCCAATAGCTAATACCACCGAAAAGATAAAGCAGAACGTAAGAATGGGCTGCGATGCAATAAGCCGAAAGCTTTTCAGCACACCCGTCTTATAGAAAAGGCTGATCGTAAGGTAGAGAAATAGTGCTGCTTCCATGGCAGACAATAGCATAACTGGGTTCCGGGCTTCAAATAAAAAAGGTCGAAACAAGCTAACGATAATAGCCTGCGGCGCCACCTTCACCATAGAACCCAACGAGCCATCAAACGAGCCGATATTATAAGCGGAGCCGTTGGCTACCTGTGAGGTAAGGTACTCTGAGTTGATCTTAGTGCGTTCTCCAATCTTATCAACGTCATATTTGTCATCACCGGCTGTAAGGCGAGTGGCACCTAGATAGCCAGCTCCCAGCCCCATGAGCAGGAAAAAGGGCTTGAGCAGCATCCGGGCCGCTGCCGATTTAATGCGTCTGTTATTTTCGTTGAATACCCAAAGAAGAGCTGGGGGCAAAAAGGAAAGCAGGATGTAAACTTTCACTGAAACCAACAGATACGCACCAATTAACCCTATAATAGTCGAAAATAAAACGTTGCGTTTGAGAATAGTAGCATGGTAGAAACCGTAAAAAGTCCACCCAAGCGCCCCAATACATACGGAATCTTTCATCAGGCCAGAACCCCAGAAAAATACAGAGGGTAGGAAGAATACGGCAATAGCTAACTTTTTATATGCTAACGGATAAATGTGGATAAACGTCAGATACATAGCCCACATACCACTGAAGCTCAGCGCAGCGAAAAGCAGACCGATAATTGTATAGGTATTAAAACAGAAGAGACTGAAGAAAGAAGCAATTCTCACCACAAAATACTCTGTATCAGCATGGTACCAATACAAGCGGCCCACATACTGCGCTACTTCTGGGTTATAACCTTCCGTGGAACCAAAAATAAGCTGTAGCCCCGCCGATGGCGAGTTCATAAAGGCTTCGTATACTACTTTGGTGTGGCCGTAGTAGTTAAACGTATCACCCCCACCATAATAGAACTGGTAAATTAACCCCAGCGCAATAGCTCCTAAAAACTTCAACGACAGTGCCGGAATGAAATACTTTTTCGTGAGCGCATTGGTATACTTCTTACGCACCGAAAAAGCAATACCGTAGAAAATAGCTAAGTAAATAGGCGTTAGCAACAGGTCCTTTAGCTCCATACCAGCGGGATTATTTGTGCTTTTTTAAATATGCCTTCGCTTCGCGGTACTGATCCGATTTATGACCGGCTTTGTCCTCCACTACCGCGTAGTATTTTTTGGCGGCTACAACGTCCTTGGCCTTATCGGCCATACGAGCCAGGTTGATGTGGGAGTAGATGTAGAAGCCGCCCGAAGTTTCGCCGGTGCCTTCGGCGAATACAATGCAGCGCTGGTAGTAATCCTTGGCCTTGGCTAGGTCGTTGTACTTATTCTGCATCAGCCAGCCCAGAAAATAGGTTGCGTAGCGGCCGCTGATAAACTCGTAGCCAGGAAGGCCCCGATTGATTTTATCCAGAATCTCACGGCTCACCCGCTCGCTCTCCGTAAACTCGCCCTGATGGAAGCAGTTGAGGGCATAGAAGCGTTGAAAATAGCCGTTGTCGGGGTAGTTGGTGGCTAGGTAGCGAGAGAGGGGTAGGGCTTCTTTGGGGCTGTTTTCCTCATTGTAGAGAATCTTCATGAGAAAAAACTTGGCCTCTGTGCCGGTATAAAAACCGTTGTCGGCCACGCTGCGCAACTGTTTGAGTCCTAAGGCTCGGTCACCTTTTGGGAAGAAGAGTAGAACAGGGCGCAGAAGCTTGTATTCTTCCGAAATCCAGACGGCGTAGTAGTTAAATAAGGCCTGCCCGAACAAAAACTCTGGGCTGAGGCCGTTGGCTTCTTTGCTGATTTGCAGGTAGTCCAGCGCGTGCTTGCTGCTGAAAGTAGCCTTGCGCCAGTCCTTCCGCTCAGCGTGCAGGCGGGCATTGAAGCCATAGGCGGCAGAAAGGAAAAAGCAGGCTTCGTAGTTCTTATTATCCGCCTCATACATTTTCTCGCCTACCGTAATGGCCGAGTCCATGTAAGCAAAGAACAACTTATCATACTGCGTGCTCTGTACGTTGGTCGGCACAATTTTCCACCAAGTACTCAGGCCCATCAGGAAGTAGGGCATGGGGTGATTGGGGTAACGCCGCCGCAAGGACCGAAACTGCTTTTCAGCCTTGTCGTACTTGAAGTTGTACATATTCTGTATAGCACCCTCCAACTCCAACTGAATGTCGCGGTCCAGCAACAGCCAGCCTTTCGTATCGACCGCGCCGGGTAGCACGTCCACGTTTTCCACCTGAATATTGCGGATGGGAGCCGGTACGCGAGCAGTGTCGGGGCGTTGCGCTAAGGCCAGGGAGGGCAACAGGAGCAACAACAGAAGAAAATAACGTGGGTGGGTCATGGGCACGGATACGAACACAGACAATGGGTACGGTAAACCAGTCAGTCAGTATTCAACGAATAAGCTAAAGTATATCTTTTGCCCTAGTTTCGAATTAACAACCTACACTTCATGCAACTTCTACGAACTCTGTGCCACATACAGGCACCTTCCGGCCACGAAACACGGCTCACCGAATTTTTGCTCCAGTATATTGCCACAGAACAGAAAAACTGGCAAACCACTCCGCAGGTGTTGGCCGGTGAGCAATTTCAGGATTGCATCATCCTCGTGTTCGGGCAGCCTCGTACAGCTGTTTTCGCCCACTTAGACAGCATCGGCTTCACAGTGCGCTACGGCCGGCAACTGGTGCGCATTGGCGGCCCCGATGCCGAAGCCGGCTACCGCCTAGTAGGGGAAGACACGCAAGGACCTATCGACTGCACACTGACAGTTGATGAGGAAACCGGCGCACTAGGCTATGAGTTCACCCGCGACATTGAACGGGGTACGGAACTCACATTCTTCTGCGACTTCCGCGAAACCGATATCACCGTGCAAAGCTGCTACCTCGACAACCGCCTAGGCGTGTGGAACGCTTTGTGCCTTTGCGAAACGCTGGAGCACGGCATTGTAGTGTTCAGTTGCTGGGAGGAGCACGGAGGCGGCTCGGTGGCCTACCTCGCCAAATACATCTACGAAACCTACGGGGTACGCCAGGCCCTAATTTCGGATATTACGTGGGTGACGGAAGGTGTGCGGCCGGGCGAGGGAGTAGCTATTTCCCTACGCGACTCTCTGATTCCGCGCCGTGCCTATGTAGACCGCATCCGGCAGATTGCGGCGGCCTCGGGCATACCGCATCAGTTGGAGGTAGAAGGCGCCGGAGGCTCCGATGCCAAGGAGCTGCAACACGCCGACGCGCCCTGGGACTGGTGTTTTGTGGGTGCCCCCGAAGACAACGTACACTCGCCCGACGAGATAGTGGACAAACGCGATATTGAGAGCATGCTGGCGCTATACCAAACGCTGATGCGTGAGTTGTAGGGTAGGGGTAGGGAATAGCTGAGGGCTTGATTATTAATGGATAAAGGGTATTTTAACAACCCGTTTGGCTTCGGCCGGCGGGTTGTTCTTTTCTTCCCACCCTCTCACTCCACCCACTATGCTGTTCCTTTACCTGGTGCCCGGCCTCGGGCTGTTGGCGTTATTGTACACTTGGCTGCGTTCGGGCTGGGTTAGCCGGCAGGATGCTGGCGACGAGCGGATGCGCACCATTGCCGGCTACATCGCCGACGGCGCCATTGCCTTCCTGAAGGCTGAGTACCGCGTCCTGACGTTGTTCGGCCTGATTGCCTCCGCTTTTCTATTTTATCTGGGTAGCACCGGCGAGAAATCCAGCCCGGTGATTGTGCTGGCCTTTATCATTGGGGCTGTTTTCTCGGCGTTGGCGGGCTTCATTGGGATGAAGATTGCCACCAAGGCCAATGTGCGTACGGCCCAGGCGGCGCGCACTAGCTTGAGCAAGGCGTTGAACGTGTCGTTTTCGGGCGGCTCGGTGATGGGTATGGGCGTGGCTGGGCTGGCTGTGCTGGGGCTGGGGTCGTTGTTTATCGTGTTCTACCAGTTGTTTGTGGTGAACAAGGGCGGCGGCGCCAATGGCATCGAGATGGAAACCGCCTTGGAAGTTCTCACCGGCTTTTCGTTGGGGGCCGAGAGCATTGCGCTGTTTGCTAGGGTAGGGGGCGGTATCTACACTAAAGCTGCCGACGTAGGTGCCGACCTTGTGGGAAAGGTAGAAGCTGGCATTCCCGAAGACGACCCCCGCAACCCCGCTACCATTGCCGATAACGTAGGCGACAACGTAGGCGACGTAGCCGGCATGGGCGCCGACCTATTTGGTTCCTATGTAGCCACCATCCTGGCTACCATGGTATTGGGCCGTGAGGTAATAGCCACCAACGACCAGTTCGACGGCCTCTCACCCATTCTGCTACCCATGGTCATTGCCGGGATGGGCATTGTGGCGTCGCTGGTGGGTATTCTGCTGGTGCGGGTGAAAGAAGGCGGCAACGTGCAGGCGGCGCTCAATTTTGGCAACTACGCCTCGGTTATCGTGTCGGGCATCGCCTCATTCTTTATCATCCGGTGGATGCTGCCCGTGGGCACGCTTGTGATTGGCCGGCCGGGTGCGGCTCCCTTCACGTCGCTGGATGTCTTTTATGCCGTGTTGGTAGGGCTAGTGGTGGGCACACTCATGAGCATCATCACCGAGTACTACACCGCCATGGGCAAGCGGCCCGTCAACAGTATCGTGCAGCAGAGCAGCACCGGGCACGCTACCACCGTCATTGGCGGGCTGGCTGTGGGTATGGAGTCTACAGTGCTACCCATTATTGTGCTGGCCGCCGGTATTATCTTCTCCTATGAGTTTGCCGGACTCTACGGGGTAGCCATTGCCGCCGCGGGTATGATGGCCACCACCGCCATGCAGCTGGCAATTGACGCTTTCGGGCCGATTGCCGACAACGCCGGCGGCATTGTTGAAATGAGCGAGCTACCTAAGGAAGTGCGCGAATGCACCGACATTTTAGATGCTGTGGGCAACACCACTGCCGCCACCGGCAAAGGCTTCGCTATTGCCTCGGCTGCACTTACCTCGCTGGCGCTGTTTGCGGCGTTTATGGGCACAGCCAATATTTCGGTCATCGACATCAGCAACGCCCGCGTGCTGGCCGGCCTGTTCGTGGGTGCCATGATTCCGTTTATTTTCTCGGCGTTGGCTATATCGGCGGTAGGGCGGGCCGCTATGGCGATGGTGCAGGAAGTGCGGCGGCAGTTCCGCGAAATTCCGGGCATCATGGAAGGCACTGGCCGGCCCGAATACGAGAAATGTGTGGCCATTTCCACCTCGGCTGCTATTCGGGAAATGATGCTGCCGGGCGCTATTGCCCTTATTGTACCCGTCCTCATCGGTTTCACGCTGGGGCCGGAGGTATTGGGCGGCACGCTGGCTGGCGTCACGGTGAGCGGGGTGCTGATGGCCATGTTCCAGAGCAACGCCGGCGGCGCCTGGGACAACGCCAAGAAGTCTTTCGAAAAAGGTGTGTTGATTGACGGCGTGATGGTCTACAAAGGCTCCGAACAACACAAAGCGTCCGTGACGGGCGACACGGTAGGCGACCCATTCAAAGACACATCAGGCCCCAGCATGAACATCCTCATCAAGCTCATGAGCATCGTGTCGCTGGTGATTGCCCCACATATTGCCGCGCCCGGTGGTGCCACGCGCATTCTGACGCCGGCTCTCTCGGTGCCAAAAACTGAGTTGGGCGCTCAGCAAGGGGTGCGCTTTGCGAGTTATACTTCAGGTCAGGAAGTGTGGGAAGATGGTTTTAAGTGAAAAGCAGGTGTCATGTTGAGCGCAGTCGAAACATCTCTGCCATGAGTATTATCTGGCATGAGAACGAAGCAATAGATATGTTTCGACTTATGCTTCCGGTTCCGCTCAGCGGAGCAAGCGGTTTCAATTCAACGGCTAAAACTCAACACTCAACCATTCAACCCCTACCTTTGCTAGCGCATTTGCACAGGATTCAACTCTTTCTGGATGCCTACGTCCACTATTTCACTGCACAATAAGCAGTTTGCTCCGTATTTGTCGGCCGCTGAACTGGCTCAGGCCATTCAGCAGCTTGCCACCCGCCTCAACCAGGATTATGCCGGCAAGCAGCCTCTGTTTCTATCGGTGCTCAACGGCGCGTTCATGTTCACGGCCGACTTGCTGAAAAACGTGACCATCGACTGCGAGGTGACGTTTATTCGGGTAGCGTCTTACGCGGGTACCGCCAGTACGGGTAGCATTAAGGAAGTACTTGGACTGTATGAGGAACTGGCTGATCGGCACGTGGTTATCCTGGAAGATATTGTGGACACGGGCCACACCATGCGGATGCTGCTGGATACCATCGCGGCCAAAAAACCGGCGTCGTTGGAGGTAGCCACGTTGTTTCTCAAGCCCGAATGTTTGCAGCATGAGCTAGCGGTGCAATACGTAGGCCTGTCGATTCCCAATGACTTTATTGTGGGCTATGGGCTTGATTACGACGGGCTGGGCCGCAACTACCCCGACGTGTACAAAGCGGTGTAATTGCTGCATTAATCGGAGTTGCTGAAGGCAGATTGCCTATCTTGCCACTTTCTTTCACCTTCTGCACTATCTGCGAAACCATTACCCATGCTTAATCTCGTGCTCTTCGGCCCGCCCGGCGCCGGCAAAGGAACGCAAAGCCAAAAGCTAATTGCTCACTACAACCTGGTGCACCTCTCCACCGGCGACCTGCTCCGCGCCCAGATTGCGCAGGGTACGGTGCTGGGGCTACAGGCCAAAAAGCTGATGGACGAAGGCCTGCTGGTGCCCGATGAAGTGGTAATCGGTATGATCGACAGTGCTTTGAAAGAAAATGTGCAATCTGGTGGCTTCATTTTCGACGGCTTTCCTCGCACCGTACCACAGGCCGAAAGTCTCGATGCTCTACTGGCCCAGCATAGCACCCACGTGTCGTGCATGGTAGCGCTGGAAGTAGATGAGCAAGAGCTAGTGAAGCGCCTGCTGGAGCGCGGCAAAACCAGCGGCCGCCCCGACGACCAGAACGAGGAAAAAATCCGCAAGCGTGTGCAGGTGTACAACACCGAAACCGCGCAAGTAGCCGGTTATTACGCCAGTCAGCATAAATTTCATGCCCTCAACGGCATTGGCGCTATCGAAGATATCTTCCAGCAGATCTGCGCCGTGGTCGACCAGCACCAGCCTACCTCCGAAGGGAGCCAGCAGGCCACCGACGAAGTAAAAGCGTAACTTTGCGATTCTAAATTCGCAACCCTCTGTCATCCTGAGCGCAGCGAAGGACCTTATCACGTCAAAACGACCATCGTACCAACGACTCGTTCGCACGTGATAAGGTCCTTCGCTGCGCTCAGGATGACAGCCTTTTTTATACAGCACAATTAAGAATCAGGAAGGTGGGATGCAATAATTCCTACTTCTTAATTCTTAATTTTTAATTCAAAACCGTGGCTTCCAATAATTTCATCGACTACGTTAAAATCAACTGCCGCTCGGGTAGGGGCGGGGCGGGTTCGCACCACTTCTTCCGGGCCAAGGGCCTACCCAACGGCGGCCCCGATGGCGGCGATGGTGGCCGAGGCGGCCACATCATCTTGGAAGGTAGCTCCCAACTCTGGACGTTGCTGCACCTGCAATACCAGAAACACCTGATTGCCAAGCCAGGCGAAAACGGCGGCGAAAACCTACGCACCGGCGCCCAGGGCGACGATATCGTGATTCAGGTGCCACTAGGCACCGTGGCCCGCGACGCCGAAACCGGCGAGAAGCGCCTGGAAATCACCGAGGATGGCCAGCGCCTGATCCTAACGCCCGGCGGCCGCGGCGGCCTTGGCAACGACCACTTCAAATCGGCCACCAACCAGGCACCTACCTACGCGCAGCCCGGCGAGCCCGGCATCGACGAGTGGATTATCCTGGAACTGAAGCTGCTGGCCGACGTGGGCCTGGTAGGCCTACCCAACGCTGGCAAGAGCACTTTGCTTTCGGTAGTGTCGGCGGCCCGCCCGAAAATTGCCGATTACGCCTTTACTACCCTCGTGCCCAACCTGGGTGTAGTAGCCTACCGCGACTATCAATCCTTCGTGATGGCCGATATTCCGGGCATTATTGAGGGCGCCGCCGAGGGTAAAGGTCTGGGTACGCGCTTCCTGCGCCACATCGAGCGCAACGCTACCTTGCTGTTCATGATCAGCTGCGACAGCCCCGACATTGCTGCCGAGTATCAGGTGCTGCTGGGAGAGCTAGAGCAGTTTAACCCCGAACTACTAGAGAAAAAGCGCCTGCTGGCCATCACCAAATCCGACATGCTGGATGAGGAATTAGAAAAGGAAATCCAGCAGACGCTACCTACGGATTTGCCCACGGTGTTCATTTCCAGCCTGACGAATAAGAATATTCAGAAGCTGAAGGATATGATTTGGCAGGCGCTGCACGAGAAGAACTAATTCCTCAACGCAACCAAAGATCCTCAGTATAGTGCATCCACTATTGCCTGAGGATCTTGCTGCTGATAGTACTCAAAGTGCAGCGCTACATTAAAGTCAAGTACCGGTGTACTTAGAAACACTGGTTCTTGCCACTGTTGCGCGAGTACTGCCACTGCTTTTCCATCTACAGAAGCTACCCAAGTCGCCTTACCACCTGCAATTGTGGCTAGATAAGACAACTGCCGCACAATGTACAGCAGCGAAACCAACGAGGTATTGTCTGGCACTACAAATCGAAAATCGTATGGAGCGTCGACATCGTCGCTCATAGCAACGCTGTCCCGGGTGAGATGGACGTTCATGTGTGTAATATACCTAGGACGTAGCTGCTTTAAGAATATCTAATTATCTCTGTTCTATAACTCAAGAGAGATTGTGCCAAACTGACAGCCAAAACCGCTTTGGCAAACTCCTTGCGCCCGAGTGCTTGCCAATTGGCTAAAACTGAGTGAAAAACCCCTTCCGACGACTATTTCATCCAATGACTGACGATAAGCAACAACCCCAGGACGACAACTTGACGGCTGACCAAGCTACCACTGCTGGCGAAACGGCAGAAACAGCTCCGGTTGATGAAGCACCGAAAACCGATGCGGAGCTGGCGGAACTGAAAGACAAATACCTGCGCTTAGCGGCTGAGTTTGATAACTACAAGCGTCGCACGGCCAAGGAGCGCCAGGAGCTGTTTAAGACGGCTAGTCAGGAGCTAATGGTGGCTTTGCTACCCGTAATGGACGATTTTGAGCGGGCTAATACCTACACCAAAGACTCGACGGACGTTACCGCTGTTCGCGAGAGCATCGACATTATTTATAACAAATTGGTGAAGACCCTGCAACAAAAGGGACTGACACCTATGGAAACCAAAGGCGGTGCGTTCGACCCCGATCTGCACGAGGCCATCACCCAGATTCCGGCCCCCAGCGAGGAGTTGAAAGGCAAGGTAGTGGACGAGGTAGAGAAGGGCTACTACTTAGGCGACAAGGTGTTGCGCCACGCCAAGGTAGTACTGGGTCAATAATTGCTGAGCATCTGCAACCGCCACAAACGAGCACTGAAACCTTCTGCCCGTTTGTGGCTGTTGCGGCAACAAGCCGGCGGCGCAAACCGCACCGGTCGACTAACGAAATATGGCAACCAAGCGAGATTACTACGAAATACTGGGCGTCGTGAAAACGGCGTCGGGGGACGAGATTAAGAAGGCCTACCGCAAAGTAGCCATCAAGTATCACCCCGATAAAAACCCCGACGACCCATCGGCTGAAGACAAGTTCAAGGAGGCTGCCGAGGCCTACGAGGTGCTGTCGGACCAGGATAAGCGTGCCCGCTACGACCGGTTTGGACACCAGGGGGTAGGCGGCGCCAGTGGCGGCGGCCCCAACATGGAGGACATCTTCTCCCAGTTCGGCGACATTTTCGGCGGTGGTGGCTTCGAGGGCTTCTTCGGAGGCGGCCAGCGCGGCGGTGGTCGACGCGTGAAGAAGGGCTCCAACCTGCGCATCAAGCTGAAGCTGGATCTGGAGGAAGTAGCCAACGGTGTGGAGAAAAAGATCAAGGTGAAGCGCTATACCGCTTGCAACACCTGCTCGGGTACCGGCGCCAAAAACGGCACCGACCTGCGCGAGTGCGCTACCTGCCACGGCGAAGGCCAAGTGAAGCGGGTAGTGAATACCATGCTGGGCCAGATGGTGAGTGCTTCTACCTGCCCTACCTGCCACGGCGAGGGAAAGGTAGTAACCAGCAAGTGCGACGTGTGCCACGGCGAAGGCCGCCAGTTGCAGGAAGAGATTATTCCGATCAACATTCCGGCGGGTGTAGCTGAG
The DNA here is from genome assembly GCF_017589435.1 of Hymenobacter defluvii. NCBI lineage: Bacteria > Pseudomonadati > Bacteroidota > Cytophagia > Cytophagales > Hymenobacteraceae > Hymenobacter > Hymenobacter defluvii. The sequence continues at coordinate 19,678 of NZ_JAGETX010000013.1, forward strand.
GGGATGCAACTCTCGATGGGTGGCAAAGGCAACTTCCCCGAGCGCGGCGGTGTGCCTGGCGACCTGCTGATTCAGATTGAAGAGGAGCCGCACGAGCTGCTGAAGCGCGATGGCAACAACATCATGTTTGAGCAATACATTTCCTTCGTAGATGCGGCTCTGGGTGCCAACCTGGAGGTGCCTACCATTGAAGGCAAAGTGAAGATCAAGGTAGAGCCAGGCACGCAGCCGGGCAAAATCCTGCGCCTGCGTGGCAAAGGCATCAAAGACATCAACGGCTACGGCCGCGGCGACCAGCTGATTCATCTGAATGTGTGGACGCCTAAGAACGTGAACGGCGAGGAACGCGAGCTACTCGAAAAACTGCGCAACGCGCAGAATTTCACGCCGAACCCTGGTAAAAACGAGAAAGGCTTCTTCGAGAAAGTAAAGGAGTACTTCCAGTAAAATCACGGAGTAGCACTAATTCTACGGATGCCCGTCTTCTACATAGTAGGAGGCGGGCATTTGTATTTTCTAGCTGTGCATACTTCCTGCAAAATCTTTTTCGCGGAAAGCTGTAATGATTAAGGAGACGTGGCGATAAATAAAGTAAATCGTCTGCTATGCTCGCCGCGCCACCCGACTTCCTGGCTTTATTGAACGAGTACCAGCCGCTGCTACGGCGGGTGTGCCGCATGTACTGCGCCACTGCCGACGACCAGCAGGACTTGTACCAGGAAATAGTAGGGCAACTGTGGCGGGCGTGGCCGCGCTACCAGCCCCGTCCCGACGTGAAACTTAGCACGTGGCTGTACCGGGTGGCACTGAACGTCGCCATCAGCGACTTGCGCCAGCGCCGTCGCCGTCCTACCTCTGCTCATCTCGTTGCAGAGCAACTGCCCGACGTGCCCCTACCTCCCGCCGACGGCCCCGATGCTGATGATCTGCACCAATTGTACCGCGCCATCGACCGCCTTTCTGATGTCGATAAGGCCTTTGTGCTGCTCTATTTAGAAGAGCGCACTTACGAGGAAATGGCTGATATCCTGGGCATCACCCAGAACAACGTGCGCGTGAAAATGCACCGCGTGCAGGAAAAACTTCGTCAACTTCTAACGCAACCCGCCTGATGGAACTCGATGAGCTACGCCGGCGCTGGCAACAGTCCGCTCCTAATACTTCCACATCTTATAACGCACAAACTTTAGAACAACTGCTCATGGAAACCAAGCAAAATTCGATTGGCCGGCTGCGGCGCAATGCCCGGTGGGAATTAGGCTTCACCTTGATGCTGCTGGTGGGTAGCACCATCGGGTTTTTTTATGTGAAAAGTCTTGAGACGCGCACTATGCTAATATGGCTTATTCTGATCAGTCTGGTGAGTTTAGGTTCCTACCACCGCCACATGCTCAGCGGCATTCGAGGGCTGAGCGAGGTAGGGGCTACGATACACGCGCACGTGGCCCAGCAGGTAGCAGGCATTCGGCAGATACTAGAAGCTTCCTACCGCTCCAGTGTGTGGGTGGTGTTTAGCACCTTCGGCATCGTCCTCTTCTTTGCGTTGTATAAGGCTCTAACTCAGTATTCCGGCCGATTGTTACTGATCCAACTCGTTGGGGTAGGGCTAGGTTGTGTAATAGCCGTGGTGGTTAGCCGCTTCACCCGGCGCGTTGCCCGCCAGATGCTGCAAGATCTGTACGGCCGCCATCTCGACCGTCTGGAAGCTACCCTGCGAGAGTTAAACCATAGTGAATAGTAAACCTCCTATATTACGGCGTCAACCTTTCTTCTTCCTAGCTGTGCAACCTATACTTGAAGCACTAAACGTACGCAAGACCTACGCTCAGCATACAGCACTAGATGGCGTGAGCTTGGCCATCCCAGATGGTAGCATCTTTGGTTTGCTCGGCCCCAACGGCGCCGGCAAAACCTCGCTTATTCGCATCATTACGCAGATTACGGCCGCCGACGAGGGCGAAATCCGGTTTCGGGGGCAGAAGCTGAACCCCGAGCACATTGCTCAGATTGGCTACTTACCCGAGGAGCGCGGCCTCTACAAGAAGATGAAGGTAGGCGAGCAACTGCTCTACCTGGCCCGCTTGCGCGGCCTGAGCAGGGCCGATGCCACGCAGCGCATCAAGAACTGGCTGACGCGCTTCGATATCAAGCCCTGGGCGGAGAAAAACGTGGAAGACCTGAGCAAGGGAATGCAGCAGAAGGTGCAGTTTATTGCCACGGTACTGCACGAACCGTCCCTAATCATCCTCGACGAGCCGTTCTCTGGTTTCGACCCCATCAACGCCAACCTCATCAAGGATGAAATTCTGGAGTTGCGCCAGCGCGGGGCCACCATCATTTTCTCTACCCACCGCATGGAGTCGGTGGAGGAAATGTGCGACAGCATTGCCCTGATCAACCGCTCGCGCAAGGTGCTGGATGGCACCGTTTCCGACATCCGCGACGCCTTCAAGACTCAAACCTACGTAGTAGAGGGCAAGGGCCGATTGATGGTGTTGCACCCCGATTTTGAGGTGCTGGAGCACAAAGAGCGCGAAAACGGCTTCTTCCAGGACCGCATCCGGCTGCATGCCGGCACTACGCCCAACGACTTGCTGCGCTACCTTATCGGCAATGTGGAGGTGCACGCTTTCCGGGAGCAGATTCCGAGCATCAACGAAATCTTTATTCGGCGCGTGCGCGAAACCATGCCCGAAACGCTGGTGGAGTTGGAAGAGAGCCGCAACTAACTTACTGTTATTAGAATGGAATCGAAATTTTGGTTGGTCGCACAGCGCGAATACTTGACCCGCGTCCGGAAGAAAAGCTTCCTGATCCTGACCCTGCTGGTGCCGGTGCTATTTGTGGGCTTTGGCTTTTTGATAGCCAAAGTAGCCATGGCAGATAACGACGATATTGATGTGGTGCGGGTGCTGGACCAGAGCCCGGACCGGTTGGGCAGCCGCCTGAAATCAACGGAGCGAATGCAATTTATTCCGGTGCAAGGGCCATTGGAACAAGCCAAGAGCGAATACCGCAAATCGGATGATGGCGGGCTGCTCTACCTACCGGTCACCATCACGCCGGAGCAAAATGCTGGTATTCAATTGTATGCGAAAGGCAACGTGAGCCTGCGCAAACAAAAGGCCGTAGAAGACGCGCTGGATAAAATACTGGCTGAGGAAAAGCTGCGCGGGGCTGGCTTATCACAAGAAAAGCTGGATGCGCTACGGTCTTCCGTAGATGTAGCCAGTATCAATCTGGATGAAGAAGGCAAGGAAAAAAGTAGCAACGCGCTGGCTACCTCGGGTATTTCCTACGCGTTGGCCCTACTGATTTACATGTTCATCTTCATCTATGGCGTGCAGATTATGCGCGGGGTAGGGGAGGAGAAATCGAGCCGGATTATGGAAGTGATGCTATCGTCGGTGAAGCCGTTTCAGCTGATGATGGGCAAAATTGTGGGCATTGCAGCCGTAGGGCTCACGCAGTTTTTGCTGTGGGGGCTGCTCTCGTGGGGCGCATCGGTGGTAGTAGGGTCGGTGGTGCTGGACAAGTTTGCGGCGCCCAAAACGGAGGTAGCTGGCACTAGCTCGCAGACTACTGCGGATAGCACAGTATCAGCTGGTACTTCAGCCACAACGCAACCCAACGACAGCCAAGATGCCATGCAGCAGGCAACGACAGCGCGTACGGGTGTTTTCAAGGTGCTAGCCGATCTACCCATTGGCACCATTCTGTTTGGCTTCATAGCCTATTTTCTAGGTGGCTACTTGCTGTATGGGGCGTTATTCGGTGCTATCGGCGCAGCCGTAGACGACCAGACGGACACCCAGCAATTCATGTTTCCCATCACCATGCCCTTGATCTTGAGCTACATCATTGGCGTATCCGTGATTCTGCGCAACCCCGATGGACCGGTGGCCTTCTGGATGTCGATGATTCCGTTTACCTCGCCCATTGCCATGGTCATTCGCCTACCCTTTGGGGTGCCGGCGTGGCAGCTAGCCTTGTCGCTGGTGCTGCTAGCCATTGGGTTTGTAGGTACCGTGTGGGTAGGGGCGCGCATCTACCGGGTAGGCGTGCTGATGTACGGCAAAAAAGTAACCTACCGCGAATTATCAAAGTGGATGTTTTATAAGGGGTAGCAGAACACTGCGCTTTCTGCGTTTCCCTCCGCGTCCTCTGCGGGCTAAAATCGTAGCAACGACTTAGCCCGCAGAGGACGCAGTGTTTTCGCGGAGGACGCAGTGGAGGACGTATCTTTGAGTTATGCGCGTCTTACTCTTCTTACTATTACTTGTTGCTCCGGCTGTACACGCCCAGGACAAACCCGCCTATCGCCTGTTCACGGCTGCCGGCAAGCCTGCCGACTACGACAAAATGCTGGCCCAGCTGGCCCAGGCCGATGTGGTGCTGTTTGGCGAGCAGCACAACGACCCTATTGCGCACTGGCTGGAATTGCAGGTAGCCCGCGACCTAGCCCAGCGCAAGAAAAGTCAGCTGGTGCTCGGCTTCGAAATGTTTGAGCGCGACGTGCAGCCCTTAGTAGAGCAGTATAACACCGGCGAGCTAACCGACCAGGCCTTCGAGGCTGATAGCCGCCCCTGGCCCAATTATGCTACCGACTACAAACCGCTACTGCAATTGGCCCGGCAGCAAAAGCTGCGCGTGGTTGGCACCAACGTGCCACGTCGCTACGCCTCGCAGGTAGCCAAGGGCAGCCTCTCGATCCTCGATACCCTACCCTCTGCCGAGAAGCAATGGCTGGCGCCCCTACCCATCACCGTCGATTTTGAGTTGCCGGGCTACAAGAACATGCAGGCTATGTTTGGGAGCGATGCGGCTCACGCTGCTGGTGTGCAGAACATCATTCAGGCGCAGGCACTCAAAGATGCCACCATGGCCCATTTTATTGGTCAAAGCAGGCAGCCAGGCCAAACGCTACTGCACTTCAATGGCAGCTACCACTCCGATAACCACGACGGTATTGTGTGGTACTTGCGCCAAGCCGCGCCGCAGCTAAAGATCCTGACTATCTCCACCGTATCGCAGGAGCAACTGCAAAAACTGGACAAGGATAACCTGAAAAAAGCGGACTACGTGGTAGTAGTACCCACCGATATGACAAAGACCTATTGAATAGGTAAGGGTAGAAGACCGTAGCCAAAATATACGCACAACTCAACGGTATAAAATGCAGTTAACTTCTGCATGAATAAGTTAAAGCAATGGTGGTCTGATATCAATTCGAGCCTGTGGTTTGTGCCTACCCTGATGGTGGTCGTAGCCATGCTACTGGCCTATGGGCTGGTGATGATTGACGATGGCATCAGCCACGATTGGGTGTCGGAGTACCCCTTGCTATTTGGGGCAGGCGCCGATGGAGCCCGCGGGATGCTCTCGGCTATTGCCAGCTCCATGATTACGGTGGCGGGTCTCATTTTCTCCCTCACGCTGTCTACCCTGGCGCAGGTATCGAGCCAGTACACGCCGCGGCTGCTGCGCAACTTCATGCGCGACCGGGCCAATCAGGTGGTGATGGGCTTTTTCGTAGGCATCTTCGTGTATTGCCTGATGGTGCTGCGCACTATTCGTGGGGGCGACGAGGGCAAGTTCATTCCGTCGTTGGCGGTGGCATTTGGGTTGTTTCTGGCCTTGGTGAGCATTGGTATGCTGATTTTCTTTATTCACCACATTGCCTCATCCGTACAAGCAGCCAACATTATTGCCGGGGCTTCGGAAGAAACGTATAAGTCGATGCAGAAGCTGTTTCCTACCGCGCTGGGGGAGGCCGCCGATGCGGAAGAAAAGGCTGATCTGGCTACCACCGACGGATTGCACTGGTATCCTATCTTGGCGCGCACTACCGGCTACGTACAGGGCATCAACAACGAGTCCATTCTGGAGTTTGCCAAGAAGCAGGATGGCGTCATCCGTATGGAGCATACCATCGGTAGCTTTGTGGCCATGGGCGACCCTCTAGTATCGGTGGCCTTATACCAGGGTGATGAGCAGCCGCTAGCCGAAACGGAGGAAACAATCGAACACCTAAACGATCAGTTCAGCATTGGCCACCAGCGCACGCTGGACCAGGATGCCGGTTTCGGCATTCGCCAGATTGTTGATATTGCGTTGAAAGCACTGTCGCCGGGTATCAACGATACCACCACGGCCATCATGTGCATCGACCACTTAGGGGGGCTCATCAGCTACCTGGCCAACCGCCAGTTGGGCTCCCCGCTGCGTACGGCCGGCGACCGGGTGCGCGTTATCGCCAACAGCCCGGATTTCGACAAATACGTATCCACCGCCTTCGACCAGATTCGTAGCAGCGGCGCCGACAATGTGGCTGTGCACCTGCGTACGCTCACCGCATTTGAAACCATTATACGGCGTACGTCCTCGTTCAAGCGCCGGCAAATAATACGCCGGCAGTGCGAACGAACCCTGCAAACGGCCGAGCAAAACCTCACTGACACGCATGAGCTGCAACGGGTGCGTACGCGGCAGGCCGAAGCCTTGCGGCTGCTGAATACGCCGCTATTAGATAAGCTGCCAGCCTAGGCCAGCAACGCAAAAGCCCCTTGCCACTACACGTGACAAGGGGCCGCGAAGAATAGGAAGCAAAAGGCTACGCCGAGAACGACGAGCCGCAGCCGCAGGTGCTCTTGGCCTGAGGGTTGTTGAACACGAAGCCACGAGCGTTCAGGCCATCTTGGAAGTCGACTTCCATGCCCATCACGTACATGGCGTGCTTTTTATCCATGATGAGCAATACGCCATCCAAGTCGAAGGTTTCGTCGGCGTCTTTGGCTTTATCAAAGCCCAGCAGGTAGCTCAGGCCCGAGCAGCCGCCGCCCTGTACGCCCACGCGCAGGCCGTATTCGGTGGGCACGCTTTTATCGCGGAGAATGGTACGAACCTCTTCCAGAGCGCGAGGAGTGAGGCTGATGGGAGCAAGCTTGGTCGAAACAGCAGTAGCCATAAGACAGAGGTAAATAATGTAGAAGGCAAAGATACAAACCGCCGCGCAGAGTACTATTTGCGCGCAGTTCATCAAGTTATAGTATAACACGTTACTATCCCCTACGGTTCACCGTATATCTTTGCGGCCCACTACGGCCACACCGCTCTTTCATCCTTCCTTTCTCTTTTTACGCAGAGGCGCTTTCCGGCGCTTTTCCCTTGTATGGACACTACCGCTTACATTTTTGATTTGCTGAAGATCATTCTGCCTGCCTTGCTGGTGGCGGGTTCTATTTTTTATCTTGTTCAGCAGTATTTCGAAAAAGAACAACAGCGCCGCCTGATTGAGCTACGCCTGCAAAGCAGCAAAGAGGTATTGCCCGTGCGCTTGCAAGCCTACGAGCGGATCGTGCTGTTCCTGGAGCGCATCACGCCCAGCAACCTGCTAGTGCGCTTGAGCAGCGCCGGCCAATCGGCGCCCGACTACCACCGCCTATTGCTCCAGGAAGTTCGGGCCGAGTACGAGCACAACCTTTCCCAACAGCTTTACATGAGCTCCGAAGCCTGGCAACAAGTGAAGCAAGCCAAGGAAAACGTGCTCACCATGATTAACAAGGCCTATCATTCCCTACCCCAACCTCAGCAATTGCGCGGCACAGAGCTGGCCAAGCGCGTCCTCGAAACCGTCATTGCCGACGAGGTAGACCCTACTACCCAGGCCCTGAACGTAGTGAAGCAAGAGGCGATAGGGTTGTTTTAGAAGTTTTAGAACGTCATGCTGAGCTTGTCGAAGCATCTCGCGTGCTGACGACACATACTATCTAGGTCAGCACGCGAGATGCTTCGACAAGCTCAGCATGACGTTCTTTCTTATGCATATTTTTTCATATTAGGCGCTTGCAGCTAGTTGCCGAAAATATGCCGCCGAGTGCCGCAACCGGCTGCCGTACCAGCTAAACAGCTCCCCATCAACGAGCCGCACAGTAGCCGTTGGGCATAGTTCCCGAAACTCTTTTAGGTGTTTCTCCTGGAAAGGGTAGGGCTCGGAAGAAAGCAAAATCTGCTGAGGCTGCGCGGCGGCTAGTTGCGCTGGCGTAATCTCAGGGTAGCGCTGCTGATCGGCAAATACATTCTCGAAGCCGGCACGGTGCAACATGTCGTTGATAAACGTATCGGCAGCGGCCACCATATAAGGTTTGCGCCAAATAAAATAAGCAGTAGGTAGCGGTGGCTGCGCGGCAGATAACGTGGCAAAGGAATTCTCAATTTCGATGGCCAGCACGTTGGCACGGACGGCAGTGCCCGTAAGCAGGCCTACTTGCCGAATCATTACAAGCGCGTCGGGCAGTGTGGCAATGTCACTGATCCATACAGGGTAGGATGCCGCTAATTGTTCTATACCTTCCTGGTAGTTCTCTTCTTTGTTACCCAGAATTAAATCGGGTTGTAGGGTCGCAATCTTCTCAAAATCGAAGTTCTTAGTGCCCCCGATAACCACAGCCGACTGTCGCGCGTCGGCCGGATGGATGCAAAACTTCGTGACGCCCACCACTCGCTCACTTAGTCCCAAGTCAAACAACAATTCCGTCTGCGAAGGCACCAGTGACACAATGCGTTGCGGCGGAAAAGGTACCACCACGCGCCGACCTAGCTGATCGGTGACTGTGAGGGGTAGGGAGGATATAGAAGGAAGCTGCATAAGCAAGACGGGCTGCTGCTCTACGTTTGTGTAGAACAGCAGCCCATTAAAAAATAAGAAAACGTGGGTTTATTTGAAGTACCGGAAATCGTGGCCGTCCTCAATGCGCAGCACGGTTTCGTAGATCAGCTTAATCACGTTTTCTACGTCGTCTTTGTGCACGGTTTCTACTGTGGTGTGCATGTACTTGAGAGGTAGGGAGATAAGCGCTGCGGCCACGCCCATGCCGGCGTAAGCAAAGGCATCGGTATCAGTGCCAGTGGCGCGGGTAGCGGCCGCCCGCTGGAACGGTATTTCTGCCTGCTGCGCTGTCTCAATGATGAGGTCACGCAGGTTGTTTTGCACGGCCGGACCATAGGTAACCACCGGCCCACGGCCGCAGAATAAGTCGCCGGACGTCTTTTTTTCGTACATCGGCGACTGCGTGTCGTGGGTCACATCGGTGATGATGGCCACATCGGGTTGCAAGCGGTGGGCAATCATTTCAGCCCCACGCAGCCCAATTTCCTCCTGCACCGAATTCACCACGTACAGGCCGAAGGGTAGGGTTTTGCCTTCTTCCTTCAGGCGACGCGCTACCTCGGCAATCATGAAACCGCCCACGCGGTTGTCGAGCGCCCGGCCCACGTAGTACTTGTCGTTCATCACCATGAACTCGTCTTCGAAGGTGACGACGGAGCCCACATGAATGCCCATCGCTTCCACTTCTTCCTTGCTCGACGCACCGCAATCGAGGTACACGGTTTCCATGGTAGGAGCCTTGTCTTGGTCCACCTTGCGCACGTGGATGGCCGGCCAGCCGAACACGGCCTTCACAATGCCCTTGGCCGTGTGGATGTTCACGCGTTTGCTGGGCGCTACTAGCGGGTCGGAACCGCCGTTTTTACGCAGGTATAAGAAGCCCGATTCGGTGATGAAGTTGACGAAGTAGCTGATTTCGTCGGCGTGGGCCTCAATGACTACTTTGTACTTGGCTTCGGGGTTGATAATGCCCACCACCGTGCCGTAGGTGTCGATTAGGTAGTCATCCACGTAAGGTCGTACGTAGTCAAGCCATAATTTCTGGCCTTCCTTTTCGAAACCGGTAGGGGAGGCATTGTTGAGGTATTTCTGAAGAAAATCGAAAGATTCGGGACGCATATAAGAAGAATATTTTTCGCACAGAGAGTAACGTTCGCGAGAAGCACCTACGAAGTCTGCGTGTAAAAAGCTCTATGCAATTCGTTTTTACATCGCTTGCGACTTCGTACAAAAACTTACAGTGGGATATTACCGTGTTTTTTCCGGGGTAATTGATCGACTTTGTTTTCCAACATCTTAAACGCTCGTATCAGTTTCTGACGGGTTTGCGAGGGTAGGATAACCTCATCTACGAAGCCACGGTGAGCGGCGCGGTAGGGCGTGGCAAATTTTTGTTGGTAGTCGTCTACCTTTTCCTGGAGCTTGGCTTCGGGGTCTTCGGCCTCCGCGATTTCACGCTTAAAGATAATTTCGGCGGCTCCCTTGGCGCCCATCACCGCAATTTCGGCAGTAGGCCAAGCATAGTTTAAATCGGCACCAATGTGCTTGCTGTTCATCACATCGTAGGCACCGCCATAGGCTTTGCGCGTAATGACCGTCACGCGGGGCACGGTGGCTTCGCAGAAAGCATACAGCAACTTAGCGCCGTTGGTGATGATGCCGCGCCACTCTTGGTCGGTGCCGGGTAGGAAACCGGGTACGTCTTCCAGCACCAGCAGCGGAATATTAAACGCGTCGCAGAACCGCACAAACCGCGCGGCTTTGGTACTGGCGTTGATGTCGAGCACGCCCGCCAGTACGGCCGGTTGGTTGCCCACAATGCCGATGCTGCGGCCGGCCAGTCGGGCAAAGCCCACCACAATGTTCTCAGCAAAATTCTGATGCACTTCCAGAAAGGAATTGGCATCTACGATGCCTTCTACCACCTCCCGAATGTCGTAGGGCTGGTTTGGATTATCGGGGATGAGTGTATCCAGGGCCGGGCGCTGCTCGTTGGCCGGGGTGTAGGGTAGGACAGGTGCAGTCTCCTCACAGTTTTGCGGCATGTAGCTCAGCAGTTGCTTGAGTTGCTGAATGCAGGCTACCTCGTTGGGCGCCGTGAAGTGCGTGACGCCGCTCTTGATGGAGTGCGTGCTGGCGCCGCCCAATTCTTCGCTGGTCACGGTCTCATGGGTCACGGTTTTCACCACGTTGGGGCCGGTCACGAACATATAGCTTGTGTCCTCCACCATCAGAATAAAGTCCGTAATGGCCGGCGAGTACACCGCACCTCCCGCGCACGGTCCCATCACGGCCGAAAGCTGGGGCACTACCCCCGAGGCTAGGGTATTCTTATAGAAGATGTCAGCATAGCCGCCCAGACTCACTACCCCTTCCTGAATACGCGCCCCGCCCGAGTCGTTCAGCCCGATAACAGGTGCGCCGTTCTTCATGGCCAAGTCCATAATCTTCACGATTTTCTCGGCGTGGGTCTCGCTCAACGAGCCGCCGAACACCGTGAAATCCTGGGAGAAAACGTACACGAGTCGGCCGTTTACGGTGCCGTAGCCGGTTACTACACCGTCGCCGAGGTAGTACTCCTTATCTAGCCCAAAATCCTTGGAGCGGTGCATCACAAACTTCCCGATTTCCTCAAACGAGCCTTCGTCGAGCAGTAAGTCCAGCCGTTCGCGGGCTGTGAGCTTTCCTTTTTTGTGCTGGGCATCGATGCGGGCCTGACCGCCACCGAGTAGGGCTTCGGCATTCTTGGCTTCGAGTATTTCTAGCTTGGTGCGGTGGGCATTGGCGTGTGGGTCGGTCATGCGGGTGGGGTAGGGGGTGAACTTCAAAGGTAAGGCAGGAAACAAAAAAAGCCGCACCAGAATTTGGGGCGGCTTTATGCTTGTGGTAAATCTTGTGTAATTGATTGATAAACACAGAGAAAATAAAAAGACAGGCCGCTTCCTCACGGAAACGGCCTGTCTTTTTGTACACCATATGACTTACTTGTCTTTCTTCTTATCCGAAGCGTCGTCCGGGGCCGGAGTTTCTTCCGGGCGCTCGTCGCTTGGCAAGTCAGGAGCTTCGCCGCTCTTGCTGACGGAGAAGGTCAGCTCTTCAGCACCTTCCGTATAGTCAGCCGTGATAACGTCACCGTGGGCGATTTGCGCCTTCAGGATTTCCTCCGCAATCGGGTCTTCGATGTACTTCTGGATGGCCCGGTTCAGCGGACGAGCACCGTACTTCGGATCATATCCTTTGTCGGCTACAAAATCCTTGGCAGCCTCAGTCAATTCTACACGGTAGCCCAACGACTGGATACGCGACAGCAGCTTCGACAGCGAAATGTCGATGATCTGGTGGATGTCTTTCTTCTCTAGCGAGTTGAAGACAATCACGTCGTCCAAACGGTTGAGGAACTCTGGTGAGAACGTTTTACGCAAGGCGTTGGTGATAGTGCCTTTCGTAATCTCGTCTAGGTTCTCGGTGCGGGCTTTCGTGCCGAAACCGATGCCTACCCCGAAGTCCGCCAGATCACGTGCCCCGATGTTCGAGGTCATAATGATGATGGTGTTCCGGAAGTCCACCTTGCGGCCCAAACCGTCAGTCAGGATACCGTCGTCCAGTACCTGCAATAACAGGTTGTATACGTCGGGGTGCGCCTTCTCAATCTCGTCGAGTAGGACAACCGAGTACGGCTTGCGGCGGATTTTCTCCGTCAACTGACCGCCCTCTTCGTAACCTACGTAGCCGGGAGGCGCGCCTACCAGGCGCGATACGCTGAATTTCTCCATGTATTCCGACATGTCGATGCGCACCAGCGACTCTTCTTTGTCGAAGAGGTAGTTCGCTAGCACCTTCGCCAGTTCGGTCTTACCTACCCCGGTTGGGCCGAGGAACACGAACGAGCCAATTGGCTTCTTCGGATCTTTCAAGCCTACACGGGTACGCTGGATGGCTTTCACAAGCTGAGCAATGGCCTTGTCCTGACCAATTACCTTACCCTTCAGCTCCTCACCCATGTTGAGCAGCTTAGCGCTTTCGTTCTGAGCTACGCGGGATACGGGGATGCCGGTCATCATGGCGATAACCTCAGCCACGTTCTCCTCTTTCACAGTGTAACGCTTCTTCTTGGTCTCCTCTTCCCAGTCCTTTTTGGCCTGCTCGAGTTGGTCAATCAGCTTCTTTTCCGTGTCGCGGAGCTTGGCGGCTTCCTCGTATTTCTGTGACTTCACCACGCGGTTCTTCTCGCCTTTGATGTTCTCAATCTGCTCTTCGAGCTTGAGAATATCCTCAGGCACCACGATGTTGTTGATATGCACGCGGGCACCGGCTTCGTCCAGAATATCAATGGCCTTGTCAGGTAGGAAACGGTCCGACATGTAGCGGTCCGACAGCTTCACGCACTGCTCAATAGCCTTATCAGTATACACCACGTGGTGGTGGTCCTGATACTTGTCCTTGATGTTGTGCAGGATTTCGATGGTTTCCTCGGGTGTGGTAGGATCTACCATTACCATCTGGAAACGACGAGCCAAGGCACCATCCTTCTCGATGTACTGACGGTACTCGTCCAAGGTAGTAGCGCCGATGCATTGAATTTCGCCGCGGGCCAAAGCCGGCTTGAACATATTGCTGGCATCCAATGAGCCCGAAGCCCCACCGGCACCCACAATCGTGTGCAACTCGTCAATGAACAGAATCACATCGGGTGACTTTTCCAGCTCGTTCATCACGGCCTTCATGCGCTCCTCAAACTGTCCGCGGTACTTGGTACCCGCTACCAGCGACGCCAGATCCAGCGTTACCACGCGCTTGTTGAACAGCACGCGCGACACTTTCTTCTGGATGATGCGCAGAGCCAAGCCCTCCGCAATGGCCGTTTTGCCAACACCAGGCTCACCAATCAGGATCGGGTTGTTCTTCTTGCGGCGCGACAGGATTTGGGCTACGCGCTCAATCTCCTTCTCGCGGCCCACAATCGGGTCGAGCTTGTCTTCTTCAGCGAGCTTGGTCAGGTCGCGGCCAAAGTTGTCGAGCACAGGCGTACGCGACTTCTCGTTGCCTTTCTTGGGGGCGGCCCCAGAGCCACCACGGCCCTGGCCACCGCCAAACAGACGGTCGTTGTCGTCGTCATCGGCTTCGGGGCCGTTGGTGGGGTTGTTGCTCGCGGCACCGTGATAGTCCAGCGAGTCACGTACAGATTCGTAGTTCACGTTGAATTTGCTGAGAATCTGGGACGAGATGTTGTCCTCATCGCGCAAAATCGACAGCAGCAAATGTTCAGTGCCGATGATTTCGCTCTTGAAGATTTTCGCCTCCAGATAGGTGATTTTTAGGACTTTTTCAGTCTGTTTCGTCAGCGGGATAGAGCCAGTAATGCTCGTGCCCTGCGTAGCCGTATTACGGGTAGCTTGTTCCAGGGCATACTTTAGCTCTTCCACCGAGACACCCAATTTCTTGAGCAGCCCAATGGCAGTGCCTTCCCCTTCGCGAATCATGCCCAGCAATAGATGTTCGGTTCCGATATAGTCGTGACCGAGCCGGATGGCTTCTTCCCGGCTCAGGGAAATCACTTCCTTGACTCGGTTTGAGAATTTAGCTTCCATGCAGATAAGTAATAAAGAAAAACGGAACCCCGCAAGCCCACGAGTGAGATCAGGGCACGGATTAGGCCGATTGTACCTGAAAACAGATAAGCTCGGGCGAAGGTTCTACTAGCCGTATTTGACCTTACGTAAGAAAGGCGCCGGCGGCTGGACCTTGCATAAACAACAGGTCCAGGATACTTAGATTGGGTACAAATTGTACGCCAAAGGTCTGGGGGTAGGCAGGGCCCGACGTCCTGTCAGGTTGGTCTGCCACAGCGGCTTTGGGCGTCAGCCAGTCACGACGGTCAAGCAAGGCGCTGTCCGATGTAACCGGATGAGAAGAAATGTATTCTTGCGTGAGTTCTACGTGAAGTCGCAAGCGCAAGGAGCGCAGGTAAAAACGCAGTAGCTGTGTGTTTAGGTCAAAAAGTAGGGTAGGGCGCTGGTAGTAGATGTCATGCAGATAATCGGCGTAATACTCAAAATACGGTGTGCCGCCATATGCAGTTTGCAGCGTGCGCCAGTGCTGGTGCACCCAGTTCTGCCGATAGTCGATTTCAATGGCCGAGGTGGCAATTTTCTCACTTCGGTTGCCGTCTACCACTGGCACTGTAAGCGGTTTCACCCCTTGGGCCGTCAGGATCAGGCAGCGGTTGCGGTAGGTCTGTTTGCGGTAGTGGTCATGGGCCTCCAGCAGCAGCGTGTCCTGCCCTACCAGCTCGGCAAAGAAGGCAATGGGCGGGTTGTACTGCGACTCGAAAATGACCACGGGCGAACTGGCTAACTTGTTGAGTAGGGTAGGGCACGAAGCCGCAGACTTTTGTTGTTCAACAATCCAACCAGCCCCGAACCGGCTACCTTTACCCGCCAAACTGACACGATGCGTATTCTCCTCAGCTTCTTTTTTGTCCTTTTGACGGCCACTGTGCAGGCCGCCACGCCCCAACTGCTGCTCGATGTAGCGCATTTTCGCAACGAAGACCGCACCGTGAAAGGCTCGGTGGTGGAGCTGTACGCCACCGTGTCGGGTACAGGGCTGACCTACCTGCGCCGGGCGCCCAAAACGTTTCAGGCGGCGGCCGTGCTCACGCTGGAAATCCTGAAAGCCGACGGCCAGACCGCCTACCAGGAAACCGTGACGCTGAAACCGCCGGTACTCAGTGACACCACAGCCGCCATTAAAAGTCCTATCAGCTTCCAGAAGCGTGTGGCCCTACCCGACGGCCAGTACACGGTGCGCGCTCGCCTACGCGACCAGTACAAAGCAGGTAACGAAACTACAGTTGACCGTTCCCTCACGCTGAAATCAGATGGTAAAGGGGCTTTTCTGAGTGATATTGTGCTATTGGCGCGGCCAGCTGCGAAATCAAGCGCACAAGACAACTTTGCGCGGGGTGGGTTGCGGCTGTCGCGAGCGCCAGGCGGCTATTACGGGCGTGGCGCCAGCCAGATTTTCTTTTATGCCGAACTCTACCAAGCACCTGCCGGGCAGTCCCTTAAAGTGCGCTACCGCATTGCCTCCGATGAAGGTGGCGCTGCCGAAGCCGAGACTACGCTCGAGCAGGCTGCGCAAGGCAAGCCTACCACCATTGCCGGCGAGTTGCCTCTTGGGCCGCTTCCCAGCGGGCAATATATTTTCACTATTGAAATTCGCGACGCGAAAAACCAGCTGCTTACCACGCAGAGCACTGTACTGACTCGCGACATGGAAGACTACGCGCCCGCTGGCGCTACCAACTAACGCATGCCTCCCTCTACTCCCGTCAAACCCTACCCCTGGTACCTCCGTCCCGTCAACTGGCTGCTGATTGGGCTGTCCCGGCTGCCGCTGTCGGTGCTGTATTTTCTGTCCGATGGCATTTATCTGCTACTGGCCTACGGAGTGCGCTACCGCTGGCGCGTCATCACGGAGAATATTCGCAACTCGTTTCCCGAGAAAACGGAGGTGGAGGTGGCCGCCACCGGCCGGGCTTTCTATCGGCACTTCGCCCAAGTGATGGTGGAGATTCTAAAGCTACGTACCATTTCAGCGAAGGAGCTAGGTAGGCGGGTGCGCTTCACCAACCCTGAACTGATTGAGCCGTTGTTTGAGGCCGGCCGTACTGTCCTCACGCTGGGCTCGCACGCTGGCAATTGGGAGTGGATTTTGTCGGGCGCGGCGGTGCGGTTTCCGGGTAGGGCCGATGGGGTATACAAGCCACTCAATAGCCCATTTTTCGAGAGCTTTATGTATGAGTTGCGCACCCGCACCGGAGCCGTGCTAGTGCCCATGCGCAATACATTGCGCCACCTGCTGAGCACCCGCGGCGAAGGACGTGCACTTAGCCTGCTCACCGATCAGGCCGCTGGCCCGCGCGACAGTCCCTATTGGACTACCTTCCTGCACCAGGATACCAGCTTCTACACCAGCGCCGACCGCCTAGCCCCGCAACTACAAGCGCCGGTGTTCTACGTCAGTATCCAGCGCGCGCGACGCGGCTACTACGACATCACCATTACATTGCTTTACGACGGCTATGCGCCCATTGAAAAGGGTTCCTACCCTATTGCCGAGGACTTCGCTCGCCTGCTGGAGCGTGACATTCAGGCCGCACCCGAACAATATCTCTGGTCGCACCGCCGCTGGAAACACAAGCGGAATGTTGAGTAGAAGCGCTGACTGAGAGACGCTCTCTCAGTCAGCGCTTCACTATTTCACCTTACAAATACTGCTCGATATCTCCCGCGCCCTGGCGGATGATGTCGAAGTCCTCATTGGTGCAGTCGACTACGGTGCTGGCGACGTTGTTGCCGAAGCCGCCGTCAATCACGAGGTCTACCAGGGAGCGGTATTTCTCGAAGAGCAGATCGGGGTCGGTGGTGTATTCCAACACCTCATCATCGTCGCGGATGGAGGTGGAGACGATGGGGTTGCCCAACTCGCGCACCAGGCTGGTGCAAATCTGATTGTCGGGCACGCGGATACCCACGGTTTTGCGCTTTACGCCCCCGTAGCGCGGAGCCTGCGGGCTAGCTTCAAAGATGAAGGTGAACGGGCCGGGTAGGGCCTTCTTCAGCACCTTATACATGGGCGTAGTAATGCCGTGGGCGTAGTCGGTGATGTGCGACAAATCGGCACAGATAAATGACAAATTGGCTTTGTCTGGGTGAATGCCTTTAATGCGACAGAGCTTTTCCACGGCTTTAGCGTTGTGAATATCGCAGCCCAAACCATAGATAGTATCCGTGGGATAAATAATGACCCCGCCCTTGCGCAGCACTTCTACGGCTTGCAGCAGACGGTTTTGGGGTGGATTATCGGGGTGAATGCGAAGCAACGTAGCAGCCATAGGAAAGCAGGAGGATTGAGTGAAAACTGATGCTACCACCAAACGGTGGGGTAGGAGAAAGGTAGCAGGCAGAACAGAAAAACAACGTTGCCTGTCTGCTATTTCGGCCACAGCGGGTCGAAATGTATCCTCTTAATACATGGTAGTCGCTCCGAAAGTTTTGGGGGCTTGCTACCCACAGCCAGAAGTTAGCGCGGCAGAACTCGTACTTTTGGGGTGGATACTCCTGGTGTGCCCGTTTGGGATGCCCCGGCGAAGAGTATCGGCCAGTATCTTCCTTCTCAACCCGTTGCCTGCCGCATGGCTACCCCATCTCAACCTACCCCTAATATTATCGAGCGCCGCGATAAGGCCCTCAAGCGTCGTAAGCGCATTGGCACCGTGGTGGCGCTGGCGGGCGTGCTGTTCGTAAGCTTCTCGTACTATTTCTATCAAGTGTTCTACACCGCCAACGTGGACACCAACGGCCGGCCTACCTACGTGCTCATCCGGCGCGGTGAGCCGTATAAGGCTGTGTTGGACAGCATCTACGCCTCTGGCGCCATCGTAGACAAGCTCTCGTTTGCCTTCGTAGCCAAACTAATGAAGTATCCCGAGCTGGTGAAGCCCGGTCGCTACGAACTGAAAGACGGCTACACCAACCGCCAGTTGGTATCTGACTTGCGAGCCGGGCGGCAGTCGCCCCTGAAACTCACATTCCAGAATATCCGGCTGCGCAAGGACTTGGCGCTCAAGCTCAGCCACACCATTGACAGCCGGCCGGGGCAGTTCGACTCCTTGCTGAGCAGCCCCAGCTATACCAAGAGTCTGGGGTTCGATACCACCACTATTCTCACGATGTTCATTCCGAATACCTACGAGCTGTATTGGAATTCTTCGGCCGACAACCTCATGCAACGCATGAAAAAGGAGTACGAGAAGTTTTGGACGCCCGCCCGCGACGCCAAGCGCCAGAAGCTGGGCCTCACGCGCGCCCAGGTGAGCACGCTGGCCAGCATTGTGGAGGCTGAGCAGCAGCAGCACGCCGACGAGCGTCCCCGCGTGGCAGGTGTCTACCTCAACCGCCTCCAGCGCGGCATGAAGCTGCAAGCCGACCCTACCGTAGTGTACGCCAACGGCGACTTCGGCATCAAGCGCGTGCTCAACGTGCATTTGCAAAAGGATTCGCCCTACAATACGTATAAATACAACGGCCTACCCCCCGGTCCCATCAACCTGCCTAGCATTGCCAGCATCGACGCCGTGCTGAATCCTGAGGACCACAACTACCTCTATTTCTGTGCGAAAGAGGATTTCAGTGGCTACCACGCCTTTGCCACCAACGAGGCAGAACACTTGGTAAACGCCCGCCGTTACCAGGCCGCCCTGACGAGGAGCGGAATTATGAAATAAAAGACTGTCATGCTGAGCGAAGCATGACGGTCTGTTTTGATTACTCAGTTACTACTCACTCCCATGTACTCTCACGACACCCACATTCGCGTGCGCTACGCCGAGACGGACCAGATGGGCTACGTCTACCACGGCAACTACGCGGCCTATTTTGAGGTAGCGCGCACTGAGGCATTCCGGCAGCTAGGCATCAGCTACAAGACTATGGAGGCCGAAGGGGTAGGGATGCCCGTAGGCGAACTGCGCACCCGCTTCCGCCGCCCCGCCCGCTACGACGACCTGCTGACCGTGCGGATGTTGCTGCGTCAGCCCGCCGAGGGTACGCGCATTCTGTTTGAGTACGAAATCTACAACGAGGCGCAGGAACTGCTTACCGAAGGTCACACGCTGATGGTATTCGTGAATATGAGCACCGGTCGACCCGTGCCCATTCCGGCTGCCATTCAGCAAAAACTGCTTCCCTATTTCACCGAGGAGGAAACGGCCGGCCCGCTCACGCCACCCAAAACGCCCGCCTCGGAAGCGCCCGCTCCAGCCGCTTTCCTGAAAAAGGAGTAGAAGGAGGGTAGGAGCCACGGAATTCGTTGGGCTGATCCGGGGTTACGCACAAACTCACTACTCATCATTTCACCACCTACCGCATGCGTCTACCCGTTCGCCGCTACCGCCTCTCCGACATTCGTCAGCGCCGCAGCTACCGCCGCCTGATGGTGTGGCTGAAGCGCCTGCGCTTCGCGGGGGGTAGGGCGTCGGTGTACGATGTGATGGACCGCATGATTCAGGAGTCGAAGCTGGACAGTATCACCAAGCGCGCCAGCTACATGGCGTTCAACCTGACCATTGCCATCTTCCCCACCATCATCTTCCTGTTCACGCTGATACCGTACATCCCGGTACCCAACCTGAACGTGGACATCCTGCAATTCATCGGCGACCTGATGCCGAAGGAGATGTACGCCGCCACGGCCAGCACCATCAACGACATCATCACGATTCAACATGGCGGCTTGCTGTCGTTTGGTTTTGCTACCGCGCTGGTACTCAGTTCCAACGGCATCATGGCCCTGCTCGATGCATTCGAGAAAAAGTACCCGTCGTTTAAGCGACGCACCTACGTGCGCAAGCGCGTCATTGCCACGTTGCTGACGGTTGTGTTGTCGGTGCTACTGCTGGTGGCCATCACGGGTATTTTCTTCGGTACCTATATCATCGACTGGTTGGTGTTTCATGAGGTAGTATCCGAAACCTTTACAGATCAGCTGATTACCATTGTGAAGTATGGCTCCGTCACGGGCCTTTCGCTGATGATAACCTGCCTGATTTACTACTATGTGCCGCCCGTGCACAACAAATGGCCGTTTGTGTCGGCGGGGGCGGTAGTGGCTACGGTGCTGATCTTTATCGTGTCCTTTCTATTTATTCTCTACGTCAAGATCTTCGACAGCTACAACCATTTTTACGGCTCCATCGGCACACTTATCGGTCTGATGGTGTGGCTGGATTTCGTATGCATGACCCTGATTCTGGGCTTTGAGGTGAACGTGAGCATTGATGCCGTGACCGGGCGACTGCGACACGGCAAGGAGGCTACCCCACCCCGCCGTCGGCTGCATTTTCCCGGTCGGTCAGATAAGGTAGTAGCGGCGGGCTAAATTATTCAGCCTCAAGAAGGAACGTTAGAGACAAGCAGCGTCACAGAAAAAAGATTAAAAAAAACGCTTGTAGCGCTTGCGTACCCTACCTCGGCCTGCTACTTTTGTCGACCCAAACCCACTCGTTTGGACCTTAGAGAGGTGGCAGAGTGGTCGAATGCGACGGATTCGAAATCCGTTATACCTGCAAGGGTATCGGGGGTTCGAATCCCCCCCTCTCTGCAAAGGCCTTTCATTGCTGCGGAAAGTGCCTTTTTATAGCAGCAAGTAGTTTAGAGGAGTGGCAGAGTGGTCGATTGCGGCGGTCTTGAAAACCGTTGAGGGTTAAACCTCCGGGGGTTCGAATCCCTCCTCCTCTGCAAAGCAAAAGCCCCGTTTCCAGCTGGAAACGGGGCTTTTGCTTTTATGAAATGCGCGCAATCGTAGCGTTACGACAGCAGCCGGGCTTGATGTGCAATGCCAATTAGCTTGGGCGCATTCTTGAGGGTAGCTAGTACCAGTTCTTTGGTGGCTTGCTTTACCTCATCCTTGCTGATATCGTGGGCTTCTTCCCGCACAAGGTTGGTGATGGTTTGGAAGGAATGGGTAAGCACGCGTCGGCGGGGGCGTTCTGCTTTCAACTCCGTGAAAGCGACGGCAATGTGCGCCTGAATTTTCTTGCGGCGCGTATGAAACACCGACTCTTGCGCCACTTGCGGCTGAATGGCCTGAAGCAGCGTCACCAGCGGAACAAGCTTGGTAGCGGTGGCGCCTACGGCCCGATCCAAACGACGCATTGGCGCGTGTTGGGGTAGACCTTCTAGCTGGGCGGGTAATGGGGTAGGGGATGCTAGTTGCTCAGGAGGTAGCGAATCAGAAGACGCCATTGAATAGAAGGATAGAGTTTGTAGAAATCGAATATAGCACTGCCCGCACAGGATAGATACCAGCGTATGCACAACAAAGTAGATTGCGACCTACTACGCGGTGCATGCTAAGACAAGAAGTAATGGAAAAGCCCCGTTTCTGCGTAAGAAACGGGGCTTTTTATGGTGCGATTGATCAGAAGGTAGTGCCGGAGGCGGGTAGGCTGAGCAGCTTGGCAATTAGCCCGGTCCAGCCGGTTTGGTGGGTGGCGCCCAGGCCGTGGCCGTCGTCGCCGTGGAAGTACTCGTGGAAGAGAATGTGGTTGCGGAAGTGCGGGTCGGTTTGCAGCAACGGGGTGTTGCCGAAAGCCGGGCGGCGACCCTGCGCATCCTGGCGGAGCAGGCCCGTGAGGCGGTCGGAGAGAGCTAGCGCTACGTCGCGCAGATTGTAAAGCTGCCCCGAGCCGGTAGGATACTCAATGGTAAAGGAGTCACCGTAATACGCATGGAACCGTTGCAACGACTCAATAATGAGGAAGTTGATAGGAAACCAGATGGGGCCGCGCCAGTTGGAGTTACCCCCAAACATGCTGGACTCGGCCTCGCCGGGAATGTAGCCTACCTCGAAATCGTCTTCCTCGGTGCTGAACACATACGGATGCTCCAAGTGGTAGCGCGATAAGGCCCGAATGCCGTGGGGGGCCAGAAACTCGCTTTCGTCCAGCATACGGCGCAGCACGTGGCCCAACCGCTCGCGCCGCAGCAACGACAGCTTGTGCCGCGCGCCCCTACCCGGCTCCTGCCACCGCGACACCAGCTTGGCCAGGTGCGGCCGGTTTTCGAGCAGCCAGATGGCGCGGGCCGTAAACTCCGGCACGGTATCAAGCAACTCCTGGTCGATGACCTCCACGGCAAACAGCGGAATCAGCCCCACAATGGAGCGTACTTTCAGGATGGTGCGCTCGTCGTCGGGGGTGCGTAGTACGTCGTAGTAGAACTGGTCTTCGTCGTCCCACAGGTCGAAGCGGCCGTCACCGCCACGGGTCATGGCGTCGGCAATGTAGAGGAAGTGCTCGAAGAACTTGCCGGCAATTTCCTGGTACACGGTGTTGGTGCCGGCCAGCTCCAGGGCTATGCGCATCAGGTTGAGGGCAAACATGGCCATCCAGCTGGTGCCGTCGCTCTGCTCGATGTGGCCGCCGGTGGGTAGGGGCGCCGAGCGGTCGAACACACCAATGTTATCCAGCCCCAAGAAGCCGCCCTCAAAGATGTTCCGCTCACTTTTGTCCTTGCGGTTCACCCACCATGTGAAGTTCAGCGTGAGCTTGTGAAAGACAGCTTCCAAGAACTGCAGGTCGCCGTGGCCGCGCAGCTTTTTGTCCATCTGGTACACGCGCCAGGTGGCCCAGGCATGCACGGGCGGGTTCACGTCGGAGAGGTTCCACTCGTAGGCGGGCAACTGGCCGTTGGGGTGCAGGTACCAGTCTTTGGTAAGTAGGCGTAGCTGCTGCTTAGCAAACTCGGCGTCTACCATCGCCAGCGGAATGCAGTGGAACGCCGAGTCCCAGGCCGCGTACCAGGGATACTCCCACTTGTCGGGCATGGAGATGATATCGGCGTTGTAGAGATGGCGCCAGTTGGCGTTGCGGCCCTTGCGGCGGCGCACCGACGACTTGGGACCCTTCGGCTCTCCATCGAGCCACTTCGTCACGTCGTAATAATAAAACTGCTTGCTCCAGAGCATGCCAGCAAAGGCCTGCCGCTGAATATTGCGCGAATCTTCGTCAGTCACACTTTCCTGTACGCAGTCGTAGAACTCGTCGGCTTCCTGCTGGCGCTGAGCAAACACGGTGTCAAACTCCGCAAAAGGCGCTTCGTGGGTGGGCTGGCTGAGGCGTACGCGGATGGTTTGAGAAGTGCCAGCCTCTAGGCTGAGCCGGTAGTGGGCCGCAACCTTGGTGCCCACCTTGGCCGGATTGACAGCGCTGGGGTCGCCCTCCACCACGTAGTCGTTGATGCCGTCTTTGAAGTAGCGCGTTGCCCGGGGCGGCTCCTGCAGACGGATGTAGTTGGTGTCGTTGTCACAGAACAGCAGGTCGGGCTGCCGGTCGCAATAGAGGTGGTAGCGGCCCAGCGCCTCGTGGTCGGCTTGCACGACGCCGGGGGCGGGGGTGCGCATTTGGGGGCGGGTAGGGTTGCCCTCGCCCCAAGCCCAGGTATTGCGAAACCACAGCTGCGGCAGCACATGCAGGCAGGCCTTGCGCGGTCCCCGGTTATGGATGGTCAGCTGAATCAGTACATCATCCGGCCCGGCCTTGGCGTATTCAATGAACACATCGAAGTAGCGGCCGTCGTCAAAAATACCCGTGTCCAGCAACTCGTACTCGGGCTGTTGGCGCGTGCGGCGCTTGTTTTTGCGCAGCAGCTTCTGGTACGGAAACGTCCGTTGCGGATACTTGTAGAGCATCCGCATGTAGGAGTGGGTAGGGGTGCTGTCGAGGTAGTAATACAGCTCCTTCACGTCCTCGCCGTGGTTGCCCTCGCCATTGGTCAGGCCAAACAGGCGCTCCTTCAGAATCTCGTCGTTCTCGTTCCATAAGCCCACGCCAAAGCACAGATGCTGCTTGTCGTCGCTGATGCCGCCGAGGCCTTCCTCGCCCCAGCGATAGGCGTAGCTGCGGGCCATGTCGTGGGTGATGTAGTCCCAGGCATTGCCATCGGGGCTGTAATCTTCGCGTACCGTACCCCACTGGCGCTCGGTGAGGTAGGGGCCGAATTTCTTCCACGGAATAGTGGCAGATTCGGCCAAGCGTTGTTGTTCGTGCGTCATGCAGGGAAAGCTCGTGGGTAGGGCCAACGGTTAAGTCCGGCCCAATAGACTGTCTACCGTTACTGTCAGAAACGAATCAGGTTGCGGAAGGCTGCAAAATAACGCGCCCTACTCGTCGTCGCCCTGGCCTTTGGTGAGTTCAGCTTGCAGGAAATAGGCGCCGCGGCGGACCAGCTGGGTGGTGTCGGGTAGCTTATCGAGTAGCGTGACGGCCACAGCGCCATGTTGAGGCTGGCCCGCTCGCAGCCGTAGCCGCCGGAAGGTGCTCCCCGCGCTGTCGGTGGCCGTGCGCACGAAGGCGTAGCTCACCTCGCCATCCTGAATAATAGCGTCTTCGGGAAGGGTGCGTTGGCGCCGCCCACCCGTTTGGATGCGCGCTGACACGTATTGGCCGGGTAGCAGGTCGTCGCGCTCGGGCTCTAGGTGGGCGTGCACGCTCACGGTGCGGTCGTTGTCGTCGAAAGCCTTACCTACCAGAAAGATACGGGCGGTCATGTTGTCGGGCGAGCTGCTGTTGGGAACGTTGAACAAAATGCGCTGGCCTACCTTCACGCGGGCAATATCCTTCTCGAACACCTTCAGCTCCAGGTGCAAATCGGAGCGGTCTACTACCTCCACCAGCACATCCTGCGGCCCCACATATTGGCCGGGGTTGATGTTGACGGCGCGCACAAACCCACCCACCGGCGCCGTAAGCGGCACGGTAGGGGCGATATGGCCGCCATCGAGCCGCGCTACCGACAGGCCCAGCATCCGCACTTGGGCGGCCAGAGCGCGCAGAGCGGCTTGCTCGGTTTGGTAGTCGGCTTGGGCTTGTTGCAGCTTGCGCTTGGCACCTACGTCCTCGGCATCAAGCACCTGTTGGCGGTCTAGCTCCTGCTGCAAAAAGCGCAGGCGGGCGCGGCTTTGCAGGTAGTTTTGTTGCAGTTGGAGGTAGTCGGGATGGCGCAGTACGGCCACAGTGCCACCGCGTTTGATAAACTGGCCCGGTAACACGTTCACTGTTTGCACGTAGCCACCCATCACCGCCGAAATAGACGCCATGTTCTGGGGTGGCACGTCGATGAGGCCGTTGGCCAGCACATCGGTAGTCATTTCCTGGTGGTCAAATGTTCCGATTTCGATACCTGCGGCCTGCGCTTGGGTAGGGGAGAGGGTCAGCTGATTGGGTGAGGTAGGCTTCTCCACGGCCGCGGCTTCGGAAGCTTCTTTTGTTTCGGCGGGGGTGGAGTTGCAGGCTGTTACGAACCAGGCGAATAGTATGAGGAGCAAGCGGGCGGACCCCACCCCCCGGCCCCACACTCGCTTGATGCGCGACATCCTCCGGGAGAGGGGGAGCCTGACGGTAACAAAGAATTGTTCATCCCTAATGGAACATTCCCTCTCAGCTCCCCCTCTCCCGGAGGGGAGGGGGTTGGGGGGTGGGGTCACGGGCGTTGCGTTACACAGTGAGAAAAGCATATATCGAAGTCGTTGAAATCAAAAAAAGAAAACCTATTCCTCCGTGCCCGTGAGGGCCTGGATCTGGAATAGCAATTGGTTGTAGCGGCTCACCTGGTCGAGGTAGGCCTGCTGGATTTGCCAGGCGGGCTCCGTGTTTACCACGTAGGTCACGTATTCCACGTCGCCGGCGCGGAAGATTTTTTCGGCCGTGCTTAGTACCAGGCGGGCCTGGGGTAGGGCTACGGTTTCGTAATAGGTGAGAGAGGCGCGGGCGCGGGCCAGCTGCTGCCGCAGGGTGTGCAACTGGCTGTTGAGCTGCACGGTATAGTAGTTGAGCTGATTGGTGGCGTACTGCTCGCCCAGCCGGGCCGCCGCAATGCGCGCCTTTTGCACCCCGCCCAGCAACGGCACCGCTACGCCCGCCTGCGCCACCTGGTAGCCACCTACCCGGCTGATACTCTGGTTGAAATAGCCCACCCGCAAATCAGGCAGGCGGCGCAGTTTCTCCACCTTGGTTTGTTGTGCGCTGATAGTCACCTCCTGCCGCAGCAGCCCCAGGGTAGGGTTGGCGTCGGGTGAAAGCGCGGCCGTATCGGCGGGGCTGATGCTGGCTACCACATTGGCCATCGTATCCACATCGACAGGGGTAGGGTAGCCCAGCAGCACGCCCAATTGCTGGCGCTGCACCTGCACATCGGTGAGCAGGGTGAGTAGCTGATTTTGCAATTCCAGCATCCGGGCCTCGGCGGCTACCTGCTCCAGGCGGTTGGTTTCGCCTACCTGGTAACGAATGCGCGCGGCGTAGGCAGCGCGGCGGTAGAGGCTATCCTGGCGGCGCAACAATTGTACGCGGTTGTAGGCAATCAGCAGGTTGTAGTAGTCGGTACGGATGACGCGGGTAAGCTCGCGGCGCTGGGTGCGGGCGCGTTGCTCGGCGGCGCCAGTTTGGTTTTCGAGCAGGCGCTTTTGGGCCGCGTAGAGGGTAGGGAAGGCCGTCTGCTGAATAATATTGAAGCTCTGATCAGTGGAAGCATCCGAAATCTGCCCGCGCTGGTAGTCCAGCACCGTGCGCGGCACATCGTAGCCCGAGCGGTTCAGGGCCTGCTGGCGGCGCACGTCCAGCGCCGCCGACTGCACCAACAGGCTCTGCCCCAGCCCCGCCTGCAACGCCTGCCCCACCGAGAGCGGCCCAGTGGGCGGCGCGAGGGTAGGTTGCCCAGCCGTGCTGCCCAACGTGTTTTGGGCTGTGGCCGCTTGGGGTAGGAGGAGGCTCGATAGTACGGCCAGCAATAGGAACAACGGACTCACCCCACCCCCCAACCCCCTCCCCTCCGGGAGAGGGGGAGCCAGACGGGCATGTTGAACGAAATCGTTAGGCTCCCCCTCTCCCGGAGGGGAGGGGGCTGGGGGGTGGGGTATGGCCGTCGGGCTAGGCTCGCCATCCTTAGTAAAATAGGTATAAAGCACAGGCAGAACCACCAGCGTGAGCAGCGTAGCTGAAATCAAACCACCAATGACCACCGTGGCCAACGGCTTCTGCACCTCCGCGCCGGCTGAGGTAGATAGGGCCATGGGTAGGAAGCCCAGCGAGGCCACCGCGGCCGTGAGCAGCACCGGCCGGAAACGCTCGGAGGTAGCCCGCAAGGCCCGTTCGCGTACGTCGCGCACGCCTTCGGCCGCTAGTTCATTTAGGCTGGCTACTAGTACAATGCCATTCAATACAGCCACGCCAAACAGCGCAATAAACCCTACCCCCGCCGAGATACTAAACGGCATACCACGCATCCACAGTGCCAGTACGCCGCCAATGGCCGCCAGCGGAATTCCCGTGAAAATGAGGGCCGCCTGCTTCACAGAGCTGAAGGATAGATAGAGCAAGGTGAATATGAGCAGCAGCGATACAGGCACTGCAATGGTAAGGCGGGCTTTGGCGCGCTGCAAATTCTCGAACTCGCCGCCGTACACCACCGTGTAGCCGGTAGGCAGCTTCACGCCTTGCGTCAGCTTTTGTTGAATTTCCTCTACCAGGCTCTGAATGTCGCGGTTGCGCACGTTCACGCCGATGTTGATACGGCGCTGGGCGTCGTCGCGGGAGATTTGGGTGGGGGCGTTGCGGTATTGCACCTGGGCCACCTCTTCCAAAGGTATTTTCTGGCCGTCGGGCAAATCCACGTAGAGGCGGCGCAGGTCGGCGAGGCTGGTGCGACGGGCCGAGTCGAGGCGCACGACCAGGTCGTAGCGGCGTTCCTTTTCATAGACCTGCCCGGCCACATCGCCCGCGAAGGAGGCGCGCAGCAGTGTGTTCAGGTCTTCCACGCGCAGGCCGTAGCGGGCCATCTTGGCGCGATTGTAGGTCACGCGCATTTGGGGTAGGCCCACAATCTGCTCCACTTTCAAGTCGCCTACCCCCGCCAGGGGCCGAATGAGGACAGCAGCCTGGTTGGCCTTTTCGTACAAAACCTCCAGGTCGTCGCCATAAATCTTGATGCTGATATCCGACTTCACGCCTGAAATCAGCTCATTGAAGCGCATCTGAATGGGCTGCTGAAACTCCAGGTTGATGCCCGGAATGCCAGCCAGCGCCTCTTGCATCTTGCCCGCTAGCTCCTCCCGCGAGTGGGCCGAGGTCCACTCGTCCTGTGCTTTCAGAATCACCATCTGGTCGGAATCTTCCAGCGACATGGGGTCGGTAGGAATTTCTGACGTGCCGATTTTGCCCACAATCTGCTGGATTTCGGGAAACTCACGCAGCAGCACTTTCTGCACTTTGGTGGTCGTTTTGATGCTCTGGTCGAGCGACGAGCTGGGGGCCAGGGTCACGTTCACGGCAAAGTCGCCCTCGTCGAGCTGCGGAATAAACTCGCCGCCCATTTGCAGGAAGATAACCACGGCACCAGCCAGCAACGCCACCGCCGCCCCCACAATGATGGGGCGAATACGCAGCGCCCCCCGAATGATGGGGTCGTAGCCGCGGTGCAGGGTCCGCATGATGCGGTCGGCCAGCGTGCCTTCCTCCTTGATATCCTTGCGCAAGGCCCAGGCCGCCACGGCCGGCACATAGGTAAGGCACAGAATCATGGCCCCAATGATGGCAAAGCTCACGGTAAGGGCCATCGGGCGGAACATCTTGCCTTCTACCCCAGTCAGCGACAGGATGGGGAAGTACACAATCAGAATGATGAGCTGCCCGAACAAGGCCGAGCGCATCAGGCGCGTAGCAGCCGACTGCGCTACCTGGTCCATCGTCTCGTTTGCGGCCCGCTTGCGCTCGTGCACCAAGTGGAAAATCATGGCTTCCACGATAATCACGGCCCCATCCACAATCAGCCCGAAGTCCAGTGCGCCCAGGCTCATCAGATTGGCCGACACGCCAAATACCTTCATCATGGCTAGAGCAAACAGCATGCACAAAGGAATCATGGCGGCTACCACCAAGCCAGCGCGCAGGTTGCCCAGCAGCACCAGCAACACAATGACCACAATGACGCCGCCTTCCAGCAGGTTTTTGCTGACCGTGTGAATGGCTTTGTCGATGAGCTTGGTGCGGTCGAGGAAGGGGAGCACGCGCACGCCGGGGGGGAGGGCTTTCTCAATCTGTGCCACCCGCGTTTTTACATTTTTGATGGTGGCTTCGGAGCTGGCGCCCTTCAGCATCAACACAATACCGCCCACGGCCTCGCCCTGACCGTTGCGCGTCATAGCGCCGTAGCGCACGGCGTGGCCAAACTGCACGGTGGTCACGTCGCCCACCAGCAGGGGCACGCTGCCTACCTGCTTCACCACAATCTGCCGGATGTCGTCCAGGGATTCTACCCTACCCTCGCCCCGAATGAAGTAGGCGTTGGGGCCGCGCTCCAGGTAGCTGCCGCCGGTGTTGCTGTTGCCGGTTTGCAGGGCCTGCATCAACTCGGGCAGGCTCACGCCGGCCGAGGCTAGGCGCTCGGGGTTCACGCTCACCTCGTATTGACGCACGTAGCCGCCAAAGCTGCTCACGTCTACCACGCCCGGCGTGCCGGCGAGCTGGCGCTTCACAATCCAGTCTTGCATATCGCGCAGGGCCGAGAGAGAATATTGGTCCTTGTACTTGGGGTCGACTTCCAGGGAATACTGGAAAATCTCGCCTAGGCCGGTGGTGATGGGCGCCATAGTGGGCGTACCCAGCCCCGCGCCCAAGTCGGCCTGGGCCGTGGTGAGCTTCTCGGCCACCAGCTGGCGCGTGAGGTAGGTGTCGACGTCTTCTTCAAACACCACCGTAATCACCGACAGCCCAAAGCGCGAGATGGAGCGGATTTCGCGCACGTTGGGAATGGTGCGTAGCTGCAATTCCAGCGGAATGGTGAGCAGCTGCTCCACCTCCTGGGCCGCCAGCGCCGGCGATTGGGTGATAACCTGTACTTGGTTGTTGGTGACGTCGGGAATGGCATCCAGCGGCAAGGTAGTGGCCGCATAGCCGCCCCAGGCCACTAAGGCGAGGAGCATCAGGGCTACAAGTAGCTTGTTCCGGATGCTCAGGGCAATGATGTTGGAGAGCATGAGCAGGTAGACAAAGCAGCGCTTCGCCAAGATATACGTACTACCCCGGCACGCTTACCGCATACGGCAGGCGCGGCCACAAGTAGCCAGGTTGGTTTGGTGAAAGAAAGGGGGTAGGGGATGTAGGGGCGGCTTGCCGCCGCCCGTAGGGTAGGGCCTGAACTATCGGTCCGTCAGAAACTGCCTAATAGCCAGTATCTACTTATTTGCGTCGACAGTGTGCCGAACAGAAAAACGGCACCTAACGGCCCTGCGGGCGGCTGCAAGCCGCTCCTACCTAATTTACGCCCGGGGTGGCTGCAACAGTGCCCGGCTGAAGCTAAACGTGTAGGATGTGCCCTGGCTGACGCGGTGGGCCGGGGCGGGCCAATGCATACGCAAAGGTACTACCACTGGCCGGGCGGGTAGCACGTAGGCCGCCATCACACAGTCGTGGTGGCTGTGCAGGGGCAGCTTCTGGTGCTCAATATTGTGCTGGGCCGTGTGAGCGTGCAGGTAATGCGTGGTGTTGGGGCTGTAATGCAACACCATAAACTCGCTCAGCGACAACCCGCCGCCCGCCGCAGTGCGGTGGTACTGGTAGTGATCCAGCAGCTCGGGCAGCTTGGTCAACTCCGACAGGTCGTTCTGCGGAATCAGGCTGCCCATAAGCATCAGCAACGCCAGAAAGAAAGCCAGCACGGGTTTCATGCAGGCAAAGGTACGGTACAAAGTGTGTTTCCGCAGAAAGTGAGTTTGTCCGATGTGCGTGAGAGTAGGGGCTGCTGATAAGTAGGCTAGGAAGCTGGGTTTTAAATTGAGTGGGCGCTGCCAACTTCAGTGCAACTTTTGCGTACGCAAAATCTGCCCTATAGCTAATTGCTCTTGGGAAACTGCTACTATGCCGAAATTCCTCTTGCTGAGCAGTGCATTGCTGCTTTTATTGCTGTGCAGGCCGCAGTCGGCTACTGCGTATTCAGTACTCACACACCAGGCCAACGTCGATTCGGCTTGGCGGCGGTGCTTGGTGCCCTTGCTGGCCAAGCGCTACCCCGGCGCTACCCCCGAGGAGTGGAAATCGGCCAAGGCCTACGCCTATGGCGGGTCCATTATTCAGGATATGGGCTACTACCCGTTCGGCTCTGAGCTGTTTACCAACCTGGCGCACTACGTCCGTAGCGGCGACTTCGTGCAAAACATGCTCAACGAAGCCCACGACCGAAACGAGTACGCTTTTGCTCTGGGTGCGCTGGCCCATTACGTGGCCGATATCAAAGGTCACTCCGAAGGCACCAACCGCGCCATGCCCTCGGTATATCCTAAGTTAGCGGCCGAGTTTGGCAACTACATCACCTACGAGCAGGCGCCCATTCAACACACACAGCTGGAGTTTGCCTTCGATGTGGTGCAGCTGGCTGCCGGCCGCTACCGCTCCGATAAATACCACGATTTTATTGGGTTTCAGGTAGATAAAGACCTGCTGGAACGGGCTTTTCAGAAAACCTACGGTCTGGAACTGGGCCAGATTGTGTTCAACGTGGATCTGAGCGTGAGTGCCTACCGTTTCTCCGTGATGCAGCTGATTCCGACAGCCTCGCGGGCGGCCTGGCACGCCGAGCGTAAGAACATCAAGAAGCTGGACAAGCGCGCCCGTCGTCGCGACTACGTGTACCACGTGAGTGAGCGTAAATACCGGCGCGAGTTTGGCACCGCCGATTTCGATAAACCGGGTTTTGGGGCTAAAGTCTTGTCGAAGGTCATTCAGGTGCTACCCAAAATTGGTCCGCTACGGCCGTTTGCCTTCAAGCTGCCTACCCCCGAAGCCCAGAAGCTTTTCAAGGAAAGCTTTCAGGAAGTGATGGAGGATTACTGCAAGGTGCTGGCCCGCACGAAAACCCTGGCCGCCGGAGAAGCCCCCGAACTCCCCAACTACGACTTCGACACCGGCCACGCCACCAAGCTAGGCGAGTACCCGCTGGCCGATGAAACCTACGGCGAGCTAATCCGGAAGCTACACGACAAGAAGTTTGAAGGCATGACCCCCGAATTGCGCCAAAGCATCCTGGCATTCTTCTCCAACACCCCACCCCAAAAGCCTGCCGACGACGACGAAAAGGAGAAAATCGAAAAGACCAAAGCTGCTTTGGCTGATCTGCGAGCGATGAAGTAGAGGGTATGGGGGTAGGAGGGTGTGAGGGTAGGAAGAGTATGGAGGTAAAGAGGTAATGTCATCCTGAGCTTGCGAAGGACCTTATCACGCAAGAACGAGTCGTTGCTACGTCTGTTGTTCTCACGTAATAAGATCCTTCGCAAGCTCAGGATGACACTACTTCTATATCTCAGCTTTCCTATGAACGAGTCGTTGTTACGTCTGTCGTTCTTGTGTGAGAAGGTCCTTCGCTGCGCTCAGGATGACATTACTTCTATATTTCCATACCCTTCCTACCCTCACACCCTATTGCTCCTGCACTAAGCCACTACTCAAACGGCGAAGAGCAGTTTCGGCTTGTTTGGCGTCGTAGCGTATGTCGAGGAGGCGTACTTCGGCGGCGAGCTGGGTATTTTGGGCCACGCGTAGGTCCAGGGGCGTGAGTAGGCCCAGGCGGTAGCGCTCCAGGGCAATGGCTACGTTTTGGCGGGCTAGTTTGATGTTGTCTTCCTCTAACTGTAACAACTGCAAGCGGTTCTGATAGCGCACAAAAGCCTGCTCCAACTCGGCGTCGAGCTGAAGTTGCGCCTGATCCAACTGGAGCTTGGTTTGCAACTCCGTCACGCGAGCGTTCTGCTCTAGGCGCGTACGGTTGAAACCGTCAAAAATTGGGATAGAGGCCTGCACGCCGTAGCTCGGCCCGTACACGCGGCTGACGTTGGAGCCCAGAAAGCTACCGTCGGGCGTGTTAATGAAGATGGCGTTGTTGATGTTGCGCGAAAGGCCATAACTGCCCGTGAGGGCTAGGGTAGGGTAGCGGCTGGCCCGAATCAGGCGACGCTCGTAGGTGGCTACGTCGGTATTCAGTCGGGCCTGTTGCAAGCGCGGGTTGCGCTGGCGCACGGCCTGAGCAATGGCATCGTGGTTGAGGCCGCGCGTTATCACAATAGAATCCGTGGGTTGAAAATCAACGTTGGGCGCCCGGCTGAGTAGATTGTTCAGGTTGATCTTAGATGTAGCCAGTAATTCCTGCTGCTGAATGAGCAAAGAGCGGTCGGCGTTGAAATCTACCTGCGCCGTGAGCAGATTCACCTTGGCCGTGAGGCCCACATCTACCTGCGCCTGGGTCAAATCAATACGCGCCTGCCCAATGTCCAGCGCCTCTTCCAGCGACTTGATCTTGCCCGATTCCCGCACCACAGCGTAGTAAGCGTCGGTGATGTCGGCAACGGTTTGCTCCACCGTGTTGCGCGTCACTTCGCGCTGAAACTGCTCTAGTGTGCGCAGGCGGTCCAGGGCAATGAACATCCCGAGGCCATCAAAAATCGTCCAGTTCAGGTTAGCGTTGGCGGCCAGCGCGTTGGCTTTGCCGCCGCGTACCACGCGTGGGTCGTTGTCGTTGAGCTGCTGGCGGGAGTTGTTGATGTTGAACGTGCGCAGGGCATTGCCGCTTACCACCGGCAGCTGGCCCGCATTGCCGCGCGTTACGTTGTTGCTGGCAATTTCCTCGTCGCGCCGCGATATCAAGATGCCGTAGTTGCTTTGCAAACCCATGCGTAGGGCTTCTTCCAGGGAAAGCGGCGGGGCGGGTACTACGGTAGCTGGTTTTGCAGTCTGCGGTTTGGCTTCCGGTTTGGGCAGTTGCTGCGCCACCGCTGCGCCAGTCAACAGGAAACAGGAGGTAAGGGAAAAGCAGAAACGGGTAACAGAAAACATGCGGGGCAGACTAGGCAAAAGGGAGGGAAAGAAGATCAGCAGCACGTCATTCCAAGTATTCTGAAAATCAAGCAGAATAGTCGAAATGACGTTTTTTAAACTCTTATCATGCACTACCAAATCTACGCCGGTTGCAACTCGCGCTGCTCCGTGGGAAGTGGCTGTTCTTCCGAAGTGTCGGCTCCTGAAACGGGCTTGTGCTTTTTCGCCGTGGCGAAGTAGGAGTACATCACCGGCACCACATACAGCGTGAGAATGGTAGCAAACAGCAAACCGCCTACTACCCCAATGCCCATGGCCCGACGGCTGAACGCGCCCGCGCCCGTAGCCACGGCAATGGGTAGGATACCCAGCACTGCGCAAAGCGATGTCATCAGAATAGGGCGGAAGCGGGCGGTAGCACCTTCAATAAGGCCCGTCATGTAGTCGAGGCCGTGCTCCACGCGCTGGTTGGCAAACTCCACAATCAAGATACCGTTTTTCGTGACCAGTCCTACCAGCATGATAATGCCGATCTGCGAGAACAGGTTGAGGGTCTGGTTGAAATACCACAAGCTCAGCAACGCGCCCGCCAACGCCAGCGGCACCGT
This sequence comes from Hymenobacter defluvii, assembly GCF_017589435.1. Lineage (NCBI taxonomy): Bacteria > Pseudomonadati > Bacteroidota > Cytophagia > Cytophagales > Hymenobacteraceae > Hymenobacter > Hymenobacter defluvii. The sequence continues at coordinate 54,374 of NZ_JAGETX010000013.1, forward strand.
AATCATAATAATACCGGGGTCGCGGAAGCTCTCAAACTGCGCGGCCAGAATCAGGTAAATCAGCACCAGCGCCAGCCCGAAGGCAAATAGCAGCGACGAGGAGCTTTCCTCAAAATCGCGGGAAGCGCCCGACAGAGCTGTACTGAAGGAGTCGTCCAGCGTTTTGTCGGCAATGCGGCGCATGGCGGCAATGCCGTCGCCCAGGGTTTGGTTGGGGCTGAGGGCCGCCGATATCGTGGCGGCATTGTAGCGGTTGAAACGGTAGAGCTGGGGCGGCGTGCTCTGCTCTTCCAGCCGAATTACGTTGTCGAGCTGGATGAGCTTGCCCTCGCGGTTTTTCACGTAGAGCGTGCGCACGTCCAGCGGCTGGTTGCGGTCTTCACGGGTCACCTGCCCAATAATCTGGTACTGCTTGCTGTCTTTGATGAAGTAGCCGTAGCGCGCTCCGCTAAGACCGGCCTGCAACGTCTGCGAAATATCCTGCACCGACACGCCCAGGCTCTGCGCCTTCTCGCGGTCAATAATTACGCGCAGTTCCGGCTTGCTGAACTTCAAATCCACATCTACGAAGCTGAAGGTAGGGTCCTGCCGGGCGGCTTCCAGAAACTTCGGAACAGCCCCGCGCAGTTTCTCAAAATCCTGAGTTTGCAGCACAAACCGCACCGGCAGGCCGCCGCCGCTGTTGCCAATACTTTGGTCCTGCGACACGGAGGTGCGGCCCAGTGTCAACTGCTTTACGCTGTTCGTCAGTTTATCCGCTAGCTGCTGCTGGGTCGCGGTCCGGTTCTCGGCGTTGATCAGCTGAATACGAGCGATGCCCGTGTTCACGACGCCCGCGCCGCCGCCACCGCCGGGGGCAGTCACCGTCAGTACGTTATCCAGGTTTTCGGCGCCCACCGAGTCCACAATGATTTTGGTGAGCTGATCCATATACGTGGTCATGTACTCAAACGACGCCCCTTCTGGCCCGGTGGCGTTGATGCTGATGCGGTTGCGGTCTTCAAGCGGCGCCAACTCGGAGGGTAGGGCACCCATAAAAAACCAGATGCCTACCCCCGTGCCTGCCACAATCAGCCAAGCCCAGTAGCGGTTGCGCAAAAAAGCTTCCAGGCTGTGGCGGTAGCCGGTGGTCAGGCGCTCAAAGAAAGGCTCCGTTTTGCGATAAAACCAGTTGTGACTTTCCTGCCGCTTCAAAATCTGCGAGCACATCATGGGCGTGAGTGTCAGCGACACAAAGGCTGATATCAGTACCGAGCCCGCTAGCACAATCCCAAACTCACGAAACAAGCGACCCGTGATGCCTTCCAGGAAAATAACGGGTAGGAACACCGCCGCCAGCACCACCGTGGTCGAAACCACGGCCATCAGAATCTCCTCCGAGCCCTTAATGGCAGCCTCCCGCGGCTCGTCGCCGGCCTCAATGCGGGAGTAGATATTCTCCAATACCACAATGGCATCGTCTACTACCAAGCTAATAGCCAATACGATAGCCAGTAGGGTGAGGACGTTGATAGAGAAATTCAGCAGGTACATGACGAAGAAAATGCCTACCAGCGACACCGGAATAGCTACTACCGGAATGATGGTAGAGCGCCAGTCGCGCAGGAACAGGAAAATCACCACGACCACCAGCACAAAGGCCTCAATAATGGTGTGCTCTACCTCGCCAATAGAAGCCCGGATAAAAACTGAGTTGTCGAAGCCAGTGCTCAGATTCAAGTCTTCGGGTAGGTCTTTTTTGTACTGCTCGATGCGCTTATTGAACTCGTTGGCAATTTCAATCTGGTTGGAGCCCGGCTGTGGCACGGCGTTGATGCCCACCATCGGGAAGCCGTTGCGTGCCAGCGACGACTGGTCGTTTTCGGGGTACAGCTCGGCCGTACCCACATCTGAAAGCCGCACCAACGCAGCCGGGTCGTTGCGCAGAATCAGGTTATTAAAATCTTTTACGGAGTAGAGGCGACCCATCGTGCGGAGCGTCAATTGGGTGGCTTCGCCCTGCACGGCACCACCGGGTAGCTCCACATTCTCGCGGCGCAAAGCGGCCTGCACATCTACCGGCGAAACGCCTAGCGCAGCCATCTTCACGGGGTCCAGCCACAGGCGCATAGAATATTTCCGCTCGCCCCACACCCGCACCTCACTCACGCCAGGAATAGTTTGCAGACGTTCGCGCAGCACGTTGTTGGCATAGTCGGTCAGCTCCAAGAGGCTCCGCTTGTTGCTGCTGAGGTACACCAGCACAATGGGTTGCGAGTCGGCGTTGGCCTTGCTCACGGTGGGCGGGTCTACGTCGTCGGGTAGGCGCCGCTGGGCCGCCGATACCTTGTCGCGCACGTCGTTGGCGGCGGCTTCCAGGTTGGCATCCAGGTCAAACTCCACACTGATTTGCGAGCGGCCGTCGCGGGAGGTAGACGTCAGGTTACGGATACCTGCAATACCGTTGATGCCCTCCTCCAGCGGTTCCGTAATCTGTGACTGAATCACGTCGGCCGACGCGCCGGTGTAAGTGGTCGATACCGAGATAAACGGCGGATCGACGCTCGGGTATTCCCGAATGCTGAGGTAGCGAAACCCAATGACGCCGAAAATCACGATGAGCAAGCTCATCACAATGGCTAAAACCGGGCGGTTGATGCTGGTGGAAGAAAGACTCATGGGTGGAGGAAAGTAGGAAGGACGAGAACTCCCCTCTTCAGCTGAGAAGGAGACGCTTTAGTGAAAGCCGAAGCGAAGGTGGTTGGCTCGTTGCTGATGTTGTTTATAAAGCAGTATTAACTATACAATTATCTGTTTGGCGCTTGTCTATGCGACGTAACAACGTCAGCAACGAGCCAACCACCCCAGTTGCGGCTTTAGCCGCAACATCTCCTCCTGAGCTGAGGAGGGGAGTGGTCGTTCTTATTTCTGCACGGCCACTTTATCGCCGGCTTTTATTTGCAGTATACCCGTCCGAATCAGCGAATCGCCTACGGCCAAGCCGTCGGTGATTTCGATGAGCTTGGTGGAGCGGTTTCCGATTTTCACTTTGCGCGACTCCGCTTTCCCGTTCTTCACAACATATACTGTGTAGCCACTAGCATCTGGGATAACGGCTTCGGTCGGAATCTGCAAGGCCTCTGTGGTAGCGCCTAGTTCCAGATTAACCTTCACGAAGGCACCGGGCCGCAGCTCGTCCTTTGTGTTGGGGTAAAGCGCCCGTACCTGCAAGGTGCGCGAAACAGGGTCAATTTGGGGATTGATGGCGTAAACTTTTGCCCGGTACTTTTGGGTAGTGCCTTCGTCGGTTACCACTACCGGGTCGCCTACCTTCACAGCGTTGGAAAAGCGGCTAGGCACGGCAAAATCAACCTTTACGGGTCGGATGCGGGAAAGCGTGGTAATCTGCGTACCAGGACTCACGTAGGTGCCCACGGTGGCAGTCGTCAGCCCCAGCACACCGCTGAAGGGTGCCCGCACGTAGGCTTTAGCCAAGGCAGCGCGTAGCGCTTGCTCATCGGCGCGGGCCGTGAGCAGCAAGTTGTTGGTCTGCTCATATTCCTGGGCGCTGATGTACTCTTTTTCCAGCAGCGTACGTTGGCGCTTTTCCTGGTCCTGGTAGAGCTTCAGGTTGAAAGCCTGCCGCTTCAAATTCGCCTGAATTTCATCGGCGTTGATGGTGAATAGCAGTTGGCCTTTCTTCACCGGCTGGCCTTCTTTGATGTTGAGGCTGGTAATCTTGCCCGAAATCTCGCTCTGAATCACTACCGACTCATCGGCCAGCACCGAGCCGGTGGCGGATACTATGTTGGAAAGGCTGGTGGCGGTTACCGGATATACCTGCACGGGAGTGCGGCTTGCCGTTTTACCACCCGCCGCTTTGCCGCCGCCTTTGCCACCCTTACCTCCGGCCTCAGGCGAAGGAAAATAGTGATACTTCACAAAAACCAGCGCACCTACAACAGCCAGGGCAATGATAATTCCTAGAATTCGACGACCGGGGCTGGTTGTCGAGGTGGTTTCTACTTCCTCTCGCTCCTGCGTTTGCATGTAATAAAGGCGTGATTACTAATACGTAAGCGTGACTGATGCCGGGCTGCAATCCATCACAACGACAGGTAAGGCATTAGAGTTTACGGAGAAAAGGTTTCCCTGACTTACCTGCCATTGCTAAGACACAAAAAAAGCCTGCGAGTTGCAGGCTTTATAAGCAAAAGGAGCGGTTTGCCTCGCTTTTCGGTGATGTACTTTGTTGCCTGCTCAGCTAATTTGGCGTCGTTATTTTCTCCGGCTCATATGCTAGTGCAGCGCTACGAAGGGCAGACTACCTGTCTGGCTCTTACCGATAGAATAGATACTGCCTCGTACTTTTACAGCCGATGAACGTCCCCAAAAATCCAACCGAAGCCCAGCGCAATTTCTTTCAGGACGTGCACGAAGTGGTGCGCCTAGTGCCGACCGGCCGCGTAACGACTTACGGCGCTATTGCCAACTACCTAGGTGCCCGCCACGGCGCGCGTATGGTAGGCTGGGCCATGATGGCCTCGCACACGGCTAGCCAGCCCGTGCCCGCGCATCGCGTTATCAACCGGCTGGGGCTGCTCACGGGGCGGCAGCATTTTGCTACCCCCACTGCCATGCAGGAAGCACTTGAGGCAGAAGGCGTGCAGGTGGTAGAAGACCAAGTGCAAAACTTCCGGGAGTTGTTTTGGGACCCGGCTACAGAGTTGGTATAGGTAAGGCTAAGGGTTACTTGGCCTGCTTTTTTGCGTCCTGCTCCTGCCGTAGCCGAATGCCTTTCACATTGAACTCGCCTACTTTATTGGTGACGGTGGTTAGAGGCGGCAGCGTAGGGTCGGTGGGTTGGCGGCTGCACTCCAGGTACACGGGGGCCGCATTGGTGGGTAGCACTGTCAGGCAATAATCGGCACCGCCACTCACGCATACATGCGCTTCGTGTTGCTTGGTGCTCCAAGGCACAACCAGGTAGGCTGCGCCGCTGAGCGACCCAACGGGTTGGTCGTTGATGCTCACCGTAACGGGCGTCTTGTCGCCCCCGGCGCGTCGGTAAATAATAAGCTGCGTAGTGTCGGATGGCACGCGAGCGGCCGCCGATGGGGTAGGGAAATCATCCATAATGCGGCCGGTACGCATATTCACCTTGAAATGCATGGGCTTGCCACTGGTAGCGGCTGCGGCAATACCGGCCCCAATAAGGCCACCCGCAAAAGCAGCGGTAGTCACTGCACCCGCATCGGCCGGCGAAAAACCGGTGAAGCCAAATCCAGCACCTTCGCGCTCCAATGGGAAAAACCGGCTGTTGTGCAGTACGTACAGGTGCTGCCCATCCGAGAAGCCCCATACGTTGCGCAGCGCTGTGCGCTGGCCGGTCTTCATATTCACTGTGTAGGGTAAGATTTCCGTAGTGCCCTTCCAGTTGGCCCCAGTGCGGGGTTTCCGCTCGACCACATACACGGTGGTAGTATCGGGCATGTTGTTGCGAAAAGCCAGGAAATCGGGGTAGATGCCTGCTTTTGGGGCAGTAGCGGTCAGGACGGGGTAGGTTTCTGCTTCGCCAACCTCCAACTCCTGCGGACGTTGTATTTGCTCCAGCGTAAGAGCCGGGCTAGCCGCCACCGCATCCCACTGCACAGTTGCCAACTGGTTCAAACTCTGCTGAAAGGCCTGTGTGATATTGTTAGCATGATGAGCGGTAACCTCCACGCCACTGCTTTCGATGGTTTCGGCAGTGCTTAGTGCCAGATGGTAGCCATCATCTAGCCGCAGCAGATACTCAAGAGCTACCTCGGCAAATGCCTTTTCGGAGAAAGCACCTGTGTGCTCGGATATAGCCAACTGCCGCACGCGCAGAAGCAAGAGGCGGTCGGTGGGGCGTTGGGGGAGCTGTTGAAGGAAGGTGGTCAGGTCGGCCTCTACGCCGTTGCGTAAGGCGGCCGTTGTGCGGGCGTTGGCCAGCCCACGCTGCACCCAGCCAATGCTGGCTTGCTGTGGCCGGGCGTCTATCACTTTCGCAATGTATGTGGTTCGCTCGGGTAGCGTAAGGGTATGACCGTTTAAGTCCACGAAATACGTTTGGGCCCTTGCCGAAAACGTACCTAGCAGGATTAAGAAAAAAATGAAGCCAGCTACGGAAAAGCGAAAACCGGAAAGAAATAAGCGGGTATAAAATTGTATTATAAGCACAACACCAAAGGAATGAAGCGGAAAATCAGATTGCGGTTATAAATTAAATAAGCAACTGGTAATAACCAAAACAGGGTGAAGTAGTTAGTAACGAACAACACCTGACCTGACTAGCTTTCCGAACCAGCATCTGCATGACCAAACAACGCATTGCCGTGGACATGGACGAGGTAATTGCCGACTCCATTGCCCGCTTCCAGGAGTGGTATCTCCGAGACTATAATATTGAACTGACCCTCGATCAGCTACAGGGCAAAAGCGCCTACCAGGCCGTAGCGCCGGAGCACCAGCCCATCATCCGCGACTACGTGAACCGGGAGGGTTTCTTCCGCGACCTGCCCATCATCAAAGACAGCCAGGAGGTGCTACGTGCCCTATCGGAGCGCTACGAGCTGTTTATTGCCACGGCGGCCATGGAGTTTCCCAACTGCTTCCGCGACAAGTACGACTGGCTGCAACAGCACTTCCCGTTTATTTCGTGGCCCAACTACGTTTTCTGCGGCGACAAAAGCATCCTCAACGCCGACTACCTCATCGACGACAACGCCTATAACTTCGAGCGTTTTCGGGGTGAGGGTATTCTATTCAACGCCCCGCACAACATCCACGAAACCGGCTACCGCCGCGTGCATAGCTGGCAAGAGATAGGGGAATTGCTGTTGTGAGGGTAAGGTAGAGAGAGGTAGGAGATAAAAAGCAGAACGTCATTCCTCGACAAGCTCGGAATGACGTTCTGCTATATGGTGCTTCTACAACTTCCTACCCTACACCGAGGCCAACTGGGCCTTGATGGCGCGGCGGTAGCAATCCTCATACAGCGGCACAATCTTGCCTACCTCAAACTCGGCGGCGCGGGCCAGGGCAGCGGCTTTGAAGCGGGGTAGGTTCTCGTCTTGCAGGATAAACAGCGCGTTCTTCACCATATCCTTTACGTCACCGATTTCGCTGACGGTGCCGGTCACGCCGTTGATGTTCAGCTCGGGAATGCCGCCGGCGTTGGTGCTCAACACGGGCACTTCGCAGGCCATGGCTTCTAACGCAGCTAGTCCGAAGCTTTCCTTTTCCGAGGGCATCAAAAACAAATCCGTCACGCTTAGGACTTCCTCCACGGCTTCGAGCTTGCCTAGGAAACGCACGTCTTGGTGGTGCTCCAGCTCCCGCACAATTTTCTCGATGCGCGGGCGGTCGGGGCCGTCGCCTACCAATAGCAGCTTGGCTGGAATTTGCTCACGCACGCCGGCAAAGATACTTACCACGTCCTCCACGCGCTTCACTGAGCGGAAGTTGGACGTGTGCGTTAGCATCCGCTCGCCGTTGGGCGCAATGGCCGCCCGGAAGTGCTCTTTGTTCTGCTTCTTGAAGCGCTCCAGGTTGATGAAGTTCGGAATCACTTCAATGTCCTTCTCGATGGCGAAATACTCGTAGGTCTCGCGCCGCAAATCGGCCGAAACGGCCGTCACGCCGTCGCTCTGGTTGATGCTGAACGTAACCACCGGCTCGTAGCTGGCATCTTTGCCTACTAGCGTAATATCGGTGCCATGCAGGGTAGTGACGACGGGCACCCGGATGCCGCGGGTGAGCAGAATTTGCTTAGCCATATAAGCCGCCGAAGCGTGCGGAATAGCGTAGTGCACGTGCAGCACGTCCAGGTTTTCGTTCTGCACAATGTCTACCATCTTGCTCGCCAGCGCTAGCTCGTAGGGCGGAAACTGAAACAGGGGGTAGGGTGGAATGTATACCTCGTGATAGAACAGGTTTTCGTTGAAAAAATCGAGGCGTACGGGCTGGCTGTAGGTGATGAAGTGCACCTTATGGCCCTTCAGGGCCAGGGCTTTGCCTAGTTCGGTGGCAACAACGCCGGAACCGCCGAAGGTGGGATAACAAACAATGCCGATGTTCATGAAAGTAGGGTGGGCAGAGGCGCAGAAAGTGCGCGGATGGTGGAAGGGGAGTCAGACGAATAGAAACCGGGTAACGCTGCAAGGTTGCAGACACAGCAAGCAAAACCGGCGGCCTACCACCTGAAACTAGGTGCCGGGCCGCCGGTGGCGGAGCTACTCAGAAGAAAATGCAATCAGCCAACAGCTCATGTCTTTTGCAGTGCTTTATAGATAACGTCGTGAATGCGTGTGCGAATGTTGTACTGCACCAGCTTGCGGTTGCTGGCGTCGGGGTACACGCGGTTAGAAAGAAAGATGTAGACGATTTTGTTTTCAGGATCAAGCCACACGCAGGTGCCCGTGAAGCCCGTGTGCCCAAACGTGCTGGCCGGCGACAGGTTGGAAGTCGGCCCCGATTCCTTCTCAGGCGTGCCTTTGTCCCAGCCCAGCGCCCGACGGTTGCCGGCCACGCCACTGGTGCGCACAAAGTCTGTGACTACCGGCGTGCGGAAGTAGCGTGCGCCGCCGTAGTTGCCGTTCTGTAAGTCCATCTGCATCAGAATGGCCAAGTCGTTGGCATTCGAAAACAAGCCCGCATGTCCCGCAATGCCACCCACCAACGCCGCCGATTGGTCGTGCACGTTGCCTTGCAATAGGCTGTGACGGTAGTAATTATCGTTTTCAGTGGGTGCGATGCACGATTTGGGGAAGCGGTTGAGCGGGTTGTATGTCATCGACCCCAACCCCAGCGGCTTGTAGAAGGTAGCGTCCAGAAAATCCTCGATGGGCTGCTTTAAAATCCGCTCGCACAAGTGCTTCATAATTATGAAGCTCAGGTCGCTGTACTCTACTGGGTACTTACCCTTCACCTTGGGCAGCAACGACGAGTTGATGGTCCAGGCCCATACCGAGTCGGCGGCTGTTTTCACGCTGTACAGCTCGGGCGTGACTTCGTTGGGAAACTGGGCCGTGCTGGTAGTAGCGTAGTAGGTAGGTTTGGGGCCGGCGCTGGTCACAGTCTTTTCCCAGGTAGCAATACCCGGTTTCAGGCCGGCCTGGTGCAGCAGCACGTCGCGCACCAGCATATCGCGCTTGTTGCTGTTGCGCAGCTCGGGTAGGTAGATGGAGAGCTTTGCATCAAGATCGAGCTTGCCCTGGTCTTTCAGGTACATCACTGCCTGCAAGGTGCCGGCTACCTTGGTCACGGAGGCCAGATCGTAGAGCGTGCTGTTGCTCACGGGGTGCTCCTTGTCGTAGGTGTAGTAACCGTAGCTTTTGTCGAACACCACAGCGCCATTCTTGGCTACCAGCACCTGGCAGCCGGGGGCGGCAGCGTAAGCCACCGTTTCGAGGGCAATGTTATCGATCTGAGCCAACACTTTCGAGTCGATGCCTTCGCTCTCGGGGGTAGCGTAGCGCAGGCGGCGCAAGTCGGGGGTAGGCAGCCCTACGCCAGCCTTCAGGGTAGGCGACACCGTAACGGGCAGCTGCCCCTTGGCCGGTAACGCCCCAAACAGCACCTGCGGTACCACTAGCTGCGAGGCGTAGTTGTCCTCGTAGCCGCATACCAGGGTGCGGGCGTCTTCCAGATACTTCAGGGAGTAGGCATTGCCCATGGCTACCACCACCACCTTCAGGCGCGGGTTGGCTTGCAGGCGCTTCAGGAAAGTAAGGGTGCCATCGCCCAGCCCATAATTGTGGGTGGGCGTGTTGTTCATGTTGTGTAGGCTCACCACCACCGTGTTGTAGGGCGTGAGGCGCGTAAGTATCCGTTCGAAAGTGGAATCAGGCGCGTAGCGGTTGCTGATGGCATACACCGGCCCCGGCTGGTACTTGTTCATTGTTTCACCAAACACGCTACCCGGCTTCGTGCCGATGGTGATGGTGGCAATGCGCAGCGTATCCAAGCGTTGCAAGGGCAGAAGGTCGTCCTGGTTTTTGGCTACCGTGGTGGCGTGTTCGTAGATCTGCTGCTGCACGGTGCGCGCCGCGGGGCGGTCCAGGTTCTGCATCAGGTTGGGCACGTCCACGGGCTGGTAGCGGTTGAGGCCGGCCCAGAACTTGGCCCGCAGAATCTTACGTATCCGCTGGTCGATGTCTTCCTGCTGAATCTTGCCCGTCGTTACGGCCTCCTTGATCTTTTGCAGGGCCACGGGCACGTCTTCCGAGAACAGCAGCACATCGTTGCCAGCCACCAGGGCCATGGCATCTACCTCGCCGGGCTTGTAGTAACTGGTCACGCCCTTCATGTTGAGCGCGTCCGTGAATACCAAGCCCTTATAATTCATTTTCTGCTTCAGCAGGCCCGTTACCAGGTTAGGCGAAAGGGTAGCCGAAAGCGTACGCACCGTATCAAACAGTGGCATGTAGAGGTGCCCTACCATCACGCCCATCACGCCCCGCTCAAAAGCCTTTTGAAAGGGGTAGAGGTCTACATTGGTGAGGCGGGCCATGTCGGTATTGATAACCGGCAGGGCCACGTGCGAGTCCGTATCCGTGTCGCCGTGGCCGGGGAAGTGTTTGGCCACAGCCATTACGCCGTGGTCCTGCAATCCGCTGATGTAGGCCAGACCTGCCCTGGCCACCCGGTCCTTGTCTTCCCCAAACGAACGGTTACCGATGACCGGATTCAGCGGATTCGAGTTCACGTCAATCACCGGCGAGAAGCTTACCTGTACGCCCAAGGTTTTGAGCATCAGAGCAATTTCGCGACCCATCTGGTACACGTACCGGTCGTCGTCCATGGCGCCCAGGGTCATTTCCTTGGCAAAGTGCATGGTCGAGTCGAGGCGCATATCCAGGCCCCACTCGGCGTCGAGGGCAATGAGCAGGGGTACTTTGGCTTCGGCCTGGTAGCGGTTGGTAAGGATGGCCTGCCGGCGCGGACCGCCCTGCAAAAACATCAGGCCGCCCACGTTGTAGTTTTTCACCAGGGCATCAATGCCCTGCACGTGGCGACGGTCCTTGTTGGAGTAGGCGGCTACCATAAACAGCTGACCCAGGCGCTGATCGGGGGTGAGCGAGGTGAACACGCTATCCACCCAATTTTGCTCGGCCAGGGAGGTAGGGGCGGCTTCGCGGGCCGTGCGCGGGGCAGCCGCTGAAATCATCAGACCAACAAGCGCCACGAAAACCAGCAGAAGTCGAATGCGAAAATCCTTGAGCATGGGCGCCGTGGGGTGCGTCTGAAACAGGCGTAAAGTTGAAACCGAGCGGAAATAGCTCTACTTTTGTCATCCATCTGGACCAGCCAAACAGGCTTTTTTCGGGCCAGTTGCGTGCTGCTCAAGCTGCTGCAAAAAGCCGCGGTAGTCCGCTAGGGTAACGAAAGTTGACTACAAACTTACGGATAATTTCGCCGTGCCGGTTGTGGTCAAGAGCATGCCCATCTTCTTTTTAACTCGCAAACTCTTCTTCCCGCCCCGCGGTTTCTGAGGAATGGCAGATATCATCCAGTTGCTTCCCGAATACCTGGCCAACCAGATTGCCGCCGGCGAGGTGGTGCAGCGTCCGGCCTCGGTGGTGAAGGAACTGCTCGAAAACGCCGTGGACGCTGGCGCCACGCAAGTGCAGCTCATCATCAAAGACGCCGGCAAACAGCTGGTGCAGGTAGTAGACAATGGCCTGGGGATGTCGCCCACCGATGCGCGCATGAGCCTGGAGCGACACGCTACCAGTAAGATACGCTCGACGGAAGACTTGTTCAAGATTCGGACGCTGGGCTTCCGGGGCGAGGCGCTGGCGAGTATTGCGGCCGTGTCGCAGCTGGAATTGCGCACCAAGCCGCGCCAGCAGGAAACCGGCACACTCTTGCTGGTGGAAGGCTCTAGCATCAGCAGCCAGCAGCCCGTGGCCTGCCCCGATGGAACCAGCATCAGCGTGAAGAACCTGTTTTTCAACGTGCCTGCGCGACGCAACTTCCTCAAAAGCAACGCCGTGGAGATGCGCCATATTCTGGATGAGTTTCAGCACGTGGCGCTAGCTAACCCGCAGATTGGGTTTTCTCTGCACCAAAACGAGCTGGAGGTGTTCAACCTGCCGGCGGGTAAGCTCAGCCAGCGCATTGTGGCGCTGCTGGGCAATGGCTACAAAGAGCAGTTGGCGCAGGTGGAGGAGGTTACGCCGTTTCTAGCCGTGCGCGGCTACATTGGTAAGCCGGCTTCGGCTAAGAAGAGTAGAGGCGACCAATTTTTCTTCGTTAACAACCGCTTTATCCGCTCGGCCTACCTCAACCACGCCGTGCTGGCCGCCTACGAGGGTCTGCTCCCCCGCGACACCCACCCGTTCTACGTGCTGTTTCTGGAGCTGGACCCCAAGGCCATTGACATCAACGTGCACCCCACCAAGACGGAAATCAAGTTTGAGGACGAAAAGACGGTCTACGCCATTGTGCGCTCGGCCGTGAAGCAGTCCTTGGGGATTCACAACATGGCGCCGTCGCTGGATTTTGAGGGCGACGTGAACTTCGCGCCCATCCAGCCCTTGCGCATGTCGCCGGCTACCCCCAGCACCGCTAACCGTTTCGACGACGCCCGCCGCCCCGATGCGCTAGCCGCTGCTGCTAGCGACGCCGCTAGTCAGGTGCGCCAGTCGACTTCCAAAACTGACAAAACAACCGACTACGAGCGGCCCCTACCCCCGCGCCCAACCGAGCAGGCCAAACGCGACTTGGAGGACTTTTATAAGTCGTTAGGCCAACTTTCGGCAGCCGATTTGGAGGGTGAGGCCCCTGTAGCACCCAAGCCCAGAGCGGGGGGTAGTGCAGCTTCTCCCGACATGGCTAATTTTCTGGCGGCTATGCCACCCAAAGCGCCGGCCCAGCCGCCCGTGGAGGCCAATCCCGAGCTGCCCCTGCGCGAAACCGCCAACGGCCCCGGCAACCGCGTGCTGCAAGTACACCAGCAGTATTTGCTGGTGCCCGTGAAATCGGGGGTGATGCTGATTGACCAAGTAGCGGCCCGCGAGCGGATTTTGTTTGAGCAGTATGCCCAAGCGTTGGAGCGCGAGGGCGGTGCGTCACAGACGCTGCTGTTTCCGCGCACCGTCACGTTTTCGCCTCAGGATTTTGCGGTGCTGCGTGAGGTGACCGATGCCCTACACGCACTAGGCTTTCGCTTCACGGAGTTCGGCAAGTTTACGGTGGCCGTGGAAGGCATTCCAGCCGATGTGCCCGCCCGCGACGAACAGGCGCTGCTGGAAGGTCTTATTGAGCAGTTCCGAACCCACGCCGGCCCCGTGAAGCTCGACCGGCGTGAGCAAGTAGCGCGCGCCCTAGCGCGCCGCGTAGCCAGCAGCGCCGCCACCGCCCGCCTTTCCGACCTGGAGATGAACGCCCTGGCCGACCGCCTCTTCGCCTGCCAGGTACCCGGCTACACACCCGATGGCCGCCGAACCCTGGTACTGCTAGAACTCAACCAGATTCAGGACTTTTTCCGTAAGCCGTAGGTCATGAATGAAACACGTTTGTCGTTATCTCAAATTCGCCTGTCATCCTGAGTGGAGCGAAGGACCTTATGCCCACAGAACGACTTGCGTAACAACGACTCGCTCTGCGGGCATAAGGTCCTTCGCTCCACTCAGGATGATAAATGCGTGTAAGATGACAGCATCTTCATTCAGCCTCTATCACTTCTCTACCTTCTTTAGATGTTCAACTTTACCCCGGCCGTCCGGAATATCCTGCTAATCAACGTACTGGTGTTTGTGGCGCAGCAGGTGCTCGGCGACCAGACAATTATGCTGGCGCTATTTCCGGTAGGCTCGCCCAATTATCAGCCGTGGCAGTTCCTGACCTACATGTTTATGCACGGCGGGTTCATGCACATTCTGTTCAACATGTTCGCGCTCATTAGCTTCGGGCCATTGTTGGAGATGCAGTGGGGTGCCAACCGCTTCCTGACGTTCTGGCTGATCTGTGGGGTAGGGGCCGGCGTGCTGTACTCCGGCGTGCGCTACTACGAGCTAGACAAGATGAATCAGGCGCGGATGGAATTCCGCCAAGATCCTAGCTCCGGCAACTACGCCGATTTCTTCCGCACCTACCTTCCCGAAGCAGAGGGCTACCGGGAAAACGCTCGTATTTTACAGGAAAGCCCTACCCCTGCCAATATTACGCAGGCCACCGAAAACGTAGATGGGATTTACAACCAGAGTTTTAACGTGCCCATGTTGGGCGCGTCGGGGGCGGTTTTTGGGATTTTGATGGCGTTTGCCTACTTGTTCCCGAATACTGAGTTGATGCTGTTGTTCATTCCGTTTCCAATAAAGGCCAAATACATGGTGTTCGGTTACGCAGCCTTCGAGCTAATCCAGGGCGTGTACCGCGTGCCGGGCGACACAGTGGCACACTTTGCCCACTTGGGCGGAATGTTGATAGGCTTCATTGTGTTGAAAATCTGGGAAAGAAGCCGCGGTCAGTTTTATTAACGCAAACGCAACAGCATAAGCTTTGGCCGACTTCGTACGTTTACCCAACGCTGCATACCTTACATGGCCACCGGCCGGGTTCGGCGCTTCTGCTTTTTCTTCTCTATGAGCATTTATAACGACATCCGGACTGCCTTCAACCGCCGCGACAACTCGCTGAATCAGTTGCTGCTGATCAACGTGCTGGTGTTTGTGGTCCTGCAATTGATTCGGGTAGTGATGTGGCTGAGCGGGCTGCCGTATTACAGCAGCGTTATCGAGCAGCTGGCCCTACCCTCCAACCTCTCGTGGCTGGCCTACCGCCCCTGGACGGTCCTGACCTATGCCTTTGTGCACGAGGGCTTTCTGCATATTCTGTTCAACCTGCTGAACCTGTACTGGTTCGGGTCACTGATTCGAGAATATTTGGGTGAGCGGAAGGTGACGAGCCTCTATATTTTGGGGGCACTAGCCGGCGCGGCGCTGTTTCTGCTTGGGTACAATGTCATTCCCAAACTTCAGCAGCTAGGGCCAACTATTGTGCTGGGTGCCTCGGGTGCCGTGGTAGCCATTGTAGTAGCCGCCGCCACGCTGCTACCCAACTACGAGTTCAACCTAATTCTAATTGGTCCGGTACGCATTAAATACATTGCGGCAGTGCTGGTGCTGATTGCCCTTTTTGGCCTCGACGGTGGCAATACTGGCGGCGAAATGGCGCACATTGGCGGGGCTATTTTAGGCTTTACCTTTATCAAACAGCTACAAGCGGGCCGCGACATGGGCCGCCCCATTCTCGCCATCGGCGACTGGGTAGGGGGCTTGTTTTCGGGCCGTCCTAGCTTGCGCGTGTCGCACCGCAACCGCGCCACGGTGCCGCCTACTGCTAAAGCCCGCAAAGGCCCGGCCCAGCCCGAAGCCGACGACATCGACTCCATCCTGGACAAGATTTCGCGCTCCGGCTACGAAAGCCTCTCGAAAGAAGAAAAGCAGAAGCTGTTTCGGGCCAGTCAGCAGTAAAGCGGATTGCAGATACAACAGTTGGGCCGACCAGAACACACGTAGAAACGTGCTTTGGTCGGCCCAAATGTTTGAATGGCGATACTGTGTCAGGCCTAGAGGCTATTTAAGCTAACTAATGAACTGTGTAGAGACGCATACTTGCGTCTCGTCGTCTGCGCCATCAGAGCGACCTTCGTTCAACGACGAGACGCAAGTATGCGTCTCTACACTGGCCTAGCACTCTTTTAGCTAATGCAAACAGCTTCTTAGAGCGCCGAGGCCCCGAGCATGGGGAACAGGCGCTGGTGCCAGTAGGGGTAAGTAGGCGTGGTATCGCTCACGGCGTCAAGGCGGGCTACCTGCTCCGGTGTGAGGTTCCAGCCCGTAGCGGCCAGGTTCTGGCGCAGCTGCTCCTCGTTGCGGGCCCCCACGACGAGGTTCACGACAGTGGGGCGCTGCAACAGCCAGTTGAGAGCGACCTGAGCCACGGTTTTTTCGGTTTCGGCTGCTACCTCGTCCAGCACGTCCACAATGGCAAACAGGCGCTCATCGGGCACCTGCGGACCTTGGCCGCCGCCCTGCGCCAGTCGGCTGCTCTCGGGCATGGGCTGACCGCGGCGAATTTTACCGCTCAGCAGCCCCGCTGACAACGGGCTCCACACAAGGGTTCCTACCCCTTGGTCGATGCCCAGTGGCATCAGCTCCCACTCAAACTCACGGTGGAGCAGCGAGTAGTACACCTGGTGCCCCACGTAGCGCGCCCACCCGTGCCGCTCCGATACGGACAAGGATTTCATCAAATGCCACCCCGAAAAGTTGGAGCAGGCAATGTAGCGCACCTTACCGCTTTGCACCAGCATATCGAGCGTGCGCAGGGTTTCGTCTACCGGCGTGTGGGCGTCGAAGCCGTGCATGTGGTAGATGTCGATGTAGTCTGTGCCCAGGCGGCGCAGCGAGTCCTCGCAGGCCCGCACCAAGTGCTGGCGTGAGGAGCCGTAATCCTGCGGGCCTTCGCCGGTTGGGAAGGTAGCCTTGGTGGAAATCAGCGTCTCGTGGCGGCGACCTTCCAGCGCCTTACCCAGAATTTCCTCTGCCACGCCCTGCGAGTACACGTTGGCCGTGTCGAACAGGTTGGCGCCGGCTTCCAGGCAAATATCAATAAGCTTCCGGGCTTCTTCTACCTGCGTATTGCCCCAGGACTTAAAGAACTCGGTGCTTCCTCCAAAGGTAGCCGTGCCAAAGCTCAAGACTGGAATGCGCAGGCCCGAAGCGCCCAACTGACGGTGTTCCATAAATGTGCAAGAATATAGGATGAGAAATACCGCATCTAGCGGCCGCCATTCAGGTGGCGTATCGCCCAGAACAACCAACCGGCTAGGCCGAAGTTTTGGTTGATGGCCTCAGCAACAAAAACAACGAGCCGCCCTGCATACGCAGAGCGGCCCGTTGTTGGGGTAGTGTGCCGAATACTGTTAGGCGTTAGCCTGGCTCATCTTATCCAGCGCGTCCATTACTTCTTTCACGTGGCCGCAGGAGGTTTCCAGCAAGGCTTTTTCCTCGTCGTTGAGTTGCAACTCAATCACCTTTTCAATGCCGTTTTTGCCGAGAATAACCGGCGCGCCCAGGTACACACCGTCGATGCCGTATTCGCCTTCCAGCTTGATGCAGACCGGAAATACGCGGCGCTGGTCGCGCACAATAGCTTCTACCATCTGAGCTGCCGCTGCGCCGGGCGCGTACCAGGCCGAAGTGCCCATAAGCTTCACCAGCTCGCCGCCGCCCTGGGCCGTGCGTTGCACAATGGCGTCTAGCTCCGCTTTGCCAATTAGTTCTGTAACGGGAATGCCGCCCACGGTGGTGTAGCGGGGTAGGGGTACCATCGTGTCGCCGTGGCCGCCCATCAGCACCGCCTGAATATCCTTCGGACTCACATTCAACGCTTCGGCCAGGAAAGCGCGGTAGCGGGCCGTGTCTAGGATGCCGGCCATGCCGAACACCTTCGTGCGGTCTTTGCCGGAGGTGAGGTGGGCCTGGTAGGTCATCACGTCGAGCGGGTTGCTCACGATGATGATGATGGCGTTGGGCGAGTATTTCACTACCTGCTCCGTCACCGATTTCACGATGCCGGCGTTGGTCGAAATCAGGTCGTCGCGGCTCATGCCGGGCTTGCGGGGTAGGCCGGAGGTAATTACCACCACGTCGGAGTCGGCGGTGCGCGAGTAGTCGCCGGTTACACCCACAGTGCGGGTATCGTAGCCAATAATGGGGGCTTTCTGCCAGATATCAAGCGCCTTGCCTTCAGCGAAGCCTTCCTTGATATCAACCAGTACTACTTCGTTGGCAATTTCGCGGGTGGCAAGTACATCGGCGCAGGTTGCGCCCACGTTGCCAGCCCCAACTACAGTAACTTTCATCAGTGAATACGTTGAGTGGGTAGGAAATGCGATACGCGTAAATGTAACCGAAAACCCCGAAGGCTGCGCAGCAACGACAGATATTGGCCGAAATCGTGTTGCGTTTCGGCAAGCGTCAGCAACGACGAGCGTGTACCACGCGCCCCTACATCCGCTGCACG
This sequence comes from Hymenobacter defluvii, assembly GCF_017589435.1. Classification (NCBI taxonomy): domain Bacteria; kingdom Pseudomonadati; phylum Bacteroidota; class Cytophagia; order Cytophagales; family Hymenobacteraceae; genus Hymenobacter; species Hymenobacter defluvii. The sequence goes on from NZ_JAGETX010000013.1 coordinate 72,416, forward strand.
GCTAGCACGCTTTGCGTTTCCTCCGTCACCTTGAACCGGTCGTCGGGCCGCAGGCCAATCACCCAAGCAATCTTGCCGTCGCCGGATATCAGCACACGTACGTCGTCTTTCAGGTTCAGCGGGATTTTCTGGTCAATCAGGAAATCTGAGAGCTTCTTTTTGCCCTTCATGCCGATGGGCATAAACCAGTCGCCCTCCTGCCAACGGCGCACCACAAGCGGAAACTTCAGCTTATCCGCATCCAGGGCTGCCTGGTTTTTGGCGCGGGGTAGGGCAAAATCCTCGGCCTCGTGCAGCACCAGCCGCAGGTGCAGCCCGTCGATTTTCAGCGTTTCCTGCCCGACGCTGATCTGGTGGGTGCCGAAGTTGCCGAGGTTGCGGCGCGTAATCACTAGTTGCTCGCGGTCCTTCACTAGGCGGTGGGTAGGCGAGTCGAATTGCCGGCCCGGCTCGGCGCCGAACGCCGCCACAATATCTTTCACCACGAGGTAGGAAAACCCAAACGGTCGCAGCAACTCGTGCAGCACCAGCGCCGTGGCCGCCGTTTTCCGCAGCGTGTCGATACGCAGGTAGGTTACCTCATTTTCGGTGTGCTGGGCTTCAGCGGCCGTGTCTTGCACGTAGCGACGCACAATTTCCTCGGCGCCGCCTACCCGCTCGGCGGTAATTTGCAAGGTTTGGTCGAGGTTGGGGTTGATATCGCGCAGCACCGGTAGCACCTCCTGGCGCAGGCGGTTGCGCTGGTACACGGGCGAGTCGTTGCTGGCGTCTTCGCGCCAGATCAGGCGGTTTTCTACCAGGTAGTCGAACAGCGCGGGTTTGTCGATGGGTAGGAGGGGGCGCACTACGTGGCCGCTCTTGGCCGGAATGCCATGTAAACCCGCCAGGCCCGTGCCGTGCGTGAGGTTGAGCAGCATGGTTTCGGCGGCGTCGCGCTGGTGATGAGCCGTGGCGATGCAGGCGTATCCCTCGCGCTGCCGCACCTGCTCAAACCATGCGTAACGCAGGGCGCGGGCGGCCATCTGCGTCGAAATGCCTTCCTGCTGGGCAAAGGCTTTGGTCTGGAAGAATTCTGCGAAGTAGGGCGCTTCGTACTGCTTGGCCAGCTTGCGCACAAACTGCTCGTCGGCGTCGGCCTCGTCGCCGCGCAGGCCGAAGTGGCAGTGCGCCACGGCCAGCGGCACGCCCAGGCGGTGCAGCACATCTAGCAGCACCACCGAGTCCTGCCCACCGCTCACGGCTACGAGCAAGGTATCGGTGGTAGGGGAGAAGAGGTCGTTATCGAGAATAAATTGGCGAATCTGGTCGAGCATGAGGTAGGATGTAGGGGCGTCATGACATCTTATAAGTCTGTCATCCTGAGCGGAGCGAAGGACCTTATCACGTCGAACGATAATCGTTGTTATGACTCGTTCGACGTGATAAGGTCCTTCGCTCCGCTCAGGATGACAGATGGAGCAGCATGACGTTCTAATAGGAACAACAAAAAAGCACTATTCTGCAAAGATGACCGTTAGCAACCGACCTTCCGTACCTTTGCGCCGAAATGTCGTTCCCGAAATCCGTTTTTCTCTTTTTTCTGCTGTTGGTGCCCCTTTTTAGCTGGGCGCAACGCCCGGCAACACCGGCTGCCAAGCCCGCTACTACCGGCAAGAACCCGCCTGTAGAGCTGCTAGGTACCGATGAGTTTGTGGGCGGCGAGTTCAACGGCGTTAAAATCCGTAAGCTGCTAGGTAACGTACGCTTCAAGCAGGGCACCACGTTGCTATTTTGCGATTCGGCTTACCAGTATCTCGAGCGCAATACCATAGATGCGTTCAGCAACGTGCGCATCGTGCAGAATGACACCGTGACCATCACCGGCGACAAAGGTTTCTACGACGGCAACGCCCGCACGGCTCGCATGACCGGCAACGTGGTGATGCGCGACCCGCGCATGACACTCACCACCAGCCTGCTAGACTACGACTTAAGTAAAAATCTGGCTTACTACAGCACCGGCGGCCACCTCCAAGACCCCGAAAACACGCTCGATAGTCAGTTTGGCTATTACAACACGGACAGTAAAGTGTTCAGCTTTCGGCGCAACGTGCACGTGGTCACGAAAAGCAACGAGATACGCAGCGACACCTTGCAGTACAATACCCTATCGAAGGTGGTGTACTTCTTTGGTCCTACCCGCATCATCGATAAGTTGAACCGCACGCTCTATGCCGAAAACGGTACGTACAATACTCTGACGAAAGTAGCTGACTTTCAGAAGAATGCTAAAATAGAAACGCCCGACTACCTGCTGGGCGGCGATAAGCTGGTGTACGACGAAAACACTAGCTACGGCATTGCCACTGGCCACGTCTCGATGACCTCCAAAAAGGACAACCTCGTGATTCGGGGTGATGTGGGGCGCTACTGGCGGGCGCTGGGCAAAGCCAAGGTGTACGGCTCACCCGTGATGCGCAATATCTCCGGCAAGGACACGCTCTACGTAGCGGGTGATACGCTGATCAGTGTGGAAGGTAGGCCAGCCCCGCCGCCGCCACCCAAGCCTAAACCCGGCATTCGTTTTCAAACCACAGCGCCGCTGCCGCCTACTCAAAAGCAGCTCAATGCTAGTGTGTTGTATGTCTACCCCAGGGCCAAGATCTTCCGTAACGACTTGCAAGGCGCCTGCGATTCGCTGACCTACGACCGGCAGGATTCGGTTATCTACCTCAACAAGAAACCTATTCTGTGGCAGGAGCAAAACCAGCTCACCTCCGATAGTATGGAAATCAGGCTGCGCAACGGCAAAATTGACCAGATGCGCCTGTATGCCAATGCGTTCAGTATTGCCGAAGACACCCTGCTGAACTATAATCAAGTGAAGGGCCGCAACATGGTGGCCTACTTTACGGACAGCAAACTGAAAAAAATTACGGTGCTTGGCAACGCCGAGAGCCTCTACTTTGCTCTTGATGGTGATACCGCCCTCACGGGCATGAACAAAGCGGTAGGCGCCTCCATGGCCCTGCGCTTCACGGAAGGTAAAAAAGCTCCCAAAGTCACCTACTACACCAACCCTGATGCTAGTTTCATTCCGCCCCATGAGCTAAAAGACGAAGACCGCAAGCTGAAAGGTTTTCAGTGGCGCGCCACGGAACGGCCTACCCGCCAGCAAGTGTTAGGGCGGCAGTTCGGTAAGCCTGCCAAGCCCAAAGCAAAAGCGAAGCCCAAATCCAAGAAACAGAAAACTGCGCCGAAGGCGCGGCCGGTTGCTCCAAACCGTAAAGCGCCGGTAGCCACCAGCAAGCCAGCTTCCCGGTAAGTATCTCGCCCTGTGCTGCCTTTGATTCGGGCGGCTAATCCGTTATCTTTGCGTTCTTCATGCTATCCATGTCTTTGTTTCGCCCCACTGCCTTCTTTGTTCTGCTTCTGAGCACTTTGTTGCTCGGCTCGTGCAGCGGCTACCAAAAGTTGCTCAAGAGTAACGACGTGAACAAAAAATACGAAGCCGCCATCAAGTATTACAACGAGGGTGACTACTTCAAAGCCGGCACGCTGCTGGAAGAACTGCAACCCTTGCTGAAAGGCCGCCCCGAGGCAGAAAAGGCTCAATTCTACTTCGCCAATACGAACTTCAAGCAGAGCAACTACGTGCTGAGCGCCTATCATTTTAAGACGTTCTACGAAACATATCCCAACTCGCAGTACGCAGAGGAGGCTATGTTCTTGCATGCCAAGTCGCTGTTTCGTGACTCGCCTGAGTACGAGCTGGACCAGACCAACACGCTTTCGGCCAATGAGAGCATCCAGGAATTCCTGAACCGCTACCCCGAAAGCACCTTCCGCCCCGAGGTGGAAAATATGTCGCAGGAGTTGCGGAAGAAGCTGGAAAACAAAGCGTTTCAGGGTGCTAAGCTGTACCAACAGCTGCGTTATTACCAATCGGCAGTGGTGGCGTTGGGCAACTTTCAACAGCAGTACCCCGGTTCGGTATATAGTGAGGACGCAGCTTACCTAAAGCTGGAATCACAGTTCAACCTGGCTAAGGAAAGCGTAGAGGACAAACAGCGTGAGCGATATCTGGAGGCTGTAGCCTTCTATAAGCAGTTCATCGACGCCTACCCTAACAGCCGCAACCTCAAAAGCGCCGAGAATATGTATGACTTCGCGCAAAAAGAACTGGTTCGGCTGAAACCCACCGAGAAAACGGCGGCTTCAGCTTCCACCAACTAGGCAGCGCCTACCCCAAAAGAAATTTTCCAGATTCTGAAGATACCTGCATATGAAAGTTCCGAATAACGTTTCTCCCTCCATCGTGACGCGCAACATGTCGGAGTTCGCGCAAGACACCGGCAACGTGTACGAGTCTATTGCCATCATCTCGAAGCGTGCCAACCAACTGTCGGTGAAGCTGAAAGAAGAGTTGAACGGCAAGCTGGCTGAATTTGCTACCACGGTTGACAACCTCGAAGAAGTGTTCGAAAACCGCGAGCAGATTGAGATTTCCAAGCACTACGAGCGTTTGCCTAAGCCTACTAACCTCGCTATTGAGGAGTTCTTGGAAGGCAAGGTGTATTTCCGCACGCCGGAAGTTGACAACGACGGCAACCTGCTCGAAAACGAGTAGTTGTCTCCCCGCGCATGGCACTGCATAACCGTAAGATTCTGCTGGGCGTGTGCGGGAGTATTGCCGCGTATAAATCGGCCGCGTTGGTGCGGCTACTCGTGAAAGCCGGGGCCGAAGTGCAGGTAATTCTGACCGCTTCGGCCTCGGCTTTTGTGACGCCGCTCACCCTGGGTACGCTCTCCAAGAAGCCAGTATTACAGGGCTTTTTGAAAGATGAACGGGCCGGCGAGTGGCACAACCATGTGCACCTGGGCCTGTGGGCCGATGTGCTGCTGGTAGCCCCGGCCTCGGCCAACACCATCGGCCATTTTGCCCATGGCCTCTGCGACTCGCTGCTGGATGCTGCCTACCTCTCAGCGCGCTGCCCCGTGTTTCTGGCCCCTGCCATGGACCTGGATATGTACCAGCACCCAGCTGTAACAGCCAACTTAACGGCGTTGCGTAGCTACGGCAACCACGTACTCGACTCGCCCAGCGGCGAACTAGCTAGCGGCCTTTCTGGCCCCGGCCGCATGCTGGAGCCCGAAGAAATTGTAGCGGAGCTAGAACGGTTTTTCGGGTAAGAGGGGGTAGTTGTTTGCTCTATCATCCTGAGCTTGCGAAGGACCTTCTCACGTTGGAGCACATTCGGAGTCAGTGTATAGGTTCGTTATATTGTTGCGTCTCACCCCCGGCTCCCTTTCCAAAAGAGAAGGAGCCAATCGACAAGGACTGTACGTTAACTCTGAAATGACTCGGGGACGAGTTGTTCTAGTGTGATAAGGTCCTTCGCTCCGCTCAGGATGACAGAGAGGATTCATAATTTTTAATTCATAATTTTTAATTGAATATCCTGCTCACTGCCGGCCCTACCTACGAACCGATGGACCCTGTGCGGTTTATCGGCAACCGCTCGACGGGCAAGATGGGCTACGCGCTGGCTGACGCTTTTGCAGCAGCTGGGCACACCGTTACACTAGTGAGTGGTCCCGCGGCCCTGCCTGTGCCTACCCACCCAGCCATCCAGACGGTGCGAGTAGAAACCGCTGCGCAGATGTATGCCGCCGCCGCCGAGGCCGCACCCACAGCGCAGATCTGGGTGTTTGCGGCTGCCGTGGCCGACTACCGTCCCGCCGAGGTAGCCCCCGAAAAAATCAAGAAAGCCGGTGATACGCTCACGCTCACGCTGGTCAAAAACGTGGATATTGCGGCTACGCTGGGAGAAACCAAGCGCGCTGAACAATTTTCGGTGGGTTTTGCGTTGGAAACCAATAACGAGCAGGCGCACGCGCTGGAAAAGCTTCGCCGCAAAAACTTTGATGTGGTGGTGCTCAACTCCCTACGCGATGCCGGGGCTGGTTTCGGCCACGATACCAACAAAGTAACCCTGCTCACGGCCGATGGCGTGGTCACGACGTCGGACTTACTACCTAAATCTGCCGTGGCGCAGGATATTGTTCAGTTTGTGCTTGCTCGTTATGCTCAATACGCGTAAACTATTGTCGCTGTATTTGTTGTTGGTTGCTTGCCTGTGCACATCGGTAGCGCAGGCACAGGAGCTGCTAGCTGATGTGCGCGTGACGACGGAAAACGTTACGGTATCGGATCAGCAAATCGTGCTGCAAATGCAGAACGACATCCAGAACTTCCTCAATACCCGCGCCTGGACCAACCAGACCTATCGACCAGAGGAAAAAATCCGGTGTAAGTTTTTCGTGGGACTAACGGGGATTCCGCAGACGGGCACCTACACGGCCACCGTGCGCATTATTACCACGCGCCCTGTGTACGGCACCGGTTACGAAACCAACGTTATGTCGATTTCCGACCGGGGGTGGCTGTTCAACTACTCACCTCAAAATCCACTAGATTTCTCGGAAAACACCTTTGTAGGCAATCTATCGTCGCTGCTGAGCTTCTACGCTTACATCGTCATCGGCATGGATCAGGACAGCTTTGCCCGTTTGGGCGGCACGCCTTACTACGACCGAGCCCGCAATATCCTGTTGGCGGCCGCGTCGCAGACGGTCACCAACGAGTCGGATGGCGGATGGAAGGATGGGGAGCCACGCAACCGTTACTGGCTGCTCACGAACCTGCAAGATCCTCAGCTTGAGGCATTCCGTACGGGTTCATACGCATACTACCGGCAGGGTATGGACGTCTTTATCGAGAAGCCCCAAGATGCCCGCGCCAGCATTCTAACGGCCCTGACGGGTATTCAAGCAGCCGTGCTGCGGCGGCCGGGCACGCTGGTTGCTCGTTCCTTTTTCGATACGAAATCCGACGAAATCGCCAATATTTTCCGTACCAGCCAGGATCCGCAGCAGAAGCAGCAGGTAGTGAATATGCTCGGTGAAATCGACCCAACGAATACGGCTAAGTATCAGGCTATCCTGCGGTAGGGGGTAGGCGGAACGCCATTTCTCCTTTCTACTGCGCAGACTATTCGAAATGATGGGTAAGGGGCTGAGTTGAAATCCGTATTTTCTACTAAAAAATTTGGTGGAGTCTTGTAAGTTGCCCGCAATCAGCTAATTTTATTAGCCGATTGCGGGCTTTTGCATGAAAAAAGCCTAGTTGAACGCTGCTGGTTGAGCTGCTGATAGCCCGACTAGCTCACCTTTCCAGCTTCTATCTACTCCCATGTTAGTTGACCTGCGCATTAAAAATTACGCTCTGATTGAGCAATTGCAGCTACAGCCTTCGGCCCTGCTGAATATTATTACTGGCGAAACAGGCGCCGGCAAATCCATCATGCTGGGGGCCATTGGGTTGCTGCTCGGTAACCGCGCCGATTCCAAAATGCTCTTTGATACGGCTAAAAAGTGCGTGATTGAAGGGCATTTTGACATTAGCGGCTATCAGTTGCAGGATATTTTTGAGGCGGAAGACCTTGACTATGATGCCCAGTGCATCCTGCGCCGCGAGATTAGTCCAGCCGGCAAATCGCGGGCGTTTGTGAACGACACGCCGGTGACGCTGGATGCTCTTCGCAAAATCGGGGCAAACCTGATGGACATTCACTCCCAGCACGATACGCTGCTGCTTGGCGACGCGGTGTTTCAACTCAACCTGCTAGACTTGTACGCCGGCCTGGTGCCTACCCGAGCTCAGTACGGCACCGCCTACCGCCAGTACCGCAAGCTGGAAGCCGACCTCAAAAGCGTGGAAAGCCAAGTGGCACAGGCTAATAAAGAGCTGGATTACAACAGTTTCTTGTTGAATGAGCTGGAAGAAGCTCGCCTCGATACAGAAGACCAAGAGGCGATGGAGCAGGAAATAAAACAGCTGGAGCACGCCGAGGAAATCAAGTTCAAGCTGACGCAGGCCTTACAGGCTCTCACCGAAAGCGAGTACTGTGCCACCGGCAGCATGAAAGAAGCCGCCAGCCTACTCGGTCAGGTTTCAACCTACGCCGATGCGTTCAAAGATCTGAAAGTGCGCCTCGACAGCTGCCTGATTGAGCTGCACGACATTGCCGACGAGGTAGAAACCGCCGAGCGCCGCACCGAAGGCGACCCGGCCCGCATCGACGACCTGCAAGGTCGCCTTACTACCCTCTATAATTTGCAGCGCAAGCACCAGGTGCGCGACCTGCCAGGACTGTTAGAGGTGCGCGAAGAATTGCGCGAAAAAGTAGGTTCGGTGCTGAATCTGGATAAGGAAATCAGCCGCTTACGCAGGGATACCGAAGGGGCGCTAGCCACTGTAACGCGCCGGGGAGCTCAGCTCTCGGAACAGCGGCAGCGCAGCTTCCCCAAGTTTCAGAAGGAACTGGCGTCTCTGCTCGCCGATTTGGGCATGCCCAACTCGCGCATTGTGGTGCAGCACAGCGTGGGCCAGCCCACCACCAGCGGTATCGACGTGGTGAGCATCCTATTCACGGCCAACAAGGGTGCCCAGCCCCAAACGCTGAGTAAAGCTGCATCGGGTGGTGAGTTTTCGCGGTTAATGCTATGTATCAAGTACATGCTGGCCGATAAAACGGCCCTACCCACCATCGTGTTCGATGAAATCGACACCGGTATCAGTGGGGAAATTGCGGTGAAGGTGGGTCGCATGATGCAGCAGATGGCCAAGAAGCACCAGCTGATTGCCATTTCGCACCTGCCGCAAATGGCTGCCGCCGGCGACTCGCACTACTTCGTGTACAAGGAAGACCGCGCCGACCGTACCATCAGCCGCATCCGGGAGCTAACGTTGCAGGAACGCATCCGCGAAATTGCGCAGATGATTTCCGGCGCCAACCCCAGCGAATACGCCTTCCAAAGCGCCCGCGAGCTGCTGGCCATGCGCGGCGAGGAATTGGTAGGGTAGGCGGTGGACTGGTGAAGTCTTGAACGTCATGCTGAGCCTGTCGAAGCATCTCTACTGATAGTAATTAATTACTATCAGTAGAGATGCTTCGACAGGCT
>NZ_JAGETX010000140.1:0-262 GCF_017589435.1 Hymenobacter defluvii
TTATTAGTAATCCGTTAAATACAAAGAATATTTCAGTTATCCCTTTTCCGTCTGCCAACAAGTTATTGATAGCATGTGTCGCTAGACTAGATTGTGCATTCAAAGGGCAGGATATTCTGCTACAGGTTCTAAGTATGGCACCTTGGACGGGGCGAGAATATCACTTGCGATTATACGGATCCGGGCCGCATCTAGAGTATTTGCAGTCTTTAATTAAAATGTATAACCTGCAGGACAAAGTAACTATAGAAGGGCATGTGCA
>NZ_JAGETX010000141.1:0-256 GCF_017589435.1 Hymenobacter defluvii
CCTTTTTCGAAAGTACAAGCGAGGTCAAATTCATGAGAGTGTCTGACTTTATTCTAGCCAATAAGAAAATAGACGCGTGACGTTCCAAACTTTGAGATGGGCTGAAGTAGGACTTCATTTTTAAACTTAAACTACTAGTGCTTGATAGAATCGTTTACCCTAAAAGTTTGGAGTATCGCACTGGCGCTGAAAATGAGCCTCTGGCCTTCTATCTCAATTCGCTGCTTAATAGCAACAGGCTAGACCTTTTACTAGG
>NZ_JAGETX010000142.1:0-252 GCF_017589435.1 Hymenobacter defluvii
CTATCATTTATGATACATGTAAACTCATAAATCCACAAAATATAAGTATTGGAGCACATAGTGAAATAAAAGACTATGTTATTATTCAATCTTTTGGTAAAGTTGAAATCGGGGAATATTGCCAACTAAATCCATTTACAGTTATATATGCTGGCGAAGTGAAAATTGGTAATTATGTTATGATTGCTCCTCATTGCATGATTTCATCAGGAAATCATGATTTTAGGCAAGTAGAAAAGCCAATGAGACTTG
>NZ_JAGETX010000143.1:0-252 GCF_017589435.1 Hymenobacter defluvii
GCCGCACACATTACGCATTTGAGAGCATGATCACGGTTGTTTCTACTGTAAATCGTTATCTTGCCGCCAACGAAAATCGGCAGGCAACGACCTCCGGCAGCGGTACCGATAGGATGCCCTCAACAGGCGAAATATCATTTGATTAATTATCCGGCATATATGTCCACGGTAATTAGCATAATTAACAACCAGGGGGACGCCAGTTATCCCCGCAAGCAGCACCTGATTCTTACCGATGCCGCGATCTCATAT
>NZ_JAGETX010000144.1:0-251 GCF_017589435.1 Hymenobacter defluvii
CCGCTCTGGAGCTTTGCAGCGTCCATCAGCAGTACGGGCACCGGTGGTGTCTTCACCACGAAGTCGAACGACTTATCGGTGTACATGGTAATCAGTACCGGACAAACTTGGCCAGCCTTATCCTGGGTCCGCGCATTGAACTGCTTACAGAACTCCATGATGTTAAGGCCTTTGCTACCAAGTGCAGGTCCTACCGGCGGTGCAGGGTTTGCAGCGCCTCCCTTTATCTGAAGCTTCAGATAACCTCTAAT
>NZ_JAGETX010000145.1:0-248 GCF_017589435.1 Hymenobacter defluvii
TTGTATATACAGTCTTAAGACTCTTTCTCTACCTGGGTGTAGCTCAACTCCATGGGAGTGCTTCGGCCAAATATCTTCACGATAACGTTGAGCTTCTTCCGCTCTTCGAATACCTCGGAAACCGTACCAGAGAAGCCGTTGAAATTGGTATCTATGATTTTCACCAAGTCTCCTACGATGAATGGAGTTTCCAGCGTAGCTGTCTGCTCTTCCGTCTCGTCCACGATACCCAGAATACGGTTTACCTC
>NZ_JAGETX010000146.1:0-246 GCF_017589435.1 Hymenobacter defluvii
TACTAAGTGCGGAGCCAACGTCACCGGGTTATGCTTTCAAAGCAAACTGAATCTGTCGGAGTGCGAATACTGGGTACCTACTTCTTCTAATTCGCCTAATAAAGCCACCAAAAAAGCCACTCTAGCATCGGGTCAAAATCGCGTTAAAAAGCAACCTACTACTGAAGGCGTTGAATGGACTGGCTTTCCGTTGCGTCTAACTGAAATAGAGCAGATTAGCCGTCGTGCTAATCCATTGATTATTGC
>NZ_JAGETX010000147.1:0-246 GCF_017589435.1 Hymenobacter defluvii
TTGCTGGTCTGCTGAAATACGGCATCGTTAACGGACTGGACCTGGCTGATTTTCAATCCCCCGGACAGGCGCTGCTGGTGAGCCAGCGGTTGCACGTAGTCGAGCTGAGCAGTGAGCAGGCGGAGGTTGCCCGATTGGTCACTGCTCAGCAGGGTGGGAGCCACGCTGCCCGCATCGAGCAACGCCGCCAACCCTTGCTGCCGGCCGAGTCGGTACGTGGCATAGTTGGCGTCCGCGGTTAGGACC
>NZ_JAGETX010000148.1:0-245 GCF_017589435.1 Hymenobacter defluvii
CGCACGTGAACATCGGTACGATCGGGCACGTCGACCACGGCAAAACCACCCTGACTGCTGCTATCACGACGGTACTGGCGAACAAAGGTCTGGCCGCTAAGCGTGACTTCTCGTCGATCGACAACGCTCCTGAAGAAAAAGAGCGTGGTATCACGATTAACACTGCCCACGTAGAGTACGCTACCGAAAATCGTCACTACGCACACGTTGACTGCCCTGGTCACGCTGACTACGTGAAGAACATG
>NZ_JAGETX010000149.1:0-243 GCF_017589435.1 Hymenobacter defluvii
TCAGCATCCGTGAAGCCAGCAGCTTTCTCAGCATCAGTTAGGCCTTGTGTTTCTTCTACATAAGAAGCATTTGCCTGTACTTGGGCTGGTGTTAGCGTCCGAGTCAGCGAGTCATTAGCATAAGCTTGCAACTCACCGCGCTTCACGGCATCCAGTATAATGCGGCTGATTTCTTTACCCTCGGCAAACATTGGCTTATTCTGCTTTTCCCGTAGGTCAACAGCGCGCCAGATAGTTTTGCTG
>NZ_JAGETX010000014.1:0-79381 GCF_017589435.1 Hymenobacter defluvii
GTTCTGCCCCATCGGCAAGCCTTCCATGGTGTAGGGTAGCCATTCCGTCAGCATAAACTCGGAGCCGTTGATGGTGGCGCGCACCTTATTGCCCTCCGGCGACAGAGTCGTATTCACCAGGTAGAAATCCAGCATCACCTTTTTGGTGTCGTTGCCAGAGTACGTGTCTTTCGGGCGGCTATAGAACATGTGCGCCGCCGACAAATCGGCGTTCAGTGGCTGCACAGGCGCCGAACCTACGTTGATAACACGCAGATCATAGGCGCCGCGGTGCTTCAGGCTTTCGTGGTAGGAACGCGAAAGAAACGACAACACAACGTGCTGACCATCGGCTATGTTCTTGGTGAACTCCGTAGTATAGTGCGCCGTGTAGGGCTGGTTATCTACGATGTTGTGAATGTGCTGCCCTTTTTCCGAAACGGCCATTTCGTTGCCAGTCATGCCGCTGCTCATCTTCGTGAGCACAAAGTTGGTCAGGTCGTAATCGAATGCTACAGCGCCGGAGGGGACCGTAGCCCCGGAGGGCGGCGTTTTCAGGCGCATCTGCGCCTCGGGGTATTTAGGAGAGTCGTCGAACGGAGTTAGGCGGATGCCGTTTTTCTCCATCGCCGCCATGGTCGGGGAAGTAACCGTTTCGGCCGTGCTCTGCGAAGTACCCTCCGTTTGCTGGCGAGTCGTGTCGCAGGCGCCCAATGCGAGTAACAGGGAACCGCCTAGTAGAAAAGCAGATGCTTTCATAGGTGAAATGGTAAGGATATTGAAAACTACCGAATCGTATATCCGGCTGCGCCCCACCCCGGGACGACGTGCGATTTTTTTGAGTACTTTGCGCAAGTACGTAACCATTGCTCAAAAGTATATCAATTTTCCGCTATGGACCCAACATTGCTGGAAGAAATTCCATCGCTCGACCTGGCTGATTTCCGTTCCGGCGACCCGGAGCGCAAGGCCCGCTTCGTGCAGCAGCTCGGCGAAGCCTACCAAAACATCGGCTTCGTTGCGCTCAAAAACCATGGCCTGACCGACGAACAGACCACCAAGCTGTACAACGACGTACAAGCTTTCTTTTCACTTCCCGACGAGGTGAAGCAACGCTACGAGAAGCCAGAACTGGCCGGACAGCGGGGCTACATCGGCAAAGGCAAAGAGCACGCTAAGGGCCGCAACACCGGCGACCTGAAGGAATTTTTCCACGTGGGCCAAGAGGTGGACGACCCTACCGACCCGGTAGCGCAGGAGTATCCCGACAATATCTGGCCTGCTGAAGTTCCCGGCTTTGCCCAGCACACCACAGCCGCCTATAAAACGCTGGAAGCAGCGGGCAAAGATGTACTGCGTGCCATTGCGCTCTACCTGGAGCTGCCCGAGAACTACTTCGACGACAAAGTAAAGAACGGCAACAGCATCCTGCGCCAGATTCACTACTTCCCCATCGAAAACCCCGACGCGGTACCCGCTGATGCGGTGCGCGCCGCCGAGCATGGCGACATCAACCTGATTACCTTGCTGATGGGCGCCTCGGCCGACGGCCTGCAAGTGCTGCGCCGCGATGGTAAGTGGATTCCTATCACGGCCCTACCCGACCAGATTGTGGTGAACGTGGGCGACATGCTCCAGCGCCTCACCAACGGCGTGCTCCGTAGCACCATCCACCGCGTGGTGAACCCACCCCGCGAGAAGATGAACTCCTCACGCTACTCGGTGCCTTTCTTTATGCACCCGCGCTCTGAAATGAGCCTGGCTGCGCTGGAAAGCTGCGTTACACCAGAAAACCCCAAGCAGCAACCCGATGTGACGGCTGGTGAATTCCTGAACGAACGCCTGATTGAGCTGGGCCTGAAGAAGTAAACCCTTCAGGTTAGCAGAGTAGTATAGTTGCCAGTGAGCAGAGGATTACCCGCCTACTCACTGGCAACTCTTTTTTGGGTCCGGATAACTTTTCCTACCCCCTATCCGAATACTGCACCACGTGTAACGCATAACCGGCACTGCATTGGAAGAGGTTCAGCTGGCACCGCACCCACGCCGTGGCCAACGCACCCGGCGGGTACGGGGCCTTATTTTTCTGAAGGATGTAGCCGCCCTCAGCCTGTCGTCGTTTGGCGGGCCGCAGGCGCACATTGCCATGATGATGCGCCTGCTGGTGGAGAAACGCCGCTACCTTACCACCGCCGAACTGCTGGAAATATCGGCACTGTGCCAGATTTTGCCGGGTCCGGCCTCTACACAGACTATCACGGCCATCGGGTTTCGGCTAGGAGGCCCCAACCTAGCCTATCTCACGGCTTTGCTCTGGGTATTGCCTTCGGTAGTCATCATGACCGTAGCCGGCATCAGCATCAGTTATCTGGACAAGAGTTTGGTCGCCAGATTAATGCAGTATATCCAGCCCGTGGCGGTAGGGTTTGTTTTTTATTCGGCCTATAAGATTGGCCGCAAGGTAGTCCAAACCAAAACTTCCACGGCTCTGATTGTAGCATCTGCGCTGATAGCCTATTTCTTTCAGTTGCCGTGGGTACTACCTCTGCTTTTACTTATTGGCGGGCTCATTACCACCTTTCGTTACCGTAACCTACCCCAGCAAGAAAAAAAGACGCTGCAAATTGAGTGGGCCAACGGGATTCTGTGGTTAGCAGTCCTGCTGGTAGCGGCTGTCGTAGGCTCTTATACCAAGCTACTACCCGTGCGGTTGTTCGAAAACTTCTACCGCAACAGCAGCTTGGTTTTTGGTGGTGGACAGGTGCTGGCACCGCTTTTCTACGCCGAATTTGTGGAGTTTAAGCACTATTTGAGTGGTCCTGAGTTTCTTTCGGGTTACGGCCTGACGCAGGCGCTACCTGGCCCCAACTTTTCACTGGCTGCTTACATTGGCGCTCTGGCTATGCGCACCGGAGGCTATGGCTTGAGTGGGCAGTTACTAGGAGCAGCTGTAGGAGCCGTGGGTATTTTCCTTCCCGGTACTCTACTGATTTTCTTTGCTATTCGCTTCTGGGACCACTTGAAACAGTACCGCGTGGTACAGGCCTCACTAGAGGGCATCAATGCTGTAGCGGCGGGTCTGGTGTGGGCGGCAGCCTTGTTGCTCTATCATCCCCTACCTGATACCACTATCAATATTGTGCTGGTAGTAGCGACTTTTTTGGTGCTGCTTTGGGAGAAGATACCATCCTACATACTTGTAGGCGTTGCGCTGGTAGCAGGTGTTCTCTTTTGAAGTAGTAGATGCCTAAGCTCAAAGCTATTTCGTCCAATTTTAATGTAACCACGTCTACTGTAGTAGTACCTACACCTATCAAACAATCTGTTGACAGAAAGATATTTGAGTTAATTCCGAGTATCGTTGGATCTATGTTTATAGAAGTAAAAGTGCTACAAGCAGGTAGATACTATCAGCTTGCATGAAATCCTCCTAGACATGAAAAAAACTTCCGCTTGCTGCCACATAATGCGGTAGTAAGCGGAAGTTTTTACTTCACATAGGGCGCAGGACTACAGTAGCTCTGGCAGGTTAAGCAAGTAGTCGCCGTAGCCGCTCTTGCGCAACGGAGTAGCAATAGTACGCAGTTGTTCAGCATCGATAAAACCTTGGCGATAAGCTACCTCTTCGATAGCGCCCACCTTCAGGCCTTGGCGTTGCTCAATCACACGTACAAACTCGCCTGCCTGCATCAGGCTCTCGAAGGTGCCCGTGTCGAGCCAAGCGGTGCCGCGGCCCAGGATACCTACCTGTAGCTTACCGCGCCGCAGGTACTCTTGGTTCACATCGGTGATTTCGTACTCACCTCGAGGACTAGGCTCCAGGTTTTTGGCGATTTCCACTACGTCGTTGTCGTAGAAATAGAGGCCAGGCACGGCGTAGTTGCTCTTTGGATTGGCTGGCTTTTCCTCAATGCTGAGGGCCTTTTTGTTTTCGTCGAACTCTACCACGCCGTAGCGCTCGGGGTCGTGCACGTGGTAGGCATACACCACGCCGCCATCGGGGCTATTGTTCGATTTCAACAGCTCTTCCATGCCTTCACCATAGAAGATATTATCGCCTAGTACCAAGGCTACCTTGTCATCCCCAATAAAATCAGCCCCCAGCACAAACGCCTGCGCTAATCCGTTGGGCACCTCCTGCACCACGTATTCAAAGCGGCAGCCAATGTTCTGGCCGTCGCCGAGCAATTTTTTGAACTGTGCCTGGTCGTGAGGCGTAGTGATAATCAGAATTTCCCGAATCCCGGCCATCATTAGCACCGACAGGGGGTAGTAAATCATGGGCTTATCATACACTGGCATCAACTGTTTAGAAACAGCCAGCGTGAGCGGGTGCAGACGAGTGCCGGAGCCGCCGGCGAGGATAATGCCTTTCATAGTAGGTAGGGGCGCCTTGCAGGCGCTCATTGTTACTGGTGTTGTTGATAAATCATTGGTCATCGTTCAACGACGTGCGCGTGCAACGCGTCCCTACGACCGTTCTGCAATAAACTCTTGGTGCGTTCTAAACCACGCCAACGTCTGCTGCAAACCTTCTCGAATACGAATCTTTGGATCATAACCGAGTAACGTTTGGGCTTTGCTGATGTCGGCCAGCGAATCGCGGATGTCGCCGATGCGGTCGGGGCCGTACTCAGGAGTAATATTAGAGCCAGCTTCTTCCTTCAGAATGTTGAATAGATCATTCAAGGAAGTGCGGTCGGCTACAGCAATATTATAGACTTGGTTTACAGCCTCTTTATTATCGACCAGCGCAGCCTTGATGTTGGCCTGCACACAGTTTTCCACAAAAGTGAAGTCGCGGGTTTGGCCACCGTCACCATTCATGCGGGGTGGACGAGCCTCCAATACGGCATCAATAAACAGCGGAATTACGGCGGCATACGCTCCGTTGGGGTCCTGGCGTGGGCCGAAGATGTTGAAGTAGCGCAAGCCTATCAGCTCCATTCCGTAGGTTTTGCCAAATACATCAGCGTACAGCTCGTTCACGTATTTGGTGACGGCGTAAGGCGAGAGGGGCTTACCGATGCGGTCTTCTACCTTGGGTAGGGCCTTATGGTCCCCATAAGTCGACGACGACGCTGCGTACACAAAGCGCTTCACATTAGCCTCTTTGGCAGCTACCAGCATATTCACAAAACCACCCACGTTCACGTCGTTGCTCGTGATGGGGTCGTTAATAGAGCGCGGTACCGAACCAAGCGCTGCCTGGTGGAGCACTATATCAATACCCTGGCAGGCGTCGCGGCAGGTTTCTGGGTCACGAATATCGCCTTCAATGACACGCAAAGCCGGATTATCCTGAAACAGCGCCACATTCTTACGGAAGCCGTTAGAGAAATTATCCAGCACACGCACCTCTTTGGCGCCGTACTTTAGTAAGTATTCTACCAGATTGGAGCCGATAAACCCAGCGCCACCTGTTACGAGGAAGGCCAGAGTATCGAGCGGCTGGGTATGGAAAGGAGTTTCGTACATAAGGTCGTAGAGGCGCCTTGCGGGCGCCCGTCGTTGAACGATAAGGTAGGCGTCGCTCAACGAAAATCGTTCAACGACGGGCGCCCGCAAGGTGCCCCTACCGCGTATACTGCTTCAGGTAGTAGTCCTGGTATGCGCCGCTGGTCACATGGTCGAGCCATTCCTGGTTCTCGAGGTACCAGTCCACCGTTTGGCTCAGGCCCTGCTCAAACGTTACAGAAGGTTTCCAGCCCAGCTCATTCATAATTTTGGAGCTGTCGATGGCGTAGCGCAGGTCGTGGCCAGCACGGTCGGTTACGAAGGTGATGAGCTGGCGCGATGTGCCCTGCGGCTTGCCGGTTTTCTCATCCAGCGTGTCGCAGAGTAGATTGATCAGCTCGATGTTTTGCCACTCGTTCACGCCTCCAATGTTGTAGGTTTCGCCTACCTTCCCTTGGTGGAATACGGCGTCGATGGCAGTGGCGTGATCTTTCACGAATAGCCAGTCGCGTACGTTTTCGCCTTTGCCGTACACAGGCACCGGCTGCCCGGTACGGATGCGGTGGATGGCCAGCGGAATCAGCTTCTCAGGGAAGTGGTTCGGCCCGTAGTTGTTGGAGCAATTGCTCAGCTTCACCGGCATATGGTAGGTGTGGTGCCAAGCCCGTACAAAGTGGTCCGACGATGCCTTAGAGGCCGAATAAGGCG
Organism: Hymenobacter defluvii; assembly: GCF_017589435.1. Classification (NCBI taxonomy): domain Bacteria; kingdom Pseudomonadati; phylum Bacteroidota; class Cytophagia; order Cytophagales; family Hymenobacteraceae; genus Hymenobacter; species Hymenobacter defluvii. The sequence continues at coordinate 6,145 of NZ_JAGETX010000014.1, forward strand.
AGCGAGGGTCGTAGGAGGTTTCTTCGGTGAACATCTCCGGCCCAATTTCCAGCGAGCCGTACACCTCGTCAGTGCTCACGTGGTAGAACACGTTGCCTTCGTAGCCTTTGGGCTTCCAGAGGTTTTTGGCCGCGTTCAGCAGGTGCACAGTGCCCAGCACGTTGGTTTTCACGAAGGCCAGCGGGTCGGTGATGCTGCGGTCTACGTGCGACTCAGCGGCGAGGTGAATCACGGCATCAGGCTCCTCGGTAGCAAACAGATGGTCTACAAACGCTTGGTCCGTGATGTCGCCTTTCACTAGGCGATAATTGGGTTTGTCCTCAATATCGCGCAGGTTTTCCAGATTGCCAGCGTAGGTTAACGCGTCCAGGTTCAGAATCTGATACTCCGGGTACTTGTTTACGAACAGCCGTACTACGTGCGACCCAATGAATCCGGCTCCGCCAGTGATGATAATTTTCATGTGCTTATTATACTGATTTTTGATGTGCTGATATGCTTTTTTTTGATGTACTCCTGAGGAATTTTCCGCGCATGAGCACATCAACAAATCAACTCATTAAACTTTGCTGCCATTTCCAGGAGCTAGTTAGGGCCTCAGCCAGGGTAGCAGTGGTTTGGAAACCCAGCTCATTAGTGGCTTTCGTTACGTCGGCATAAATAGCGGGCACGTCGCCGGCGCGAGCGGGGCCAATAGCGTAGTTCAGCTTTACGCCGGTGGCCTCTTCAAACGTTTTTACAACCTCCAGCACTGAGTTGCCGTGACCTGTACCCACGTTGAATGTTTCTACCTTCTCGCCGGTGCCATCCAGCAGGCGCTGCACGGCGACCACGTGCGCCTTGGCCAAATCTACCACATGCACGTAGTCGCGGATGTTGGTACCGTCGGGCGTGTCGTAGGTGTCGCCAAAAATCGTGAGCTTCTCGCGGATGCCAGCGGCGGTTTGGGTGATGAAGGGCACCAGGTTATTGGGCACGCCTAGTGGCAGCTCTCCAATCTTGGCCGACTCGTGCGCACCAATGGGGTTGAAGTAGCGCAGCAGAATGGTGCGCAACGTGCTACCCGGCGCAGCCGCTGTATCGGTCAGGATATCTTCGCAGATTTTCTTCGTGTTGCCGTAGGGCGAAGTAGCTGGCTTTGTGGGCGTTTGTTCCGTTACCGGCAGCTGATCGGGAATACCGTACACGGTGCAGGAGGAGGAGAATACCAGGTTGCTGAGCCCAAACTCTGCCATTACCTGCAACAGTGTCACTAAAGAGCCTACGTTGTTGTGGTAGTATGCCAAGGGCTTCTGCACCGACTCGCCTACAGCTTTGAACGCCGCAAAGTGAATAATGCCTTGCATATCCTTCTCCCGGTTGAATACATCGCGCAGAGCGGCAGCATCGCCACAGTCGATGCGGTAGCTGGGAATGGCTACCCCTAGAATCGACTGGATGCCATCCAGCACCGACTCTTGCGAATTGCTAAAGTCATCGACGATAATCGGCTGATAGCCGGCATTGTACAACTCTACTACCGCATGCGAGCCAATGTAGCCCGCGCCGCCCGTTACGAGTATTTTGGTGCGCATATAATGGTGAAATGGTGAGTGGTGAAATGGTGCGTTTGATGTTTCAGTGAGTAGACTCTGTTGGCAAGACTAGCCGTTTAACTTACATAAGTAAAACGTTAAACTCACCTTTTCACTACTCACTATCTCACCTTAAAGGCTCCAGTAAGTGAGTTCCTGAATTTTGTTGCGGTAGAGGCCTTTGATGTCGACCAGCACAGCGTTGTCGGCGGTGATGGATTGGAAATAGGCTTCGTCTTTGGCGAGGTAGGGGGTATGGCTAACGGCCACAATCACGCCGTCGTAGTCCTGGCGTACCTCGGCTTCGGGTGTGAGGCGGAAGCCGTATTCGTGGTTCAGCTCTTCGGAGTCGGCGTGCGGGTCTACAATGTCTACGTTCACCGAGAAGTTTTTCAACTCCTGAATGACGTCGGCTACCTTGGAGTTGCGAATGTCTTCCACGTTTTCTTTGAAGGTAGCGCCCATCACCAGCACCCGGCTTTTCGACACGTCCTTGCCCTGCTTGATCATCATCTGCACCGTTTTGCGCGCGATGTAGGCGCCCATCGTGTCGTTGGTGGTGCGGCCGCTCAAGATAACCTTGGCGTCGTAGCCTAACTCTTTGGCCTTATAGGTCAGATAGTAAGGATCCACGCCGATGCAGTGGCCGCCTACCAAGCCAGGGAAGAACTTCAGGAAGTTCCACTTGGTGCCGGCCGCTTCCAGCACCTCGTAGGTGTTAATGTTCATGCGGTCGAAAATCATCGACAACTCATTCATCAACGCAATATTTACGTCGCGCTGGGTATTTTCGATGATCTTGGCAGCCTCGGCCACCTTGATACTGCTGGCGCGATGCACGCCGGCCGTTACCACCAGCTCGTAGAGCTTGGCAATGGTATCCAACGATTCCGCGTCGCAGCCCGATACCACCTTCACAATGCGGGCCAGGGTGTGCTCCTTATCGCCGGGGTTGATGCGCTCGGGCGAATAGCCTACCTTAAAATCCTGGGGGAACGATAGCCCTGACAGCTTTTCCATCACCGGAATGCAGTCTTCCTCGGTGCAGCCGGGGTACACAGTGCTTTCAAACACCACGTAATCACCCTTCTTCAACACTTTACCTACCGAAGTAGAAGCGCCCAACAAGGGCTTCAAGTCGGGTTGGGCGTGCTCGTCAATGGGGGTAGGCACGGCCACGATGAAGAAGCGAGCCTCGCGCAACACATCCAGCGAATCGGTGAAGGTGATGTCGCAGCCCTCAAAATCCTGCGTCTCCAACTCCCCACTGGGGTCGATGCCGTTGCGCATCATCTCCACGCGGCCGGCATTGATATCAAAGCCAATGACGCTGAGCTTGCGGGCAAACTCCAGCGCGATGGGCAACCCTACGTAGCCGAGGCCAATAACGGCCAGCTTAGCTTCTTTACGGAGTAGTTCGTCGTACACGTTTGTAGAAATTATGAATTATGAATTATGAATTAGGAATGGATGCGTTGGGAACCTCGCTTTCCTGATTCATAAGGGCTACTGATTTTTTATCGGGGTGTAACTGATACTGCGCGCCGCTTTCGGGGCACACGGCGTGGCCGTCGGCAGTGAAGTGCAGTTGGTGGCCATGGGCGCTCATCCAGCCGCGCTGCCGAGCCGGATTACCGTATACCAGAGCAAAAGCGGGTACGTCGTGGGTAACCACACTGCCCGCGCCCACAAACGCGTAGCAGCCCAATCGCAAGCCGCACACAATTGTGCTGTTGGCGCCTACCGTTACGCCGTGCTCCAACACGGTAGGCAGGTAGTGGGCGTCGCCGCGGCGGGGCACGGCGCTTCGCGGATTCTTGACGTTGGTGAACACCACCGATGGTCCCAGAAACACGTCGTCGGCGCACTGCACGCCGGCGTAGAGGCTCACGTTGTTCTGCACCTTCACGTTGCGTCCCAGCGTCACGCCATCGGCAACAAACACGTTTTGGCCCAGGCTGCACGCCTCGCCCAACACCGCCCCGGCCGATATATGCGTGAAGTGCCAGATGCGGCAGCCAGCGCCCACGCGACACCCGTCGTCGAGGACGGCGGTAGGGTGGGCGTAGTAATCAGGCTGATCGATCATGCCAGGGGAAAGAGAAGCGCAGGATAGCAGGCAGCAAAGGTAGCGGTTTTCGTGGGCCGCTCAGCACAAACCGGGCCACGTGGCTGGTGCTACGGCACTCACAAATCGGTCTTTACCGAACAAATCGGCGTGTACATGGGCTTGTTGATAGCCTACGGCGGCCAGCGCGGCGGCCACGGCGTGCATATACTGCTCGTTGCCTTCTACATACAACATGCCGCCGGGACGGAGCAGTTGGCACCCTACCTCAGCCAGACGGTGGTAGAATAGCAGCGGGTCATCGTCGGGGACGAACAGGGCCGAGGCGGGCTCATGCGCCAGCACGTTGGGCCTCATCAAGGTTTTCTCTTTCTCCAATACATAGGGCGGATTGCTGACCAGCACATCCAGAGAATGCGCTTCTACTTTCGGCAAATTATGCAGGATATCTACTTGCTGAAAGTCAATAGCAGCTTGATAGGTAGCGGCATTCTGACGCGCTACGGCCAGGGCTTCCGCCGAAATATCTACCGCCGTGAGGTAGGCGCCGGGCAAATGCTGGCTGAGTGCCACGGGAATGCAGCCGCTACCCGTGCCCACATCCAGAATCCGCAAACCCGGCTGCCGCTGTTGAGCCCGGATGATGAGTTGGACCAACTCCTCGGTCTCGGGGCGCGGAATGAGGGTAGCAGGCGTCACGGCCAACTCCAGATCGTAGAAATGCGCCTGGCCCAGCACGTACTGCACAGGCTCGTGGCGGAGCAGGCGGGCCAGTAGGGTAGGCACTTGCTCGGCTACGGCGGCGGGAACCGGCGCCTCGGCTTGCATTCGGCGTTGCAAGGGGCTCAGATGCAGCAGGGTTTCTACCACCAGCGCGGCCATAGCCTCGGCTTCGGGCGCGGGATACAGGGCCGCAAGTTGGGCCGTGAGGTCGAGGGTGAGTTGACGGACGGTGGGAGTGGGCACAAGCAGAATACGCAGTGGGACGAGCGCAAATATCCGAAATCCAACTGGGAGGCCACCAAGCTCAACGGTAGCATCTCCGGCCGGATCTGCCTACCTTGCTTCTGTTCTCCCCGCCCTGTTTGCCACTACCCACCCTGTTGCTCATGACCACTCAGGCAGTATCTGCTACTTCTCCACCTTTCACAGACTTTGACCACCTGATGATGCGTCGGGCGCTGGACTTGGCGCGCATGGGTACCGGCTACACCCGCCCAAACCCGCTGGTGGGCTGCGTTATCACCCACAACGGCCGCATTATTGGGGAAGGCTGGCACCGGCAATACGGCGGGCCGCACGCCGAGGTAAACGCGGTGGCCTCCGTTACGGAGCCACACTTGCTCCCACAGAGCCGCGCCTACGTCACGCTGGAACCCTGCTCGCATTTTGGCAAAACGCCGCCCTGCGCCGATTTGCTGATTGCCAAGGGTATTCCGGAGGTAGTGATCTGCAACCTCGACCCTAATCCGCTGGTGGCGGGCCAGGGCGTGACCAAGCTAGAAGCGGCCGGCATCCGCGTTAGTGCGGGCTTGCTGGCTGAGCAGGGGCGCTGGCTGAACCGGCGTTTCTTCACGTTTCAGGAGCAGAAACGGCCTTATGTGGTGCTGAAATGGGCTGAAACGGCCGATGGCTTCCTGGCCGGGCGCTTTCACCAGCCCGTGCAGATTAGTGGGGAGCTGGCGGGACTAGCCGTGCACCAGTGGCGGGCCGAGGAGCAGGCCATTTTGGTAGGCACCCGCACAGCTTTGCACGACAACCCCCGGCTAAACGTGCGCCACTGGCCCGGCCAAGACCCGCTGCGCATTGTCATCGACAAAAATCTGAGCCTGCCTCCTACCCACCATTTACTTGATTGCCAGCAGTCTACCCTGGTGTATACCTACCGCCACCGCGACACGCGCGGCAACCTCGGCTACGTGACGCTTTCCGAGGCCGACGACCTGTTTCCGCAGATTATGCAGAACCTGTACCAGCGCAACGTGCAGTCGGTATTGGTGGAGGGCGGGCCTACGGTGCTGGAGTCGTTGTTGCAGGATGGGCTGTGGGACGAAATCCGGGTGATACGCAGTCCGAAGCAGTTGGGGGCCGGGGTGGCGGCTCCGCGCATGGGTTTTGTGGGGCTGCACGAGCAATTTCGGCTGGGCGACGATGAAGTGTTCGTTTATTTGCGGGAGCCAAATGCCTGAACGTTGTTTCTCGCAGAGGTTCGCGGAGGTAGTCGCTGAGGTTCGCAGAGCATAGTCAGCCCGCCTAACCGTTCACAATTCAACACTTAACACTTCCAACTGTGGCTGAAGAACTTCACCTTGATACTACCCTCAGCAAAGCGGAGCAATACCGCCAGCTCCTACCCCAAATCGAAGCCCTGACTACTGGCGAGCCGGACCTGACTGCCAACCTCGCCAACACGGCCGCCGCACTGCGCCAGGCCTTCGGGTTTTTCTGGGTAGGGTTCTACCTAGTAAAAGGCGACGAGCTGGTGCTGGGGCCGTTTCAGGGGCCCATTGCTTGCACGCGCATCCGGCGCGGCAAGGGCGTGTGCGGCAGTAGCTGGGCCGAAGCCAAAACATTACTGGTGCCCGACGTGGAGCAGTTTCCCGGCCACATCGCGTGCAGTTCCGATTCTAAATCCGAAATCGTAGTGCCCGTACTGAAAGACGGCCATGTAGTAGCTGTGCTCGACGTGGACAGCGACCAGCTTAACGACTTCGACCAAGACGACCAACAGGCGCTGGAGCAGTTGATGCAGGTAGCGGCCGGGTGGTTTTAGGCTGTCATTTTGAACAATGCGAGGAATCTGAGTAGGAAATTGTTTTTGCGCTAATACGCCACAAGCTTCCTTACTTCCAGAACATCCACCAGCTTTTTCTACCAGGCTTATCGGTTTTAAGTGTTAGTACACCTGAATCAGAAAGGGTATACAGGGTTGCTGGATGACTATAAGTAGCAACAGCCGCAGTTGGCACATACCAATTTGTAATGTTTTCGACTGGCAAACTCTTGCGTTCAGCTGCATTCCGTTTGTCTATATATTCTACTTCGTAGTCGGATAGTCGTGGTCGTAACTGAATTGTCCCTGCTTCCAACCAATTCAAAATACGCTTGGCCTCTTGTTCTACTGCGGGATAAAATTGCTTTATGTATTTCTGCTTCTGTAGCGCCGGAATATTTTCCCATACAGCACTCTCCTCCCAAACAAAGTCACGGCCTGCTACCATACCGTAGGTAAAACCCAAATCTTCTAAAAAAGAATAACCGTCACTCCACCAATCATAGCTATCAACAAGTGCCGTCAGCACTTCATCGGCATTAGCATAATTGATTATTTTTTGAAGTATCTGCTTTAACTCCTCAGTATATACCTGCCCACAGTCTATGTACTTATCCAACAACTTTTTTAAGTTGTGGAGAGCTACTCTGTCTTTGTAATTCAAACTAATTAGTTCGAAGTAATCATCTGAATCAAGGACTTTTTCTAATTCTGAAGTAGCATAAACCCACGCTTCAAAATCAGGCACGGCTAATTTCTTCGCTAATACTAGATGAAATGCCTTCTGTATTTCCATAGGATTAAGATAACAAAAGCGCCGCAGCCTCCCGAAGAAGCTGCGGCGCTTTTGCTACACAGATAAAGCTACTGTGGAAAATAAGTTGCTAGCATACGAAGCGGTAGAAATGCTTCAACAGGCTCAGCATGGCGTTCTACGCGTTAGCTAAACAAGCCCGGCTGCGCTACCTTCAATTGCGCAATGACCGTTTGGCCGCCTTTCACCTTTTCGCCCAGCCCTACCTTCAGCTCTGTGTCCAGCGGCACGAAGATGTCGACGCGGGAGCCGAACTTGATGAAGCCGAACTCCTCGCCCTGGTTTACCTCATCGCCTTCGTTCACGTACCATACAATGCGGCGGGCCATGGCGCCGGCAATCTGCCGGAACAGCACAAACGGTCCGGCATCGGACTCTACCACCACGGTGGTACGCTCGTTTTTGGTGCTGCTCTTGGGGTGCCACGCTACTAAGTAGTTGCCGGGGTGGTAGCGGAAGTAGCGCACAATCCCCGAAATAGGATTGCGGGTAATGTGCACGTTGATGGGCGACATGAAAATGCTGATTTGCTTGCGCATGTCGTCAAAATACTCGCCCTCGTGCACATCCTCAATCACTACTACCTTGCCGTCGGCGGGAGCAATGAGTAGGTCTTCGTGGGTGAGCAAGTTGCGGAAGGGGCTGCGGAAGAATTGCAGCAGCAACAGGAATACAATAACGGAGATACCCGCAAAAATCTGGTTGAACAGCAGGTGACGCTCGTTCACGCGGAAGAGCAACAGGTTGACGGCCAGCAAGGCCAACAAGGTGAAGAATAGTATGCGTCGTCCTTCTTTGTGAATCTTCATATCATCGCAGATTTTGCAGATTGGCCTGATTTCGCAGCATCGGCGTCAGTAGACCAATAAAGGCGGGCAGCGGGTGTTTTGGGTGGAAAACGAGAGAATGAGGCAAAATAGGCTAAATCCTTCACAAAGATAGCCCGACCGAAGTGGTCCGGGCTATTCTTACACACAAATATAAACGTGTGGCTATAGGGACGGCGGCGCGTCGTCGAAGGTTGCGTCTCTATTCGTAGAGACTACTCAAGCAAGAAAACTTAAAACCAGAACGTCATTCCGAATTGGTCGAGGAATCTCGCGCGCTGACAAAAGATAGTATCCTACCTCAGCACGCGAGATTCCTCGACCAGTTCGGAATGACGTTCTGGTTTTAAACGGCTACACCCTAGTACGCGCCGCGGAATTTATACGTTTGCGCTACCTTGTCAATGGCTACCACGTAGGCGGCAATACGCATGGGCACTTCGTGCTTCTGCGCCACGGCGTACACCTTCTCGAAGGCTTCGGTCATGATGCGGCTGGCGCGTTCAATCACCATCTGCTCGCTCCACTTGTAGCCCTGGCGGTTCTGAATCCACTCGAAGTAGGAAACCGTGACGCCGCCGGAGTTCGCCAGAATATCGGGTACTACTAGAATGCCTTTCTCATTGATAATGGGGTCGGCGGAGGCGGAGGTAGGACCGTTGGCGCCTTCCACAATCAGCTTGGCCTTGATATCGTGGGCGTTGTGCTCGGTGATGACGTCCTCTACGGCGGCAGGCACCAGCATATCTACATCCGAAATTAGCAAGTCATCGGGGTCCATAGGAGTAGCGCCCGTGAAGCCTGCCAAACGACCATTGTGCGCGTTTTTGTAGGCAATTGCCTCGTCGATGTCAATACCCTCTTCATTCCAATAGGCGCCGCTGATGTCGCTTACACCTTTGATTTTCACGCCTTTCTCGTTGAGCAGCTTCGCGGCCCACGAGCCAACGTTGCCAAAGCCCTGCACCACAGCAGTGGTGTTTTCGGGCTTCATGCTCAGCTTACTCAGTGCTGCAACAGCCGATACCATTACGCCACGGCCGGTGGCCTCTACCCTACCCAACGAGCCGCCCAGCACCAGGGGCTTGCCCGTAACCACGGCCGGTGAGGTTTTGCCGGAGGTCTTGGAGTATTCGTCCATCAGCCAAGCCATTTCGCGGGGGCCAGTGCCCATATCGGGGGCCGGAATGTCTTTATCGGGGCCGAAAACGTCTTTCAGGGCCAGCGTGTAGCCGCGGGTGAGGCGCTCAATTTCGCCGGCGCTCATGGTGGTAGGGTCGCAGATGATGCCGCCTTTGGCACCACCATACGGAATGTCTACCACGGCGCATTTCCAGGTCATCCAGGCGGCCAGGGCCTTCACCTCATCAAGGTGCACGTGCATGTCGTAGCGGATGCCGCCTTTGCTGGGACCCAGAATGGTGTTGTGCACCACGCGGTAGCCTTCAAACACGCGCACTTGCCCGTTGTCCATCGTAACGGGGATGCTGACAATCACCTGCTTATCAGGCGCTTTCAGCACGTTATAAGTTTGTTCATCGAGCCCGAGAATGTTGGCCGCTACGTTGAAGCGCGACATCATGGACTCAAGCGGATTTTCGCGGTCCACAATCGGGGCCGGCTCTTTGTATACCGTGGTCAGAACTGCCATGGAAGTAAGAAAAAAAGGGTGGGTGGGTAGGAAAACGTGACGCCTCGTTGCTGGGGGCTGAGACGACACGGGGCAACAATAAGGCCGCAAAGGTAGCGGAATGATGAAGCTGTAAAAGAGATACGCAAAGTGCCGCCCGAACTGGCTGCAAACCATTTCGGGCGGCACTTTGCGTAATACAGTCTTACCCAAATAGTAGCTGCACTACTACTAATACGGGTACCACAAATAAGAAGGCATCGAACCGGTCAAGTAGGCCGCCGTGGCCGGGCATAATGCGGCCGGAATCCTTCACATCCACGCTACGTTTGAGCATGGACTCGGCCAAATCGCCCAGCGGCCCGAATATGGCTACCACGGTGGCGGCCACCAGGCGAGTAGGCAGCGGCATTTCGGGTAGCAGAAAGCCCAGCGCCCAGCCCATACCCAGTGTCAGCAGAAAGCCACCAATGGCGCCCTCCCAGGTTTTGCCGGGCGAAATACTGGGCGCCAGTTTGTGCTTGCCAAAGGTCTTGCCAGCCGCGTATGCGCCAATATCGGAGCACCACACCAGCAGCAACAGGCCGAAGATGCGACGGTAATCGTAGCCCTTATCGCTGAAGGCCAATACGTTCAGCAGGCTCATGGGTAGGCTCACGTAGAGCAGGCCCAACAGGGCTACCCCCACGTTGGCAAAGGGGGCCAACTCTTTGTTCTTGCGAGGCCACGCGAACATTTCGCGTAGGATGAGGATGACGGGTAGAAGAATTGCTAGGATAACCGAAACTTTCAGAGCAAGTGCCCCTATACCTACCGCATAGAAAGCGCTTGCAATAGGACTCATCGTTTTTTCTGTATAGTACTGCGTTCCTACCATTGCATGAATAGCAGCAAACATCACCACACTTAGCCCCCCGCCCAGCAGCGCTGCCGGCTTGTAGCCCGCTTTGCGCATCATGCGGTAAAACTCCCACAGCATCCGCATCTGCACCAGCCCGAAGAACATGGCAAACGTCCAGGCGCTGTACCAGATACTGAACAGCAATGCCACGGCCCCCAACACACCATACAGGATGCGTTGCGTGAGGTTGGACATCGGTTTTTTGCCGGTAGGATTGGTGGGAGAAGGGGTAGCGTCGGCCAAGGGTAGGGAGAGGTAAGGGAGAGAATAGCCGTCGGCTAAGCAAGAATAATGCGCGAGAATAGCGCGTAACGAATATCCGGAAGATGTACTAGTCGCGGAATCGGCCTACGTCTACGCCGTCGCGGCCCAGGGTGCGGGCGGCGGGAGCAACGGCAGTTTCCGGCACGCTGGCCGCTACGCCCTTGCCCCCCAGCGTACGCAGTTGGGTAGGGCCTGTTTCATTGGTCAGATGCTCGTGTAGCCAGTACAGTAGGCCGGCCGTGACGAGTAGAGAGGCCAGCACCCAGGGCCACGGCATGGCCTCGTTAGCATCAGGATCCAGCTCGGGGCTCACCCACTGGTTTTGCTGCCAGTAGAGTAGGAGTAGCTGGGTGAAGTTTTGGGTGAAGTGCGCCGCCATAGGCACCAGAATATTGCCACTCCACTCATACAAATACCCCAGAAGCAGCCCCAGCACAAAGCGAGGCACGAACCCAAAGAACTGCAAGTGAATGGCACTGAAGATGAAGGCCGCCGCCCACACGCCCACGTGCCGCGATGCGAAACTCTGCACCAAATTGCGCTGTATCACCCCTCGAAATACCAGCTCCTCGCTGATGGCCGGCACTATGGCAATAACCAGCACGCCTATCCAGAAGCGCAGCGGCGAGTTGAAATTGGTGAGGGCTTTGGTGAGGGCCTGCGCCTGATCTTCCTTCTCCTTTGCCCATACCTCTACGCCGTGCAGCGCGTCGGGCAGGTGCACCTGGGCATTCCAGGCAATGAGGGTCGTCATGAGGGGTAGGCTGGCGATAACCAGCAGTGCCGCCATCAACAGCCACAGGCTAGGCACCGGGCGGCGCGGGGCAAAGTACTCGGCGACATGATACCCGGTAAGCTTCACTAGCGCCAGCGCTGCCCCCGCAAAGCTCAGAAAGAGCACCAACCCTTGCGCAAACATCGACAGTGCCCACCCTTGAGGGTAGCGCTCTGGCTGCTGCATCACGTTGCCGATCTGTTGAAAGTTGATGCCAAACGCCAGGTTGCTGACCGAGGCAATGAAAAACCACGCCACACAGAAGCCCACAAACAACAGGACTACCAGTAGAATCAGGTTAGCAATGGGCGGCAAACGGTTGGGTAGGAAACCTTTCATAGCAGTTGGGGGTCTGGAAGTCGTAGGGGTGCCGTGCAGGCACCCGTCGTTGAACGTTTTTTAGTGCACGACGGTGGCCACTTTGCCTCCATCGCGCAACGATAGGCGCCTGCAAGGCGCCCCTACAATCCTAATAGTCGTAAATTTGCGCAAAATCCTGTTATAGCTGCCGTGGTACACATTCGCGACCTTGCCCTTCCTGACTTTCCCTTACTGCTCGCCCCCATGGAGGACGTATCGGACCCGCCATTCCGGGCCGTGTGCAAAGCCAATGGGGCCGATTTGATGTATACGGAGTTTATCTCGTCGGAAGGCCTGATACGCGACGCGGCTAAGAGCCGGCAGAAGCTGGACGTGTTCGATTATGAGCGGCCCATTGGCATTCAGCTCTTTGGCTCCGATGTGGACACCATGGGCGAGTGCGCCCGCATTAGCACCCACGCCGGCCCCGACCTCATCGACATCAACTACGGCTGCCCCGTGAAGCAGGTAGCCTGCCGCGGTGCCGGCGCCGCCCTCCTCCGCGACATTCCGAAGATGGTGGAAATGACGGCCGCCGTGGTGCGCAACACGCCCCTACCCGTGACGGTAAAAACCCGCCTCGGCTGGGACGATACCACCAAAAACGTGGAGGACGTGGCCGAGCGCCTGCAAGACATTGGCATCGAAGCCCTCACCATCCACGGCCGCACCCGCGTGCAGATGTACAAGGGCGAGGCTGATTGGGAGTTGATCGGCAAAATCAAGAATAACCCGCGCATTAAGATTCCCATCTTTGGCAACGGCGACATCGACTCGCCCCAAAAAGCCGTGGAGTACAAAAACCGCTACGGGGTAGACGGCGTGATGATTGGCCGCGCCAGCATCGGCTACCCCTGGATTTTCCGCGAAATCAAGCACTACGTCGCCACCGGCGAGCTACTGGCGCCGCCTACCGTGGAGGAGCGCGTGGCCATGTGCCGCATGCACTTCGAGAAAAGCCTGGAGTGGAAGGGCCAACGGGCGGGCATCTTCGAGATGCGCCGTCACTACGCCCAGTACTTCCGCGGCCTGGAAGGCGCCAAGCAGTGGCGCACCCGCCTAGTAGACACCAACGAGCCCGACGAAGTACGCGCCATCATGGACGAAATCATTGCCGCCGAGCCGGTTTTGGTGGGGTAGTGTTTTTCGCTTCTGTCATCCTGAGCGCAACGCAGTGGAGCGAAGGACCTTATCACGTTGAACGACTTGCAGCAGATAGTATCTACTGCCTGCTTATTCTACTGTCATAAGGTCCTTCGCTCCACTGCGTTGCGCTTAGGATGACACTCTTTCCCTGTCTGTATATGCCCTCCCCTACCCCACCCGCCACCATAGCCGCCCCGGCCCCACCTGCTACCCAATCGCCGGAGCCGCCTATTCCACTTTCGGCGTGGGTGCTCTTGCTGGTGCTGGCCGCTATTTGGGGCACCTCCTTTATTTTGATGAAGAAGGGCTTAGCGGTGTTTTCGCCGTTAGAGCTGGGTGCTACGCGCGTGACGGTGGCGGCACTCCTGCTCCTACCCTTTGCGCTGCGGCATGTGGGCAAGGTAGAGAAGTCGCGCTTCAAATGGTTGTTGCTGAGCGGGGTAGTAGGCACGCTCATTCCCGCTTTCCTGTTTGCCTACGCCGAAACGCGGCTGGCCTCAGGGCTGGCGGGCGTGCTCAATGCCCTCACGGCGGTTTTCACGCTGGTAGTAGGCGCGCTGTTTTTCGGGCAGCGCCTCACGGGGCTGCGGGTGCTGGGCATCGGGCTGGGCCTGGCGGGCACGGTGGTCCTGATGGTGCTGGGCGGTAGCGGCGGCGCGGCTACCCCGGCCGGGGAAGGCAATGCGTGGTATGGGCTTTATATCGTGCTGGCTACTATTGGTTATGGAGTGAGCGTCAACGTTATTAAGCACCATTTGCAAGGCATTCCGCCAGTGGCCGTTACGGGTTTGCTGCTGCTGTTCATCGGCGGACCAGCCGTGGTATTTCTACTATTAGGCACCGATTTTCTGCATAAGCTAGCCACAGTGCCAGGTGCCTGGACGGCCTTTGGCTACATTGCGTTGCTTGCTACCCTCAGCACGGCCGTGGCTATGGTGCTGTTCAACAAGCTCATTCATCAATCCACGGCGCTCTTTGCGTCTTCGAATACCTATCTGATACCGGTGGTAGCGTTGGGCTGGGGCGTGCTAGATGGCGAATCGTTCAACCTGTGGCACGTGCTGGGCATGGTCATTATCCTGGTGAGCGTGGCGATTATCCACCGGGCGAGGTGATTGGTGAAGTTGTGAATATGGTTGTCATCCTGAGCGGAGTGAAGGACCTTATCACGCAAGAACGGCTGGCATAACAACGACTCGTTCACACATGATAAGGTCCTTCGCTCCGCTCAGGATGACAATCGTATTCACCACTTCACCATCTCATAAACATACGGCCAGTCGTGGAAGCGCGGGGGGAGGCGCAAACGCTGGGCGTGGTGCTGCACATAGGCGAGGATGCGGGTCAGTTCATCAGCATCCTGCACAGCATATTCATAAGAACCGATTTGCCAGAAATCAGCCTCGGGTGGAAGCTGATGGCGCAGGTAGCGGCGGCACTGGGTCGCGGTACGCTGGTGTAGCAGCTGTAGGCTCTTGTATATCGACAGACCACTGCCCGCCGGTAGGTGCAGCACGGCGTGCACGTGGTTGGGCAGCACCGCAAAAGCCAGCGCCCAAAAACCTTGCTCCTCCAGCATCAGCAGCTCGCCGGCTACTATTTCGGCTAGTTTTTCCTTTTCCAGGTAGGTAGGGCCTACCTCCGCACGGTCCAGCTCGGCATCGAACTGCGCGAAGAAGCGCTTCTGGGCGCGTTGGTGAGCGAGCTGCTGCTGTTCGTCGGTGAGGCCGCCGGCGCGGGACAACTCCATATTCGTCTGCAAATCAGCGTGTAGCTGGCGGCCCATGGCGTGGCGCAGGGAGCCAGCCAGGCGAAAGGTGACGAAAAGCGTTTCGCCGGGAGGTAGGGCGTTCATGTGCACGGATGATTTCTCGCAGAGGTAGGCGCAGAGGCTCGCAGAGTTCGTGCTAGTTTTTCCTCAGCACGCCATTTACCTCCACCAATTCGCCTTGGGTCAGCAGGTGTTGCACGGCCACGTCTACCTGCTGGCGCATCTCATCCGATAACCGATTGAAGCCGAGCAAGCGCACCGTAGATAGGTACACGGCTTCGCGGGGTAGGGCGAAGCTATGCGCGATGATGGTGCATACCGCATGGGCCAGCTCTTCTGGGGCAACCAACAACAGCTTGCGGGAAATGGCGGGCAGGTTGCTCCGGTCGCGCAGAGGTGGCGTTTGCATGGTGTTTTCCCACAGAAAGTCGCCCTGCTGGCGCAGGTGATGCAGGTTGGCGGCCAGCGTGGCAGCGGCCCTACCCGCTTTGCGCATGCGGGCGCCTACCTGCGTGGCGCCGCTGGCCTGGGCCAGCCGCCGCGTGGCCTCGTCCACGTGAATCGGGCTTTCGATGCGTACCACCTGCGCCAACCAGTTAGCCAGTTGGCCTAGACTGTGCTGGTGCAACTCGCGGTGCCCAACGGCGGCGGGCAGTTGCGCTATCTGGTACGGAATAGCCAGAACGGAAGGACCCAACTCTTCGCGCTCAATAGTGACGGGCGTTGTGATTTCTTCGGTCAGTGGCACCTCTTCCGGCTCGTTGGGCTCATCAAGGGTAGGCTGGTGGCGGGCTTCCCCGATGGCAGCCACTACGCGCTCCAATGCTCGTTGCGGATTGCGGAACCAGTCGGTGCTCCAGATGCGGTGCAGGCGCCAGCCCATTGCCTCCAGCACTTGCTGGCGTAGCCGGTCCCGGTCGCGGGCCGAGCGGGCGGCGTGATACAGGGTTCCATCGCACAGAATTCCCAACAGGTAGCGGTCGGGCTGGGTAGGGTCTACCACAGCCAGGTCGAGATAGAAACCCTGGCTGCCTACCTGCTGGCGCACTTGGTAGCCCCGCTTCGTGAGGGCACGACGCACCACCTCTTCGAAAGGTGCTTCCAGCACACGTCCGGCTCCCTCGTTGTGGTGAAGGTGGCCGTGCTGAGCAAAGGAAAGAAATGTTTTGAGCGCCGCCACGCCTTTCGCTTGCGTGCGACTGAGGTCGAGGTCGTCGGAGGTGAGGTTGGTAAAGACTTCGCAGCGCTGCTTGGCGCGGGTGATGAGCACGTTGAGGCGTCGCTCGCCTCCCTCGCCATTCAGCGGACCGAAACTCATGGCGAGGTAGCCTTCCTTGGTGCGGCCGTAGCCGAGGCTGATCAGGATAACGTCGCGCTCGTCGCCTTGCACGTTTTCCAGGTTCTTGACAAAGAACGGCTCGTGCGGGTGCCCGTTGAAAAACGCCTCGGTTTCGGGGTGCTGGCGGCGCAACGCCTCCAGCGCATCCTGAATGGCTTGGCGCTGGGACACACTGAACGCCACCACGCCCAACGTGAGCTGGGGCGTGGTGCGAGCATGGTGCAGCACGGCGGCAGCCACGGCCGCGGCTTCCCGCGGATTCGTGCGCGTGGTACCCCGCTCGTAGTAGGTGAAGGGTAGACGATGGTACACCAGGCCCAGTTCCCCCCGCCCATCCGGACTCGGAAAAACCACTAGCTTATTATCATAGAACAACTGATTAGAGGGCTGAATCAACGACTCGTGCCGGCTGCGGTAGTGCCAGCGCAGCATCTGCTCGGGCATTTGGCGGGCCGTGCACAGCTCCAGAATACTCTGAATATCAGCCGTCACATTATCCTCGTCGGTTTCTTCACCAGCGTTGGTGAGCGAGTCGAAGAACGAGGTAGGCGGCAGCTGCTTCGAGTCGCCGACTACTACCAGTTGCCGTCCGCGGGCAATGGCGCCCAGCGCCTCCACCGGCTTCACCTGGCTGGCCTCATCGAACACCACTATATCAAACTCCACCGCGCCCGGCAGCAGAAAGCTAGCCACTGACAGCGGCGACATCATAAACACCGGTTTGATGGCCTGCACAGCCTGCCCGGCCCGCTCCATTAGCTGGCGCAGGGGTAGGTGGCGGGCTTTTTTGGCAAACTCGTTTTTGAGCACCAACATCTGCCCCCCGGCTTGCTGATGGGGCAATTGCTCGTAGTGTCGGCGCACGGCCCGCACCCGATGGTGGTAGAGCGAGTCGCGGTCGGCCTGGCGGAAGCGGGCGGCTACCTCCTCGTGCCCGGCCCGCTCGAACTGCCGTAGGGCGGGGTGTTGCTCGTAGGCACTTTTTTGCAGGTATTCCAACCACGTTTGGCGCACTGCCGCTGCTAGTAGCTGCCCCGCCTCAGGCCAGTTTTCGGCTGCATGCAGCAGCTCAGGTAGTTGCTCGGCTTCCACGGCGGCGGCTACGTTGTTCCATTCCGCCGTGAGCTGCAAAGCCGGTAGATCGGCCGCCCAGGCGGCTAGTGTGCGTAGTTGATCGTCAAAGGGCTGAAATTGCAGCCGCCCAGCGGGGCCGAAGCGGCGCACTTCATCCAACTGCAAGCCATCAACCACTGCTTGCACGGCGGTGCGCTGCTGAACCAGGGCCGCTTCTACTGCCTGCATAAGCTGTCCAAGGCTTTCCTGGTTCGACTCCGCCGGCATCGAACCGGAAGCCAGGTAGGCTAGCAACGCGGGCGGCAACTCCTTGCGCGTAATACGCTGGTGCGTCAAGGTCAAGTACTCCTGCACCTTGCGCAGGGTACGCCAATCGGAATGCTGCCCCTGCCACATCGACCCAAACAGTGTTTTAAGCAGTGGCTCCGCTTCCGCCAGCGTTTGCTCGTGGCGAGCAGCTTCGCGAATGGCGTCCAGCGCGGCTACTACGTCGGCGGCCTCGGTGGGTAGGGGCGCTTGCCATAGGCTTTGCAGCCGCTTGCGGGCGTGGCGGTAGTCACTGTTCAGAAATTTCCACCACTTGTCTCCGTATTGGAGTAGGGCTGCCCGCTCGGCTAGCAGCTCTTGCTGCCAAGCTTCGGGGAGTAGCTGGGCATCGTATTGCTGATGCAGTTGTTGCTGCTTCTCGCCGGCCTGAAATGCGGCTGCCAAGCGGCTGTACTGCTTGCCCCAGGCAGGATCGGCCACGGCGACCTCGGCAAGTGGTAGGCCAAGTTGCGCGTGGCGGGCACTGGGCAGCAGCGCTTCGGCGGCGGCGCGGTCGGGGGGCATGGGTAGGCCTAGGTGGTGCGCCAGCGCTTCGGCGGCGGCTTGCAGGACGGTTACGGCGGTGTGCGCTGCTTGCAGGTAAACTGTTAGCGCCGCTTGGTCGGCGGGCAGTAGCATCGTTAGGGCGCTACCCCAAAAGAGCAACTTCTTAGGTAAACCGATTTTTTGCAGCGTGGCCTGTAGTTGGGTGGCTAGGGCTTCGGCGTGGGCTGCGTCGGCATCGGTCCAGGTGGTGAGTTGGGTGAAGGGTAGGCGGAGCAGCGCTGCACTTCCCTGCTCCTCTTGCAGGCTCAGCAGCTCGCCGGTTACCTGCTGCGCGGTGCGCCGACTCCGGCCAATGGGCGTGTTCACGGCCAGGGCGTAGTCGCTGAGCTGTTGGCGGTAGCGCGGCAACTGCGCCATTTGGTCTTCCACATGGGCGTCCGTAGTAGGTCGGCCTAGCGCCAGCGTCGCTTTCAGCTCGTTGTGCAGCGTCTTTTTATTGGCTTTGTGGCTGTGTAGCTCCAGGCAGGCCACGCCTAGCCCCAGGCCATCCAGGCGGCGCTTTACAACTTCTAGCGCGGCCATCTTTTCGGCTACAAACAGCACTTTCTTACCTGCCCCAATGGCCTCGGCTAGCAGGTTGGCAATGGTCTGCGACTTGCCCGTGCCGGGCGGCCCCTGAATCACAAGGTTGCGGCCCTCATGCACGGCCAGCAGCGCCAGTAGCTGCGAGGAGTCGGCATCGAGCACCTGGTGCAGCTCGGCGGCCGGACTTTCGGAATCCAGAAAAGCGGCTTCATCGAGGGTAGGCGCCGGGTCGCGGAAGCCTTCTGAACCGAGCAGCGCCTCAATGGCCGAGTGGTCGAGTAGGGAGGCATTGGCCGGCCAAGTGGCCGGGTCTAAGTCGCGGTAGAGCATGAGCTTCCCAAAGGAGAAGAAACCTAGCGCAATATCATTAGGATCTACTTGCCAGCGACTTAGGGACGCTATAGCCTCCTGCACAGCAGTATAATATTCGTTCAAACCGCCTTCGCCCTCTGGTTCGGGTAGGGGCAGCCCCAGGCCGAAGGTGGCTTTCAGCTTGGCTTGCAACGACAGGTTGCCTTCCACCTCAGCCCCGGTATAGCGCAGCGTAAACCGCTCGGCCACAGTGCCGCGCTCCAGCAGCACCGGCACCAGCACCAGCGGCGCCCGGCGCGCCTCCTCGCTGCCAGCCGATTCGTACCACGTGAGGCTACCCAGGGCCAGGTACAGGATATTCACGCCCTGCTCTTCCAGGCTGGTGCGGGCTGTGTAATAGGTGTTGAGCAAGCGCGCTTCCAGCTTTGCCAGCGGCTCGGCAGTTTGGAGCTTGTTATCGGAAAGCGCTGTTGTAGATATGGTAACCAGCGGTTCCCTTTCAGCATCAAATGCGGCAGTAGTTGCCGCATCTGCCGCTGTATCTTCTTGCCTATGGAATGGAGTAGAATTGGCCAGAAAGTACATAGCCTTGCCCTGGCGTACCAACACATCGTACACTGCCGCCGACTGTTCGTGTACTACCTGCACGCCTCGTGCTTTGGCCACCCGGAAGTTGAGCAGTGGGTTGTGCAGGCTCAGGTCGAGCAACTCCTCGCGGGAGGCGTGGAGCCGTTTAGCCAGGGAAAAATCAGCGGACAGCACGATAGAGGCGCCGGGCTACCTTACCCGCGTGTTCAGTTTACTGTGCTTGTTGCTGTAGCCGAAGTAGATAGCCAACCCGATAATCAGCCAGCCAAAGAACAGCATCCAGTTGCTGATGCCGAGCTGGGTCATCAAATACAAGTTGGTGAGCAGCCCCAGCACCGGCAGCAGCGACAGGCGTTTAGTGAAGGAAACCACCGTCAGCCCCACGCAGAACAGTAGGAACACAACCATGGGAATCTGGTGGCGAAACTGCTCGTACTCGCCGCTGGTTACGGCACCCCAAAACTCGTTGATAGCCTCTTGGTTGTACTGCCACAGGCCCACGGCGGCGGCCAGCAAGATCAGGCCCACGGCGTAGCGGCCGCTGAGGTAGGGCACCTTGAAACGGGCATCGGATTGGCCGTGCGGGTCGATGATGAGGATGCCGCCGCACACCAGCGCAAACGCGAACAGGGTGCCGATGCTGGTGAGGTCAATCACCAAATCCATGTTGAGCAGCAGGGCCGGTACGCCCACAAACAAACCCGTGACGATGGTGCTGAACGAGGGCGTGTGAAACTTGGGGTGCACCCGCGCAAACACCGGCGGCAGCAGCCCGTCGCGGCTCATGGTCAGCCAGATACGCGGCTGCCCGATCTGGAACACCAGCAGCACGGAGGTCATGGCAAACACCGCCGACACGGCCACCACGCCCGCCAACCAATCGACGCCTACCTGCTTGAACACGAAGGACAGCGGGTCGCCTACCCCCAATTCGGTGTAGCTCACCATACCAGTGAGCACCAGCGTAATCACCACGTAGAGAATAGTGCAAATTACCAGGGCGTAGATCATGGCGCGGGGCAGGTCGCGCTGGGGGTTCTTGCACTCCTCGGCAGTAGTGCTGATGGCGTCGAAGCCGATGTAGGCGAAGAACACGGCCGACACACCTTTCAGTACGCCGCCGATGCCGTTGGGCGCGAAGGGCGTCCAGTTGGCGGTTTTTACATAAAACGCGCCTACCACAATTACTACCCCTACCACGGCCAGCTTCAACAATACCAATAAGTTAGAAGCCGTTTTTGATTCCTTGATGCCGATGTACACCAACGCTGTCACGAGCACCGTGATGATGAAGGCGGGCAGGTCGCAGACTAGCTTGAAGTCGCCGAATAGGGTAGGCGCGGTGCTCCAGATACGGTAGGCTTCCTGCTGGGCCGCAGTGGCCTCGGTGAGCGGCCGGCCGGCTAGCATCAGGTCTAGCACGGCGTGGTATCCAGCGTAGGCGCTTTGAGTTCCTAAGGTCAGATAATCAGGAATATGCAGGCCTACACCATCCAGCAAACCCGTAAAGTAATCAGACCACGAAATGGCTACTACAATGTTACCCACGGCGTATTCCATGATCAAGGCCCAGCCAATAATCCAGGCGGCCAGCTCCCCAAACGAGGCGTAGGCGTAGGTGTATGCCGAGCCCGACACCGGAATGGTAGCCGCAAACTGCGCGTAGCACAGCGCCGAAAACGCGCAGGCAATGGCGGTGAACACGAACAGCAGCGACACGGCCGGGCCGCCGTCGTGCGAGGCGTTGCCGATGGTACTGAAGATACCAGCGCCAATAACGGCGGCAATACCCAGGGCCGTGAGGTCGCGCACGGAGAGGTGGCGCTCTAAGTGGCCTTCCTGCTCGCCGCCTACCCCAGCGTGGGCATCGGCAGGCGGGTTTGACTGAAGTTGGGCAATACTTTTGCGCCGGAACAGGCCGGCAGTGCGCGTTGGAGGTAGCGGAGTAGGCAATGCGGTAGAATCGGTTTTGGAGGGCAAAAGATACTGAATAAATGCGGCGGACGCGGCGCGGCAGCCTAGACCAGATTGATCCTCAAGGCAAAAAGAATTTTTGACAGCGCGTGTGGAATTCAGCGGCGGGCGGCATCTTATAATTCCCAGGGCTGAAACTCTGGGAACCAAAGCCCGCTGTATACTACATCTTATACCCTATGCCCACGCCTACTATCACCATCCCTACCCCTTGCCACGAAAATTGGCAGCACATGACATCTACCGCCCAAGGCCGCCACTGCGCTGCCTGCCAGACCGTGGTCGTCGATTTCACGCAGTTTACGGATGCCGAGCTGCTGGCCTACCTCAGCCAACGCACCGGGCAACCTACCTGTGGTCGGTTCCGGGCCGGACAGCTTGGGCGGCCGTTGCGGCCCACGGTAGCAGCTACTGCGGTTTCGCGGTGGCGGGCATGGCTGGCGGCAGCCGTGGCAGTGTGGGGGCTGCGCGAAGCGGCCGCGCCGGCCGTGCGGGCGCAAGTGTCGGTAGAGCAACAGGAGCCAAAGCCCAGCTTCCTACCTATCACCTTGGGAATGGTAGCCCAACCGCCAGTGGTGGTGCGGGGCACCGTAACGGACGGCGAGGGGCCACTACCGGGCGTTACCGTTTTCTTGACGGGTACACAACTTGGCGTATCGTGTGACGCAAATGGCAGGTTTGAACTGGCTGTGCCGCCTGCGGCTGTCGCAATGCAGCAGAAACTTACCGTCTCGTTTATTGGGTATGAACCGCAGCAGGTTGCGCTATCTGCATCTAACCAGCCGCTGCAAGTGTTGTTGGAGCCTAATAAAGGTATGTTGGGCGGCGCGGTAGTCGTCTGCATTTCCTCCTATCCTTGGTACACGCCCCGCGGCTTGTGGCAGCGGGTGAAGCGGCCGTTTCGGCGGTAGTAAAGTGCAGTTTCACCAAACCTTTTCCCCCGAAAAATCCTTTATGCGGGGATGAAGAACCTGCTGCTCGCTACCCTCCTATTACTCGGCACACTGTCTGGCTGCGCCGTGAAGCCGACCAACCGTTACGACGTTTTCACTAAAACCGCTCAACTGCCCCAGGAAGAAGCGCCACACGAGCGCAACTCCTTGGAATGGTGGTATTTCACCGGCCACCTGCGCGACAAAACTACCGGCGAGGAGTTTGGCACGGAGTACGTATTCTTTCACTTCAACATGAATGGTAAGCAGGACTGGCAGATGGTCAACTTTGCCGTGACGGACCCCAAGGCCCAGCAGTTTCGCTACGATTATAAGGTGCGCCGCCTGCCTAAGCTGCTGGCCCCTACCCTACCCATCGGCCTGACCATGCAGAAGAAGGCCCAGCAGTGGCAGCTCACGGGCCAGGAGGGCCGCTACCACTTGCAGGCCCGTATGGCCCGGCACGCCGGTACTGCTATCAACCTCACCACTACCCCCGCTAAGCCTGTGCTGCTGCACAGTGGCACCGGCTACGAGAACTACGGCGGCAAGGCCACGGCCGGCTACTATAGCTACCCGCGCCTGACGGCCACTGGTACCATGGAGGTGAATGGCCAGCTGCACGAGGTAGAAGGCGAGCTGTGGTACGACCGTCAATGGAACTGCAACTCCGTGATGGCCAAGGACGCCGGCTGGGACTGGTTCAGCATTCAGCTGGATGAGCCCAATGAGGATTTGATGCTCTATCAATTATTCAACCGTGCCACTGGCGAATCGGTAGGCGGTGGCTCGCACTACTCGGCCACCGCGCAGAACACCCACCTCAACGAGACTGATTTTGAGTTGGAAACCCTGGCCGAGTGGACTAGCCCGCACTCCCACAAAACCTACCCCAGCAAGTGGCGCGTGCGCATTCCCAGCCAGGGCTACGACTTGGTAGTAGAGCCCGTAATGCAAGATCAGGAGTTGAGTATCAAGCTCCTACCCGGCGTAAAGATGAATTATTGGGAAGGCATGTGTCGCGTATCGGGCACGCACTACGGCAAGTCCGTCACGGGCCGCAGCTACGTCGAAATCACCAATCGCAAGGAAAAGCGAAAGGTGAAAGAGGCAGTAGCTAACGCAAGTGACGGAGTGACGGAACGGCAGAATGATTGAGTGAAAACAGATGTCATCCTGAGCGCAGCGAAGGACCTTCTCACGCATGAACGACCACCATAATAATAGTTCGTGTGTGAGAAGGTCCTTCGCTGCGCTCAGGATGACACACTTTTATTATTCACCACTCACAACTTCACTATCTACTACCCATTCAGCACAATGCGGAAGGTAGTACCTTTCCCTACCTCCGACCACTTCACGAAGAGCTTACCTTTGTGATAGTTCTCGATGATGCGCTTGGCCAGCGCCAGACCCAGGCCCCAACCGCGTTTTTTGGTGGTATAGCCGGGTAGGAACACCGAGGCCATCTTGTGCTTGGGAATGCCCTTGCCCGTGTCCGTGATATCGATGGCAATCTGGTTTTTACTGCGCACCGGCCGGCGCAGGTGAATGTGGATGCTGCCCCGGCCATCCATAGCATCCACGGCGTTTTTGCAGATGTTTTCTACCACCCAATCAAACAATGGTACGTTTACCTGGGCAGGTATATCGGTGGGTAGGGAGGTAGTAATGGTGAACGTGACCTTACGTGACACCCGGCTCTGGAGGTAGGCAATGGCGTTTTGCGTCACCATCAGAATGTTCTCGTCCTTGAGCACCGGCACCGAGCCGATGTTGCTGAAACGCTCCGTAATAATTTCCAGCCGCCGGATATCCTTGCCGAGCTCCTCCACAATCGGCTCGTCCTTAAAACGTTCCGACTCACGCAGGTAGGCCTGCCAGCCTACCAGGCTGCTTAGGGGCGTACCCAGCTGGTGAGCCGTTTCCTTGGCTAAGCCTACCCATACCCGGTTTTGCTCGGCCCGCCGCGACGAGCTGAACGAGAAGTAGGCAATAACGGCCAGACAACTCACTACCGCCAACTGTACCAAAGGGTAGGTTTGCAAACGATCGAGCAGAGCGGAATTTTTGTAATACAGATAGTTGCGCAAGCCTGCTCCCAGCTCAATTACGATGGGCGGGTGCTTTTCCTTCATCTCCAGCACCTGCTTTCTCAGGAATACCTGGCGCTGCTCGTCATTCAGACCCTTGGGCACGTCCACAAACTTGTAGTCCACCACGTCGCCGTCGTTGTTCACCAGCAACAACGGGATGGTTTTGTTGAGCTGAATGATTTCGTCGAACACGAACGTGGTGTTGGCGTCCTCTACCTCCATGTTGATGATGAAGCGCAACGCCTTAGCATAGAGGTCAATCTGCTGCTGCTCGCGCTCAGCCAAGCGACTCACCAGAATGTTGGTATACAGCACGGTAGCCACCGCAATCAGTAGTGCGCTGGCCAGTACTACCAGCTTGCCGCGGGATTTTTGGTCGTAGATCGGAATCAAGGAAAGGCGATGGAGCCTAGCTCCGGGTAGGTGAGACAACGAAGGTAGGAACTCGACGTGGGTTGCCGTGGGTTGCGCCGGCCTACCCCTGCGGTGTTATCCAACCAAAACCTGACAAAAATCATCCACCGGAGCCCATAGAAAAGAAGTGCTATGAGTTGTGCGCACCTCAAAAAGCCCAAATAAAGCCGTTTTGGCACAGGTAAGCTGTTTAGAATAAAATAAATATGTACCTCTAGTAGAGTTGAATATTCTCCAAAAAGGCCGTTTTGCGGGACTATACCCCCTTCTTTCAGAGAACTTGCTTACGCCCGAACCTCTACTGGCTGCCTGCTGTTTTCAATCTATCGAATTGCGCCGTAATTTTGCGCCCTACGCTCCGCGTCAGTACCTGCTATGCTCCACCCGTTCAAAGCTGTCAGCCTCTCCTATAAAAAAGCGCCGCTGGAAATCCGCGAGCTTATTGCCCTGGACGAGGCCGCTTGCCGCCGCTTCTTGCACATGCTCCACCACGACCTGCACTTGCAGGACCTGCTGGTGTTGAGCACCTGCAACCGTACCGAAGTCTACTACGCCGCCGACCGCGACCAGAGCCCGGCTATTATCGAGGCCCTGACGCAGCTCAAGCAGCTTCCCGATGCTGCTGCCTACTACCCCTACTTCGATATTCTGGACACCTACGAAGACGCCGTGCAGCACTTGTTTGAGGTGAGCATGGGCCTCGATGCCCAGGTGGTAGGCGACTTGCAGATCAGTAACCAAGTGAAAATGGCTTACCAGTACTCGGCCGATGCCGATGCCGCTGGCCCGTTTTTGCACCGATTGTTGCACACTATCTTCTTCACCAACAAGCGCGTGCAGCAGGAAACTGCCTTCCGCGATGGTGCAGCTTCTACCTCCTACGCTGCTCTGGAACTGGTAGAGGAACTGACTGCTGATGTAGCTAACCCACGCGTGCTGGTGGTAGGGCTGGGCGAGATTGGCGCCGACGTGTGCCGCCACCTCGGCGACAGCCGTCAATTCTCGGACGTGACCATCTGCAACCGTACCCGTCACAAAGCCGAGCAGCTAGCCGCCGAGTGCGGCGTGAAGGTTGTTGATTTTGAAAACCTGACCCAGAGTCTGCGCGAGGCCGACGTGGTCATTTCTTCTATTGCCCGCGACACGCCGTTTTTCACCCGCGAGCTAGTAGCCCACTTAGATGTGCTGAGCTACAAGTTCTTCATCGACCTCTCGGTGCCGCGCAGCATTGAGGCGGAGGTAGAAACGGTACCCGGTGTGCTGGTGTATAACATCGATGCCATTCACAGCAAGACGTCGGCAGCGCTGGAACGGCGCTTGGCAGCCGTGCCGCAGGTGCGCGCCATTATTGCCGAGAGCATTGCTGGCCTAGGCGACTGGGCCAAGGAAATGATGGTATCGCCCATCATCCAGAAAATCAAAGGCGCCCTCGAAACCCTACGGCAGGAAGAACTGGAGCGCCATCTCAAAAAAACCAGCCCCGAGGAGGCCAAGCGCCTCGAAGACGTGACCCGCTCTCTGATGAACAAAGTGCTGAAGCAGCACGTGTTGCAACTGAAAGCCGCCTGCAAGCGCGATAACGCCGACCAACTGGTAGACGCCCTCACGGAGCTTTTCGACCTGGAAAACCAGCCGACTACGGCGTAGGGTAGCAAGTTGGTGAGTTAGTAAAATAGTAATTAGTAAAATAGTAAGTTGAAAAGGCGTCTGTCATCCTGAGCGCAGCGAAGGACCTTCTCACGCGGGAACGAGCCGTTGTCCTGACTGTCGTTCTCACGTGAGAAGGTCCTTCGCTGCGCTCAGGATGACAGACGTCTTTTCAACTTACTATCTCCTTCAAAACACGAAAAGACTGCCCATGAGCAGTCTTTTTTCTTGTCCTTCTGTGCAGAGAGGTTAAATCGCGTCGCAGCAGTCTTCCAGCGAATCGATTACGTCCAGCAGTTTGGGGATGGAGAGCGAGTAGTAGATTTTGGTTCCTACTTTGAAAGACGACAGGATGCCCCGGTCTTTCAGGGTGATAAGGTGCTGAGAGGCAATAGCCTGAGGCAGATCGAGCGAGCGGTAGATTTCCGTTACGGTCATCTTGTCCTCTTTGCCCAGCAAGTCAACGATGGCGAGGCGCTTGGGGTGAGCCAGCACTTTCAGCATCGCAGCGGCCTTATCTACTTTCTTGGATTCGACGCGCGAGAGCAAAGGTTTCATAGTATGGAGTAGAACGTGGATCGGGCGGTTCATCACAAGGTCATTGCCCGGAATATGCGTAATACGCTATTTCCCCCTTGCAAAGTTCCTCAGAAAGTAGTAGGTGTCGGAAATTTGTACGTCAACGAAGCGCACGAACCAGAACAGCCTTTTTTATTTCGCTGGCACAACTGTTGGCTACCGGCATATAGACCCCGCTATTGGCTGGGCGGGCAGTACCGAAGTAGCCATTTCTTCTGTTTTGCGTAACCCAATAGCAGGTTGTGTGTTCCTATACGATACGGTTGTTTCATCGCACCCACTCCCGCAAGTTTTTTTGCCTATGACCCTTACTGAAATTTTGCATTACCGCTTTCTGGGCAACGACGTCCGGACGTACTTGATTGCCCTGGGAATTCTGCTGTTTGGCTTGCTGTTTAAGAATCTGATGTCCAGGCTCCTTACCAAGCTCTTGTATCGCTTTGTGCGGGGCAAGTCGGAGGGCGTTACGGAAGACCAATTTCATGCCTTACTGATTCAGCCTGTATCGCTGGTTATCTTCTTCATCAGCATCTACTTGGCTTTTCAGGTGTTGGATATTCCGGTGCGTAGCGCCGAGCTGGCCCGCTCCGACCCGTGGTACGAAGTGGCTATTTTCCGGCTGTACCAGATCTGCATCATCACCAGCATTGCCTGGATTATCACCCGTTTCATTGACTTTTTTGTGCTGGTCTTTCTGCGTCGGGCCGAGGCCTCGCCGCGCGTTGCCAACCAATTGGTGCCCTTTGCCCGCGACCTGCTTAAGTTTCTGGTAGGCGCAGTGGCCTTCCTCATTATCCTAGGCAAAACGTTTGGGGTAGACGTAACGGCTCTGATTGGTGGTTTGGGTATTGGTGGTTTGGCCGTGGCCTTTGCTGCCAAAGAGAGCCTGGAAAACCTTCTGGCTTCGTTCACCATCTTCCTCGACCGCCCCTTTATCGTAGGCGATTTGGTGAGCGTGGGCGATATCACGGGTACCATCGAGCAGATTGGCTTCCGCAGCACACGCCTGCGCACCGTGGAAAAAAGCTACGTAACGGTGCCTAATAAGTCTATGATTGACAAGCCGTTGGACAACCTCTCGCTACGTACGGCCCGCCGGGTGTTCTTTATGATGTCGTTGCAACAGGGCACCTCCAACGACCAGTTGCACAGCATAGTCAACCAAGCGTTTGAGGCCATCAACACGCACCCACTCATTCAGCCCGATGCGCAGGTGAAATTTACCTCGCTGACATCCAACTCCAAGGATATCCGCATTCAATACTACGTGGCTACTGACAGCTACGACGAGTATCTGAACGTGATGGAAGAAATCAATTTCAAGCTGGTAGAGATAGTGGAGCGCAACGACAGCGCCTTTGTGGACACTACCCGCCTCACGACTACCGCCTCAGGCAGTGGCTCCAAAGCCCTACCCCGCAGCCTACAGCCCAATCCCGATGGCTCGTCGGTAGCTAGTTCATAACCTTGTAACAAGCTACTGGCTGCTGGCCGTTAGCTGTTGGCTTTCGTCACAACGAAAAAACCAACAGCTAACGGCCGGCAGCCATCAGCTTGTTATAGAGTGAATTATCGGTTGCCGTTTAGCAGGCCGCCCAGCACATTACCCATGCTACCGCCCATTAGGCTACCCAAGCCGCCACCGCCGGCGCTACGGGGAGCAGAATTGGGCTGCTGCCCCAAGCCACCCAAGATGGAAATCAGGGAGCCCAAGCCGCCGTTGCCAGCGTGTGAGCCTTGGCGGGGTAGAGAGCTGGTATTATAGGGGTTGGTTACGTCGCTCATAGAGCCGCCCAGCACGTTGCCCAGCAGCGAGCCACCCATCAGGCCGCCCAGGATGTCGCCGAAGCCACTGCCTGACGTATTGCTATTCATCAGGCCGCCTACCGTATCCGAGGAGTTGGTAGCGGCGCCCGTATTGCGATTCATCACTTTAGACAGAATCATAGGCGCCACCACACCCAGCAAGCCCGACAGCAAGGCACCTTTTGGGATTCCCACGCTAGAAAGCTTATCGGAGAGCCCACCCAGGAAGCTCTGCTTGGTTGGGTCGTTGGCATCGTGCGGCACTTGTTCGGCCTGGTCTACCACTTGCTCCAGCACTTGCTGCTGGCCGGCGTTTACCTGCAAGTAGGCTGCTATTTTGTTGATCATAATCTCCTCATCGTTGGTATACGACCCGTCAGCACGGGCAAAGCTGATGAGGTCGGTTATGAGAGAGAAGCGTAAGTCGCTGCCGCGCAGGGCGTCCAGGTTTTGCTGCACACTTTGGTTGGTAGAGTCTTTAGCCGCCGCCAGCACCTGCTGGGTGCCTGCATCGCTTAAGCCAGCGGCTTTGGTAAGCTGGTGCAAGAAATTTTGCTCGGCAGCAGATGCTTCGCGGTCAGCAGAAGACAAGCTGGCAATAGCACCCAGGTAGGCCACTTTTTCCGGCTCAGAATAGTTTTGCAGAAGTTGAGAATTGCTCATGTGAGGACAGGGAGAAGAGAAACAGCAGGAAAAATCCTTGCTATCCTCAAACGGGAATATTTAGGTGCGAGTTATGCGGGCTCTGTCATCTTGAGTGCAGGGAAGGACCTGCTCACGGTAGAACGATGGACGTGCCCACAAATCGTTCTACCGTGAGCAGGTCCTTTCCTGCACTCAAGATGACAGATGCAAACAGATTAAAACTCAAAATATTCGCCGGGCTGCGGCTGCGCAACGGGTTTAGGAGTTGATTTCCGGGGGACCGTAGCGGGACGGGTATCGGCTTCGCCCGTGTTAGGGCGAGTGGTAGGCTGCAAGATGCGGCCCAGTATGCCCGGCCGGGTAGTAGTGGGCCGCGGTGCGGCCGCAGGGCTGGCTGCCTCGGGCCGCGCCCCGGTTACCAACTGCGCGCGGGCGCGGTCGTAGCGCACCGTGAAATCCTGCTCATTGCCGCGCACAGCCAGCAGTAAGCGAGGTCCGGTGGGCGTGCCCCCGGCCGCATCGGGGCGACGCAACAGCCCCGGCAGCAGCGGGATGCTGAGGTGGTAGTCCATCTGCTGATCGAAAGTGTGCGTCCCCGTCACCTGAATAAGGGAAGCCGTGCGCACATTAGATCGTATATCCATCTCCGGAATATACACCGTACGGCTCTGCACGTAGAGGCTGTTTTTAAGCTCGGCGAAGCGCAGGTGGCGCAGCTGCTCCCGGTTGGCCACCATCGAGAGTTTTTGCAGCGGGGCGAAATTATTCAGCTCGCCGTTGCGCACGGTGGCTTTCACCTCGGCTTCTAGCCGGTCGGTGAGGGGGTAGAGGGCGCCGTCGAGGTACACGTCGGAGTCGATTTGGGCGGTGAGCTGCCCGCGCAGGTGCCGCGCCGTGATAAAGTGTTGTCCAAAGTCCTCAAATACATAGAACAAGCTGTCTAGCGGCACTTGCGTGCAGGTGGCGGTGGTGCTTACCTTCACAAGATTGGGCCGGCGCACATCTACGGTACCACGGATGCTGGCCCGCCCACCCGCCGCCCGCACCGACAGCGCCGGCGAAGACACAATTTGATTGCGCAGCCGCACAGTGCCATGTAGCTCGCGCCCACGCAGTCGGCGGAAGCGCAGGTGGCGCACGTTGGTTTGCACATCCAGCGCCAGGGTAGCGGGCAATTCCAGGGCATATTCGCCGCCAGCGCGGCCACCTCGCTTGGAGGTAGACACCGCAGTGGGTAGGCGCAACAACTCATCAAAATCCCACAGACCGGAATTTACCTGCGCCTGAATTAGAAGCGTCTGACGCGGTGTAAGCAGCCAGCTCACGGTATTTTTCAGCGTCCCGTTCACCCGGAAATCAGAGCGGCCCAGGTAGCCGGTCAGGGACTGCATAGTTACGTTGTTGCCGCGTAGTTCCAGACGCCCATTTAGGCGGCGCAGGGGCTGCGAGTAGGCCCGTAGCTGCACGGCCACATCGTGCAACGTTAGCTCGCCGCGGGCATTTGTTGCGCGCCCGGCGCGCAGCTGCGCCACAGGCCCGGCCACCTGCAACGAAAGCTGCGCCGTACCCGTGGCCCCCCGCACGGCGGCCACCGGAAAAAACCGCGTGGCCCGCGCCATATCGAGGTCGGCCAATAATTGCAGCTGCACGCTGGGCTCTTGAAAATCAGTATAGCGCAGGCTGCCGCTAAACGGCCGCCCACCTAGTTGACCACGTACGTTGCGCAAATCCAGCACGGCCGTACGCACCGAGTGAGCGGCGCCGTTGGTGAAAGTGCCAGTCAGAAACACGTGCTCTGCCTCCTGCTGGTACTGCGGGTGGTAGAAAGCAGCATCGCGGCAGCCAAACTGGAAATCAAGCCGGGGGTTGACTTTCGTAGAAAACTCACCGCGCACTGTTCCGCGGAAGTATACCTCGCCGCGGCTACGGTAGCCGGCCAGCCGGTGGTTGAGGCGGGGCGGCAGCAGTGCCAGCAACGACTGCACATCCGTCTGTCTACCTTCTAACCGCAAACCCAACTTAGTAGCCGGGTAGTAGCCAATGGTACCCGCTACACCATAGGTAGCCGGCCCAATCCGAATTTCAGAGGGTAGCACAGCAATTTGCTGGGTCTGGCGGTTGATGCGCAGATGGGTCGTCAGCATCAGGTCCTTCTCCTGAAAATACGCATCGTCCACTACTCGTAGGGCTTGCACGTGCGTTTCTCCCTCGGCCCGTACGGTCACCTCCTCTCCTTTCACGCTTAGGGTAGCGCGCATCTGGCGCGTGTGCCCCGCAAACTGCTGCTGGCGGCTGGCATCCACATACGTCACGCCAATGCGCCCCAACTGAATACCTTCCAGATCGAAGGCAAATGGCTCGTCTGTTGCCGAGGCAGCTGTGTCCATCTGCAGTACATCATAGTTCGGTCGCCCCTGCGCGTCGAGGCGCACAGCTACCTGTCCGTCGGTGAGCGTGACGGCCCGCACACGGTAGCGCCGGGCCAGTAGGTCCCAGGCATCGAAGGCGAAATACAGCCGTCGGGCACGGGCCAGGGCAGTGGTATCGTGGGGTAGGGAGCCGGTTACCACCACGCGGTGCATGGTGATGGCCACACGCGGAAACTGATCGAACAACGACAGTTCAATCTTCCCTACCCGCACAGGTGTGCGCAGATACTGGTTAGCCTGTTGCACAAATAAGCCAATGATGCGCTCCTGCCCCCACCATAATGCTGCTGCGCCGCTTCCCAGCACTAAGAAACAGCCTGCGAACAAAAAAATGAAAAAATTTTTCAGGTGAATCGGCACCACAAATTTTCTGACAATGAATCGTTTGAGTCTTTTTCTAACTCAAAACCTAAAAAAAACTTACCCGAAGTTCGGTAAATATGTTGTGTAATCGAAAACGACCCGCCATATTTGCAGCACCAAACGGCACAACGCCACGAGGGAGATTAGCTCAGCTGGTTCAGAGCATCTGCCTTACAAGCAGAGGGTCACTGGTTCGAACCCAGTATCTCCCACCAAAAAGGACAGTCATTTCTGACTGTCCTTTTTTTGTTTTCGGCGCAGTAGGCTTTCTTTACAGTTTAGCAAAAATGGGGCATACTTCCTTTCCTTTGCTGCTGATTCCTATCCCTTAGAGGGTACAAAGCGGCTGCAGCCCTTGTTATCTTAGCTTGTTCCATTGTCTGTTTTCTCAAGTGCAGTGTCGGTTCGTGTGCAACAACGCTATTATCAAATACTTAGCGTAAGCGGCTTTTTTGGGTTGCTTCTGCTACTTGGGCTATGGCTACACCGCGACTACGGCGTATCCGCCGACGAGCCTAATAACCACTTGAACGGACTAGTGCAGATCAAATATGTGGCGCAGCTATTCTTTCCAGAGAAAGTGCAGCAGCAACCCACCGCCGCCCTGATTCCAGATATTAGGCAGTTCAAAGACAGTGACCACGGCGTGGCGTTTGAATTGCCCCTGGCGGTACTCAGCTTTGTTTTTACGCATAATGATTCGCGGGCCTTTTACTTCATGCGGCATTTGTGCAGCTTTTTCGTGTTTGTATTGGGCGTATATGCGCTTTACACGCTGGCGCGATGGTATCTAGCTGATTGGCGTTGGGGTTTACTTGCTGCTATGCTGCTTGTAGTTTCGCCTCGTTTTTTTGCTGAGGCCTTCTATAACTCCAAGGATATCGTATTTATGGCCTGCTTTACTATGAGCATGGCGACCTTGGCTTATGCATGGCAACGGCCTACCACTGCCCGGATCTTACTACATGCGTTGGCAACGGCACTTGCTATTGATGTGCGTGCACAGGGCTTGCTGATTTTTCTCTTCTCGCTGCCACTTCTGCTACTTGCATCTCAACCGACAGCGCAACAGAGTCCTTTCAAGATGGTAGCGCTGTATGTTAGCGCCAGCCTTGTATTAATTGTGGCCGGCTGGCCTTATTTGTGGTCGCTCTCATTGGCAGAGTTGTGGCAGGCGTCGGATAAAATCAGTCATTATCCTTGGAACGGTCCGGTACTGTATTTGGGGCATGTATTTCAGGTACCTATAGAGCAACTGCCCTGGCATTATATTCCGGTTTGGCTGTTTGTGACGACTCCAGTAGCCTACAGTCTCGCCGCCTTCCTAGGTCTTATCGGGGCTTTTGCGGCTCTGCTACGCGCGAAATGGCTGACTCTCCCGCGTGGCATTGACCTGCTGGCCCTAACCTGGCTGCTACTCCCAATCGGCATTGTTATCGTGTTTCGCCCTATCGTCTATAACGGGTGGCGACACCTATATTTTATTTATCCCGCCTTTCTCTTAGTAACAGTACGCGGGCTACGCTTGCTTTATCAGGCAGCCAAAGACTTCCCTATTATTTGGCGAGCATCTGCTTCGCTGCTTTTACTGGGTACGGGTGCTGAAACGGGCTATACGCTCTGGCGCATGGCCAAGGCGCACCCGTACGAGAACGTATATTTCAGTTTCTTATCACCCCAAAAGGCTGAGCAATTGTTTGAGCTAGATTATTGGGGCTTATCCTACCGAGAAGGCCTAGAATGGGTGCTGGCGCATGACAGCGCTCAAATAATAACGTTCTGTGGAAAAGGCGGTTACTTAGAAAACAACAGTTTATTACTGCCTATCAAACAGCGGGCTCGGCTGCATTTTGTACCCAGCGATACATACGCTTCGCCATCGGAAAAAGCACGATACTTCTTAACAGCCTACCATTATTATGGCGGAAAGGCCCAACACTATCCTGTCGATCCTGGTCAGGAAGTGTATACTATCTACGCCGATGGTTTGAGAATCTTCTCAGTATTTCGGCACTAATTCAAACGCATCAATTAGATAAGCTGGAGAGGACGTTGATCCGCCTATTCCTATACCACACAGCACATTTTTCTCAGCTGCTCACACAGTTCGCACGCTATGCCCTTGTTGACTGCCGCACGTTGGTCTGCTATTACTCGTTGGAAAACGGTAATTGTACTGCTATTTTTCAGCGCTATACTAATGCTAGGCCTTTCTGTATACCGCGACTACGGCGTATCGTGGGATGAGCCCGTAGATCGGGCAAATGGGGCAGTCAATCTAAAATACGTGGCCGAGCGCTTGGCGCCCCAGCTGATTCGTCAGAATACTGCCTACGCCTCTATTCCGCCCCTCGCAAATTATTCTGATAATGACCACGGTGTGGCATTTGAACTGCCATTGGCAGCGCTGGGTGTACTTTTTGCGCGGGGTGATTCAGCAGCCTACTACCATCTGCGACATCTATTGATTTTTGTTCTGTTCTGGGCAAGTTGCTGGTCCCTGTATGGAATAGCCCGACATTGTGTTGGCAGTTGGCTTTGGGCACTGCTTGCAGTGGGATTATTGGTGCTCTCACCCCGCTTTTTTGCCGAGGCTTTTTTCAATGGCAAAGACATTGTATTTATGGCCTGTTTCACGGTGGCGATGTACACCTTGGTTTGGCTGCTGGTCCGCCCTACCCTAGGGCGGATTATGCTACATGCCCTGACAACTGCTCTGGCAATTGATATGCGGGTTCCAGGCTTGCTAATCATAGGGTTTACGATAGGCATGCTGGGGTGGCAATGGCTGGCGCGCCCTTCTCATCGGCTGGTATGGCTAAGCGTTCTTTATGTGGCCCTGACCGCAGTGGGCGTTATTATCGGCTGGCCTTTTCTCTGGGAAAACCCCTTAACTAATTTTTGGTGGTCTTATCAGCACCTCAGCCATTACCCTTGGGGAGGCTACAGCTTGTATTTCGGCCAACTTATCGATAGTCATGTACCCTGGCATTACTTACCGGTTTGGATAATTATCACGACGCCCGTTCCCTACCTACTGGCCGCGTTAGTGGGAATAGTTGTTAACAGTAGCCACTTATTAAAAGAGCGTTTGACCTGTATGAGCTTCGCGAACCAACTCAATTTACTGCTGATAGGTTGGTTTCTTGGGCCGCTGTTGTTGGTAATTATCTTGCGCTCTACCTTCTATGATGGCTGGCGACATCTATATTTCATTTATCCGGCATTGGTGCTGTTGGCCGTGCAGGGAATTCGCTGGCTGATGCACGTCGCCCACCGACCAAAGTCCATTCGTTATGTGGCGCTTGGAGTATTGCTGCTAAGCTTAGCCGAAACAGTGCACACGGCTATTCGCATGGTACAAATGCATCCCTTTCAGCAAATTTACTTCAGCTTTCTGTCCCCCCAAACTGCCGAGCGTCTCTTTGAGCGTGACTACTGGGGCCTAAGTTATTATCAGGGCTTACAATGGTTGATAAACCATCAACCTGACAATACTCCTCTCTCTGTCAGTGCACCTGTGTTTACACCTATCATTGCTAATAGTCTATTGCTTGCTCCCACTGAACAAGCACGTTTTAAAATTCATCGAGAGCCGCAAAAGGGCCGCTATTTCATAACAAACTACCGCTGGCATCCTCAATCATACGCCGACAGCGTAGGTCGGGAAATCCACTCTATCCAGGCCGAGGGCATAAAGATCTTGTCCATCTTTGACCGCGAGGCGGCGGCTCCCAGTAGCAAGGCACGGTAAGCCTTTCGTTCCGATCTTTGTTGTCTAAGAGCATGCATAGTTCGCACGCTTTCCGCTAGTTTCTTTTGCCGATGCCTTTATTTGAAGTACACAACTCGCAGCAGGTACGTCAGTTTCTGGATTTGCCTACCCGTCTGTATCAGCAGTATCCGGAGTGGATTTCGCCGCTCGATCATGAGATTGAAGCGGTGTTTAGTCCGCAGAAAAACCGCCTGCTACGCGAGGGCAAAGGCGAAGTCGTACGCTGGATTCTGACTAACGATGCCGGTACCGTTATTGGCCGGGTAGCGGCTTTCACCAATAGCGCCCTACCCCAAGAGATACCCAACTTGCCTGTGGGTGGCATGGGCTTCTTTGAGTGTATCGACGACCAGCAAGCCACCAATACGCTCTTCGATGCTTGCCGCACGTGGCTGGAAACCCGCGGGATGGCGGCCATGGACGGCCCCATCAACTTTGGAGAACGGGACCGGTTCTGGGGCCTGCTCGTGGATGGCTTCACGGAGCCCAATTACGGGATGTTCTACCACCCGCCCTACTACCAGAAACTCTTCGAGCAATATGGGTTTCAGGTGTACTTCAAGCAGTACACCTATGATATTCCGACGGATATCAAGCTGCACCCCAACTTTGCCAAGGTAACCGACCGTTTCACCCGCGAAGAGCCTGACTACCGCTTCGCCTACGCCGACGCCAGCGACTCGGAGAAGCTGGCCCGTGATTTTCACCATGTGTACTCTCTGGCCTGGGCGCGGCATTCCGGCGTCAGTGATATGTCGCTGGAGCAGGCGCGCAACATTGTGCGCGAGATGAAACCCGTGCTGGATGAGCGCTTACTGTGGTTTATTTACTACCGCGACGAAGCTGTAGGCTTCTTCATCTCCCTACCCGAGCTGAATCAGATTTTCAAGCACGTGGGTCGCAAGCTGGATACGCTGGGCAAGCTGCGTTTTCTGTGGGAGAAGTATCAGTACCAGCGCCGCCAGCCTAAAAAGGCATTCGGGGTGATTTTTGGGGTAATTCCGGAGCACCAGGGCAAAGGAGCTGAGTCGGCTATGATTTACCAGGCACAATCCGTGTATCAGAATGCCGGCTATACCAGCCTGGAAATGAACTGGATTGGGGACTTCAACCCCCGTATGATGGCCGTATGCCGCTCCATTGGCGCCCGCATCGTGAAAACGCACGTCACCTATCGTCTCCTTTTCGACGAAACCCGTCCCTTCGAGCGGTGCCCCATTATTAGGTGAATTTGTGAATAGCAAAGATGCGTGTCATCCTGGGCCTGCGAAGGACCTTATCATGCCAGAACGAGTCGTTGTTACGTCAGTCGTTCAACTAGCAGAAGGTCCTTCGCAGGCCCAGGATGACACGCATCTTTGCTATTCACAAATTCACAAACGCACCATTCAACCGCAGCACCTGCGGAATAAGCAGCTGTTGGTCATCATTATACACCACAAAATCAGCGCGTTGGAGCTTTTCTTCCTCGCTGAGCTGCTTGCCAATGATTGCCTGCACATCCTGCGCGGTGCGGTGCGGGTCGCGGCGCAGCACACGGGCTTCGCGGATGGGCTGCGGGGCGAATACTGTGATAATATGGTCGAGCTGCCGGTAGGCCCCCGACTCATACAGCAGCGCCGCTTCTTTAAGCACGTAGGCGTGGCCGGCCTGAGCTTGGTTGGCTGCCCACTCCGCGAAGTCGTGGCCCACATGGGGATGCACCAGGGCGTTGAGGCGGGCGAGTTGAGCAGGATCATGAAAAGCCAGCCGGGCCAGGTAGGGCCGGTCGAGTTGGCCATGCGCATCGAAGGTAGCCGCTCCGAAAGCCGTTTGTAGCTCCGCTCGCAAAGCTTCATCGTGGGACATCACCCATTTGGCACGTGCATCCGAATCGTATACAGGCACGCCCAACACCTGAAACAAGCGGCATACCACGCTTTTACCGGACCCAATGCCGCCAGTAATACCTATTTTCTTCATTCGCGTACCATCGATACTTTCACCTGCGACGTGACAATGCGGGCACCGCGCGCCTGTTCTGGCGTTTCAATCAGCATAGGTGTCAGCACAGAGTCAGGTCCTACCAATTGCCCAAAATATAAGGCTACGCGCAGGCGTTGCAGGTCCAAGGCGGCAGTGTCTTCCGGGAAGCTTTGAAGCTGCACCTGCACCGTAGCCGGCTGTAGCCGAAACCGCCGCTGCGCCGGGAAATCGCGTAGCTCGGGGGTAGTCCACACCGGTACGGTTACTACGGCTCGGGGGCGTAGGCGCACGCGTACGTCGCGCACGTTGGTGCTTACCATGGCAGGGCCACCAATCGGCACACTGATGCTGCCGGAGCTGCTGCCTGCTGGTGCCTGCGGCAGATGCACAGGGTAGGGACTGGCCAGCGCATTTACGACGCTAGCGGGTCCTTCAAACAGAATGGTAGCTGGCTCAAATTGCGCTGCGTAGGGCAGTGCCGAGCCATCGGCAGCACGGCTGAGGGTAAGTGGTACGCGCCGCCGTACTAGTTTATCAAACTCAATCCAGAGCGTATCGCTGAGCAAATAGTTAAGTTGCAAGCCATCCATAGCGTTTTGCAAGGCCGGCCGCAGGGCCGAGGACAGCACGTAGCGCTGACCAGGTAAGCGCGTCAGGCGCATTTCGGCGGGCCGCACATCGGGCATAATATTCTTACGCAGCAGCTTCCATCCCCTACCCGTCACGTTCACGGTTACTTCTGGGGGCAGGTCCTGCACCGGCACGTAGCGGGCCGCATCATACACCCACTCCACGGGGTAGGAAATGCGCGTGGTATAAGTCTTGTTGAGCGCGTTAAGTACCCAGATAGTTGACGCGGCCAGAAAGCACACCAGCACCGGCCGCCAATAGCCCTGCTCCGGCCCGTAGAACGGGCGGGCAAACCAAAATAGCAGACGTTGCGGGCGGGATGTTTTCATGATATGCCTTACGAGTTGCCCGTAAATATATGCGTGTCATCCTGAGCGGGCGAAGGACCCTCTCGTGTTGAACGAGTCGTTGTTACGCCAGTCGTTCTACCATAAAAAGCCCCTTTGTACGCTCAAGATGACACTATTTTTCACTGACAGCTACTCACTAATTAACCTGCCGAGCAATGGCCGTGCGGTCGAACGTCAGACGAGTGCCTTTGTCAACTTCTACTACGACGGAATTTTCCGCCACGTCTACAATTTTACCGTGTAGACCTCCAATGGTCACTACATTGGCGCCCTTCGTGAGCGATTCGCGTAGGGCTTTGGCCTCTTTGGCGCGCTTCTGCTGCGGCCGAATCATGAAGAAGTACAGTACCACAAACATGGCGCCCAGCAGTAGAAACTGGGTCATGCCCCCGCCGCCGGGAGCCTGGAGTAGAAGAGTGAGCAGCATAGAAAAGAAATCAAAAAAGAGAAAGGCGCCCTAACGAACGGGAAGCCGCCCGGGGTATAGACACGTTACTCGTGCCTGCCCGCCCAGACGGCTTCCCGCGCCAGTGCGCAACAAAAAACGACTATCGCACCGGACCGTTAGCCCCGTCGGATAAGATGTTGGCTTTAATGGCAATCTGGGTGATGCTGGGCTGGGTGTTGGCCCTTACCGCCACCTGCTTGTTCTGCATCCCGGTTTTACCGTGGCTGTCGAACTGCACTTGCATGGTGCCTTTGGCACCGGGTGCTACGGGCTCTTTGGTCCACTCGGGGGTAGTGCAGCCGCAACTGGCCTGGGCATTCTCAATCACCAACGGCGATTTGCCGGTATTGGTGAACTCGAAGGTATGCTTCACCACATCGCCGGGCTTGATATCACCGAAGTCGTATTCCTGCTCCGTGAAGGTCATTACTGGCGCGTTGGGGTTCGGGGCTTCCGTTTCGCCCAAGACGTTGGGGTTGTCCACAGTGGGGTTGGCAGCGGCGTTGGCATCAGCAGCGGCGGCATTCATGCCCTCGGTACCTACCTCAGTCGGCTTGTCCTGGCTGCAAGCGCCCACCAACAGGGTAGCCGCTAGTAGCGCAGTCGAAAAAAAGGTGCGTTTCATACAGGTAAATAACAGCTGCTGGGCAGCTTACAAAATGGGTGTGAAACCAAAATTACGACTTTCTTCTGGCATTTGGCATCTGTACCGGCACCAGCGAGAGCCGCGTATGCTTACGCCAGATTGTCGATAATGGCCTGTGCAAACTCGCTGGTAGAGGCTTTGCCACCTAGGTCGCCGGTCAGCTTTTCGGGCTGTTGCAAGGTCTTGGTCAGCGCGTTTTCGATGCGGTTAGCGTGGTCTTTCTCTCCCAGGTGGTGCAGCATCATTAGGGCCGAGCGCAGCAGGGCGGTAGGATTGGCTTTACCCTGGCCCGCAATGTCGGGAGCCGAGCCGTGTACGGCCTCAAAGATAGCCGCATCGTCGCCGATGTTGGCACCTACTACCACGCCCAGACCACCTACTAAGCCAGCACACAGGTCAGAGAGGATGTCGCCAAACAAGTTGGTGGTCACTACTACATCGAACTGCTCGGGCCGAATTACCAACTGCATGCACATGTTGTCGATGATTTTGTCTTCGTACGTAATGTGCGGGTATTCGGCAGAAATCTCCTTGCCAGCATCCAGCATCAGCTTGCCCGCCAGTTTTAGAATGTTGGCTTTATGCGCCAGCGTCACCTTTTTGCGACCATTCTTATTGGCGTAGGCGAAAGCAGCACGCACAATCTTGTGGCAGCCCTCTACCGTCACGCGCGAAATGGAGTCGGCAATACCCAGGCGGTCATCGTAATACTCCAAGCCCGAGTACAAACCCTCGGTATTCTCCCGAAACAGCACCAAGTCCACGTTCTCGTAGCGCGACTTGATACCGGGCGTGGTTTGGGCCGGACGCACGTTTTGGTACAGGTTGTACTTCTGACGCAACGTGATGTTGATGCTGCGAAAACCCTTCCCTACCGGCGTGGTGAGGGGCCCCTTTAGGGCCACACGGGTTTTGTCCAAGGAGTCGAGCAGTGCCTGGGGTAGTAGCTCGCCCGAGGTTTCGAAAGCAACCAAGCCG
This sequence comes from Hymenobacter defluvii, assembly GCF_017589435.1. NCBI lineage: Bacteria > Pseudomonadati > Bacteroidota > Cytophagia > Cytophagales > Hymenobacteraceae > Hymenobacter > Hymenobacter defluvii. Next base: position 47,436 of record NZ_JAGETX010000014.1, read on the forward strand.
GCGTTATGCTCTTCCCAAGCAACGGGAACCTGCGCCGCGGCGAAAATATCGGTTACGGCTTTCGTGATTTCGGGACCAATTCCGTCGCCGGGGATAAGAGTGACTGTGTGCATCAGAGAAGGTTAGGTTAGCGTAGGTAGGGCACGCGGCCTGGCAAGAAGCCAGACCGGCCGGTGGTTAGCCAGATAGCCTACCTGGTTAGGGGTAGACACAAAGAAACAAAGGAGCGGATGAAGGAGCGAGGAAGGCAGGTAATAGCACCGTTTTCTCGTTCTCTCATCCACTCCTTTTATAGGGCATAGCGCTTAAATACCTTTGCGCGAGTTGATTTGATTGATCAATTGGTCAACGTCCCCGAGCAGCTGTTCGGCCTTGGTTTTAGCGTCCTGAATCACGCGCTGGCCTTCTGATTTGGCCGACATCGGGCCGGCGTCTACCCGGCTGGTCACCAGATTTTCGGTGAGGTCAGCCAGGGTTTCGCGGTAGCGCTCCAACTGGTAGCTGAACCAGCTGCGCACCTCGCGGCCTTTCTCGGGGGCGTATAGAATACCGAATACAGCGCCGGTAAGGGCACCGCCGGCAAAGCATAGAATACCAGTGGTGGTTTTGCTGCTCATATTAGGTGAGGAATTGGAGTAGAAGGGTGGAAAAAAGCGGTGTTCTGCTTCCTGTTGGTACGAAAAACGTAAACTTAACGATGGGATTACGACAAAAAACGTGCACCTCTCGCTTTTTTTGACCTTCTCATTGGAATCTACTGGTTATCAAGCAGGCCCCTACCCGACTTGCGGATGGCGCCGCTGGCCGTGAGGTCCTGCGCCAGTTTGTCGAGGATGCCGTTCACAAACTGCTTGCTCTTGGGCGTGCTATAGAGCTTGCTGATTTCGATGTATTCGTTGATGGTCACCTTCACCGGAATGCTGCGAAACAGGTGCATCTCGCACAGCGCCATCTTCAGGATAATCTTATCCAGCAGGGCCACGCGCTCCACGTCCCAGTTCTGCACCGATTCGGCAATCAGCTTTTCATAACGCTCGTCCTCGTCCAGAGTATGACGGTAGAGCGTCTGGGCAAACTCCTTGTCGTCCTGCCAGTTAGCCGACAGCGACATCAGCTCCAGATTCTCATCGGCGGCCTCGTCCAGCATTTTCACTGTCTTCAGCGTCAGGTTTTTCACCACAGGGCGGTTTTCCTCCCAGTTCAGATCATCCTCTTCCAACTGGCGCGGCAGTTCCTCGCCCTTGAACACGAAGGTCTTGTAGAGGTATTTCAGAAACTCTTGGTCGGTGGCATAGTCGCCGGCAGGCGCTGCCAGGTAGCTTAGCACTTCCGCATCCTGCTTCATCTCGTTGCGCCAAGCGGTACGCAGCGCCTCCATTTCCTCCTCGCCGTTCCACAGCAGCTTGCGCCGGATGGTTAGGTCTTGCAGTTGCTTGTTGTTGATGAGCTTCTGCACGGCCTGGTTTTGCTCTAGGCGGGTCGTGTTCAGCGGAGCATCTTTGGGCGCCGTGAAGCGGCGGTTGCCACGCTCCTGCTCTTCTTCCAGCACCCGCAACAGCGCTGCGGGCAGGTTCAGCAGGTGAATGTACTGGTCGTGAATACTCTCAGCATTGTGCACCAGCTGGCCGCCGTAGAAGTTGCCATCCTTGGTTTTCTGTTGCTGGTAGTACTTCATGGCGTCGCGCACGGCCTCGTGTACGTCAGCATCGTCGGGCTGCTGTTCCGGCTCGCTGCCAGTCTTGTGCCACTCCCGGAAGATAACTTCGGCCAGCTTGCGCTGCCCTTGAAGCTTGCGCCGGTCCTGGGGCTCAGGCGAGTTCAGATCGGGTGCAAAGGCCTCCGCAATGCGGTCATTCGCCAACAAAAAATCAGATCCTACGGCCTGATGGTAGGCATACAGGGCCTGCATGACTTTAATGCGGAGCGTGCGTCGGTTGAGCATTGTATGAAAATGAAATCAGCACCATTTATGCTGATCTTGATGAAGTTGAGAATCTGAGCGAAAAGCGGGGTAGGGTAGGTACCTTTGAGCATCGAACTGCTCGGAGCGTATATCCGGCGCCTACCAGAACAGTGCGACCGTTCTACCCTTAAGCGGGGTATTGAACGTACGTATTATAGAGGTGGAGCGCCCCGCAATTCGGGCGCAAAAGTACCGGTTTTTTCCGATTAAGGCTAGTCGAAGCGTATCTTTCCTACCTATTTAGGAGTTTGGCAGCTAGTCGGTTAGCGTCGGCTGCATCTTGTCTGAACTGCATCTTGAAAACCGTTTGCCTGCTTTTTAACTTTCTACTACTCAAACTGCTAAACTACTTCCCTCCTGCCCCGTGAGTGCCCTCTCCGCTACCAATAAGTACTTATTTCGCTACAAATGGCATTTCCTCGGTGGCGTGCTGTTTGTGGCCCTGAGCACGCTGCTGGCCATTTTTCCGGCCCAAATTGTGCGCTACGCCTTCGACCTCGTGAGTGAGGGCATCGACCTCTACCACCTCTACGCCGGCACCGAGGCCCAAAGCAGCGTGTATAAGCTATTCGGGCGCAACGTGCTGCTCTACGGTGCCCTCATTATTCTGCTGGCCGTGCTGCGCGGCATTTTTCTGTTCTACACGCGCCAGACACTCATCGTAATGTCGCGCCTGATTGAGAACGATCAGAAGAACGAAATCTTCCAGCATTATCAGTCCCTACCCCTCTCCTTCTACCGTCGCCACAGCACCGGCGACCTGATGTCGCGCATTTCTGAGGACGTAGGGCGCGTGCGCATGTACATCGGGCCAGCCATCATGTACTTCTTGCAACTGGTTATTCTATTCGTGCTCATCGTGCCGCTTATGCTGATGGTGAATGTGAAGCTGACCGTGTACACGCTTCTACCCCTACCCATCCTGAGCGTCAGCATTTTTTATATCAACAACATCATCCAGCGCAAATCCGACGAAATCCAACGCTCCCTGGCCGGCATGACTACCTTTGTGCAGGAGGCCTTTTCGGGTATTCGGGTGCTGAAGTCATTTGTGCGCGAGGAAGACTCGCACCGGCAGTTTACGGTAGCCAGCGAGAATTACAAGGAGAAGTCGTTGAGCCTAAACTTTGTGAACTCCCTATTTTTTCCGTTGATTCTGTTCTTGGTGGGCCTCAGCACCATCATCACCGTATGGGTAGGCGGCCAAGAAGTAATCCGCGGGACTATCACTACGGGTAGCATCGCGGAGTTTCTCATTTACGTGAACCTACTTACGTGGCCCGTTACGGCCCTGGGCTGGACGTCGTCGCTGGTACAGCGTGCAGAAGCCTCGCAGGCTCGCATCAACGAGTTTCTGCACCAGAAAACGGACATCGTTTCCCACCGCAACGTACAGCGCGAAATGCAGGGTGACATCGTATTCGACCACGTATCGTTCACCTACCCCGATACCGGCATTGAAGCCCTGCGCGACGTGTCGTTCCGCATCCGCCCGGGCCAAACGTTGGCGGTTATCGGTAATACCGGTTCGGGCAAAAGCACTGTAGCCGCCCTACTCTGCCGCCTCTACGACGTGACGCAGGGTACCATCACCGTAGATGCTACCGATGTGCGCGACTACGCCCTTACGTCGCTCCGCAGCCAGATCGGCTACGTGCCGCAGGATGTATTCCTGTTCTCCGATACCATCCGCAACAACATCAACTTCGGCCTCGATAACCCCAACGAGGAGCGTATGAAGCAAGCCGCCCAGGACGCCAACGTGTACGAAAATATCATTCAGTTTCCCGAAGGCTTTGATACCAAGCTAGGCGAACGGGGCATCACGCTTTCAGGCGGGCAAAAGCAGCGTGTGAGTATTGCCAGAGCTTTGGTGAAGGAACCGCGCATCCTGATTCTGGATGATTCGCTTTCGGCCGTAGATACCAATACCGAAAACGCCATCCTCAACAGCTTACAACGAGTGATGGAAAACCGCACCAGCCTCATCATCTCCCACCGCGTCAGTTCTGTGAAGCTAGCCGACGAAATCCTGGTGCTCGATGATGGCCAGATCGTGCAGCACGGCACTCACGATGCCCTTATGGCTGAGACTGACGGCCTCTACCGCGCCCTTTACGAACGCCAACTGCAAAGCGAAGAGGCGTAAGTGGTGAGATAATGAAGTTGTGAGTAAAAAAAGGTACCTGTCATCCTGAGCATGTGGCTTGATGCGCCACATGCTCAGGATGACAGGTACCTTTTTTTACTCACTATCTCGCCTTATTGCCCCAGATGCACGCGGCGGACGCCGCTTCGCTCGCCGCTGGTGCAACGCACAATGTAGAAGCCGGTGGGTAGGCGGCTAACGTCGATGTTGGCGGCCTTATCACCCGAAATCATATCCTTGGTCATCACGGGCCGGCCCTCGTCGTCGTTGATTTCCACTCGAACAGGGCCGGGTACATCCGTACGCACAGTCAGGCGCTTACTAACGGGATTTATTTCCGCTTTCACTTTCACGACATCGGATGAGGTAGCGGGAGCTTCCATTTTATCCGTTACCAAGGCAACTGGTTCGGACGTAACCTTCGCTGCGGTAGCTGTCTGGTTGGAGGCTGTTTGGGCATTAGCAGTAGTGACTAGCACCAAACAAAGCATGCTTGCCAGCATTGATATAACTATTTTCATATCACCTTTACGTTAAACATGTACAATGATAACTTAAAAACAAAAGTACGAATTGTATTTATTCGCGACCCGACAGTTAGTAAGTCTCCTCGATTAACAGCAAAACCATTGCCAAGAATAGCTACCCTCTAACTACCTCATTCCCAACCCATCGCTAGATACTTTGCTTTTAGATGTAAAAACAACATTTATTTCCTTTCAAAAATTGCGGTGATATCAAATCTTCTATTACCTTTGCAGCTCAATTCTATCGGGGTGTAGCGTAGCCTGGTATCGCGCCAGCATGGGGTGCTGGAGGTCGTAGGTTCGAATCCTGCCACTCCGACAGAAGAGCTTTCGGCTCGAAAAGCCGCTGAACTTTGGTTCGGCGGCTTTTTTCGGCCGATAGCGAAAATTTTCCTGATACGCTGTGTGCTCAGGCTGCACCAGCAACTCGGGGTGTAGCGCAGCCCGGTAGCGCGCGTCGTTCGGGACGACGAGGCCGTAGGTTCGAATCCTGCCACCCCGACTTTTCTTTGATTCCAGCTAAAATAAACGGCCCGCTAAGCTTTGTGCTTAGCGGGCTTTTTTATTTCAAAATATATAAATAAATATATTATACAATATATGCTTTACGACACCGTTAGCAGCAGCACATATTCACTAAATTTTCTTCGTTATGAAAAAATAATTCTAAGTGGGGCTCTACTTAGTATAGCTTCGCTCAATGCGTATTCTCAAATTTCTGCTGGTACTGTCTCAATAGGAGGTGCGCTTAATTAAGTAAGGTCATCTGTTAAAAATGAGATACCACCAACAGCTATAGGGATAAATAGCAATTACACTACCTCCTCACTGAACATTCAACCTATTGTAGGCTATTTCATAAGCGACAATTTATCCATAGGAATAAATACAGGTGTTAGTTTCGGCAACTCTGAACAAGCTGAATCTGGTCGTTTTGCTGATTCAAATCAGAACTAGGAGCGCAACAGTAGCAGAAAAGAACGCATAGTATCCCTGGGCCCCGTTGCGCGTTATTACAAATTCATAGGAGATAAATTTGCCTTATTCGGACAATTTGGAGCAGGATATAAAAACAACTATTTTTCTGATTATAGTAATTATAGCAATTCGGTATATTCTTACAATGGTCGTTCACAAGGATTTTATGCTAATCTATCTCCAGGTATTACGTTTTTTCCTACTAAGAAACTAGGCATAGAAATATCTGTAAACGGTTTGAGTTATGATCGTATAACGCAGAAAAAGGATGGATTTAGATGGTCTAATAGTTCTTTATATACAAACTTTGGTTTAAGCTCTTTATTTATAGGAGGGTCTATCTATTTAGGTCGCAGTTAACAAGCATCGCACAAGAAAATGCCCCGACAGTATATACTGTCGGGGCATTTTCTTGTGCGATGCTTGTCATTTCACCACAGCCATTACCTCGGCTGGTGCATCAGCGGGAAACTGCTCCAAATAGATTTTAGCCGAAGTCAGTTTCTGCTCTTGCATAAAGTTTTTCGCGCCGGAGTACAGCTTATCCGGCGCTACCATGTAGCTGGCGTTTAGGTGGGCCTGCACCACGCGCTGGCCGGCCGGGAACGTGCGGTAGCGGTAGCCGGGGGGCAACTGTTGGGAGGTGGTATCGGCTACCACCAGGCCTACAAAGGCGCGTACGGTATCGTCGGATGCTTCTGGGTCGCTGTAGTAGATGTTGCCTAGCGCGCCACTTAGCTGGCCATTGTCGAGCACTTGCTGGGCCTGCCGAAATAGTGGGCCAAACTCGTCACTACTCGCCTTGCCCTCGAAATAGCGACCGGCCAGATAAACGGGCTGCGCGGTGGTAATAAGTTGCACGCCGGGACTACGGAAGCCGCCTAGGTAGGCGTACCACACGGCCACGCTCAGTGCTACAAGCAATAAGGCCAGAAAAAGCCAACGGGTCATAGAAGGTGAATTTGTGAAGCAGTGAAATTGTGAAAGCCTATAAGTGAAGCGACGTGCGGTTATTTAATACGTAACTCACAACTTCACCTCTCCACAACCTCACTACTCATTTACATACTGCATCTGGTAGAGTTGGGCGTAGAAGCCACCACGCCGCAACAGTTCCTCGTGCGTACCAGATTCCTGAATTTCGCCCCGGTCCAGCACAATGATACGGTCGGCTTTCTGGATGGTGCTGAGGCGGTGCGCAATGACCAGCGATGTGCGGCCTTCCATCAGCTTGTCAATAGCTTCCTGAATCAACTCTTCCGTCTCCGAATCAACGGAGGAAGTGGCCTCGTCCAGAATAATAATGCGCGGCTGGTAAACCATGGCGCGCACAAAGGAAATCAGTTGTCGCTGGCCTACGGAGAGGGTAGCACCACGCTCCATTACCTGATAGTGCAGGCCACCGGGTAGGCGCTCAATAAAGCGACGGGCACCCACCAACTCGGCAGCTTCCCAAATTTGCTCTTCCGTAATATCCTTGTTGCCCAACGTGATGTTGTCGGCGATGGAGCCCGCAAAAAGGAACACGTCCTGCAACACCACCCCAATTTGCTGGCGCAGTGCCTTAAGGTCGTACTCGTGCAGGTCATGACCGTCGATGCTGATGGTGCCTTTGTTGATGTCGTAGAAACGGGAGAGCAGGTTGATGATGCTGGTTTTGCCGGCACCCGTAGCACCTACGAAAGCGATGGTCTGGCCGGCCTTTACCTCAAAGTTGATGTCTTTGAGCACGTAGTTTTCCTCGTTGTAAGCAAACCACACGTGATCGAAGCGGACGTCGCCGCGCAGGGTAGTAGGCAGGAAGTTGCCGTTGTCGGCAATTAGCTCCTTGCTGTCCAGCAACTTCAACAGACGCTCCGTGCTTACCAAGCCGAGCTGCAACGTATTGAAGCGGTCGGCAATTTGACGTATTGGCCTAAAGAACAGACTATTATACAGGATAAAGGCAATCAGTGCTCCTTTAGTTATCGTGCCCTCAATCTGCCCTTGCGCTGCATACCATACCAGCAGGCCGATACCTACGGCGCCCAGCACCTCAGCTACGGGGTAGTACACCGAGTAGTACAGCACAGACCGAATATTGGCGCGGGTGTGTTCCTGGTTGATCTTCTCGAACTTCTGCTGTTCGCGGGCCTCGTTGTTGAAAATCTGCACCACGCTCATGCCCGTGAGGTGCTCCTGCACGAAGGAGTTGAGGCTGGCCACGGCCGTCCGCACCTCCTGAAACGACTTCTTCACCTTCTCCTTGAACACGTAGGTGCTGAACAGCAACGGCGGAATCACAGACAAGCTGACCAGCGTCAGGCGCCAATCAATATAGAACATGAAGGCGATGATGAACACCAGTTGTAGGATGTCGCCAATCATGGCTGCCAGCCCTTCACTAAATACGTCGGATAGCGTTTCTACGTCGGAGATATTGCGCGTTACGAGCACCCCGATGGGCGTGCGGTCAAAAAACTTCAGGCGCAGATCGAGGATATGCTTGTAGAGGTCTACCCGGATGTCGCGCACGATGTACTGACCCAGCCAGCCGCCGTAGTAGGTTTGCAGATAGCTCACCAGCGTGTGTCCTACCAGCAAAACAATCAACCAGATAAACATGCGGTTCACTCCCGTCATATCACCCTGGTCGATGCTGACATCGACCATTTTCTGGATCAGAAAGGGCCGCAACGTGCCCAGGGCCGCCGTGGCAACCGTCAGGAAGATGAGGAAATAAAATACGCGCCGGTAGGGCCGCACGTACGCCATCAGCCGGCTCAGCACCTGCCAATCGAAGATATTGCCGGTTTTGGTGGCAGTAGTGGTTTGCTCCACGGAATATAAACTTGAAGGGGAATCGATTAGCTAACCAGTAGTATACGGGGAAGGTTATGCGTTGCTATGTATGAAGGTAAATACGTCTGTCATCTTGAGCGGAGCGAAGGACCTTCTCATGCCAGAACGAGTCGTTGTTATAACCGTCGTTCTGGCATGAGAAGGTCCTTCGCTATGCTCAGGATGACAGATGATTGCCCTACCCCGCAAAATACGGCAGGCCTGTAGGTAGCAACTCCGTAGGCACCAGTCCGGCTGGATACTCTACCCGACACAAAAACAGCCCCTGCGCCTTGGCTGCGCCGCTGGCGTGCACCCGATTCAACGACTGAAAAACTTCCCGAAACTCGTCGGGTGTTAGCTTGCCTTTGCCTACCGTCAGCAAGGTGCCTACTACCAGCCGCACCATACCCCGCACAAACCGGTTGGCCCGGATGCGGAATACTACACCACCCGGCGTGGGGTGCCAACCGGCCTCGTAGCAAAGGCAGCGGTAGTGCTTTTCGCTGCCCCCTACCTTAGAGAAACTCGTAAAATCATGGTCGCCGATGAGGTAGGCGGCGGCTTCGTTCATAGCCGTTACATCGGGGGCACGGTCGAGGTAGAGGGTGTGGGGAGCCGCAAACGGGTCGGGCACAAGGCGCACGTGGTACTCGTAGGTACGCACCCGCGCATCGAAGCGGGCGTGCGCCGTGGGCGGAACCGGATGCACCAAGTAGCCCCGCATATCGGCAGGTAGGGCGCGGTTGAGGCGGTAAAGTAGTGTATCAAGGTCGAGGCCCTCGGGCAGTTCCGCGTCGAAGTGCGCTACTTGGTGGCTGGCGTGCACCCCTGAGTCGGTGCGGCCGCTGCCCAGCGAATAAACTGGCTGTCGCAATATCTGCGACAGGCATCGGTCTAATTCCTGCTGCACCGTGAGCGTGCCCGGCTGAATCTGCCACCCATGAAAGCGCGTGCCATCGTAGGCGAGGTGAAGAAAGTAGCGCAACGTGGTTTTGGTTGGTTGTTGTTGGTTTTTGGCTATCTACAAACAGGTGTTCTTCTGGCCAAAAACCAACAACAACCAACCAAAAACCGACTCAATTACAGCTTCTCATAAATAGCCGCAGCGCCCTGCCCTACCCCTACGCACATGGTTACGAGACCATAGCGGGCATTTTCGCGGCGCTGCATTTCGTGTAGCAGCGTGGCCGTGATGCGGGCGCCGGCGCAGCCCAGTGGGTGTCCAATGGCGATGCTACCACCGTTCACGTTGATTTTGGCCGGGTCCAACTCCAAGTCGCGCATGCAAGCAATGCTCTGAGCGGCAAAGGCCTCATTCAGTTCAATCAGGTCGATGTCATTCATGGTCAGGCCAGCACGCTGAAGCACTTTCTGGGTGGCCGGAACTGGCCCGATACCCATATACGCCGGATCGACACCTGCCACGGCCGACGCCACAATGCGCGCCATTGGTTTCAGATTGTAGCGTTTCAGGGCTTCTTCGCTTACTACCAGTACAGCGGCGGCACCATCGTTGATGCCCGCCGAGTTACCGGCCGTTACGGTTCCGTTCTCAATGAAGGCGGGCCTTAGGGTAGCGAGCTTTTCCATGCTTGATAGGCGCGGGTGCTCGTCAGTATCAAACAAAGCCGTATCGCCTTTGGGCTGGGCAATGAAGACAGGCACAATCTCTTTGCGGAAACGGCCTTTCTCGTAGGCGTGCTTGTACTTACGTTGGGTATCGTAGGCAAATTGGTCTTGCTCTTCGCGCGTGATGCCGTACTTGGCGGCCACGTGCTCGGCGGTTTCGCCCATGGTATAGGGCAGGTGCATGGCCGAAAGCTTGGGGTTTACGAAGCGCCAGCCCAGGGTAGTATCGTGGGCGGTGAAATCGCGGCCGAAAGCTGTTACGGACTTTGCCATCACAAACGGGGCGCGCGTCATGTTCTCAGAGCCGCCCGCCAGATACACGTCGCCTTCGCCGGCCCGGATGGCCCGGAACGAATCCATAATGCTCTGCAAACCCGAGGCGCAGAGGCGGTTTACGGTGTTGCCGGGCACCGATAGGGGTAGGCCAGCCAGCAGGGCCGCCATGCGGGCCACGTTGCGGTTGTCTTCGCCGGCCTGGTTGGCGGCGCCCATTATTACGTCTTCAATGGCGGCGGGGTCGATGCTTTTGTTGCGGCGCATTAGCTCGCGCAGTACGTGCGCGGCCATATCATCGGGGCGGACGCTGCTAAGTGCGCCGCCAAATTTACCAATCGGGGTGCGGACAGCGTCCACGATATATGCTTGGGACATCAGAAGGGTTGGAAGTGCGGTTATTCCGGTCGTTGTTGGCTACTTTTGCGGCTTCGGTACCTGTTAGCACCCGCCCAAAACTGTTCAACTACAAAGATGATACAAAGAATTCAAAGCGTATTCCTGCTTTTGCTGGCCCTGGCGATGGGCAGCGTTTTATTTCTGCCTATTTGGAGCAAAACTGATCCTACCACCGGGCAGCACCTTGTGCTCACGGCTTTTGAACTAGGTTATGTTCCTTCTGACCCAGGTATGTCCGTCTCCACCAGCACCTGGCCGATTGCGGCGCTGGCAGCGGCCGCAGCGGCTATAGCCTTCATCGAGATTTTCCAGTACCGCAGCCGTTTGCGGCAGTTGCAGTTGGGCCTGCTGAACCTATTGTTCATGCTCGGCACTATTGGCACCAGCTATTATTACTCTACCCTGGGCGAGCAAATGCTGAACCTGAAGCTCACCGGCAGTTTTCATGCCGGCTTCTACCTCCCTACCCTCGCGCTGCTGCTGAACATCCTGGCCAACCGCTTCATCCGCCGCGACGAGCAACTGGTGCGTAGCATGGACCGCCTGCGGTAAGTGGTGAGTAAAGGTTGTCATTCCGAGCGCAGCGAGGAATCTGGGCAACAGGTATATAAATCCAGATTTCTCGCTGCGCTCGGAATGACATAGACGTAATAAACAAGGGCTTCCGCGCATCGCGGAAGCCCTTGTCATTCCTAACGGTTTCCTACCTATCTCATGGCCGTTGCATAGCACCGCTTAGGCGTTGCAACTCCTGAATGCTGGCTTCAAAATCGAAAACGTCGTAGACGCGGCTGAAATTTTGGGGGTCGGCTACGTAAGGGTAGGCATATTTGGCTAGTGCCAAGCGGGAGCCTTCCATGCTGAGCGTCTGAAGCAGACGTACCAAGTCGTTGCTTTGAATGCTGGTTTGATTGATGGTTTGGCGCGCTAGGCTCAGGCGAATTTCGTCGGAAGCCGTGCGCTGCATCGACTCGGCGAGGTTTGTTACTTCTGTCTGCGTGAGGGAGCGGTAGCGTGTGGCGTTGTTGTAGCCGCCGCTGCCGGGGTAGTTAGGGGTAGGGCTACCTGCTTGGTTACGGTAGGGAGCGTTGGGCGTCGGGTACGAATTGCTGGGCTGGTTGCCTGTATTCGGAGGGTAGCCGTGGCCGCCGGGGTAGGCCGCGCCTGGTACTGGCTGCGGTGCGGGGCTAGCATTTGGGTAGGCATTGTCGTTGCGACGGTAGCCGTAGTCGTCGGGGTATTGGCCGTAGGGCGTGGCGGGTGGGTAAGGAACGGATTCCCCGATAGCATACCCGCGTCGGATGGGCGTTTCCGCCACTTTGCGCAGCTGCAACCCATAGCCGGGGCGAGCCAGTAGCACATAGCTGCTTTCCAAGCCAGGATCGAGGAGTACGCGGGTGCGGTAGGCCACCACCCGGCCGTAGCCGGTCGGAATCAGAAACTCGGCCCAATGAAAGCCCGCCGTCAGGCGGTCGATGCGCACGGCGCGGGCGCCGGGCTGCGTGAGCGGGCGACCATCAAAAAACAACTGAAACGCCACGCCGCGCTCCGACGAGAAGTTAACTACAGCCGGCGCCGCTCGTAGCTCTCCACCTAGCAACAGGAGCAGTAGCAAAGCAAAAGCAGATAAGAGCTTTTTCATGGCAGTAGAGAACAGAGGAAGAGAGAAGAGAAAGCAGACTGCAAAACAATTACGTTCTATAAAAGCCAAGTATTGTGCCAAATCCAGCTTTCTTTCTTTGCGGTTGCCTCGTGGCTCTACCTGTCTTACAGCTGACCTAAAATACAAAAAGTCTCGACAATTTGCCGAGACTTTTTTCTGATAATGAGCAGTTTACCTACTAGTCTGCAATTCGCGTCACCTGGAACTCGGTGCGGCGGTTCTGCTGATACTCGGCTTCTGTCTTAGCGTTCTTGATGACGGGTCGAGTTTCGCCGTAGCCTTTGGCCGTCACCCGGTTTGCTTCAATCCCTTTCGATATAATATAGTCCACAGCCGACTGGGCCCGGCGTTGCGAAAGGGCCAGGTTATAGGCATCCTTACCCCGCGAGTCGGTGTGGGAGCTGAGTTCGATGGTGATTTTCGGGTTGTCCGTCAGCGTTTCCACCAGCTTGTCCAGCTCCACGGCCGCATCGGGACGAATGTTCGCTTTGTCGTAGTCGTAGAAGATGTTTTCGACCACAATCGCCTTGTTCTTCACAATCTCCGTCAGCGTCAGCGTCACGGGTATGCGAATCTCCGTCAGGTCGTTGGTGAGCTGGTCTTGCGGGGGGCGCTTGCCTACCGTCGTCACACCTTGGCGGGCCGTGAAGTAGCCCGTGCGCTCGGCCACCAGCGAGTAGGCCGTAGCCGAATCCAGCTTCAGGCTGAATTTCCCATTGGCGTCGGCCGTCACGTCCTGCAACTTTTGCCCCTTTGCATATACTGCTACCGGTTCACCACCGAGGGGTTGCACGGCACCACCCTTGGCCGGACGCGCCTGCACAGTACCATCTACGAAGAAGACCACGTCCTTAAACATATTGCGCTTGAAGGAGTAGAGGTCGTCGGCGCCCTGCCCGCCGCTGCGGTCCGATGCAAACAGGCCTGTGCTATTGGTGAGTAGGTAGGGCGCAAAGTCGTCGCCGGGGCTATTGATGGGCGCGCCCAGGTTCTTCACTTTGCCTTTCTCTACCACAAAAATATCGAGCTTGCCCAAGCCGGCATGCCCGTCAGAGGAGAAGTAAAGCGAGCCATCGGGTGCTACGGACGGGAAGCTTTCGTTGCCGGGCGTGTTAATTTGCTCACCCAAGTTTTCGGGTGGTGAGAAACGGCCATTTTCGCTTAGCTCCGCCTTATACAGATCGGTACCGCCCTGGCCGCCACTACGGCTGGAGGCGAAATAGAGCGTTCTGCCATCGGGCGAGAACATGGGCGAAAAGTCGTCGGCCGAGCGGCTGTTGAGGCCCCGCGCCAATTCCGGTTCCGTCCAGGCTCCGTTCTGGTAGGCCGACATATACAAGTCAACACTTTGCAAACCGAGTTTCGCCTGCTTCTTGGTACCGTTGTTGGAGCGCGCAAACACCATAAAGCGCCCGTCGGGCGTGTAGGTGGCGCTGGCCTCGTGCATGTCGGCAGTGTTGATAGGGGCGGCCAACTTGCGCACAGTGCCGCCACTCATTGCATTCTCGTCGTCAAACTTAATGGCATACAGATCGTTAAACCCTAAGCCATTGCCCAAATACGTTTTCCCTTCCCTACCCGACGCAAATACCAGTTCCTTGGTTTGGGGCATGAAAGCAGCGCCAAACTCAGAGGAAGTTGAATTCAGTTGAGCCACGGGCTGCACCTCGTCGCGGGTTCGGGTAGCGGCTAGCTCTTGGCTCAGCTTGCTGTTTTTGGCTTCCAACTCGGCGCGGGCTACCAGCGTGCGGTTGCTGCCATTTTCGGCGTAGATTGTGAAGCGCTGCGCGGCTTCGTCGTAGTTGCCGTTGGTTTTCAGGGCTGATGCGTAATAAAACGGCGCATCGGCACTACGCACTTTAGCATCGAGGGCGGCTTTGTAGTACGGTTCCGCTTCCCCTATGCGGTTCGAGAGGCGATACGATTCGGCAATACGCAAATTGGCGTAACCCGCATTACGGCCTTTCGCCAAGTCCTTCTTATACAATTCAATAGCTGGCTCATATTCGCCGCGCGTGAAACGCTTATCGGCCTTACTTCCACCGCCCGCCGTAGCGCAGCCACCCAATAATCCCGCCGAACCGGCTACAGCACACAAGTAAATAAGTTTTCGCATGGATAGATTGCCGGTAGGCAAGAAATAAGGGAGGAAAGCCGGCCGGTTAGCGCGGCTTAGACAAGTATACTAGGTTTTGGGGTAAATAGCGCGGATGCAGCCCAGCGCCTCACTGCTTTACTTTCGCATTATTTCCCCGCAAAATACCGCGCCAGCCACGTTTCGGCGGCCGGTGCGGGCCACGCCTGTGCCAGTTGCGCGTGCCGGGCAATGGTATTGTCGAAGTAGAGCGTATCGGGGCGGAGCTGGCCTTCGGCTACGGCCGTGCGCAGCTCCCGTCGATCAAGCAAGCGTACCTCGCCATCGACCAGAAACGCCAGCCTTGATTTTTCCAGTAGCTCCACACCCAAAGCGGCTTCCAGGTCGCGCACAAACCGCACGGAGGCATCAATGGAGCAACCGCTGGCATCAGCTACGGCCTCATCCAAGCCAATAACCAAAAACTGGTGATGCAGAATAGCAGCCGAGGCGTGCAAGGTGCGGCCGTGACTGGTCCAGGCGGTAGCAAACTGCGCCAGAGCGGGCTGCACACGCGCTAGCTCGGTATCGGTCAGAGGCCGGTTGGCCTGGTATATCCAGATGCGCGCCTCGGGCGGCAGTTGGTCGAAAGAAACGTACATAAGCGAAGTAGCAAAAACGGTATTTCTATAACGTACACCGCTTGTTTTTATTGACAAAGTAACAGCCCCGGCGGGAAGTTCCGTCGGGGCTGTGAAAGAGGGGTGTCATTCTGATCATTCTGCTTGCTGCGCAGAATGAAAATCTACGCGTTTAGGCCTTCGGCTGAAGCTACTAGCTCAGCCAGATCGAACACCTGCACGTTATTTTCGCGCTCTTTGTTTTTCACGCCATCGGCCATCATGGTCATGCAAAATGGGCAGCCCACAGCAATGATGCTACCTTGGTCGTTTTGCTTGGGAGTAGGGGTAGCGCCTTCGTTGCCGCTTTCCTTGCCCTGGATGCGGGCCAGCGCTTCGGCGTTGCCGTCGAGGGTAGCCAGAGCCTCTTCGGTGCGCTCAATGTTGACGTCTTTCTTACCGGGCTCAGGTTCTTTCCACATCTGGGCACCGCCGGCACCACAGCATAGACCGTTGGCTTTGCTGCGCTTCATCTCTACCAGGTCGGCATCTAGGGCTTCGAGCACGGCGCGCGGCGCTTCGTAGATGTTATTGGCGCGGCCCAGGTAGCAGGAATCGTGGAAGGTGATGCGCCGACCTTTGTACGCCTCGCCACCTTCCAGTTTCACCCTACCCTCATCAATGAGCTGTTGTAAGAAAGTGCTGTGGTGAATCACTTCGTAGTTGCCGCCCAGCGCCGGGTACTCGTTTTTGATGGTGTTGAAGCAGTGCGGGCAGGCCGTCACAATCTTCTTCACGTTGTAGCCCTCGAACGTGGTGATATTCTGCATGGCCTGCATTTGAAACAGGAACTCGTTGCCGGCTCGCTTGGCGGGGTCGCCGGTGCAGGTTTCTTCCATGCCCAGCACGGCGTATTTCACGCCCACGTGCTCCAAAATGCGTACAAAGGCCCGGGTTACGCGCTTGTACCGGTCGTCGAAAGCACCGGCGCAGCCTACCCAGAACAGCACTTCGGGTTCCTCGCCACGGGCGGCGAAGTCAGACATTAACGGTACGTTTATCTGGCGTTTGGCAGTTTGTTCAGCCATATGGTTGGGAAGCTGTTAGCTAAGGGCTGTCAGCTATTCTTTTTTTTAGAGAAAGATTGATTTCGTCCGTTGTTAGCTACTGGCGCTAACAGTTGGTAGACAATAGCAAGCGGCTATTTTTTTGCCACGTACAACTCATCGGCCCAGTTGAAGCGGTCGGAGGGCGAGAAGGCCCAAGGCGCACCATTATTTTCAATATTCGAGAACATCACGTTCAACGAGTTGGGCGCCGCCGACTCTTCCAGTACCAGGAAACGGCGCATCTCAATGATGCTTTCTAGCGGGTTAATATTCACTGGGCAGGCCTCCACGCAGGCATTGCAGGTAGTGCAGGCCCACAGCTCCTCGGGTGTCACGTAGCCGCGCAACAGCGTGTGGTTTTCCTTGTCGAGCTGTTCCTGCGGCTCGTGCTTGGCAGCAGGGCCGTAGAGCGCCGGATCGAAAATGAGGGGCGAGTTGTACTTCTCCTCCATCCGGTCGCGCGTGTCCATGATGATTTTACGCGGCGAAAGCAGCTTGCCCGTCAGGTTAGCCGGACACACCGAGGTGCAACGGCCGCACTCTGTGCAGGAGTAGGCGTGCAACAGGTTGGTCCAAGCCAGGTCGTTTACATCCTTTGCCCCGAAGGTAGTAGGGGCTGCTTCGGCACCTTCCGAGGCCGGGGGGGTAGGTACTTGGTAGGTGGGGTCCATCATGGCCTTCACCTCATGCGTGATGCTGTCCACGTTCGAGAACTGCCCCTGCGGCATCAGCCGCGAGAAGTATACGTTCGGGAAAGCCATGATAATGTGGAAATGCTTACTACTTGGTAAGTAGTTTAGAAACAACAAGATGCCTACAATGTGCACCCACCAGCCTATGCGCTCCAGCACGAGTAGTGTAGCAGCGTTATCCGGTAGCAGACCCGTTAGAAAGCCGCTGATGGGGTAGACGCCCGGCAGATAGGCATTCTCCACCTGATGAAGCTTCAGGTCAGCGGTGTTCATTAGGAACAAGGCCAGCATCAGCGCTGCCTCGATGTAGAGAATAAGATTGGCATCGAGTTTAGGCCAGGCGCGCATCTCGGTACCGCGGAAGCGCCGTACGGGCTCGCTCCGATTGCGCCGCCACCAGAACGCGACCACGGCAACAATAACCAGGGCACTCAGCACTTCGTTGGTAGCAACCAGCGCGTTGTAGAACCCACCCGTAAAACCTAGAATCCGGTGTGTGTTGAATAAACCATCAATAACAATCTCAATGACTTCGATATTGATGACCAGAAAACCAACATACACGATGAGGTGTAGCAGCGCCGGCGTGATGCGCTTAAACATCTTCTGTTGCCCGAAGGCCACAAGCAATGTTTTCTTAAGCCGCTCGCCTACGTCGCCAGACATATCCCGGTCGCGGCCGTGAGAGATGTTGGCGCGAATCTTTCGCACCTGCCACGCAAACAGCCCAAAGCCGGCGAGGACAACGAGAAGAAAAATAATGTTCTGGATGGTCACGGGATAGAGTGGAATTGGTGGGACCGAAAAATACTCGTTATGCCTAACAAATTCACCCTTTTCGCTGGAAAGATTTTTCGGCTGCACGATGTCAGTGGTTCTAGAGTACGCAAACTCGCCCACGAAAACCACTCAATCATATTTTTTTTATCAGCGCTTGTATTCCTCAATCTCTTTACTACTTTTGTGCCTCCCAAGGCGCTCAGCGCTACCGGGAAGTTGGTAACATAGCTCAGTTGGTAGAGCACAGCACTGAAAATGCTGGTGTCGTTGGTTCGATTCCAACTGTTACCACAACGAAAAAGGCCTTTCTGCTGAGCAGAAAGGCCTTTTTCGTTAATACGGGTTTGTTACTGACACTCCTGCACTGCCTCCGAAGCATAGAGATATCCCAACCGCACGGCGCGACGAAAAAACTCACAGGCGGCCCCGGTATTGCCTTCCTGTTGTGCCAACCGCCCCAATAGGAAATGCACCTGCCCATTCTGCGGAGTGATAAGCAGCACCTGCCGGTAGTCAGTGCGGGCGGCGGCGTAGTTGCCTTGCTTGTAGTAAGCTAGCCCGCGATAGGTTAGGGGCTTCACATCTACCGACCAGCCCGCGGCGGTTCGTTGTCGCAAGCCGGTAGAGAAATCCTGGATGGCACCTGCAAACTGCCGTTGCTCAAATAGCCGGATTTCGCCCCGTAGCAGGTAGGCATCGCTCAGCGAAGAATCTTGTTGCAGCGCCTGGGTAAGGCTAGTAGCAGCGGCTTGCGAAAGCCCTAATTGCACCTCACACTGCCCCAGCCGCGCCCACAAAGCAGCTGCGCCTTTCCCTGTTGGCTCTTCCGCCAGCGCTACCTGGTAGTCGGCCCGGGCAGCGGCGTAATTGTGGTTGATGTAGTGCTCAATCTCGCCCCGGCGCCGGTGTGCCGCGGCGTAGGTAGGACGAAAAGCAATAGCACTCGTGAAATAGCTGCGCGCAATTTTCCATTGCCGGTTGGTATAGGCACGCAGACCATAGCGGTAGTTGCGGGTAGCCGACACATAATCCAGCGTCACTTTCACTGATACGCAAAACAGCACCAGCCCCACAATAAAACCTGTCAGGAGCCACCAGTCGCGGCGGGTGAAACGGCGGCGCTTGGGAATGGGACGGTAGTACCGCTCAGCGGAGCCGGCGGGTGGGCGGGTGCGCAGGGGGGCGGGCGGCGGCATGGGCACGCCGTACACGTGCTGGCTGTGCGCCCGGTAGTGCTGGGCACGCCGCTGCTCCTCGGCCCGGCGTACGGCCATGCGCAGTTGATGGTCGTAGGTGGCACGACGGCCGGGGTCCGATAACACTTGGTAGGCGGCCGCCACGGCTTTGAACTCTTCCTCAAACTGTGCACTCCCGCCGTGCATATCCGGATGATATCGCACTGCCAAGCGTTTGTACGCTGCTTTTATTTCCTGGGGCGTAGCAGTGGCCGCCACGCCCAGTACGTGATAGTGATTCTGACTCAAAGTGCGGGAGTTATCAGTAAAAATAACGCAAAACTCAGACGTGATAGTTGCTTTTGCGTATGACAAACCATTTGGCTGATCCGCTTTCCGAACGGCTAAATCAGCGTTTTGCTACTAGCTTTACCCATCTGCCATCTTTTCTCCCCGCCGTATGGCCTTCAACAACGACGCTAAAACACCCCACAACGATAGCCTTTTCGGCAATCTGAAAGGCTACCTCGATACGCGTATCGATATTCTTCGGCTAGAAGCCCAGGAGAAAGCAAAAACAGCCTTTGTGGGCGCGGCTCATGGCATTACGCTGGCCGTAATTGGCCTGTTTTTTCTCATTTTCGTGAGTGTTTTTGCCGGCCTGGCGCTCAACTCGGCGCTCGATAGTCCGTTCTGGGGCTTCGGCATTGTGGCAGGTTTCTATCTATTGTTGCTCGTCATCTTCTTGGTCGGCGTCGATAAAAAAGTGTTTCAAGGAGTGGCCGACAAGCTGCTGGACAACACGATCTACAAATCTGATAAGCGTCAAGCATAATCCGCATGGCTGAGCTACATAATCCGTTATTCGAAAACGAAAAAGAGTTTCTGGAGCGGCAGAAACTGGAATACGAGCGTGCCCTGATGGGCGACGTCGAGGAAATCAAAGCTAAAACCCAGAAAGTAGGCAAAATTGCGCTTATTGGGGCAGGGGTAGCCAGTGGAGTATGGCTGCTGAGCAAGGTATTTGGTAGCAGCAAGTCATCGGCCAAAAAGCTGGGCACAGGTTCCAAAAACCGAAAGAAAAAGAAGCGCCTAAAGTCTGGCGCTCCGCTGGGGGTAGGCGCTGTAAGCGACGATCTGGGCTTTGGCAGCGCACCGCTTACGGCCTCGCATAGCCACGGTCGTCCGGCCCAACTGGCTCCCGACGTATACCACACCGACGCGCCCGAAGCCGATCCATTTCCCCCGCTTCCACCACGGCCCACCCAATTCGCCGCGCCTAACTACCACGCCCCAGAACCTGAAGAGGAAGATTCAGGCTTCACGTCCATCGTTGCCGATGGCGTGCAAGCCTTTCTGAAATCAGATACCGGCAAGATGCTGATGGCACAAGCCACGGCTGTGGTAATGGCCTACGCTGCGAAAAAGGTAGGAGAATACTTGCCTATGGTCAAAAATCCCGACCTTGCCACTTCTCCCGAGCCAGAAGTCCGGGATATTGACTTTACCTTTCACGACGACGACGCGCATGCGCCTCGACCCGCTATATGATACGTTTGTAACCCGTCGCTTGCGCGGTCAGAAGGCGCTGGCCGTACTTCTCGATCCCGACCAGCTAGACCAAGCAGGTTGCGAGCGGTTGCTAACGCTAAGTGAACAACATCCAATAGATTACTTTTTTGTGGGCGGTAGCTTGGTGACGACAACGCACCAGGCTACCCTCATTCGTTTTATAAAGCACCGTAGCCCGGTGCCTGTGGTGCTGTTTCCAAGCCATAGCCTGCACCTAGATGCGCAAGCCGATGGAATTTTGCTGTTGTCGCTGATTTCGGGCCGCAATCCGGAGTTTCTTATTGGGCAGCACATTATTGCCGCGCCTGCGCTCCGGCAGAGTGGCCTGCAAATCCTGCCTACCGGCTATATGCTGGTAGATACTGGCCGGCAGACCACCGCTAGCTACATGAGTGGTACCACTCCCCTACCCTACGACAAGCCTGCCATTGCGGCCTGCACCGCTATGGCAGGCGAACAATTAGGTCTTCGGCTGATCTTTCTGGATGGGGGCAGCGGCGCGCTCCAGCCCATCACACCAGCCATGATTAGTGCCGTGCGAACAGCCGTAGATGTTCCGCTTATTGTAGGCGGAGGCATCAATACCACCGAGAAAGCACACGCCGCTTTCACTGCTGGCGCCGATGTGTTGGTGGTAGGCAATCAGATTGAAAAAGACCCAGAATTCTTAGTTGAAATGGCTCAACTCGTGCACAGTTTCAACGCTTCGCTTGCGGAGTAATTCCCTAAATCACTACCTCTATAACGCAACAACGCCCGGCCTAAGGCCGGGCGTTGTTGCGTTGCATATCAAGCGTCCACAAAATCCGTGGAATCCGATAAAATCTGTAATTAGATGTTCATAGCCGACTCGCGGCGGCGCATCTTACCAGCTGGAATACCAAACATCATCTTGAAACGACGGCAGAAATACGCGGTATCCTTGTAGCCTACCTCTTTGCCGATGTCGCGGATGCTCTTCTTCGTGGTACGCAGCAGGAACACGGCGCGCTCCATGCGCTGGTACTCAATGTAGTCCTGCGGGTTGATGCCGGTCAGCATTTTGAAGTACTGGCCCACGTAATCTTCGCTCACGTTTGCCACGCCCGAAAGTACCTTGTTGGACAAGTCGCCGCCGATGTTCTCCTTGATATAGTTGAACAGGTCGATGAGGCGCGGATCCTTGAAGTAGGTACTGTTAGTAGCGAGCTGCTCCACGAACATCTTGTTTTTCAAGATGTAACGTACAATTTCCACTACAATATTCTCGGTGTAAATCGTAATCAGTCGCTCACGGCCGGGGAGGTCCTGTAGGCTTTCCTCTACTACCTTGATGACCAAATTGGCCAACTTGGAGTTGTTGGAAATCACGAAGGCCGGTACATCCAGCGAGGAGAAGAAGTTAACCGAGTCAAACACCTTAGCTTCAAAGCTCACAAAGCTGTGGCTTTCCTCAGCGTCACCAATCAGGTCGAGGTCAGAGTTGGAATGAAAGAACTTGTCTTTGTTGGTAATCAGGTCGTCGTTGCTAATGAGCTTACCGCCGCTCTGGCCATAACTTACCCGTGTAGCCCGACCACCTGGAATAAACAACATTTCGCCTTCTTCTATCACTTGTTCCTCATCACCAAAAGCGATGCGGCCCTTATGTAATAGAATAAGGTTGTTCCCCATATCATAGGAATTACGAACAGTGAAGGGCTGCTGCAATACCAGATTTTTCGCTTTGATGTAACGAACTCCCAGTGATTCAATCACTTTATTGTAATCTTCCATTTCTTAGGGGGAGGTGCTATATTGTGTTAATACCAGACGTAAGTAGGTCTTTTTCTAGACAATGCAAATAAACATATAAAAATTCACAAAAACGAAAACAAAAACTTAACATCACTAAGTTTTGTACAATAAATCTCAAAATTAGACAACATATATGGTTATTTTAATAGTTCGCGTGAGATTACAATTTTCTGAATCTCGGAAGTTCCCTCGTAAATCTGCGTGATTTTCGCGTCGCGCATCAAGCGTTCTACGTGATATTCCTTCACAAAGCCATATCCTCCATGGATTTGTACTGCTTCCACAGCCGTATCCATAGCAGTTTTGGATGCGAATAACTTGGCCATAGCCCCTGATTTGGCGTAGTCTTGTCCGTTATCCTTGTCGTTGGCTGCTTGCAGGCAGAGCAGGCGGGCCGCGTCGATATTGGTAGCCATATCGGCTAGCTTGAACTGTATGGCTTGGTGCTTAGAGATTTCAACGCCGAAAGCCTTTCGCTCCTGCGCGTATTTCAGCGACAACTCTAACGCAC
The DNA here is from genome assembly GCF_017589435.1 of Hymenobacter defluvii. Taxonomy (NCBI): domain Bacteria; kingdom Pseudomonadati; phylum Bacteroidota; class Cytophagia; order Cytophagales; family Hymenobacteraceae; genus Hymenobacter; species Hymenobacter defluvii. Next base: position 70,149 of record NZ_JAGETX010000014.1, read on the forward strand.
CGGATGCAATACCCAGTGCTTGTGCGGCAATACCAATGCGGCCGCCCGCCAATACCTGCATGGCAAACTTAAATCCGAAGCCATCTTCACCAATTCGGTTCTCCTTGGGTACGCGCACGTCAGTAAACATCAAGGAGTGCGTATCGGAGCCACGGATGCCAAGCTTATTTTCCTTCAGACCAATTACAAAGCCGGGTGTGTCTTTCTCTACAATGAAGGCGTTGATACCACGGTGCTTCAGTTCAGGATTGGTTTGGGCGATAACCAAATACACAGAAGCTGACGAGCCGTTGGTAATCCAGTTTTTGGTGCCGTTTAGTAGGTAGTAGTCGCCTTTGTCTTCGGCCGTGGTGCGCTGCATGGTCGCATCGGAACCTGCTTCGGGCTCAGAAAGGCAAAAGGCGCCAATTTGCTCGCCGGACGCTAGCTTGGTGAGGTATTTCTGCTTCTGCTCCTCGGTGCCGTATTTCTCCAAGCCCCAGCACACCAGCGAGTTATTCACTGACATAATGACGGAACAGGAGGCATCTACTTTCGATATTTCTTCCATAGCCAGTACATAGGACACGGTATCGAGGCCGCTGCCGCCGTACTCGGGGCTGACCATCATGCCCATAAAGCCCAACTCGCCCATCTTGCGAACCTGCTCTGTAGGAAACTTCTGGTGTTCGTCGCGCTCAATTACGCCCGACCATAATTCGCTTTGAGCAAAATCGCGGGCAGCAGCTTGTACGGCTAATTGTTCTTCGGTCAGTTGAAAATTCATACTCTGGTAATGTGGGTGGGGTGGAATTCAGACATCAAATTTACTCCGCAAACGTTAGCGACATGGCGAATGGCCTAATTTTTCTCCTATTTATGCTTCTTTAGAGAAAATAGATGGGCACTAAAAAACCCTCTACCATAGGCAGAGGGTTCCTTTAAACAATAGTATAATGCGAGGTTACGTGCTACCTTAACGCCGGTCACGACCACCCATGGCAATACTTACATAATAGAGCAGCGTAGCCAATGAGGCCAGTGCAGCCACTACATACGTCATAGCTGCCCACCACAGGGCGTCTTTTGCCATCGCGTGTTCCTGCTGCGTTACAATGCCCCGGCGGTCAATCCAGGCCAAAGCCCGACGCGAGGCGTCGAACTCTACGGGTAGGGTCACGAAGCTAAACAGGGTAGTAAGCGAAAACAGCGCAATACCAATCCAGAGCGGTATGGCCGTGGTTTGGAGCATAAAAATACCCGCGAGCAGAATCCAGGTCATGTACTTAGAGACGGAGCTGAGCATCGGCACCATAGCCGACCGGAACTGCAATGCGGCATAGGCCGTGGCGTGCTGCACGGCGTGGCCGCACTCGTGGGCCGCAACGGCCGCCGCCGCGGCACTACGCTCCTCGTACACGGCTTCGCTCAGGTTCACCGTTTTGTCGGTGGGGTTATAGTGGTCGGAGAGCTTGCCGGGGGTAGAGATGACGCGGACGTCGGTGATGCCATGGTCTTGCAGCATCAACTCAGCAATCTGCCGGCCCGACAAGTTAGATTGCAGGCCTACTTGGGCATACTTGGCAAATTTACTGCGCAAGCGCCACTGAATCAGGCCACTCACAACCATGGCCAGAATAATCAGGAAATACATCGGCGTTATGTGGAACATCGTACAGGAGAGTCGTTAGGGTTGAAACTGTTGGCGGATACGTTCGACGATACGGGTAGTGCTGTACCCGTCTACCAACGGTACGGTACGTACCTCGCCACCGTTTTGTAACACCGTTTCGTGGCCCACAATTCCACTGATTGTATAGTCGTCGCCTTTCACCAAAATATTGGGTTGTAGCTGCTCAATCAGGGTCAGCGGGGTAGGCTCGTCGAAGAGCACCACAGCATCCACAAACAAAAGCGACGCCAAGATGCGGGCACGTGCCATTTCGTCTTGCAGCGGCCGGCCAGGTTTCAGATTGCCCACCGATTGGTCGGTGTTGAGGCCAATTATCAGCGCATCGCCCAGGTGCCGAGCCTTTTCTAGGTAGTCGACGTGGCCTAGGTGCAGCAGGTCGAAGCAACCGTTGGTGAATACCACCCGGCGGTTCTCAGCGCGCCACGCGGCGCGCTGGGCTATAGCTGCCTCCAGGCTCAGAATTTTGTCTTTACTCCACAACATGCGCGGGGGATCTTGCGACCAGCGGTTTCGCAGATACCTGGCGGCCCGCCCGACCCGATTGTACCATACTCAGGGCGAAGCTGATGCCGCCCATCAACACTACCAGAAGCGTTTGCGAGCCGTGCACCACCAAGGCATACACGATACCATCTTCTTTTGAAATACCATAAACCAGCAACGTGCTCTGCACTAGCACATGGTATACGCCGAAGCCACCCTGTACTGGGGCAGCCATTCCAAACGTGCCGAAGGTGAGCACCGCCAACGCCGCTACTAGCCCCAAGTGCTGAGTGGCCGGAAAGGCAAAAAATGCCAGGTAGCCCATCAGGAAGTACACTACCCACGTGAAGACGGTGTGCAGCAGAAAGATGCCCTTGTGTGGCATCCGGCGAATGCTGAAAACACCTGCCAGCATCCCCTTCACAAAGCTGAGCACTTTGCCAAATACCCGATGCTGCCGCAGCCGTTCCAAATTACGCCACAACAAATAGACTGAGACAAGACCCAATCCTAAGCCAATAGCAGCCAGCATAATAAGCGTTTGCTTGCTTTGACCCAGCGTATCGTATTTATCAGTTACTAGCCCGGTGGCAAAGCTCCAGAACTTATTAAAGGCCAGCAGCAGCGTAGCGCCCAGCAGCGTCAGCAGCACTACCACATCGATGATGCGCTCCGTAATCATGGTGCCTACCCCTACCTGCACCGGCACCCCGCTGGTACGGCGCAGCACCGAGCAGCGTAGCACTTCGCCCAGGCGAGGCAGCACCAGATTGGCCAAGTAGCCTACCATCATGGCGTGGTACACCTCCCAATAAGATGGGTGGTAGCCGGTGGCATCAATCTGCATTTTCCAGCGGTAGGCCCGGCTGAAATAGCCCAGCGCCGACAACACCAGCGTCAGGCCCAGCCACCAATAGTTGGCTTGCAGAATAGACTCGCCTACCCTACTCAAGTTCAACCCACGCACTGCGTACCACATCATGGCCGCCGAAAAGGCCAGCAGCAGCGCGTATTTCAGAACATTGAGTAGTTTCTTCATCAAGTCGGATCCTTTAGAAGTTGCGAGTTACTAATTATCAGAAAAAGAATGTCATCCTGAGCATGTGGCGCATCAAGCTCGTGTCGAAGGACCTTGCTAGACCAGAACGATTGCTATACTATAGTAATGCCTCGTTCTCACGTGAAAAGGTCCTTCGAAACTGGCTTGATGTACCACATGCTCAGGATGACAAGCGTATAGCATCGACACGGCGGCCCGGCTAGCAACCACTCAGCTCAACCGGTTGTGCTGGTCGGGAAAAACGAGGGTAGGCTTGTGAGCGCGTGCCTCTGCAAAATCGATGAGAGCATAAGAGAAGATAATCACGATGTCGCCCACGGCTACGCGGCGGGCGGCCGGACCATTTAGGCATATCATGCCCGAGCCCCGCTCTCCACGAATTGTATAGGTTTCAAACCGCTCCCCGTTGTTCACGTTCACGATAGTCACCTTCTCGTTTTCTACCATATTAGCCGCGTCCAGCAGGTCCTCGTCAATAGTGATGCTACCTACATAATGTAGCTCCGCCTGCGTGACTTTGGCGCGGTGAATTTTCGACTTTAGAACCTCGATATGCATGGGTGAAAAAGCGGATGGAATATATCTTGCAAAGATACAGAAGGGAAAAATGGTAGGGAGCGGTGAGAGGTTATGAGATAGGGAATAGCAATCGTCTGTCATCCTGAGAGCAGCGAAGGATCTTCTCACGTGTGAGCAAGTCGTTGTTACGTCAATCGTTCAACTGGTATAAGGTCATTCGCAAGCGGACGCCAGATAAAGGATGACAGGCGCTTTCTACCCATCATCACATCAACAATCAGCTCATCACCATTACATTATCAATCAGGCGCACGCTACCGAGGTGCGCTGCTAGGCACAGAGCCACGGCGGCCTGTTGTTGCCAAGGCCTTGGTAAGGGTTGCAGGGTTTGCGCGTCTGCTACCTCTATATACTCTAAGGTAATAGCAGGGGTAGCCGCCAGATACTCAGCTACCGCGGTTTGCACGGCAGTAGGTTCGGCACCGGCCTGCACTAGATCGGCAGCTTGGCGCAACGCTTCGTACAAGCGCGGCGCTACGGCCCGCTCGTCCGGCGTGAGCCGCCGGTTGCGCGATGACATCGCTAGCCCATCCGCTTCTCGCACGGTAGGGAATACCACCAATTCCAACGCAAACGACAAGTCGGCCACCAGCTGTTGGATGATGGCTACCTGCTGCAAGTCCTTCTGCCCGAAGTAGGCGCGATGCGGCTGGCACAAGTGAAACAGCTTGCTTACCACCGTGGCTACCCCATTAAAGTGGCCTGGCCGGTGGGCGCCTTCCATCACGCGCTCTAACGACCCAAAATCAAACCGCAACACGGCGGGCGCTGGGTACATTTCCTTCACGGAGGGCAGGAACAGTGCCGTGCAGCCTGCCGGTTCTAGTAGTGCGGCGTCGGCCTCGGGCAGGCGGGGGTAGAGCCGGAAGTCGTCGGGGTTGTTGAACTGGGTGGGGTTGACGAAGATGCTAACCACTACCACATCGTTGGCCGCCGCCGCGGCGCGCACCAGTTGCAGGTGACCTTCGTGCAGGGCACCCATGGTAGGCACCAGCCCAATGCGCTTGCCCGCCTGCCGCCACTGCTCCACTTGGGTGAGTAGGGAGGCAGCCGTGTAAAGTATGTTCATGAAACAAAAAGCCCGCTATTTACGATGCCCAGGCCGGATTAGTTGAAATTTTGCTTAAAATTGTTTAATTTTGTGCATCCCAAAGTGTTGCCCTTTCCCAATCACCAACATAACCACTATGTCTAAGTTGAGAATACTCTATGCTGCCACGGAAATCAACCCGTTTCTGCAAACGACCAAGGTAGCGGAGTTTCTGCGCATGTTGCCGCAGGGAATGCAAGAGATGGGGATGGAAATCCGCATTTTCGTACCCCGATTTGGTATTATTAACGAGCGTAAAAACCGCTTGCATGAGGTGGTTCGGTTGTCCGGCATCAACATCGCCGTGGGAGAAGAGGAAAAGCCTCTGGTAATTAAGGTAGCGTCGATTCCGAACGCGAAGTTGCAGGTATATTTCATCGATAACGAGGATTATTTTCACCGCAAATCGGTACTGGTCGATAAGAACGATAAGTTTCACGCCGACAATGACGAGCGGGCTATCTTCTTCTGCAAAGGCGTGCTGGAAACGGTGAAAAAATTAGGCTGGGCACCAGACATCGTGCACTGCAACGACTGGATGACGGGCCTGATTCCAATGTACTTGAAAACGACCTACAAGAAGGACCCGATTTTCAAGGATGCCAAATCGGTGTTCACCATCTATAACAATGAGTTCAAGCACAAGTTCGGGCAGGACATCATTGAGAAAGCCAAGATGCTGGACATCGACGACGAAATGCTGGCCGCGCTGAAGTCGGCTGATTTCGGAGGTTTTATTAAGGTAGGCATGGAGTACGCCGATTCAGTAGTGAAGTCGGACGAGGATTTCAGCGACAATCTAAACGCGCTGTTCACCGAGTACTCGCAGAAATGCCGTATTGGCCAAATGGGTGCCGATCAGGATTTGCTGACTTCTTACTACGATTTATATAATGAACTGGCCAACTAAGGCCCTGCGCCGCTGGTCGGCGTGCCTACTTTCCGCACCGGCTCTGTTGATGGCAACTGGCTGCGAAGATCCCAATAACATCAGCGTGGAGCTGCCCGGCAGCGCTAGCACTACGACCGAGTACCGCGACCTGCCCGTGATGGCGTACACCGTACGCCGGGATTCCCTGCCTACCCTCAACGCAAGCCAAATGCTGTTGGGCAGGGTGCGCGACAATAATACCGGCATCGTGACAGCGGCGCGGGTGTATACCAACCTGCAAGTCACTACCGATCCGCTGCCTGCTACGTTTGCGGGGGCACAACTCGACTCGGTTACGCTCATTATGGCGTATACCCGCGCCTACGGCACCACTGCTCAGCCGGGCCGGTTCAATGTGTTCGGCTTGCAACAAAAGCTGGACGAGCGAGTGGCTTATAACTCCAGCACCAGCGCGAGTGTAAGCACGCCGTTACTGAGCAACGTGACTATTCCATATAGCCCGGAGCGGCGGGAGCGTCAACCCTCGTCCCCAGCCAGCACCACCGACACCGTTACGACGGTGACCACCGTTCCGCAGGCGCTGAACTTCCGGATTGCTAAGTCTGCTTCTTTCAGCACGGGCTTGTTTGCCCTGCTGCAAAAAACGGATTTCACGCAGGCTCAGCTCGATGCGCACGTAGCTGGCTTAGCCGTGGCGCCAGCAGATGACTATGTAGGTGCCGTTGCCAGCATTAATCCTTCGTATACGATACTGGCTGTTTATTACCACGACCCGGCTCGTCCTTCTATCCGGCGTGTGTACCGTATGGCCAGCAACGTAAACAATGATGCCCGCTACTTCACCCAAATCACCCCCGATTTCAGTGCGGCTGGCCCCCTGGCAGCAGTAGCAGACAAGAAGCAATCGGTACCTGCTGCCGTTACCAATGAAGTAACCTATATTCAGGATGGTGTTGGACTGGCTACGAAGCTGGTTATTCCTGGTTTGGAGGAACTGCGCAAGCAGTCCGGTATAGCAATCAACCGCGCCGAGCTATTGGTACCTGTTAAGCCGTTTAGCAACAGTGTTTTTCCTTATCCTGGTTATCAGGCGTTGAATAATCCAACGAAGGATGTGGCTGTCACTAAAACGTACCTCTACGAGGCTAATAGCGAAAACAACCGCATACTCCAGCGCACGATTTTGTCGAATCCTATCAATCGTTTGGTGCAGGCAGATCAGGCCAATCAGCAGAGCCAATCGTATCAGGTAGCCTCCAATGCTTCTCCAGCAGCAGGCTCACAGGCTGAAGGTACGCTATACAGTGTAGATGCCTCTACGCTGTATTATAGCATCCTGATGACCAGCTACACGCAAGCTTATCTCCTGAATCAGTTGGGTGGAGAGTTACCTTCCGCTTTCCTGTTTTCACCTACCTTGGCCTTGCCGAAAGCCTATCAGCCCACCGTCAACGTATCGCTGAACCGGGCAGTGCTGAATGCTAATAATATAAAGCTCCGGGTTTACTTCTCCAACCGGCAATAGGCGGGCTCCGCGCCCACTATCGGTTTCGGCACGCGCTTTGCCAGCCGACTCTCCTTTCCATTTATTGGCTTTTTCCTGAACGCTATGTGCGGAATCGTTGCGTATATCGGGCACCGTGAGGCTTGCCCCATTATTCTAAAAGGATTGCACCGCCTCGAATATCGAGGCTATGATTCAGCAGGCGTAGCCTTGCTCAACGGCACGCTGAGCGTGTACAAAAAGAAGGGTAAGGTAAACGACCTAGAAAACTTTATTGCCGGCAAAGACTTGCATGCGCAGATAGGTATGGGCCATACCCGCTGGGCTACCCACGGTGAGCCCAATGACGTAAATGCCCACCCGCATTACTCTACTTCCGAGCGGATTGCCATCATTCACAATGGCATTATTGAAAACTACGCATCGCTGAAAACACACTTGCAGCAGCAAGGGCACGTATTTCACTCCGATACCGACACGGAAGTTTTCGTTAACCTTATTGAAGAAATCCAGAGCAAAAATAATTGCTCACTGGAAGAAGCGGTGCGCCTGGCGTTGCACGAGGTAGTAGGTGCCTACGCCATTGTAGTGCTAAGCAAGGATGCTCCTAACCAGCTGATTGCTGCTCGCAAAGGCTCGCCCTTGGTTATCGGCGTGGGCCAGAACGAATTTTTCCTAGCGTCGGATGCTACCCCCATTATCGAGTACACCAACGAAGTGGTGTATGTGAACGACTACGAAATCGTAGTTATTCGGGATGGCAAGATGGATATTCAATCCAAGGAAGCCGTGCAGCAGACGCCCTATATTCAGAAGCTGGAACTGGCGCTGGATAGCATTGAAAAGGGTGGCTACGAGCACTTCATGCTAAAGGAAATCTTCGAGCAGCCTCGCTCTATTCTGGATTCTATGCGCGGGCGCCTGGAGTTGAAGTCGGGCCACCTGAACATGGCGGGCGCACGGGCGTACGAGCAGAAGTTTATCCACGCACAGCGTATCATTATCGTAGCCTGCGGTACCTCTTGGCACGCTGGCTTGGTAGCTGAGTATCTATTGGAAGACTTGGCACGCATCCCCGTGGAGGTTGAGTACGCCTCGGAGTTCCGCTACCGTAACCCGGTACTCACGGAACGCGATATTGTAATTGCCATTTCACAATCTGGCGAGACGGCCGACACGCTGGCAGCTATTGAGTTGGCCAAGTCGAAGGGCGCTACCATTTTCGGTATTTGCAATGTGGTAGGCAGCAGCATTGCTCGCGCCACAGATGCTGGCGCCTACACCCACGCCGGTCCTGAGATTGGCGTAGCTTCCACCAAGGCTTTCACCGCCCAGGTAACAGTACTCACGCTGCTAGCTATGATTGTGGGTAGCAAGCGCGGCACCCTCACCGACACCAAACTGCGCGAGTTGATGGTGGAGCTGGACACCATTCCGGCGAAGGTAGAGAAGGCGCTTCAGTTGGATACGGAAATCCAGCAGATTTCTGAAATCTTCAAAGATGCCAGCAATTTCCTTTATCTGGGCCGGGGCTACAACTTCCCGGTAGCGTTGGAAGGTGCTCTTAAGCTAAAGGAGATCAGCTACATTCATGCTGAGGGCTACCCCGCAGCGGAGATGAAACACGGCCCTATCGCCCTGATCGACGAGAACATGCCGGTGGTAGTTATTGCTACCAAAGACCAGTCGTATGAGAAGGTAGTTTCCAATATTCAGGAGGTGAAGGCGCGTAAAGGCCGCATCATTGCTGTGGTGACCGAAGGCGACGAGGTGATTCCGCAGATGGCGGAGTTCGTGATTGAAGTGCCCGCCACGTCCGATGTGTTGATGCCGTTGGTATCGGTAGTACCGCTTCAATTACTCTCGTATCATATTGCCGTTATGCGTGGCTGCAACGTGGATCAGCCCCGCAACCTGGCAAAATCTGTGACGGTAGAATAATTTTCCCTACTC
>NZ_JAGETX010000150.1:0-240 GCF_017589435.1 Hymenobacter defluvii
CCTAATAGATTATTCATTACAACTATGCTAATGTTTACTGAAAAGCTATCTGCGAAGTCATTAAAAGCCACCTTTTAAACGGATCTGCTGAGTTGGCGAATCGCGTTCCTATCGCTTTGTTGTAATACGATTCAGGCGAAGCTTCCTGGATAGCAGGATGTCCGCATGATTTTCTGAACAGCTTCTGAAATGATACTATTAATCATATTTGAGGCTTTATTACGAAACACGTATCTGAAT
>NZ_JAGETX010000151.1:0-240 GCF_017589435.1 Hymenobacter defluvii
TTCAACCATTGGTAGAGTTGCTGCACATCTTCTATACAACGGCCGTTCTGTTTCTCACGATATGAACCGCTAAAAAGCGAAGACCAATACCAGTACTCTATCTTATCAATATGAGAACTCGATAGCCAAAAATTGTCATTTGCTACCGCATATGCAATAGGAAGTAACATTAGTTCATAACTCAATGAACTAACTTTTTCAATTCCACATCTAATATGCAAAAATGCGAATGCTTTTTTT
>NZ_JAGETX010000152.1:0-239 GCF_017589435.1 Hymenobacter defluvii
TATAAGTAAGCCTTTTTTCATGTGATTAATTTTGGTGAATGAATTGAAAAAGAGGTGTAAGCGGATTGGTTTAGCATGGCAAGTATAAAGCAAAAAAATTACTGAGCAATAATTCATCTTAACTTTAGCTTAATCCTATAACATATAAGATATTCACTATATTTTCATATCGCAGATTGGTATAATTCGCAAAAAAGGCTTCTCAAAAATTTAAAAAATTATATATATTAGTTTTACCT
>NZ_JAGETX010000153.1:0-229 GCF_017589435.1 Hymenobacter defluvii
TTGCATCAAAACCAAGACGGCTCCGGAAGAAGGCCATTTCTACCCCTGCTTCAGCACTCTTAGTACGCTCTGGTTTCAGGTCAGCATTGTTGCGGGTACCAGCCACAGAAAACAGGGGTATGGAACCGAAACCAGTAGGCTTATCATACACATTGTATACAGATTGAATAGGAGCTCCTTGTCCTACTTCTGCATAGTTGATGCGAGCCTTACCATACGACAACCAATT
>NZ_JAGETX010000154.1:0-229 GCF_017589435.1 Hymenobacter defluvii
GTATTTACTTCGTGTTTAATTACCTATAATGGGAATCTATTTAATATATTAATTTCAAATATAAAATTTATTGTAATAAAGAAAACTCCTGTAGAATGCCTCGTAATTTGTTGAATAAATTAACCGTTACATAGATATGATTAGCGTCATCATCCCATGCTTTAATTACGGTTGGGCCTTGGCTGAAACTTTAGAGTCAGTGCTTGCTCAGACTTACCAGGAATGGGAG
>NZ_JAGETX010000155.1:0-214 GCF_017589435.1 Hymenobacter defluvii
CTCCTGATTACTTCTCCCAAAGTACCAGCACCAATACCCTGTGGATGCAGCTCGGCCGCTTGCAGCCGGAATCCACTACTTGTATGGACAATTCCTTTCTCCTGTTCGTACCGATAGCCCTGCGCTTGCCAGCTGGCGGTAAAATGTGCCTGGCCCTGGTAGTTGCTTAAAAGCTGTTTCGCACTGGCTTGAGCTTTCTCAACTTCAGCTGTGC
>NZ_JAGETX010000015.1:0-78813 GCF_017589435.1 Hymenobacter defluvii
CCCTTCCCCACCCCTTCGGGCTCTATATCCCTCATTTCTCCCCCCTTCTTTTTCCCCTTGTACCACTCCCGGGTCTCGGGCCTCTATATCTCTTAGCGGAAAAATCAAACCACCATCTCCCCCCCCCCCCCCCCCCCCGCCAGTAATAGCCTGTAGTCGAGTGACTTAACATCTGTGAGATATAGTTAGCAATCTGTACTAGCATATAGCTGCGTATAGCAGGTTGTGAAAGCAATTACCGATTTGTCAATCTTTTTCTTACTACTTGCTCTGCTACCCTTTTGGGCCTGCACGCACACTGAGGTGCCGCCCACGCTGATGGCCACACCCCCCGTATCGGCGGCTACTATCAGCTTTCTATCGTTAGGCGACTCTTATACTATAGGCGAGGGCGTGAGCGAACAAGCCCGCTGGAGCGTGCAGTTGGCGCAACAGTTGCGCCAGCGCGGTACCGAGGTAGCGCCGCCCGACCTCATAGCCCGCACCGGCTGGACAACCCAGGACCTGCAACGGGCTATTGTGGCCTCCGGCAATCAGCGCACTTATGAGCTGGTGTCGTTGCTGATTGGCGTCAACGATCAGTACCAGGGGCAAAGCGCCGCTGATTATCGCCTACGCCTGCGCCAACTGCTGCAAACGGCCACGCGCTTTGCCGGTGGCCGTTCTGGCCGAGTGGTTGTGCTGTCCATACCAGACTGGGGACAGACGCCCTACGCGCAAGGGCGCAACCGGACGCAGATTGGGGAGGAAATCGACCAGTTCAACGAGGTGGCTCGGCAGGAATGCCAGCAGGCCGGCGTTGCCTTCGTGGATATTACCGGCCTCACGCGTTCCGCCAGCGGTGATGCTTCCCAGTTTGCTCCCGATGGCCTGCACTATTCCGGTCAGCAGATGGCAAGATGGGCGGAAGCGGCGCTACCCGTGGTGCAGAAAGTAGTGGCCGTGAGCGCAAAGTAGTTGCACGGCTGGCAGTGGCGCGCCACTTTATAAATTGCCGATAAGCATATAATGATCTGAAGTATAATATATTATAACTGTATCGCTACGGAAGAAGTATACTTTTTTTGTTTCAAGCAATACATCCTGCGGGATATTCTGTTCATATCGTGAAAAACGGTAGATGGTCGCGTCGCCCTTGTAGGCTGTTGTTGGCATCAAGAAGGGTAGTCCTCTTCGGCAAATTTGCATCTTCTTTTATTTTCTTCTCTGAACGCGTATGCGCCAAACCTTACTCTATTCTATTGTGTGTGCCAGCCTGTTGCCCGCCGCCGCGTGGGCCCAGACGCAGACCGTAACCGGCCGCGTAACTGGGCCTACCGGTGCCGCCCTACCCGGCGTGACGGTACTGGAAAAAGGCACCAGCAACGGCACCTCTACCGACGCGGAAGGCCGCTACCGCCTCGCCGTGCCCACGTCGGCTACCCTCATCTTCTCGGCCATTGGACAAACCTCGCAGGAAATCCCGTTGAATGGCCGTTCTGTGCTGAACGCGCGTTTGCAGGATGCCAGTACCGACCTCAACGAAGTGGTGGTAACCGGCTCGCGGGCCTCCGAAGGCCGCTCCAACATCCTCACCACCGCGCCAGTCGACGTAATTTCGGCCCGTGAAATCAAAGCGTTTGCTCAAACGGATGTCACCCAAGTGCTTACCTATGTTGCGCCTTCTTTTCAGTCGTCGCGGCAGGCTGTTTCGGATGGTACCGACTTCGTGGACCCAGCCAGCTTACGCGGCCTCGGCCCCGATCAGGTGCTGGTGTTGGTGAACGGCAAGCGCCGCCACAACTCGGCCTTGGTCAACATCAACGGCACGGTAGGGCGGGGCTCGGTGGGCACCGACCTCAACGTGATTCCCACGGCTAGCATCAAACGCATTGAGGTGCTGCGCGATGGCGCTTCGGCCTTGTATGGCTCCGATGCCATTGCGGGTGTTATCAATATTCAGCTCAAAGACGATTCGACGGGCGTGACCAGCACCGGCTACTACGGCCAGACTGCTGAATTCGACGGCAAAACCGAGCAAGTTGACATCAACGTGGGCATTGGCCTGAACAAGCGCGGCTTTCTGGACCTGAGCGGGCAGTTCCTGAACCGCGGCTACACTGACCGCTCGTTTGCGGACCGGACGCCGCTGATTTACTTGGGTAACGGCGGGGCCTATCCGGCTTCTGCCAATACCGAGGAAGCCCGCCGCGCCCTCAAGGCGCAGGACGATGCGCTGGTAGCGGCCAATGGTTTCGACCGGCGAGACTTTCGGGTAGGACAGTCAGCTACGCGCAACTTCGGTGGCTTTCTGAATGGTGGGTATCGGCTGGGACGTGGCTACGAGGTGTACCTGTCTGGTGGTGCCTCGTACCGCACGGGCCAGGGCTCGGGCTTCAACCGCCTACCCAACCAGGCCACTCAAAGTGACCTGACCATCTTTCCGAACGGCTACCTACCCTTCATCAACACTACTATCTACGACCAGTCGGCCATTGTGGGCGTACGCAACACCTTCGGCGGCTTTGCGGTTGATCTAAGCAATACCTTCGGCCGCAACGAGTTGCGCTACGACGTCAGTAATTCTGTGAATGCCTCCCTACCCCAGGGACCTGGTATTGTGAACCCGACGGATTTCTACGCAGGCCGACTGGCGTTCCTGCAAAACACTACGAACTTGAGCGTGTCGCGGCGCTTCATGGACGTGGGGCCGCTGGCTAGCCTGAACGTGGCTGCGGGGGGCGAGTTTCGGTATGATAACTTCCTGATCGGCAAAGGTGAGTACGCGTCGTATATCAACGGTGGCCGCAGAATCAACGGCGCGCCTACTGCTTCTGGCGCCCAGGTGTTTCCGGGGTATCAGCCCCAGGATGAGGTGAACAAGGGCCGCACCAACGTGGCGGGCTACCTCGATTTTGAAAGTGACATTACCGATAAGCTGCTGGTGCACCTAGCTGGTCGGGCCGAGCGCTACAGCGACTTTGGGGGCAACGTGAGCGGCCAGCTGGGTGCCCGCTACAGCATTCTGCGGACGGTGGCCGTGCGCGGTTCTATCGGCAATGGCTTCCGGGCGCCCTCGTTGCAGCAGCGCTACTTCACCAATACCAGCACGCAGTTTGTCAGCGGACTACCCAATCAGGTGCTCACCGTTAACAACGATAACCCGATTGTGCGTAACAGCTTTGATGACCCCAGCCAGCGGGGGTTTGGGGTAGGGTCGCTGAAGCAGGAAAAGTCGAAGAACTACAGCCTGGGCCTGACCAGCAGCATCGGCCGCACCTTCACGCTGACGGTAGACGCCTACCAGATTGATATCCGCGACCGGATTGTACTGTCGTCGCAGTTTGCCAAGAGCAACCCCGCCGTGACGCCGCCTACCATTGTAGACCAAATTCTGGCCGGCCGCGATGTGAGCCGAGTACAGTTCTTTGCTAATGCTGTGAATACCCGCACCCAAGGCATTGACATCGTGGCCAATGAGCGCCTGCCCTTGGGCGAAAACAGTCGCCTGACCCTGACGGCCGCCGCCAACTTCAACAAAACGGAAGTAACGGGCTTCAACAGCACGTCCTCTACCATTAACAACGACCAAACGGTAGGGACCGGCAACCTGCAAAACACGCTCTTCGACCGGCAGCAGCGCACCCGCCTCGAATACGGCAACCCGCGCAGTAAAATCAATCTGTCGGCGGCCTACACCCGCGGCATCTTCGGCATTGAAGCCCGCACGGTACGCTTTGGCGAAATCCGTACGGCCGATGCCAACCCAGCCCGCGCCAACCTCGATCAGACCTTCTCGGCCAAGTGGATTACGGACTTGACGCTGAATGCGCAAATCACCAAGCAAATAGGACTGGCCATCGGCTCCAACAACCTGTTCAACGTGTATCCAGACAAGATTTACGTGAACCCGCGCAACGAACCAAACAACTTCTCCGTGGACCCCAACCTGAGCTATAGTTCTTCGCTGGACAACTCCAACCGGGGCCGCTACCTATACAGCGCCAACCAGTTTGGCTTCAACGGTGCGTTTTACTTTGCTCGCGTAAGCGTTTCGCTGTAAGCACTTAGTGTACTACTGAAACGGCCAGCCTTCTCAGAAGGCTGGCCGTTTTGCTTAAGATAGGGAACCGTGGAGCTATTGCCCACCAGCACTCGCCGCCGAATTACTATCCAGAATCTGAAACAGCTCGTTGAGCTTGGGCGTGAGGATAATTTCGGTGCGGCGGTTCAGGGCTTTGTCGGCGGCGTTGTCGTTAGGGGCTATGGGTAGGTATTGCGAGCGGCCTGAGGCCGTCACGCGCTGGGGCGCTACTCCACTCACGGTGAGCAAACGAGCAATTTCGGTGGCGCGCAGTACGCTCAGATCCCAGTTGTCTTGCATGCCAGCGGTGCCACGCGAGATGGGCACATTGTCGGTGTGGCCCTCCACTACCACATTCACGTCGGGCTGCTCTTGCAGCACCTGGGCCAGCTTTTTAAGGGCGTCCTGGCCCTTGGGGTCCACCTTGGTAGAGCCCGATTTGAACAGCAGCTGCTCCGAAAGCGACACGTACACCTTGCCGTTGCGCAGCTCCACTTTCAAATCATTGGACTTAAAGCCTAGGAGCGCATTATTAACCTTGGCGCGCAGGTCGTTCACGGCCTTGTCTTTGGCAGCCAGTGCCTGTTGCAGCTCCGCTAGCTTTGCTTCACGCGTTTTTAGGTCCGTATTAAGCTGGTCGATTTGCGTGCGGCTTTTCTTCAGGTTCACGTCCAGCTCGCCCAACTCGGCTTCGCGGCGGGCCAGGTCCTTGGCTACCTTGTCGTAATCGGCCGATTTGTTGGCCATAGCCCGGTCGCTGTTCTTGAGCAGCTTATCGTACGAGTCGTTCAGCTCGCCGTAGAGGCTTTGCGTTTTGCGCAGGATGTTGCCCGTTTGGGTAGAGTCGTTTACGAGGCGCTTCTTGTCGAGGCGGAGTTGGGCTAGCTCGTCGTTGGCTTTCTGCAACTCGGCTACTGCCTGGCGTTGGCGTTTTTCTAAATCTTCTTTGGCTTGCTGGGTAGCCGTTTGGCGAGCCTGTAATTCGTCGTATTTGCGGGAGGCTACGCAGCTGGGTAGGGTAGTGGAAGCGGCCACTACAAGAGCGGCTAGGGTCAGCGAAGAGAATTTATACACGGAATAAATGTAGGTGAAACAGCAAGAGTAACAGAATAGTCCGGTTGGGGCTACCCTGTAGCAAGGTAGCCGGTTGCTGGGGCAACTTCCAATTCTTAAGGCCGGCTCAAACCATTTTTCAGACTATCTTTGTTGCTGTTCAACGCCGAATACAATGCTTGCAGTCAAGTCATTAGCCGAAATTTCTATCTGAATTTCAGAAATAGCCAGACAATTCTTCCGGCCAAAAAGCCGGCCCGTAGCCACCCGGCGTAGTATCTTTGTCGTCACACGCTAGTATCCGCCCCTCAATTCTTACCTGATGTCTTGGTTTAAACGCGTAGAAAAAGGCATTGTCACGCCCACGGAGGAAAAAAAGGAAACCCCCGACGGCCTGTGGTACAAGTGCCCGGAATGCAAAACCGTGGCTACCATGGCCGAGCACAAGCGCCTGCTCTATACCTGCGCCAACTGCAACCACCACGACCGCATCAACTCGGCCGAGTATTTCGAGGTGCTGTTTGATGACAACCAGTTCACGGAGCTGGACGCTGACCTCACTTCCGGCGACCCGCTGCACTTCGTCGATACCAAGCCCTACCCCCAGCGCGTAGCGGCTACCGAGCGCGCCACCGGCCTACACGACGCCGTGCGCACGGCGTATGGCCGCAGCCAGGGCGCCGAGCTGGTGATTGCCTGCATGGACTTTAAATTTATTGGGGGCTCCATGGGCTCAGTGGTAGGCGAGAAGATTGCCCGCGCCATCGACTATGCCCGCCAGCATCGCATCCCGTTCCTGATGATCAGCAAATCGGGGGGCGCACGCATGATGGAAGCGGGCTACTCGCTGATGCAGATGGCCAAAACGTCGGCCAAGCTGGCGCTGCTTTCCGAAGCCGGTGTGCCCTACGTATCCTTGCTCACCGACCCCACCACGGGCGGCGTAACGGCCTCGTTTGCCATGCTGGGCGATTTTAACATTGCCGAGCCGGGTGCACTCATTGGTTTCGCCGGTCCGCGCGTGATCAAAGAAACCATCGGCAAAGACCTGCCGAAAGATTTCCAAAGCTCCGAGTTCGTGTTGGAGCACGGCTTCCTCGATTTCATTGTAGATCGTAAAGATCTGAAGCAGAAGCTGGCAGATTTGCTGCACCTGCTGCGCCCAGCCGCAGTGGCAGAGGCTGCAACCGTGACGGCAGCACGTCGTTAAATAAATTGCCGGCAAAAGCGGCAAGCTTTTTGAAAAAGTCTCTTCAACTGTATTATTCAGATGTTGAAGAGGCTTTTTTCGTGTTGAGGTGCTTGACTTAGATAGCCTTACAGCTATAAAGCAATTTCAAACAAACATTTTTGGCCGAAGTACAGTACCCAACACCGGACAACCATCGTTTCTCTTTCCCTACATTTTTCACCAAAGTTCCTACTGATGAAATCTCCTAATGCAATTATTTCGCTGTGCTTGGCACTGATGCTGTTTCTGGGCTCGTGCGCAACCTCGCGCAATCCTAACATTCCGGACGCCAACGGCACTGGCCCACGCAAAACTGGTATGAATAAAACCACGAAGGGTGGTCTGCTGGGTGCTGGTGGCGGCGCTGTAGTAGGCGGCGTACTCGGCCGCGTAATTGGCGGCTCGGGTGGTACAGCTGCCGGCGCTATTATTGGTGCTGCCGTCGGTGGTGGTGCTGGTGCCCTCATTGGCCGCAAAATGGACAAGCAGGCCGAAGAGCTACAGCGCGATATGCAGAACGCTAAGGTAGAGCGCGTGGGCGAAGGCATTAAAGTGACCTTCGACTCGGGCATCCTGTTCGATACCAACAAATCGGATCTGCGTCCGGCTTCGATGACGGAAATTCAGAAGATGGCTGCTACCCTCAAAAAGTACCCCGACACTAACATCCTGGTAGAAGGCCACACCGACAACACCGGCACCGACGCTATCAACGACCCCTTGTCGTTGCGCCGCGCCCAGGCTGTTGCCAACTACACGCAGACGCAAGGCGTAGATGCTTCGCGCATCACTACCAACGGCTACGGCTCGAAGCAGCCCATTGCTGATAACTCGACGGAAGCTGGTCGTCAGGCCAACCGCCGCGTAGAAATCGCCATTTTCGCCAACGAGAAAATGAAAAAGGCTGCTGAAAACGGCACGCTGTAAGCTCAACTGTAGCGTAAAGAAAAGGGCTACTCCACACCGGAGTAGCCCTTTTGCATATAAGAGCTGGGCAAAAAGGCGCGTACCTCAACTTAGACTAGTGGCATTGCGTTATAAAGCCTAGAATTTTTCTCATTCGGGCCATTTCTGGGCCTTTTACGATACTAATGCACCATGAAGAAGTTACGTTTGCTCGCCCTTGCTGGCGCTTGTTTTTTTATGACGGAATGCCGGACTAGCACGGCCGTAGGCGCTGGTGCTGGTGCCGTGGGTGGTGGCCTGATTGGTGGTGGCAAAGGCGCTGCCATTGGTGCTGGGGTAGGCGCCATAGGCGGTTCACTCTATGGTAAAAGCCGCGATAAGAAAAAACGCGAGCAGCGCCGGGAAGAACGCCGTAACCGTCGCAATAACTAGCCCAGCAATATACTTTGCGGGCAATAGCAGCAGAAGGACTATCCACGATGGGTAGTCCTTCTGCTTTTAGCGTTGGTATCAAATAGCGTATTTCGCTGCTAGCTCAGTGGCGAACCAGAAGATTCCGAAGGGCAATTATTTGATAATCAAAAAGCAACTAAGAATTGTGCTGAAGGCATAACAAATAGGGGGATTTTGGCAAGGTGGTTGCCAATAGGCCAATGGCAGCCCGGTGCTGTGCGTATTCTCTCCCATTTATCTGACTTTTATGAAAACCTCCCGTTCCCTACTCTCCCTGCTGCTGGCGCTGCTGTTGCTGGGTGGCCACTTTGCCGAAGCGCAAACTACTACAACCACCAAAAAGCCTATGAGCAAAACCGCGAAGGGTGGTTTGCTGGGTGCCGGTGGTGGCGCCTTAGTAGGCGGCGTACTTGGTCGCGTAATTGGTGGTAAAAACAGCACCGCCGGTGGTGCCATTATTGGCGCGGCAGTAGGCGGCGGCGCGGGCGCCCTTATCGGCCGCCGTATGGATAAGCAGGCTGCCGAGCTGAAGCGTGAAATGGCTGGTGCCACGGTAGAGCGCGTAGGCGAAGGCATCAAAATCACCTTCGACTCGGGTATTCTATTTGCTAAGAACTCCTCTACACTGACCTCAGCGGCGCAGGAGAATATTGCTACCCTGGCTGCTACCCTCAAAAAGTACGGCGACACCAACGTACTGGTAGAAGGCCACACCGATAACACCGGCACCGACGCCATTAACAACCCGTTGTCGCAGCGCCGGGCGCAGGCTGTAGCCAACTATACGCAGTCGCAAGGCGTGGATGCATCGCGCTTTCAGGTGACGGGCTATGGCTCCAAGGAACCCATTGCTGACAATTCGACGGAAGCTGGCCGCAGCGCCAACCGCCGTGTAGAAGTGGCTATCTATGCTAATGAGAAACTGAAGAAAGCTGCCGAAAAAGGGACTATCTAACAAAATTCGCATTGCCAGGTACTACAGTCGGCGGCTTCCCTACCCAGGGAAGCCGCTACTTTTTTCGGGGGTAGGGAGGCAACTCCGCGGGGCGCTTGTGGGTAGAAAGCACATGACCAACGCCGCCCCGCTTTCGCCCGCCCAGAAAACCTGGGAAAACCACTTGATCCTGAACGATTTCTACGGCGAATTATCCTCCACTCCGCGGCGCACGCCCATGCGTGAGCTCATCAGTACCGTGTTGTCGCACCGCACTACGCACGCCGACGAGGAGCTGGCGTATTCCCGCATGCTGGAAACCTTCGGCGACTGGGAGGGCGTACTGGCCGCGCCTACCCCTGCGTTGGCCCATGCTATCCGGACCACGCGCTGGCCCGACACGCAGGCGCCGCGCATCCAGGAGATTCTGCGCCGCATCAAGGCCGAGCGGGGCGAGTTTGCGCTGGATTTCCTGGCCGACTGGCCCACCGAGCGTGGCTTGCAATGGCTGACCGATATGCCCGGCATCGGCCTGAAAACGGCCTCACTAGTGTTGCTGTTCAACTTTCAGAAACCCGTACTGCCGGTCGATACGCATGTGCACCGCATTGCCCAGCGGGTAGGGATGATTGGGCCGAAAGTGTCGGCAGACCGGGCGCACAAACTGCTACTGGAACAACTGCCGCAGGATGCGCGCGTGCTACTCAATTTCCACAAACACAACTACTGGCACGGCCAGCGCGTGTGCCTCTACACCAAGCCCGACTGCGCCCGTTGCCCGCTCAAAGCCTTCTGCGACTACTATACCGAGCACTACGGCCCCGCCACACCCGAAGCGCTGGCTGCTACCCCCAAGCGTTGGGATACGGCCTGGGGAGAGTTGCCGCATTAAGGTTTATTGAGCAGTATGATGTGTTAAGTTCTATATTATCTCAACAGATCGATTCTCGCTTTTACTTCACTATGGAAAGCATGCAATGAACTAGGTACATTAGCTTTATCGGCTTCCATGTACCAGTGCCTTTTCTCATCACCCTGTTGTATCTCCACATAATACGTGTAAGCATCAGCTACTGCATGGATGTTGACGTCTCCATTTGGCATAGCTAGCAAACTCGCGGGAATCTTGTCTGACAAGCCCTTGACTTGATCATACAAGGCTTGGCTCTTCAGTACGTATTGGCCTTGGCGTTCGGGAGATGGAAATGCTGGATATATAGTGGTAGTATCTTCATACAAATGGTGCTGCACGTTGTCAAGTTTGTAGGTTTTGAAGCATTGATCACCAAAGCACTCCATTGAGAAAGCTCCAAATACTATGTAATCTGATTGGATATAAGGCTCTTCTTCTGAGCACGCTGAAAGCAAAGAAAAGCTTAAAAGAATAACGGCGAGTTTTAGTAGTCTCATGTGAAGTTAAGTATAGATTGTTTTAATGGTAGAGCCTTCTGCAACTAATAAGGTTGCAAGGCTTGCCATGTAGTATTATTTACCTTTGTATTCTTATGCGCCTTGTTCGTCACCCAGTTCTGTGCAACTACTACGTCACCTACCGGTGCAACGCTAAGTGCTCGTTTTGCGACATCTGGGAGAAACCTTCGCCCTATATCCAACTGGCGGATGTGGAGCAAAACCTGCGTGATTTGAAGCGCCTGGGCGTGTCGGTGGTGGATTTTACGGGCGGTGAGCCGCTACTGCATCGGCAGATACATGAGTTTGTGGGGCTGGCGCACGACATGGGTTTCATCACTACGCTCACCACGAATTGCCTGCTCTACCCCAAATACGCCGAGCGGCTGCGCGGCAAAGTGGATATGCTGCACTTCTCGCTCGATGCCTCTGAAAAAGAAGTGCACGACCGGGGTAGGGGCGTGGCCTGCTACGATTTTGTGCTGGAAAGCATTCGAGTAGCGCGAGAATTGGGCGAGCGGCCCGACATTCTGTTCACCGTCTTCCGCGAAAACCTGAAGGATCTAGAAGCCGTGTACCGAGACATCGCGCAGCCCAACAAGCTGATGCTGATTCTGAACCCAGCCTTCGAATACAACGGTGTAGACGCCGGCGAGCAGCTGACGATTGAAGAACTAGATTACCTCTCTGCCTTCGGCCGTCGTAAGGGCGTCTACCTCAACGAAGCCTTCATCCAGCTCCGCCGCGATGGTGGCAACCATGTGGCTGCGCCCGTGTGCCGGGCGGCCAGCACTACCCTGGTTATCTCGCCCAGCAACGAACTGGTGCTACCCTGCTACCACCTGGGCCAGCAGAAATTTCCGGTGGAAGGCCGATTGTTCGACCTCTACAACTCTGGCGATGTGCAGCACCTAGCCGCGCTAGAAGGCCGCCTACCCCAGTGCGAAGGCTGCACCATCAACTGCTACATGCAGCCCAGCTTCGCCGTCGAAACCAGCAAGTATTTCTGGCAGGCCCTACCCAGTACCGTGAAGTACAACGTGGCGAAGGGTACGTGGAAGCGGATGCTGACGCGGTGAAGAGGTGAGATGGTGAGATGGTGAGTAGTGAAATGGTGAGTAAAAATACGGTTGTCATCCTGAGTGCAGCGAAGGGCCTTATGCTAGTCGAACGAGTCGTTAGTACGCTTGTCGTTTTGACGTGATAAGGTCCTTCGCTGCACTCAGGATGACAACCGTATTTTTACTCACCATTTCACTACTTACCACTCCTTATGCTTCTTCTACCTGTTCGCGGAAAACAACCTGAAATTAGTCCTGACTGCTACGTGGCCGATAATGCTACCATTGTGGGCGATGTAGTGCTAGGCGCCCGCTGTACCGTATGGTTCAACGCCATTATTCGCGGCGATGTAAACAGCATCCGTATCGGCGAGCAGACCAATATCCAAGATGGTGTGGTAATTCATTGCACCTACCAGCGGGCGGCCACGGTTATTGGCAGTCGTGTGAGCATCGGGCACCGCGCCATTGTGCACGGTTGCACTGTAGAAGACGACGTGCTGATTGGCATGGGCGCCATCGTAATGGACCATGCGGTGGTAGGCTCGGGGTGCATTATTGCGGCCGGCGCGGTAGTGCTGGAAAATACGCAATGCGAGCCGGGCTACCTCTACGCCGGTGTTCCAGCCCGCAAAATCAAGCCCGTAACGGATGAGCAACGTACGACCATTCAGCGCACGGCTGATAACTATGTGCAGTACGCAAGCTGGTTTAAAACGGAATAATGTTTGTCAAATAGATAGGAGTTGCTATAATCGAGAGCCATATTACTTTTTGCAGATAGAGTGAGAAGTACTCAAGTTTGAGAAGAGTACTTCAATGTTTTTATGAAAGCAGTAAGATGTCTCTCGTTTAGGCTCTATCTTTTTCAAACTTTATTTATGAACAAACTCTACATCCATTTAGCTGGCGTCTTGTTGGCTGCAACCTCGTTGACTTCGTGCAATAAAAGTCAATATGCATTTAAGCCTACCGTCTCGCCATATCATGTAAATACCACGCAGAAGCGTGTGGCAGTCGTTACAGAAGAGCCAAAATCCGCTTCTGCTGCATTAGCCGAAACACATGTTTCTTCTGATCCAATTATAGCAACTTCTGCTACCCAGACTCAGTTTGCGAAGCCTAACATAAAAGGCGAAAAGCCTTCCTTCAAAGCTGTCATGCAGAAGCCAGGTGGTAAGGTTCGGCAAATGGCAGTTGCTGGCGTGTTCAAGCAACTTCGTAAACCGCTTGCGCAACACAATGAAGTGTCCAAGGTTAGACGAGGTATGTCGAGTGCAGGTCGCGCAGGCATCATCATTGGTATTGGAGCAGTTATTCTTCTGATAGGCGGCCTTATTGGTGGAACAAACTTTGTGGCTACAATTGGTGGTATTGTCTTTTTGGTAGGGGTGGTATTACTGATTATAGCTTTAATTAACGGGAGATAGATCATAAACAGGAAACTTACAAAAGCTGGGTTCACACGAAAAAAGGGCTGCCGTACGGCAGCCCTTTTTTCGTGTGAAGATTGTATTTACAAATCCAACTCTTCGGCCGTCTCTTCCAGCTCCTGCGGACGCGTCACGCGGAGCTGTACTAGCTCCACGGCGCGGCGGGAGCGTTGCAGCACTCGAAACTCGTAGTTGTCGAGAATAGCCGTGTCGCCCACGTCGGGAATGTTGCCGTAGATCATGTTTAGTAGGCCACCTACCGTCTCATAGTCGTCGCCCTCTGGGAGGGGGTAGGGGAGGTACTCGTTGGCATCGGGAATGGGCGTGGCGGTGTTTACGCGGTATTCGTTTTCTGATACCTTCTCCACTACCGGTACTTCGTTGTCGTACTCGTCCTGTATTTCGCCTACCAGCTCCTCAATGATGTCCTCAATGGTCACAATACCCGACACGCCACCGAACTCGTCCGATACGATGGCCATGTGCATGTGTTTGCGCTGAAACTGGCGCAACAAGCGGTTGATTTTCTTGGTTTCTGGCACAAAATAGGCCGGCCGCATAATGCGCGACACTACAATTGGCTCGCCGCGGCGCACAATCTGCAACAAGTCTTTCACGTAGAGCACGCCCACAATGTTGTCGATGCTATCCTCGTATACTGGAATGCGCGAGTAGCCTTCGCTGTACGCAATTTCCAGTACCTGATCCTGGGGTGCGTTGATGTCGACGGCCGCAATTTTGGTGCGGGGCACCATAATCTGCTTCACCATGCGGTCGTTGAACTCGAATACGTTTTCGAGCAGTTCGTGCTCCGAGTCCTGCAATTCGCCGCTTTGCATGCTCTGGTCGAGCAATAGGCGCAGCTCCTCCGTAGTGTGTACTTCAGAGCTATGCGAAACTTGGCCGCCAAACAGGCCCGCTACCGCGTTGGAGAGCTTGTTGAGTACCCAAATCAGCGGAAATGTGATAAGGTAGAAACCACGTAGAGGCGCTGCAATGGCCATCGAAATAGTTTCGGGCTTCTGAATGGCCAACACCTTCGGTGCTTGCTCGCCAATGACGATGTGCAGCGACGTGATGACAATAAATGACGCGGCTACCACTGAAAAAGTGTGCACCGTCACGTCGCTCACGCCAATGCCCATACTGTGCAAAATGCTCAGTACCACATCCGATACCACGCTTTCGCCAATCCAACCCAATGCCAACGATGCCAGCGTAATGCCCAGCTGCGTAGCCGATAGGTAGGCATCCAGATTCTGTAGCATAGTGAGGGTCAAGCTGGCTAGTCGGTTGCCGCCCTGCGCCTTCAGCTCAATCTGCGAGCTGCGCACTTTCACCAGCGCAAACTCGGCCGCCACAAAAAATCCATTCAGCAAGACAAGCAGAATGGTAAACAAGATCTTTAAGCCCATAGGTGCGGACGCTGCAGCTCACGCGGCTCAGCGCCCTTTGTATCGCAAAAATACGAGATTATTGGCAAGCGGTTGGGGCAGTTCGCTGTTAAGTAAGTAAGCTACTGTTTGAAACCTCGGCAGGTCGAAGCGGTTAGGTCCGCAGGATAGTGTGTCAACGTGTAACTCTGACACACTAATTTTGTGTTAGTTCCTACCGTTCTTTGTGCTACGCAAGCTCCGCCGCGTCGAAAAAAAAGTTTATGTCTACTCTCAAAAAGCTAGTACCGCTGCTGGTGCTCCTGTTGTTGCCGCTGTGGCCCGTTGCCGCGCAGGTACTCACGCCTACCAAGCTCACGGCCGCCGTCAGCAAAACCACTGCGAAGGTGGGCGACGAAATCGACCTGGTGGTGAATGCCCGTATGGAGCCCAACTGGCACCTGTACGCCACCAATTTCGACCCCGACCTAGGGCCAACGGTTTTCACGCTCACTATTCCCAAAAGTGCGGCCTATGCGCTGGTAGGTCCGCCGAAGTCGGTAGGGGAGAAGAAGAAGTTTGACGACGTGTTTAAGGGCGACGTCACCTATTTCGAAGGCACTGGCCAGATCAAACAGCGCATCAAAATTCTCCAGCCCGGTACCCTCACCATCAAAGCTGAAGCCGACTACCAAACCTGCACCGATGTGGACGGCCGCTGCGTGCCTGGCAACGATGCCCTGTTGTTTGGTCCGATTACAGTAACCGGCACGGTTGCCGCCCCCAGCACGGGAGCCGTAACGCCACCCGCCGCTACCCCCATATCGGCTACTACCTCACCCACAGCGACGCCCGCTACGCCTACTGTCACGGCGGCCGCAACGCCCGAATCTGCGACGGCAATTGTCGCAACCGATGCCACCCCGGCACCAACCACTGATACGGCTACCCTGGGCTCCGCAGTAACTACGGAACTGGCCGCGAGTCCGGGTGCCGTTACGGCTGTTCCTACCCCGGCAGCTTCGGTAGCAGCCACGGCCCCTGCCGTCGATCCGGCAGCGGGCGGGCTGTGGGCGTTTGCCTTTGGGGCTTTCGTGTTTGGTTTGGGCGCGTTGATTACGCCTTGCGTTTTCCCCCTGATTCCGATGACGGTTTCGTTTTTTACCAGTGGGGGCGACAGCCGGCAGCGGGGCATCACCAAGGCCGTGGTTTACGGCTTGTCCATCATCTTCATTTATGTGGTGATTGGTTTATTGGTAACGGTGCTGCTGGGGGCCGATGGCCTCAACCTCATCAGCACGCACTGGCTGCCCAACCTGATTTTCTTCGCGGTTTTTGTCACGTTTGGCCTTTCGTTTCTGGGCTTATTTGAAATTACCCTACCCCACGGCATGGTCAATAAGATTGACGCGCAGGCCGATAAAGGTGGCTGGGGCGGCGTGTTTTTCATGGCTCTCACGCTGGTAGTGGTATCTTTTTCGTGCACGGGTCCCATTGTGGCTACCATTCTGAGTCTGGCCGCGCAAGGCCAGCGGGTGACGCCGGTGGTTGGGATGTTGGGCTTTTCGTTGGCGTTTGCGCTGCCGTTCACGTTGTTCGCTATCTTCCCAGCATGGTTGAAAAGCCTACCCCGCTCGGGCGGCTGGCTGAATACAGTGAAGGTGGTGCTGGGCTTTGTGGAATTGATGTTGGCGCTGAAATTCCTGAGTATGGCCGACCTTGCCTACCACTGGGACCTGCTGTCCCGCGACCTGTACATCACCATCTGGATTACGCTTTCGGGCTTGCTGGGCCTCTATCTATTGGGCCGCTTCAAACTCTCCCACGACTCCGACCTACCCCACCTGAGCGTGGGCCGGCTGCTGATGGCCGTGCTGGCCTTTGGCTTTATGGTGTACCTAGTGCCGGGCCTGTTTGGGGCGCCGCTGCCGCTGCTGGCCGGCTACCTGCCTCCCCAAACCAGCCATGATTTCTCGCTGGCCTCGGCTGCTACCCCTATGGCGCCGGCTACCCCCGCTACCAATACGCTCTGCGAAGAGCCCCGCTACGCCGACTTCTTGGAATTGCCCCACGGCCTGCACGGCTACTTCGACCTGGCCCAGGCCCAGCGCTGTGCCCGCGCGCTGAACAAGCCCATCTTTATTGACTTCACGGGTCACGCCTGCGTGAACTGCCGCAAGATGGAAGCCACCGTGTGGAGCGACCCGCAGGTGCTCAAGCGCCTGCGCGACGACTACGTAGTAGTGGCCCTGTACGTAGACGACAAAGCCGCGCTACCCGCCAACGAGCAGTACACCTCCGCCCACGATGGCAAGGAAAAAACCACGCTCGGCAAGAAAAACGCCGATTTGCAGCTCACCGGTTTCAACGTAAATGCCCAGCCCTACTACGTGCTGCTAGACCCGGAGGCTCCCGCCGACCTAGCGCATGCATTGGCGCCCCCCATTGCTTACGAGCCCGATGTAGCCGCTTTCGTGCGCTTCCTGGATGCTGGCTTGGCGCAGTATAAGAAGCAAAATCAGCCGGTGGCGGCGCGCTAGAGGCATCCTTCGCCGTACCATATCTGTCTATTGTCTAGTAAAAGAGGAAACAGCGTCAGCTTTTTCCTCTTTTGCGTTGTTTCGGCTCATTGCAACCCCGGTTTCTGCGCTGCTTTATGAAAAATTGCTTGTTGATTTTCCTGCTTCTATGGGGTGCCGTTGCCGGTCGGGCGCAATCTACCACCGCCCCCGATCCAAACCGCATCACGCTGGTTATTCATGGGGGCGCGGGCACTATCACGCGGGCTAACATGTCGCCAGAGAAGGAGCAGGCCTACCGCACCATGCTGAACCAAGCACTGCAAACCGGCTACGCTGTGCTGAAAAAAGGCGGTACCTCGCTGGACGCCGTGCAGGCTACCATTCAGGTGATGGAAGATTCTCCGCTGTTCAATGCTGGCAAGGGGGCGGTGTTCACCCACGAAGGCCGCAACGAAATGGACGCGGCCATCATGGACGGCAACACACTGAAGGCTGGCGCCGTGGCGGGTGTTACGGTGGTGCGCAGCCCCATCACGGCGGCGCGGGCTGTGATGGACCAGTCGGAGCACGTGATGCTGGCTGGCCGCGGTGCCGAGCAATTTGCCAAAGAGAAAGGCCTCGCTATTGTTGACCCTAGCTATTTCTACACCGAGGCCCGCCACCAACAGCTCGAAAAAGCTTTGGCCGCCGAGAAAAGCGCCGGTACGCCCGATCAACTCAATACTCCTACCAAAGTAGAGGCAGCGCCCGTCAAGAAAGCCAAAACCAAATTGAAACCCGGTAAGCCGCAAAGCGCTGTCCCTTATGAAGACCAGATCTTTATGGAGGGTAGGAAGTATGGTACCGTGGGTGCCGTGGCCGTGGACCAATACGGCAACCTGGCCGCCGCCACCAGCACCGGCGGCATGACCAACAAGCGCTACGGCCGCATTGGCGATGCGCCCCTCATCGGGGCCGGCACCTACGCCGACAATAACGCCTGCGCCGTATCGTGTACGGGTTGGGGCGAGTTCTTCATCCGGGCTACGGTGGCCCGCGATGTGGCCGCCCGCATGGAGTACCAGAAAGTGCCTCTGGCGCAGGCCGCGCAAGCTACCATCGAGAAGGTAGGAAAAATGGGAGGCGATGGTGGTCTGATTGCCGTAGACCGCCAAGGCAACATTGCCATGCCGTTCAATTCGGAAGGCATGTACCGGGGCTATATCAAAGTCAACGGCGACGCGCAAATTCTGATTTACAAGGAGTAAGCGTTTGCTAGTGGGTAGTATTTTGCGGGATTACCAAGCAGCCTCTTCGGATGAGTACAATAATTGTAATGAAACGCCTGTTTTCCTGCCGAAAATACCTGAACTTTGCGCCGCTCTTTATCCAGAGGAGGGTAGGGGGCCGTAAGACAGCTATGGCTATGTGCTCAGAAAAGGGCAAAAAGAAAGGCTGCACCCACCCAGATGCAGCCTCCTAATAAAGAACGTACCCACCCAGATACGTCCCGGTACTCTTCCACTTCCCAAAATCCACCCAAAAAAGCTGTAGAAGAAGGATTCGAACCTCCACGGTGTAGTTAGCCGGCCGCCGGACCAGTTTATCCCGAATCACCACCCGCGAGAGAGGCGGGCATGTCTGCCAGTTTCATCATTCTACAATGTCTGATGTAATCATCCGCCGCTTGCGTTTGATTATGACAAATGTAGTAGTTGAATCGTTATTATAAAATTTTATCAGGCATTTGCTTAAAAATTTACATTAAATTTAATAAAAGGCAATATATTTTGCTAAACGCTTAAACCCACCGCTAAAAAATGGCTCGCAATTACGAACTTGATGACACCGACCGCAAAATATTGGCGTTACTGATAGCAGACGCTAAAATGCCCTACACTGAAATCGCTCGCAAGGTGCACGTATCCGGGGGTACAGTGCACGTGCGTATGGCCCGATTAGAAGAGCTAGGAATTGTACAAGGTGCTACCCTACGCATTGACTACGAGAAACTTGGCTATGGCGTAACGGCCTTTATTGGTATCTACCTGCTTAAAAGCTCGATGTATAATGGCGTGGCGGAAGAGATGAAAAAGATTCCGGAAATTGTGAGTATGAACTACACGACTGGCAACTATGGCATCTTTGCCCGCCTCGTGTGCCGTGATACGCAGCACCTGCGCGAGGTGCTACACGACCAGATTCAACTGATTGAAGGTATCGAGCGGACGGAAACACTAATTTCACTAGAAGAGTCGTTGAACCGCCCTATCCAGCTATTGTAATAATTAAACGCATACACAAAAAGCCCTAACGTACTTCCGGCACATTAGGGCTTTTTGCGTGTGCACTAGCTGTGTAGATGAGTTACGAATAGTATGCCATTGGTAATCAGCTTAAGCTAAGCGTGGTCTATCTACACATGCTAAGCTTTGTCAGCTCTCTATAAACTGTAGGCTTTACTATTCGCTTATACAATTCTATCCATGAATTATGCCAATCCATCGACGTGAAATAAGGCTGTTTTAAGCTAAACAATTGTGGGTGAGATAATTGAGAAAACAAGGGTGAAATGGGTTTGAGGCCGCTGGCACAAGGCTTGTCTTAGCATAGACAGCAATGGTTGCAACGCTGCTGATATCTGGAAATCCCTGATTGTAAAAGCTTTCCGACATACGTTTCACTCTTTACTCTACTTTGTCCCATGAAAACTTCCCTGCTTTCGTTTGTCTTCGCCCTGAGCCTGTTTGCGGCCAGCAACTCCTTCGCAGCCGCTTCCACAGCCAACCACCACGACGACCGTCGTACGGAAATAGCCCGTCGCAAAGAAGCCGAAGCGCGTAGGCGCTACGAGTTGGCCCAGCGCAAGCAAGAACAAGAGCGCCAGCGCAAACTGGTTATGGAACGCACGCGCCGTGAACAAGAGCGCCGCTTAGCTGCCGAGCGTGCCCGCCGCGAAGACGCTCGTCGCTACAACGACCGGTATGACAAGCGTCGCGACTATAGCTACAACCGCCATTAGGCTCGGCTGTAGACATACAAAAAGCCCTGTTCCTGTGTAGGAACGGGGCTTTTGCTCTAACAAAAATAAGGTGCCTTAGGCGACAGTTACCTGCGCGTCCAGCTTCTGAGCCAATACGTGCTTTGGCACAGCGCCCACTTGCTTATCTACGATCTGACCGTTCTTGAAAACGAGCAGAGTAGGAATGCTGCGGATGCCGAATTTGGCGGAGGTCTGAGGGTTGGAGTCTACGTCGACTTTGCCTACCACTACTTTGCCTTCATATTCGCCGGCCAGCTCTTCTACTACGGGGCCTACCATGCGGCAAGGGCCGCACCACTCAGCCCAAAAGTCGACCAGTACCGGCTTATCGGAGTTGATGATTTCGTCGAAGTTAGAATCGGTAATCTCGATTGCTTTGTGTCCCATGACAGTAGGGGGTTGATGGTACAAGGTAAAATGCTTCTTACGAGCCTTGGGCCTGCAAGGTAGCAGATTGTGTGTGTAACATGCGAGTAGACGGAAAGTTCAGTTGCACTACTTTGTATTGGTAAGCTGCCTCATTACCTGCCCGTACAAGTAGCTATGAGGGATAGGCCTACGCAACTGGGGTTTGCGTACGGTGCCGCATTTTATAGAAGACGTATAGATTGAAAAAGTGCATTGCGCCTAAAATCAGAATGATAGTGCCGAGCTTTAAGCTGAGCGCCTCCACAGTTTGTTGGTAGCTGGCAATAGGGTCAGTGGTGCGAAGCGTAACGGTAGCATACCCAATATTGATGAGGTAGAACCCCATCAGGAGCAGCTTGTTGACAGAGTCGGCCAGTTCTTGGTTGCCATCAAATATGTCGACCAAGAACGTGCGGCCGTGCCGGAACAGGGTTTGGGCTACCCAAAGCGTAAGCGCAATGGTGGCGGGCAAATAAAAAGCGTACAACAGCAGATAGTAGTTCATACAGCAAAGAAGAACATGAGGCGAGTGTATCGTCTCGGGTTGGAAAAAAGAAGAGTTGTCTGTGTGAGGCGCGCAACTCAGGAAAGTAAATCAGCCAAGGTCGCTTCGCAGGTAGGGAAGCGAAAAGTGAAGCCAGCGGCCAGTAAGCGTTGGGGGTACACTTTGCGGCTTTTCAGGATAAGCTCGGTTTCAGTGCGCAGGAAGAAAGCGCCGAGTTCTAGTAGCCACGCGGGCTGCGGAAGGCGCACGATCGGCCGAAAATGCTGGTAGAGCAACTGGTTGAAAGGGCGGTTACGCACTGGATGCGGCGCGCATAGATTATAAACGCCAGTGGCTTCGGGTGCACGCAGGAAAAATTCGACGGCCCGGCAAAAGTCCTCGCTGTGCAGCCAGCTAATCCACTGCTGGCCACTACCCTGCGGCGAGCAAAGCCCCCACCGCGCTAGCCGTGCCAGCACCGGTAGCGCACCTCCTTGGCGGCCCAGCACAATGGCAGTGCGCAGCGCCACGCGCCTTGTGGCTGGGGTAGGGGCTGCCCAAAACGCTTCTTCCCAGGCCTTGGCTACCTCTTCCGAAAAACTACTGCCTATCTGGCCTGCCGCTTCCGTGTTTACCGTTTGCTCGCCGGGGGTGTGCTGGTAGATGGTAGCAGTGGAAGAATTGAGCCAGACGGCTGGTGGGCGCTGGCACTGGGCTACTGCTTCGCCCAGTATGCGGGTGCTCTCCAAGCGGCTTGCCAAGATGGTGCGTTTGTTGGCGTCTGTATATCGGCAATCAACTGACCGGCCAGCTAAGTTTATTAACGCAGCGGCTCCTTCCAATTCTTGCACCCACGCGCCAAGCGTTCGGCCGTCCCATGTAACAATGTTTGGGTCGCGGCTAGGGGAGCGACTGAGGATAACTATCCGGTAGTTTAGAGCCGTGAAATACTCCCGGAGGCAATGGCCGAGAAAACCATTCCCACCAGCAATGACAATTGTGGAAGCTTGCATACTGAACGGTTAAAAAGTTGATTTCTTATTATAGAATTTTCAATAAATATTGAAATATAAGAGGCAAAAAAAGGCCATGTATTACGGCCTCATAAGCTTCATAAAGTTGCTTAGGAACCAATTTTCATCGGCTTTGATGAGGGTAGAAGCCGCCCGATCGGCAAAGCCTGCAAACTTCTCAATGCTATCTACCATCGTTGTGAAAGCGTTGAGTTCTTCTTGGGAAGAATCGGCGGAAGAATCCACGTGGCTGATTTCGCCCAGCACTCGCATTAGTGGTTCCAGTTCCCGCTTGCGCCGCTCTTTCAGAATCAGCGTAGCTACTTTATGAATATCTTTTTCGGCCGAGAAAAACTCTCGCCGTTCGCCAGGCCGTAATTCTTTGCGCACGATTCCCCAATCCATAAGCGCACGCACATTCAGATTCACGTTGCCCCGCGAAATCTGCAACTGCTCCATAATATCATCAGCCGATAGTGCCTCGGGGGCTACAAGCAATAAGGCGTGTACTTGCGCCATCGTGCGACTCACACCCCAGGCTGAGCCTAGTGTGCCCCAACCTTCAATAAACCTGCCTTTTGCTTCATCGAGTTGCATGGTCCAAAGGTGTATGTTTATTTTGAATTTTCAATAAAAATTGAAAATAATATTTTTTGAAAAGAATAAGAGGCTGTTTTGTAGGCGAAGCGGTGCAGAAAGTCGTCAGGCTGAGCTAACAGCTTGACGACTTTCTGCACCGCCTTAGCACAAGTAAGATGCCCTATCACACTACTCCTCGTGCTCTTCTATGCCTAACTGCGCGTTGATAAGCGGTGTTTTAGGGGTTAGGAAAAAGCCGGTTAGGCTAGCAAACATAATCGGAACGATGCTGTGAAAGCCCGTGAGGGTAGCCAGCAAAATAGTGGTGCTAATGGGTGTGCGCGTAACACAGGCGTTAATGGCCGCCATGCAGCTAATCAGAATTAGGGGCAGGTTCTGATCGGGAAATAGTGAGTTGATCAGCAGCCCTACCACCGCGCCTACGAAGAACAAGGGAATGATAAAGCCCCCGCGCCAACCCGACGTAACCGTGAAAGCAATGGCTAACACTTTTGCTACGAGTAAGGCCACTAAGAAGTGTAGCGAGAACGACGTGTGGAGAAGTTCTGTCAGCTGATCGTGCCCAAAGTAGCGCGATAGGGGCACGAAGTAGGCAATAATACCGATCAGCAAGCCACCCACAGCCAACTGCCAGTAGATGGGTAGGCGCACCCTACGGAAACCTCTCCGACATTGCCGAACCGTGAAGATAAACAGCCAACCAGCCGCCGTACCGGCCAGCGCGTAGAGGATGGCGAAAAAGAAGTCGTTGATGCTGGAAGGCGTGTAGAGCGGGAACACCCAGGTAGGACCCAAGCCCGTGTGCGTAATCAGCACGAAAATGACGTAGCTGGAGCAACTAGCTACAAAGGCCGGAATCAGGGCTTGGTAGTATTCTACCACGTGCCGGTGGTGCAGGATTTCGAGCGCAAACAGGCTCCCACCCAGCGGCGCACCAAACAAGGCGGTGAAGGCAGCAGCCATGCCCGCAATGGTAAGCGAGCGGAGGTCTTCGCCCCGCAGGCGAAATTTCTGCGCCAGCCATGTGCCGGTAGAGCCTACCACTTGCACCAATGGCGCCTCGGGGCCCGCACTGCCGCCACTGGCAATACAAAGCAACGAGGAGAATATCATAGAAGGGTTGTTGTGCGGATCGAGCTGGCCGCCTTTGAAGCGAATGTTGTTGACAATCAGATCCATTTCGCCGGGGTCACCCAGCTTGTGGATGATGAGGCCCGCCAGAAGTCCCGCGCCCATCATGAGCGGGATAACCAGTAAGCCCTGCACGCCGGAAAGCAACTCTAGTAAGTGCTCAAGCACAATCCAATAGCCACCTGCCAAAATGCCGCCGGCCACACCAATAAGCACCCACAGAAAGAAAAGACGGCTGAAAACGAATGGGTTGAAACGCAACGAGTCGTTCACCTGCTTCCGGAGGACCAGCGCACGCCTACGCGTAGTAAATCTCATAACAACAAAGAATGGAGGGAATACAACGTAACAGCCCAACCCACCTGAGGTTACCAGATGCGTTGGGCTGCCACTAAAAAGTACGGAGGCAGAAGAATCAGATCAGCTGACAAACTTCCAATTCCATTTCCCGCATTTTGGTGATAAAGGCTTTGGGCTCGATTTGAAAGCGCCGCGAGAACATGTCTACTGCCAGGTGCTCGTGGGGCTCAGCAAACTGAATTTCCAGACGCTTGCGACCGGGCGCGGCTTCAATGGCCGCTTCCAGCTTGTCGATCATGGGGCCGGAGACGGTGCGCAGGTCCAGGCGCACGCGCACACCTTTGCTGAGCTTTTCGGCTACCTCGCTCAGCGGTTCCATGTTCAGTATCTTCAGTTCCCACTGGTCCTCCGAGCCGTAGCGCAACGATACTTTAGCCCGAATATACATGGGCGGCACCTGCTCGTTGGGGTAGTTGCGCGGGTTAATCACGTGCGTAAAGCGCGTGTACTCGTCCCGAAACAACGCCAATTGCAGCGACGAATCGTAGTCTTCCAGCGTGAAGGCCGCGAAGGGCTGCCCATTGCGGGTGGTGCGGTAGGCCACGTTCGTAATCAGCCCCGCCACGTTGATGTCCTTGTTCTTGTGGTTCTCGATTTTGTCGAGGGAGGTGGTGCAATACGAGTCGATTTCCATCTTGTAGTTATCGAGCGGGTGGCCCGAGAGGTAGAAACCCACTACATCCTTCTCGCGGCGGAGCTGCTCGGTGGCGGGCCACTTCTCCATGTCGGCTACCTTGGGTAGGGGCATGGCTACCGCGCCAAACGCGCCACCGCCAAACAGGCTCTGTTGGGCTGAGTCCTGATCGGCTTGGTGCTGCTGGCCCAGCTTCACGGCCTTGTCGATGAGGTTTTGGTCACCCGAGGGCGCCTCCACGAACTGGCGGCGGTGGTAGCGTTCAAACGAATCGAACGCGCCCGACAGAGCCAGGCTTTCAAAGGTTTTTTTGTTCACGGCGCGTAGGTTCACACGCTTCGCGAAATCGAAAATATCGGTGTATTTGCCCTTGCGCTTGCGCTCTTGCACGATTTCCTCCACGGCGGCTTCGCCCGCGCCCTTCACCGCAGCCATCCCGAAACGAATCTGGCCCTTCTCGTTCACGTTGAACTTCATGATGGATTCGTTCACGTCGGGGCCGAGTACGGCTACGCCCTGCTTGCGGGCTTCCTCAATGAAGAACGTCACCTTCTTGATGTCGCCCATGTTGTTGGTGAGCACCGCAGCCAT
Organism: Hymenobacter defluvii; assembly: GCF_017589435.1. Taxonomy (NCBI): domain Bacteria; kingdom Pseudomonadati; phylum Bacteroidota; class Cytophagia; order Cytophagales; family Hymenobacteraceae; genus Hymenobacter; species Hymenobacter defluvii. Next base: position 24,683 of record NZ_JAGETX010000015.1, read on the forward strand.
GTACTCGGCAGGGTAGTGGGCCTTGAGGTAACCGGTCTGGTAGGCCACCACCGAGTAGGCAGCGGAGTGGGAGCGGTTAAAGCCGTAGGCCGCAAACTTCTCCATCACGTCGAACACCTCGTTGGCTTTTTTCGCCACAATGCCGTGCAGCTTTTTGGCGCCCTCACAGAACTTCTCGCGCTCCATGGCCATCTTCTTCATGTCCTTCTTACCCATGGCACGGCGCAGCAAGTCGGCGCCGCCGAGCGAGTAGCCGGCCAGAATCTGGGCCGTCTGCATAATCTGCTCCTGGTACACCATAATGCCCTGGGAGTAGTTCAGGATGGGTTCCAACAGCTCGTGCGGGTACTCCACCGGCTCCTTGCCGTGCTTGCGGTTGATGAAGTTCGGGATGAACTGCATGGGACCGGGCCGGTACAGGGCGTTCATCGCAATCAAGTCCTCGATGTTGGTCGGGCGCAAGTCTTTGAGGTACATGCGCATGCCTTCCGATTCAAACTGGAACGTGCCGATGGTGTCGCCGCGCTGGTACAGCTCGTAGGTTTTCAGGTCGTCGATCGGAATGTCGTCGATGTCGATTTTGACGCCGTGGTTCTGCTCAATCAGGCGCATGGCATCCTCGATGATGGTCAGGGTTTTGAGGCCCAGAAAGTCCATCTTCAGCATACCGGCACTCTCAATCACCTTGCCGTCGAACTGCGTCACGAGCAGGTCCGAGTCCTTCGAAGTCGATACTGGAATGTACTTCGTGATGTCGTCGGGGGCGATGATGACGCCGGCGGCGTGAATGCCGGTGTTGCGCACCGAGCCTTCGAGGCGCTCGGCTAGGCGCAGAATCTGGCCTTTGAGGTTGTCCGGCGCTTCGTCGCGGCGGATCATGTCCAGCTCCTGCACCTCGGCAAAGGCCTTGGCCAGGGTAGTGCCTACCTGCTCGGGCACCATCTTGGTCAGGTCGTTGGTCTGGGGTAGGGGCAGCTCCATGGCCCGCGCTACGTCTTTGATAGACGACTTGGCGGCCATGGTACCAAAGGTGATGATCTGCGCCACCTGCGTTTTGCCGTACTTGTTTACCACGTAGTCGATGACCTTCTGACGGTTCACGTCGTCGAAGTCAATATCAATATCGGGCATCGACACGCGCTCCGGGTTCAGGAAACGCTCGAACAGCAGGGAGTACTTAATCGGATCGATGTTGGTGATGCCGATGCAGTAGGCCACCGCCGAGCCCGCCGCCGAGCCCCGGCCCGGACCTACCGCCACGCCAATGCTCCGGCCGTGGTTGATAAAGTCCTGGGTAATCAAGAAGTAGCCCGCAAAGCCCATCGTTTCGATGATGCGTAGCTCGTAATCCAGGCGCTCCTCGATTTCGGGCGTGCGTTCCGAGTAGCGGGGGCGGTTGCCCTCAAACGCACCTTTGTAGGTGAGGTGACGCAGGAACGCGTCGGCCGTAGGGTGCTCGGGGGGTAGGGGGAAGTTGGGGAGGAGAATATCGCGCTGCAACTTGGGCGGCGTGATTTTGTCCACGATTTCGTTGGTGTTGTCTACGCTTTCCGGCACGTCGGCAAACAGCCGGTTCATCTCCTCCTGGCTCTTGAAGTAGAACTGGTCGTTGGGGAAGCCGAAACGGGCACGTGGGCGCGGCATCTGTCGCTCCTCATCAATGCGCATGAGCTGCCGGCGCACCGAATCGTCACTGGCCGCCATGGGGCGGATGGTGTCGAGGTGGTCGTAAATCACCTTGTTGTCGCCCGAAATCAAGCGGAAGTAGTTCGTCTCGAAGTCGCCGACCGGAATGCTGTGTTCCTCGCCGGTGTTCACGCAGAGTAGGAGGTCGTGGGGCGCAAAGTCGTTCTGCTCCACGTAGTGCGAATCGTTGGTACAGATGACCTTGACATTGTATTTGTGCGCGAGCCGCAGCAGCACCTGGTTCACATCTTCCTGGCTTTTGCCGGTGTTGTCGATGTTCATCAGGCCGTGGCGCTGGATTTCGATGTAATAGTCATCGCCGAATACATCCAGCCACCACTTCAGCATCTCTTCCGCTTCTACCTCCGATTTCCAGAGAATAGCCTGTGGCAACTCCGCGCCAATGCAGCAAGAAGTAGCAATCAGGCCCTCGTGGTATTGCAGCAGCAACTCCTTATCGATGCGCGGGAACTTGGAGTACACACCTTCGATGTAGCTCATGGAGCACAGCTTGGCCAGGTTGTGGTAGCCGGCTTGGTCCTTAGCTAGCAGCAGTTGGTGGCGGCGAATATCCCGCTCGCCTTTTTCGCGGCTGAACGCCTTTTTGTGGCGGTCTTCTACCAGGTAAAACTCGCAGCCCACAATGGGCTTCACGTTGTATTTATTCGCCTCGGCCACGAAGTTAAACGCCCCAAACATGTTGCCGTGGTCGGTGAGGGCTACGGCGGGCATGCCGTCGGCCTGGGCCTTTTTCATCAGGGCCGAGATGCTGGCTTGGCCGTCGAGAAGGGAATATTGGGTGTGGCAGTGTAAGTGCGAGAATACGGGCATGAGCAACGGGCGTCGCGCCGTTAGGGCGCGAAGCGGATAGTAAAGTTACCCACGAATCAGCGGACAGGAAAGGTTGTGCGGTAAGAGGTTTTGTATAAGACACCACATGCAGGCGTATTACATGCTACTGTACTATTGCCGGAAGTCGTTGGTAAACTAAACCGTGAAATTCACGGAAAGCTGGGGTGAATGACGCCGATACCATCACTCTATTCCACGGTTCGAAAAGAGCAAGCTGAACCCGTTGAGTTTAAAAGCGTTTACCTTAGCATACATAATGTTTTGTTTTTCGGGTCCTGCCGGATTTTTCTCGATATGCAGCGCATTCTTCTCTCCGTCTCCTAACGGTTGCGTCTTTCTGCAGGCAGCAACCCTACCCTCATGAAAGTCCTTACCACCCTCACCGACCCGGTGTATACCGAGCCCGTTGCGCCTACCCGTCTCGATACGTTCCTGCTGCGCTTCTGCCAGGACAAGCGTGACCTGCCGTTTCTCTACCTCTTACTGGAAATCTCGGCGACGCTGCTGCCTATGGCCGTGGCCTTATTCCTGCCGTTGCCGGGGTGGGCATGGTGGTCGGTGCTGGTTGTATATCTAGGGCTATCCACTTTCTACTTTAAAGGTCCGTTTGGGCTGATGCTGCATTGTACCAGCCACCGAATCTTGTTCAAGAAGAAGTATGGGTGGATGAATCAGTACATACCGTGGGTGATTGGGCCACTGTTTGGACAAACGCCCGAAACGTATTACACCCACCACATGGGCATGCACCACCCCGAAAACAACCTGCCCGACGACGAAAGTTCTACCATGTATTACCAGCGCGACTCGTGGCTGAGCTTTGGGCACTACCTCGCCGACTTCTTACTCCTGGGCTTCCCGAAGCTGTTTGGTTATCTGTCGCGCACTGGCAAAACCAAGTTTAAATGGCGTGCTTTCAAGGGGGAGCTGGCCTTCATTCTGGCCTGCGTGGTGCTGGCCTTCTTGAACCTGCCAGCTACGTTTGTTGTGCTGATTCTGCCGTTGATTGTTGCGCGCATCGTGATGATGCTGGGCAACTGGAGCCAGCATGCGTTTATCGACGGCAACGACCCCGCCAACTGCTACACCAATAGTGTAACGTGCATTAATACCAAGTACAATCATAAGTGTTGGAACGATGGCTACCACATCAGCCACCACCTCAAGCCCGCCCTACACTGGACCGAGCACCCCAACCACTTCCGCAAAAACGTGGCTGAGTACGCCCGCCAGGAGTCGGTGGTGTTCGATGGCATTCACTTCCTGCACATCTTCGCCTACCTCATGACGCGCCGCTACGACTTGCTGGCCCGCAACTTTGTGAACCTGGATGGCCGCTACGCGTCAGATGTAGAAATTATTGATCTGCTTAAAGCAAGGACACAGCGCATTGCCCGCGTGCCGGAGCCAGTGTTGGCATAGCTATAGCTACTGAGTAGGAGTTGAGTTGTTCGTTAGCTAGTAGCAAAAAAGCCGCTGTCATCCTGAGCGCAGCGAAGGACCTTCTCACATAGAAACAAGTCGTTGTTACGACTGTCGTTCAGATGTAAGAAGGTCCTTCGCTGTGCCCAGGATGACAGCGGCTTTTTTGCTGCCACCCGACAAATTACTTCGCTGGCGTGACGGTCAGCACCTCACCGGGGCGCACGTTGAAATCAGGCTTGTTGTTCCACTCCATAATTTGCTTGATGGTGACACCGTACTTGCGCGAGATGCCATACATCGACTCGCCGGCCTGCACCGTGTGCTGCACTGTGGTAGGGGCGGCGGGCTGGGCTTTGGCGGGGGTAGGAGGGACAATAGGTGTAGCCTGCGGCTTTGTTGCGGGCGTGGTCGTAGGCTGAAGCGAAGCAGCTTCTTCCGGAGGCGTCACGCGAAGCTGCTGGCCGATTTTTAGAGATGGGTTCAGGGGTAGGCCGTTCCAGGCTTCCAGGTCGCGGGGGCTGATGTGGTAGAGGCGGGCAATACCGTAGAGCGTTTCCTTGGTGCGTACCGTGTGTAGGCCGTTCGGCGGAATGGCAGCGGGCGTGACGGGCGCTGCCATCACGGGGTAGGGGGCAGCGCCCGGCGCAGCGGGAGCCTCCTCAGTAGCTGTTGCCGTAGCAGGGGTAGGGGAGTTGCTGGCTGCCGGCGCTGGAGTGGCAGGGCGGGTAGGAGCCGGCCGGTATACGTTACGCGGGGCTGCCGGAGTTGCTGGGGCTGGGCTGGCTGCGGCGGGCATGGCCGCGGTATCTGCTACGCCAGTGGTAGCAACTTCGTCGTTCAGCATAGCAGCCGTGTCGGCGGGAGCAGACGCAACTACGGGTGCTGGTGCTGGGGCCGGAGCGGCGGGCTGGGTAGAAGGTGGGAACGTTTTGGTAGACGGCACGGGGGCTGGACCAGGTGCGGCCAGGGTAGCGCGCGTTGGGCGGGCAAAAGCTGCCAGCGCCGCTTCGTTCTGTACCGTTTTGTACTCCACGGGCACGTCGCGGGGGCGGGTGTGCTGGAGCCACAGCACACGGCCAGGGCGCAACTCCTCGTTGCGGGCCATGCGGTTTTTGCTCAGAATAGAACGCACCCGTATGCCGTATTGCTGCGAAATGGTGGTGATGCTCTCGTTGGGCTGCGCTACGTGGTACTCCACGGCCGCTTTATCGCGCTTTTTCTGCACGAAGTAGGGCTGGCCAGCCACCACGTTATCAAATGCATAGAGGTCATTATAACGCATGAAGCGGCGCAGCTTCATATCGGCACGCTGAGCCAGGGTCTCCTTGGTTTCGCTGGGTAGGGCAATGAGAGCCCGCAGGCCGTTGATGAGCACAAAGCCAGGGTGGCGCGGGTCGGGGGTAGGCTGGGCCGAAAGAGGGGCCGTGGAGGCCATCGGCTGCTGGGCGGCCAGGGTAGCCAGCTGGGTAGGGTCGGTGATGGGCACCAGCACGGTATACACTTTGTCCGACGGCACGGCCGAGGCTAGCAGCCAGCGGTTGTGCTTGGCTAGTTCCTCGGGCGTAGTCTGAAAGCTGGCGGCCATAGCAGCCAGCGGCTGACCCGCAACAGCCGGAAACTCCTGTAACGCCAGCGCGGGGTTGCCATTCAGCCCCACGGCCTGCTCAAAGGCTATCTTATGCGCCAGAAACGTGATGATGTAGGGGTGCGAGCGTTCCGTCACCTCCATCTCGGTGGCCGCGGCGTCGGTGGGTAGGGTGTAGGGCTTGGTGCCTCCAATGCCTAGGTTGTAGCTCAGCAACACATCCAGCCAGTTATGGAAAGCGTTGTGGCTGCGTTTGAAGTACTTGGCTGCCGCGTGCGAGGCCGTGACAATGTGCTTGCGCTCGTCTACCTGGTCGTTCATCAACAGGCCGAAGTCCGTGGCTGCTTCGCGCTTGAACTGCCAGTAGCCCACCGCGTCGTGGATGCTCTGGGCATCGCCCTGCAAGCCGCTTTCCTGCAACGCCAGGTAGCGAAAATCCAGCGGCACGCCTTCCTCCTGAAATACCCGGTCGATGATGGGAAAATACGCATCGGCCAGCAGCACGCGGGCTTGAAACGAGGCGGGGTGGCTGCGCAACGCATCTACTTTCTGCTGCACGGCGCGCTGGCCGCCGTTGCTGAGGCGCAGGGTAAGGTTGGCGAAGGGTAGGGTAGCGGGCACCGAAGGGCTACCCGACTGTGCCGCCACCAGCAAGGGCAACAGGCACAGCAACAAAGCAAAAAGTCGTTTCATGGGCTACTACAGGGGCGCGCCGGACTGGTGGCGGCCCATCCAACCCCAAAATAGGCGAAAAAATCCGGGTTGGATGCAGACAATGGTAGTGCCTGTATCGAAGCAAGCAGGCCCGAAAAAAAACGGTGGTCATACAGACCACCGTTTTTCACGCAGCTATTAGTTCGATGGCCTGCCTCCACCGCCGGGCGGCCGACCACCAGCAGGACGACTACCGCCACCCGACGGACGACCACCTCCGCGGAAATCACCTCTACCCTCGCGGCCGCCCTCAGTAGGCATGTTCACGTTGCCGCGGCGCAGGTTGTAGGTAAACATCAGCATGAAATACTGTTGCAGGTTGTTGGTTACCACCCGCTCGTTGTAGGCCACCGTGATGTTGTTTTGAATGCTCTGGTTTTGCTTCAGAATATCAAAGGCATACAGCTTAATCTCGCCGCGCTGGCCGGGTAGGATGCGCTTGCCGATGCTGGCATTCCAGAGCAAATACTGCTGGCTGGCCGCCGACAACCCCTGGTTGTACTGATGCGTCACATTGGTTTGCAGGTTGATGCCCGGCCCAAACGTCCAGCTCAGGCGCACCGAGCTATTTTGCACATAATAGTTGGTGTTGAGGCGCACGTTGGTGGTGTTGCGCGCATACGTCAGCCGGCCATCCGTCGAAACCGTGAAATCGAGCGTGGTGCTGATATTGCTGCTCAGCGTGATGCCCAGTCCCACGTTCGGCGACTTCGAATAGTTCAACACCCCGTTGTTGATGCCCGGCGTGCGCGAGTAGCCCACCGAGCCGTTGAGGTTCAGGTTGGTTTTGATGAAGTTCAGCGGCAAACCATAATTGCTGAACGCCCGCACCGAAAATTGCTGACCCAGGTTCACAGGGCGCGTGAGCTGCCCGCCCAAGGGTAGGGCCACCTCGCCGCCGTTGATGGTCAATACCGTGTCGCGGGGCGTTACGAAGGTGCTGTTGGTGATGTAATCGTCGGTAATGGTGCCAAATATGCCAGCAAAAAAGGAGGTCGATTTTTCGGGCTTCGAGGCTGAGTAGCGTAGCGCCAATACGTGCTGGTATTGTTGGCGCAGGTTGGGGTTACCGGTGGTCAGCTGGAGCGGATTGGCGTTATTTACTACCTCCTGTAGCTGCCCAATGCCAGGCGCCGACGTGCGGCCGTTGTAGTTCAGGCGTAGGTTTTTCTCCCGCGAGAAGCGATACCGCACCTGCGCGTTAGGCAGAATATTATAGAACGTGCGGTTGATGCCCGTCCCGGCCGGAAACTTCTGGTCGCTGTCGAGGTCGGCCTTCTGGGCCGTTACGCCCGCCGAGGCTTGCAGCGTTTCAGTCTGGTGGCGGTAGCTGGCGCCTACCCCCTGCGTGAGGTAGGTATTGGTGAAAACGTTGCTCAGGCCTGCATTGATGTCGGAGTAAGCATTGTCGGTCTCCGATAAATCGTAGGTTTTCTTGTCCGAGTCGTTGGGTGTGTAGGCCACGTTGTAGTTGAACTGCAACAGGTCCTTTTTGCTCAGCGGCTCTGTGTATGATACGCCCGAGTTTAGCTCCCAGCCTTGCTGGTTGAGGGTAGCATACTGGTCCAGCACCGTCGTATCTGAGAGGGAGTAGAGGTTGCTGTTGCCGTCCTTGCTGTTATAGTTGGCGTTGAGGTCCAGCGAAATCGTGCGACCGGCTTTGGTAAAGCGGTGGCGATACAGCAGTTGGTTGGATGAGTTGATGCCGGTGAGGCGCGAACGATAATCCGTCGATACCACGCCCCGCGGCACGTCGCCTACCAGGGTCTGGCCGTCCAGCGTACTATTGCCGGTGTTCTGCTGAAACGACAGGCGCGGAATAAACAGAATAGAATTGGCCGAGTCGATCTTGTGCTCCAGGCGCAAGTTTGCGCGGTGGTTGATGTTGCGGCTGTTGACGAAAGAGTTTTCGAGGTAGCGTTGGTTTTGGGTAGCGTACTGGCGGTCGGTGCTGCTAGTAATGCGGTTGTTGGTCTGGTTGAAAAAGTAGCTGCCCGTCACCTGCGTTTTCTTACCCCATTGGTCGGAGTAGTTGAGGCCCACCGCATTAGTCGTGGAGATGCCCCCGCCTTGCGGCACCAGAAAATTTCCCCCGCCACCACCGCGGCCGCCGCGGCCGCCACCGCCGGCTCCTACCAGATCGGCCGAGGCAAAGTTTTGCATGTTGATGTTGTTGGACTGCGCCACCAGCGAAATGCGCTGGTCGCCATTGAAGCTGTTCACGCTCACGCTGGCCTGGTAGCGCTCCGGTCCGGCCCCCAGCACTAGGCGTCCAAACTGCCCCTTTCGGTACTGCGGCTTGGTTACGATATTGATGGTTTTCTGCGTGTTGCCGTCGTTGAAGCCCGAAAACTGCGACTGCTCACTCTGGCGGTCAAACACTTCAATCTTATCAATAATCTCAGCCGGAATATTTTTCATGGCCGCGTCGGGGTCGGTACCGAAAAACTCCTTGCCGTCCACCAAAATCTTCTGCACCTGCTCGCCCTGCGCGTTCACCTTGCCATCTTGCACCGTAATGCCGGGCATTTTGGTCACTAGGTCGCGGGCGTCGGCGTCGGGGTTGGTCTTGAAGGCGTTGGCATTGTACTGGGCCGTGTCGCCTTTTTGCACGGCGGCGGGTGTTTTGCCTACCACTTCCACCCCTTTCAGTGTAATGCCGCCGGCCTGTAAGGGTAGCGTGCCCAGCGTCCGGTTTGTTTGCGTAAGCTGCACCTGCCGCCGGATGGTCTGATAGCCCAGAAACGACACGGCCAAAATGTAGCGCCCGGCAGGCACATCGGCTATGCTGAAGTTGCCTTCCGTATCTACGGCCGCGCCGCGCCGCACCGAGTCGGGCACCTGAATCAGCACCACGTTGGCCCCAATCAGCGGCGATTTGTCGGCGGCATCTTCCACTCGGCCGGTTACTGGCAAGGTGGTCTGGGCCAAGGTGGAGCCGCTGAGCAGCAATAAGATAACGAAGAGAAAAAGTCGTTGCATATAGAGTAGGTAGCGGCTTATTGGACGAAGGTAGAGGGGGCGGGTTTAAGCTTTTGGCCTGTACTCTGCTGGAACTCTGCGGTTCGCCCAGGAATATCTACTAACTGGCAAAAGAGGCCGACGAAATATTCTGCTGGTGGTGCTGAAGCAGACCCTGGAGTGTGCCGGAGGTTGCAGGCAAGGCTACCACTGCGCCGGTTGTTGTAGCGCGCGCCTTGCTCGTGTATTCAGCTTCACGTTTTCCCCTAGGGTTTCACATGCAGTGTAAGTAGGGTAGGGCTGAGCGTAGAGTTGTAGAAACCACAACGGCTCCTTAGCTTGTCGGATATGTTTCACTGCCCTATTCGCTTGCTATTCGTTGGCGCATTGTTAGTTAGTACACTGTTCTGCACAAACGGTATGGCAGCACAGCTACCCGCTGCCGATACAGCGCAGTTGCGCCGCCACCTCGTAGCCCTGACTACCACGCCGCAACCCCGCAACTACCTTCACGAAGCCAGCCTGAACCAAGCCGCCGATTATATCAAAGCGGAACTGGCCGCCGCTGGGGCACACCCTACAGAACAGTCCTACCAGGTACAAGGCCGCATGTACCAGAATATTCTGAGCAGCTTTGGGCCAGTTGATGGGCCACGACTCGTTATTGGTGCCCACTACGATGTGTGCGGCGAGCAGCCCGGTGCCGACGACAACGGGACAGGTGTGGCTGCGCTATTGGAGCTGGCCCGCTTGCTTGGCCACCAGCCACTCACGTGCCGGGTCGATCTGGTGGCCTATACATTAGAAGAACCGCCGTTTTTTCGGACGCCGCAAATGGGTAGCTATGTGCATGCTCGCAGCCTGCACGAGGCCGGTGTGCCAGTGCGTGGTATGATAGCGCTAGAAATGCTGGGCTATTACGACGACCGCAAAAACTCGCAGGACTACCCTTTCAAGCCTTTGCGCTGGCTCTATGGCAGCCGCGGCAACTACGTAACAGTGGCGCAGAAATTTGGTAACGGCCGCTTTGGCCGGCGGTTTGCCCGCCTGTACAAGAAAACCGCCGCCCTACCCGTCAAGCGGTTCAAAGCCCCCGCCTGGCTGCCGGGCATCGACTTCTCCGACCACCTCAACTATTGGCATTTCGACTACCCCGCCGTGCTACTGACGGACACGGCCTTTTACCGCAACAAGCAGTACCACGAAGCCGCCGATACGCTCGACCGACTGGATTTGCGCCGGTTGGCCCTCGCCGTAGATGCCGTGCTGGCGACGGTAGTGCGGCTGGCAACGGAGTAAGCTACCCTTGCCAATCAGTATAGATGCCTGATGCGCTTGTGCTGCACGAACAAGCTTGCTTGAGAATAGCATAAAGGGACTCAGCAACCACCTGTTTCAAAAAAATCATTTTTCTAAAACGTTGGTAAGCAGGGGTATTTGCTTAATGAGATTGTCTGCCAGTCTGAATTAGAAGAGGGCCTTTTCGGTCTAGTACTGTCTTGCAGAAAGGGGCCAACTTCTGTGTAGTAAAGTCGTTATAGTCTCTACTGTGTTATATTTGTATAATAATGGTTATAAAAAATATAATTATTACATTAATTCACCAGCGTTGGCATTTGAACGAATCCAGCGTTGCACCAGCATAGAACAGGCATAAGCATCTTCGAATAGAAGAATTCCTGTTTTGCCTGCTGGTTGAAAAAACTCCTACATGATAAATGTTACAAAGCCTTTTCTGCCGCCTCAAGAGGAATACGACCACTACCTGCAGGGAATTTGGTCGAGAAAATGGCTGACTAACAATGGTCCGTTAGTCAATGAGCTGGAACTTACGCTAAAAAACTATTTTGGCGTGCCACACTTGTTCTACGTGACCAATGGCACCATTGCTTTGCAGCTGGCTATTAAAGCGTTAGATCTGCAGGGGGAAGTTATTACCACCCCGTTTTCTTTCGTTGCCACCACCAGCAGCATTGTGTGGGAGGGGTGTACCCCGGTCTTTGTCGACATCGACCCCGCCACGTATAATATTGATCCAGCGCTGATTGAGGCCGCTATTACGCCCCAAACCACGGCCATTCTGGCTACGCACGTGTTTGGCAATCCGTGTGCTGCGAAGGAAATAGGCTCAATAGCCGCCAAGCACAAGCTGCGCGTGATTTACGATGCAGCCCACGCGTTTGGCACCCAGTATCAGGGGCGCTCTGTGCTGCATCAAGGCGACATCAGCACCTTGAGCTTTCACTCCACCAAATTATTCCACACCATTGAAGGTGGCGCGCTCATCACGCACGACGCGGGCTTGGCCAACAAAATTGCGCACATGCGCAACTTCGGCTTCCATGGTCCCGAAACGTTCCAGGGGGTAGGCATCAACGGCAAGAACAGCGAGTTTCACGCCGCCATGGGTTTGTGCAACCTCAAGTACGTGCAGCAAATCCTGGATCGGCGGCATGAACTGACCGAGGTCTACCACCGCATGCTGAAGTCTTTGCAGGTAGGCAAGCCTTTCCTGCACCCCAATGCCGGCTTCAACTACGCCTACTACCCGGTTGTGTTTGAAAGTGAGGCGGTTTTGTTGCGAATGATTGATGCCATGCACGGCGTGTACGTCTACCCCCGGCGGTATTTCTACCCCTCCCTGGAAAAGCTGAGCTACGTGCGGCCTGGCCAGGAGATGCAGGTATCTTCCGATATTGCTTCCCGCGTATTGTGCCTCCCGCTGTATCACGAGCTATCGGTGGAGGAAGTGAAAATGATTTGTCGGGCTATTCTTCGCGCCGAACGGTATTGAGGGGGGGCTACTCAAAACGGCAGCGGTTAGTTAGGCCAACCGCCCCGGCGCCTTGCCTGATTTGTTGCGTACTTGCCGTGGATCTATGAAGGAAAAAACCTTAAAAGACCGCGCGGCCGTCAGCATGGTATGGCTCACGGGGGAACGATTCGGCAGCCTGATCAGTGATTTTCTGATTTCCGTTTTCCTTGCCCGGATTCTGGGTCCCAGCGAGTTTGGCCTGATAGCCATGGTAGCGGTTTTCATTGCCCTGTTGCAGCCGTTTACGGATGCGGGCCTGGGGAGCGCGCTGCTTCGGAAAAAAGACGCTACTCCCGAAGATTACGACACCGTGTTCTGGAGCAATCTGGGCTTGTCTGTTGCTGCCTACGCCATTGTGTTTGCCTGCGCGCCGCTGGTGGCGCAGTTTTACAAGCAGCCGTTGCTCACGGACATTATCCGGGTGCTGGGCATCAGCTTGATGTTGAACTCGTTGAATATCGTGCAGAACATTCGGCTGACGAAGCTGCTGGATTTTCGTACCATCAGCCTCCGGTCGCTGGTCAGTAATATTCTCTCCGGCGGTATTGGGTTGTATTTAGCCTATCGTGGGTGGAGCTACTGGGCGCTGGTGATGCGGCAACTGCTCAACGCGCTCATTACGAATGTGCTGTATTGGGCGGCGCGAGCGTGGTTTCCGTCGTTCAATTTCTCTACGGCTTCGTTCAAGGATTTCTTTGGGTTCGGCTCCAAAATGCTGCTTTCCAGCCTGCTCGATACGGGCTTTCGCAACATCTACCCGCTGCTGATTGGCAAGTTCTATTCGGCCTCTGCGCTGGGGTTCTATAACCGCGCTGTGAACCTGAAAGACATTCCGCAGACTCTGGTTTCGCAGGTCACCGGCCGGGTTTCCTACCCCGTTCTGATTGAGTTGCAGGACGATCCGCCCCGGTTGACGCAAGCCTACAAGCGCCTCATGCAGCTGGTGTCGTTTGCCTACTTCCCGATTCTGATGGGCCTGATGGGCCTGAGCAAGAGCGTGATACTGGTGCTGTTTACGGACAAATGGGCCAGCGCTATTCCCTTGCTGCAAGGCCTTGCGTTTGTGGGCCTGCTCTACCCCATTCATGCCCTGAACCTGAATATCCTGACGCTCAAAAAACGGTCTGATTTATTTCTCGTTCTCGAGATAATCAAGAAAGCATTGACGGTGGTGTTCCTGCTACTCACCTATCGGTGGGGCGTGATGGGCCTGATCTACGGGCAAATTGCCTTGTCATTCGTGGCCCTGATCATCAATACCCATTACTCCAAACAGCTGATTGCCTACGGTTTTGTGCACCAGTTGCGCGACTTGCTGCCTAGTTTCTGCACATCGCTTGCTATGGGCATGGCCCTGCTGTGGGGTAGTGAGCAGCTACAGGTTTTCACTTGGTGGACCTTGCTGATGTGGGTCGTAGTGGGCGGGGCCATTTACCTCACACTGTCGGCCATCTTCAACCGGAAAAACCTGCGCTACCTATACGATTTCTCCAGGGAGAAGTACCTCACCATGCGGATGGCCGGTTGACGGCTGCTTCGCTTCACAGCGAGAAGCCGCCCGCTTACCTACCCAGCCCAAATTAGTCTAGCCTATGAAAGTCGCCATCATGCAGCCGTATTTATTCCCCTACATCGGGTACTTCCAGCTGCTGGCCGCGGCCGACTTATTCGTGGTGTACGACGACGTGCACTACATCAAAAAAGGGTGGATCAACCGCAACCGCATTCTGCTACACGGAGCCGAGCATCTATTTACGTTGCCCTGCCTGAATGCCAGCCAAAACAAGCTCATTAATGAGGTAGAGGTAGACTGGGCAAGCAAAGAGGTGCGCAAAGTGCGCCTGACCATGGAAACGGCCTATCGGAAAGCGCCTTTTTTCGAACAGGTATACCCGTTGGTGCAACACGTATTGGAGGGTAGCGGCCCCGCTACCATTGCGGAGGTAGCTACCCACAGCATCCGGGCTGTGTGCGCCTACCTTGGCATTGATACGCCGATTGTCACCAGCTCGCAGCAGCCCTACCACAACACCCACCTCAGCAAAGGTGCCCGGCTGGTGGATATCGTGCAGCAAGAGGGCGGCGACCAGTACCTGAACCCCATCGGCGGCGAGGCGCTCTACACCAAAGAGTTCTTTGCTGAGCACGGCATTGCGCTGCACTTCGTGAAATCCCTACCTATCCGGTACGCGCAACCCGTGCCAGACAACGGATTTGTGCCCTGGCTTTCCATCCTGGATGTGCTGATGTACAACGAGAAAGAGACAGTTACAGCCTTTATACAAGACTACGAACTCCTATGAAAAACGTACTAATACTAGGCGGGCAGGGTAATGCCTCCGTTATTGGCAATGCCATATTGGATGCGGCCCAGCGGGGTAGCCAGGAATACCAGTTTTGCGGCTACGTAAACGACCGGGACGGTTGCGAAGAAATAGAAGGCTACCCCGTGAAGGGCGGGCTTCAGGACATTCCGCGTCTGCTGGAAGAAGGCTACTACTTCCTGAACACCATTTACAAGATAGATGGGCAGCGGGAGCGGATTGCGCTGTTCGAGTCGCTGAACATACCGGACGACCGGCTGGCTACCTTCGTGCACCCAACGGCTTACATTGCCGCCAACGTGGAGCTGGGGCCTGGGTGCGTGGTGATGCCCCACGCCATTATCTCGACCAGCGTAAAGCTGGGCAAGTGCACCCGCGTGATGATTGGGGCCATTGTCAGTCACAATTGCACCATTGGCGCCCACACGTTTGTGGCGGCCGGCTCTTGCTCGGGCTCCAACTTGCAAGTAGGCGAAGGCGTGCACATCAGCATGAACGCCACGGTACGGGAGTTTCTGACCATCGGCAATTACTCTACCCTGGCCATGGGCAGTGTGCTGCTGAAGGATGTAGGCGAGCTGGAAATCTGGGCCGGTAACCCAGCTAAAATGCTGCGCAATGCACAGTGAGGTGCCGCTGGTAAGCGTGCGGGTCATCACCTACAACCACGGGCGCTTTCTGCGAGAGTGCCTGGATGGGATTATGGCCCAGAAGACGTCTTTTCCTTTTGAAGTGGTAATTGGGGAAGATTGCAGCACCGACAACACCCGCCAGATTTGCCAGGAGTTTCAGGCGCGCTACCCTGATACCATCAAGTTGCTGCTGCACGCGCAAAACGTAGGTGCGCAGGCCAACGCCCGGCTGGCCCGTGAAGCCTGCACCGGCAAATACATTGCGTTCTGTGAAGGCGATGACTACTGGACCGACCCCACCAAGCTCCAGCAGCAGGTAGACTTCCTGGAGGCAAATCCGGCCTACGTGCTGTGCTTTCACAACTGCTGGATGAAGTTTGAGCAGCAGCCAGACCGGGAAATGGAGCTGTTTCATGACTACACCAAAGCCGACTACGCCATTCCGGACCTCATTGGAAAGTGGCTTATCCCTACTGCTTCCGTTGTATTTCGCAACCACCTCTTCACCGAGTATCCCGAGTGGCTGCGCAACGCGGTGGTAGGCGACACACCCTTTTATATTCTACTAGCTTCTTTTGGCTCGCTGAAACTAGTACCAGGTATTATGGCTGTATACCGTCGGCACGATGGGGGCGCCACTAACTTGCTACACGGATATCGCTACTGGGAGCGTATGATAGAATTGTATTGTGCTATAAATGAACATTTTAAACATCGGTACAGTAAAGAGATAATACCCGTTCTAAAGTGGTTTCACTACAAGCTAACTCAACTGGCCTTGCAAGACAACGACTTTGAAAAATATCGACATTATGCACAGCGCTCTTTGCTCTTTAACACAAAGATGTTGCTACGTTACCAGCATATCGGCATATTTCACTATCGTATTGCTTTCATGGGCCTGACAGCTATAAGTCCTCTATTTTTCAAAGTACGTGTCCAGCGACAAGTGCAAAATAAAGCGTAATAAAAGGCCTGGAATGCTCTGAAATCAGTGATAGTCAGAACTAACTTTCATGGCTAGAGCTGACCTCAGGTTTCGACCTGCTTTTACGTCCATAAACTACCGCTTGCGCACTAGCAGGAGCCCGTCGCGCAAGGGTAGGAACACGTTTTCCACCCGCTCGTCCTGCTGCACCTTATCGTTGAAGGCACGTACGGCCCAGGCGTCTTTGTCGCCGGCCTTGATGGGGTAGGAGGATAGGACCTTGCCGCTCCAGAATACGTTGTCGATCAGGATGAAACCACCTGGCCGCACCTGCGGCAGTACCAGCTCGTAGTAGGCGTCGTTATTGATTTTATCGGCGTCGATAAACACCATATCCCACTCGCCGGGTAGGGTAGGGAGTATTTCCAGAGCTTTCCCGATGTGCAGGTGTACTTGGTTGCTGAGGCCGGCCTCGGCCACGTAGCGCCGAATGCGGGTTTCCAGCTCGGGGTTTTGCTCCACGGTGTGCAGCTCGCCGTCGGCGGGTAGGCCCTCGGCTAGGCACAGGGCCGAGTAGCCCGTAAACGTGCCCAGCTCCAGCACCCGCCGCGGCCGGATCATGTGGCTGAGCATACTCAGCAACCTGCCCTGCAAGTGGCCCGACAACATCCGGGGAGCCAGCACCTGCACGTGTGTTTCGCGGTTGAGGCGAGCTAGCAAAGGCGTTTCGGGGGAGGTGTGGGCTTCGGCGTAGAGGTCAGTTTCGTCGGTCATGAAGAAGGGTAGGCGGTTTGCTCGGCGGGCCAGTCGTTGCGGAGTAGCTGTACGAAGGCCGAAGTAAGCACCACGGCCAGCACACTCGCGCTGATGCTTCCCACCAGCCCCGAAATGATGAAATCCATGCCGTAGTGATGGTGGCTGTACCAGGCAAAAATCAGCACAAATATGCTAAACAGCGCCGCAGTCAATAGCCAGAAAATAGCTTGCTGGCGTGTAGACACACGCGGCGGACGTCGCGTAACCGGCAACTGCCACACAAACCACAGCACTATCAGCACGCCTACTAGCGACGAGCCGTATTGCAGCCACACAAACAGCGGCCGGTTGTGCACGGTATCAATCAGAAAGGGAAGTTGGTGGGCAATGCGGCCCCGCGTGTGCGTCACACCATCCCACACCAAGTGCGACCCAGCGCCAATGATAATAGCCAGCAGCAGGCGCGGGCTCCACAGGTTGCTAAGGGGCCAACGCTGGGCAGCAAAGCGCCCAAACCGGCGCCGCAGAAACACCGGCATACTGCGCACCAGCGGCCGTTTCACCAGCCCATGAAACAAGCCCGTGAGCACCAATGCTAAGGGCAAGTCAAGCACAAAAATACCTACCGTAGAATGCCCGAAGCCGCCGCCCGGCCGCAGCCGCAGGAAATACTCAAAATCGGGCGACATGCTGCCTAGAATCAGGCCCGTAGCTGACAGCCAGCGGCGGCCTTTGTACAGCAACGGCACTACAATGGCCGGGTGAGCAAGGGTGAACGGCATACGGAGGAAGGGTAAGACAGCAAGGCACAGTAAGCCCGCAAAGTAACACGCAATCAGGTAGGGAAGGGGACCAGATGAAATTTCAACACCTGAAAGCCGGCTTTGCCTTGGGCGAAATAATGCTTTGTGACGCGGAATAATCCCTCGTAGCGAAACATCTCCCTACCCTCGTGCCTCACCTTATGTAGCACCCGTACGGGCCGGCCGGTTTCTTGGCTGCGACGCAGGGCTAGGTTACGCCCTGTCATTTCCTGGTTGGTCACCTGTCGACCAGTGCGTAGGTCGCGTCCGCCGCTGCCGGAATAGATGATTTCCTCCTCCGCAAACTCATCATCCTCGTACGCGCCAGCCAGCACAATCGAGTCGGCACCTTCGGCCTGCGTGCCGCTTACGCCCGCCCGCCGTGGCCGGTGCATTCCTACCAGCGACAATGCTAAGCGGTTCTCAAATAAGTCGCCCGGCCGGTAGGAAGCAATGTGGCCGAAAATAGGCATGCTAATAAGTTGGTAAAGGGGTAAAAAGGTGGCTGTTTTAAAACGGCTGTCATCCTGAGCTTGCGAAGGACCTTATCACGCTAGAACGATAGACGTCCTGCCATGATAAGGTCCTTCGCAAGCTCAGGATGACAGCCGTAAGATTACTCACCACTCACCTTACTCAGGCACGTACTGCAACACGCTCAAGTTATCCTCTCGCAGCACGTCATTGGCCATATCCAGCAATTCCGTAGCGGTGATAGTGCGCACCCGATCAAAGATTTCGGTGATGGGCTCCACGCGGTTCAGGTCCAGCGTACTCTTGGCGAGGAGCTGCATCAGGCCGCCGTTGCTTTCTTCGGCCATGGCCAATTGGCCCATGAGCTGCTCTTTGGCAGTGTGTAGCTGCAAGCCACCAAGGGGCTTTTCACGCAGCCTTTTCAACTCCTTTTGCACCAAGCCAATAGTACGGTTTACCTGCTTTTTCTCAGTGCCGAAGTAGATACCGAACATGCCCGTATCGGTGTAAGGCGAGTAGGTGGAGTCGATGGCGTAGACCAAGCCGAATTTCTCGCGCACACCCAGATTCAGACGTGAGTTCATGCCGGGACCGCCCAGCACGTTGTTGAGCAGGAAAAACGGAATCCGGCGGTCATCATCAATAGCATAGGCCGGGCCACCGATGAGGCAGTGCGCCTGCGTGATAGGCTTACGCTCCAGCAGCTCGCGGCGCTGGTAGCCAGCAAAGCTGGTGCGGGGCCGGTCGCCCAGTTGGGCAGGTAGGGGCGCCAGGTATTTCTCGGCCAGGCGCTTCACCTCCTTAAATGGCAGGTTACTCACGGAACTGAACACCAGCCGGTCGGTGCGCACATTTTCGCTCAGGAACTGCCGGAAATCGGCCTGCTGAAAGCTGCTCACGCTCTGGCGTGTGCCTAGGATGTTGTGCCCTAGGGCGTGCTGCCCAAAAATTACCTCGTCAAAATCATCAATAATAGCGTCGTCGGGCGCGTCGAGGTACATCGACATTTCTTCCAAGATCACGCCGCGCTCCTTCTCGATTTCTTTCTCAGGGAATACTGAGTGGAAGGTGAGGTCAGTCAGCAGCTCGAAGGCCCGCTCGAAATGCGTGCTGAGCAGCGAGGCGTAGAAGCAGATTTTTTCCTTGGTGGTGTAGGCATTCAGCTCGCCGCCAACGGTTTCAAGGCGGTTGAGAATGTGGAAGCTCTTGCGGCGCTCAGTGCCTTTGAAGGCCATGTGCTCCCAGAAGTGCGCTAAGCCCTGCTGCTCGGGGCGCTCATCGCGCGAGCCAATATCAAGCAGAAAGCCGCAGTGCGCGATTTTAGTGTGAGGTACCTGTTTATGGAGTACCCGAATGCCGTTGGGCAGTTCGAGCAAATCGTAGTCGAGCATTCGTCGGGAAAAGCAGAAAAGTAGAAAGGCAAAAACCCCGGCGGGCCGGGGTAGGGGCCGGCCGGGCTACTATAACAGCCAAGCCCGGTGCGTAGTTGCAAAGGTACGTGCTGCATGAGGGCAACGTACAAAAAGAGCAACAAAAGCCAACGAAATACGCCGCTGCCTTAGGCCCGCATCAGCTCGCGATATACCACTTCCTGGGGCGCGACCATACGCTGCAGCCGTTCTGCCTCGGCCAGTGGGGCCAACAGCTGAGCTGTGCCGATGCCCCGGCCGCACAGAAAATGCGTGAGCGGGCATTGGGCATACCCCGTCACGTCGCAGGAGCGGCACTCCAGGTCTGCTGCCGATTCTACTACCCAGGCCTGTGGGCTGAGCGGCCCGAAGCCGAAGGTGGGTGCCGTAGAGCAGTACACCGCGCAGGTAGGCGCCGCCACCGCCGAGCACAGGTGCAGCATGGCCGAATCGAGCACGTAGTTGAGTACGGCCCCGCGTAGCAGCACCGCCGTAGCCAGCACCGATAACCGCCCAGCCAGATTAACAACTCCCGAACGGTGGCTACGTGCGGCTAGCTCCGCGCACAAGGCGGCGTCGGCGGTAGTACCTACCAAGTATACTGGGTAGCAGGAGGGTAGGGCGGCCAGCAGCTTCAGCCATTGCTCGGTGGGCAACTGCCGGGTGCGCTGGTCGGCGCCGGGTGCCAGGCACAAGTAGTTACCCGCCAGCGTATAGGGCATGGCTGCCTCCACATCGGCGAGGGTAGGGTAGAGGCGTGGCAGCGTAAGGGGCGTGTAGGCGGGTGGAGCCAGCAGTTGCAGGTTGCGCGCCACCTCGTGCGTATCAGTTGCAATGAAATACGGAACGGCCCGCGTGAAGCCCGTAGATAACGGATTTTTAGTAAATCCAATTCTTTCCTCGGCGCCAGAAAAAGCGGTTAGCAAGCCTGTGGCTGTAGAGTGCTGTAAATTAATGACCCGGTGGTAGTTAACCGCCCTGATCTGCCGCAGTAGCTGATGGGCAACGGGTAGTTTAATCTGTGATTTTTCTACTGTAAGTATCTGATTTATAAAAGGATGATTTTGTAACACACTAGTGTGTTCTTGCTGAATCAACACATCTAAAATACTGGTTGGTTCTATCAGACGAAGGTATTCGATTAGAGCTGTGAGCAGAATAACATCAGCCAACGAGCCAGTTTGAATAAGTAGGGTAGAGCGGTTAGGGAGCATTGCTGTATCGGAAAAAGCCAACTGTATAGAAAAGCAACTTTATTGGTATAGTGCAAAATGACGGCCAAATTTTATTCCTTCCCTTATAACCCGTAACATCAATAGGCTATGCGTATTCCTGTTCGGCTTCCAAACTAGCTGGGCAACATGTTGATGCGTGCCGGTTTTATGCTCTCCTTGCACCAATTTCACTCCCTCTACTCATCTGCATTTCGTTACAAAAGCCGAGGTAGCGTCACTGGTGCTACTGCTGTTGCCGGTTGGTGCATCTGCTGTTGTGCATTCTCTGCCTAAGTCTATGTGGGAAGGAGAAGTGGGCGTTTTAGTCGGTGGCTCCGGCGGCGGCACGGGCCATTTGCTGCCTACTACAACCTGCTTACTTCTTCTGCTACCCTATTAGGGGTTGCAAGCGCTGGCGTGCCCCGCTTGCAAGCCTCACGCGCATGCTCTCCTACTTCCATTTGGCAGCACCGCGCCGATGAATACCTAGCACTGCTACCCCACCCGCCCTGCCTTATGCACCTCAGCAATGCCCAACTGATGGCTGCGGCGTAGCGCTTGCTGGTGGGGTAGGGAATAGCTTTTCGGGACAATCGCCGGCTCAATCTGTTAACTTGCTGCGGCGCTATTTTGGCGTCGTCCTCATCTTCTATCCTGTCTTTTCCATGCGCTACGGCCCCATCGACCCACAGTTATTCATCGAAAACCGCCGCCATTTCAAGGTCTTATTACCCCCGGCGTCGCTGGCTATTTTCAATGCCAACGACATCATGCCCACCAATGCCGACGGCACCATGGCGTTTCGGCAAAACAACGATTTGTTCTACCTGTCCGGCGTCGATCAGGAGGAAAGCATCCTGGTAATCTTCCCCGATGCCAAGTTGCCGCAGTACCGCGAAATTCTGTTCCTGCGCGAAACCAGCGAGCATATTTTGGTGTGGGAAGGCTACAAGCTCACCAAAGACCAGGCCCGCCAACAGTCGGGAGTGCCCACCATCATGTGGCTCGACTCGTTTAAATCGGTGCTGCCGGCCTTGATGAATGAGGCTGAAAATGTGTATTTAAACACCAACGAGCACATTCGGGCTGTGGTGGAGGTGGAAACTCGCGATGCTCGCTTTGGCAAGTGGCTGCGCGAAGCCTACCCCCTGCATCAGTACCGTCGCGTGGCTCCACTCATGCACCGGCTGCGCGCTATTAAAAGCGATGAGGAAGTCCGGCTGATGCGCCAGGCTGCCGACATCACCGATAAAGCGTTTCGCCGCCTACTGGGCTTTGTGAAGCCGGGCGTGATGGAATACGAGATTGAGGCTGAAATCTTTCACGAGTTCCTGCGCAATGGCTCGCGCGGGCCGGCCTACAGCAGCATTATTGCCTCGGGCGAAAATGCCTGCATCCTGCACTACGTCAGCAACGAGCGTGAGTGCAAAGATGGCGATGTGCTGCTGATGGACTTTGGGGCCGAATACGCCAACTACGCCGCCGATTTGTCGCGCTCCATCCCGGTGAATGGCAAGTTCACCAAGCGCCAGCGCGATGTGTACGAGGCTGTGTTGAGCGTGATGAAGTTTGCCACCTCGCAGCTAGTGGCTGGCAACAACATTGAGGAGTACCACGCCGCCGTGGGGCGCCGCATGGAGCAGGAGCTGATTAAGCTGGACCTGCTCAACGCCAACGACGTGAAGAACCAAGACCCCGCCGCGCCCCTGTATAAGAAATACTTTATGCACGGCACCTCTCACTACCTGGGCCTCGATGTGCACGATGTAGGCGACAAATACCGGGTGTTTGAGCCGGGCATGGTGTATACCTGCGAGCCAGGTATTTACATCAGGGAAGAAGGCCTTGGCATACGCCTGGAAAATGATATTCTCATCACGGAAACCGGCAACGATGACCTGATGAAAAACATCCCGTTAGAGGCAGATGATATTGAGCGCCTGATGCAAGCCGGACGCTGATACAGCGCTATCACTAGCGTTCAACTGAAATTCCCGCCGTGCTGCCAACGTGTAGCATGACGGGAATTTTAATTTCTGATCGGAGTTTCTGAGGCTCTGTTTGTTATATTCAATGAATAAAATATATTTTTTTATGCTGGGAAATAAGGCCTAAAATGCGGTCGATTTGCTTGAAAATGGGCTTTATAGGGTAGTAAATCAGTATAGGGTATACGTGACCGAATACGCACTTACTACAACTTTATTCTCCCTAGAACGGTATAGGCAGCATATTCCGCCTCATACTCTCTCCCATATTGAGCGGATCTATTACAAGTTTTACCCAATTTTTTCTCTTCTATGAGACACCTTTTAACCACAACGGCGGCACTCGGACTAGCCATGTTCGCAGCCGCCCCCAAAGCCCAGGCACAGACCTCTGACCACAAGACGGTGATTGGCCTCTCAGCCAATGCCTTCCAGTATAAAGGCAACCTGGGTTCTGATTATTGGGACTTCAGCCGCTCCAAGTGGGGCCCTGGTATCTCTATCAACCAGTACATCGCTCCCGGCTTGAGCATCGGTCTGCAAGGCAGCTATGCTGAGCTGAAGAAGTCGATAGGCACCAACGGTAGCAACTTTGCTACGAACATCGTAAGCGCCAATGTACCGATCAAGCTAATGCTGAACAACGGCTGGGCGCTGAAAGAGGATGCCTTTATCCAGCCCTACATCCTGTTGGCACCTGGTATCCTCTACTACAGCCGCGAAGGCCAGTACCGCCTCAACAATGTGAACAGCAACATCAATGCTGACGAGACCAAATTTGCTGGTCAGGCAGGTTTAGGTATTAACTTCCGCATCAGCGACAACATCGGCATCTTCGTGCAGACCTCGCAGGTAGTAGGCTACAAAGCCAACCTCGACGGTAGCCCGGGCGGCGACAACGATGGCTGGGATGACCGTTTCTTGCAGCACTCGGCTGGCCTGAACATCGCGTTTGGCAAGCCAAAGGATGAGGACATGGACGGTGTTCCAGACCGCAAAGACAAGTGCCCCGGTACTCCTGCTGGTGTAGCAGTAGACGAAAACGGCTGCCCACTTGATGGCGACGGCGACGGTGTTCCAGATTACCAGGATAAGTGCCCCACCGAGAAAGGCTTGGCTTCGCTGGAAGGCTGCCCCGACCGTGACGGAGACGGTGTACGTGACTCAGAAGACGAATGCCCCGACCAGGCTGGTCTGCCCGCACTGCGCGGGTGCCCTGACTCTGACGGCGACGGCGTAGCTGACAAAGACGACAAGTGCCCCAACACCCCTGCTGGTACCCAGGTTGACGCAACCGGCTGCCCAGTAGTAGTAGACTCTGACGGTGACGGCGTGAATGACGACGTGGATAAGTGCCCCGGTACTCCAGCTGGCGTAACGGTTGACTCGACTGGTTGCCCGCTGCCTATCCCCGCTGAAATCCGCAAGCTGGAGCAACCCATCCGCTTCGAAACCAACAGCACAGTAATCCAGCGCAGCTCGTACACTACCCTCGATAAGATGGTACAAGTACTGAACGACCACCCCGAGTATAGCCTCCGCATCTCGGGCTACGCTGACAGCCGCGGTACCGATGAGTACAACCAAGGCCTGTCGGAGCGTCGCGCTGAGTCGGCTAAGACGTACTTCACTGGCAAAGGCATCGACACGAACCGTATCCCAACGGAAGGTTTCGGCGAAAGCAAGCCAGTTGTTCCGAACACCTCGCGTGCTAACATGGCGAAAAACCGCCGCGCCGAGTTCAAGTTCGAATTCTACATCCCTAGCCAGCCGCAACCCTAATCCTGCACTGCGCTAAAGCAAAAGGGGCGAACCATTGGTTCGCCCCTTTTTTGTGTTGATTGAATTATCAGATTACGGCGCGGTTTCGCGTACCACATTGGGTAGGAACTCAGCCAGTCGCTCGGCCTGTGCCCGCGTAAAGTTGCCGCTTACATCGAGCAGCACAAACGAGTCGGGGGCGCTGTTGAGGTGGCCGGTGGCTACCATCTCCTGCACTTGGTCGCCCTGCTGCCGAACGGCGTAGCGCAATGCCGTATCGTTATCAGGGGCCGATACGGCCAAGGGGGTGTACCGCTCGTTTTTTAGTAAACCGTCTACTTCCTGGCTCAGCCCTTCGTTGGTAAGCTTCAGCGCCCCCGATGAAGTAGGTGTAAAGGCCAACACCTTACAGCTTCGGATAGCCGTTAGCGCCTGCGCTAGGTCGTTGTCGCCGCCTAGCTTGCCCAGGCGGCCTAGCAGTAGCCGCGTAGTCAGCCCCGCCGACCACTCGGTGGTGCGGAAGCCGGGGCGGCCATCGTACTTGCGAAAAAACTCGGCCACGGTACGGGCCGGCGTGCCGGGGCCACTGGCCCGGCAGCCACTTAGCAGCAGCGCCAGCGCGGCTATTAAGGAAAAAGCATAACGTTTCATGCGCCTAAATTGCGCCAAATTCCGCTGCTATGCTTTGGGCAACTTACTTCGCAGTCATTTTGTCGAACGCCACGGCATTCAGGAAATACACGTCGCGGTTGGTACCATTGGTGGCTCTAATGTGCTGGTAGCCAAAGGCCAGAAAGCGACTGCCGTACCAGGCCAGCATACCTTGTTGGGTGGCGTTGTTGGCCTTTTCCTTGTTGTCGCTGAGGGTGGTTTGCACGGGCACCATCAGGTCGTTGGAAGAGGCATTGGCACCGTCGATCAGCTTGTAGCGAATGCGATACTCATCGAGGTAGGCCAATACAAACCGCCGGCCATCGGGTAGGGGACGCAGCTGCACCATCTCCACCAAATCATAGCTGCGAGCATCTTTCAAGACAAACGTATTGTCCCACAACAGATTGCCCTCATGGTCGAAGCCGCAGACGATGGCGTGGGTAGTATAATAGCCCTCGGTGTTGTTGCCGTAAGCGCCCAGCGGAACACCTGAGTTGGGCTGGTAGGGCACCGTGTTGCGAAAGCGCTGATTGTATACCTCGCCTACCAGCACATACCCATAGGAGGTGGGCAATAGTTCGTGCGTGAGCAAACGGTAGTGCAGGCGGAGGTTGCGGTTGGTGGCGCGCATTTGCTCGCCACGTACTTTCAGCCGCACTGCTCGCTTGGGCGACACAAAATCGAAGAAGTGCTTCAGGTTCAGGAAATCGTAGAAGCGCAGGCTGCGGCGGCTGCCCGTGAGGGTAGGCGCCTCGTTCAGATCAGCCACAAACAGGCCCTGGGCGTAGCGCGTGTCGCGCAGGCTGTAGGTGCCCAGCAGCAGCCGGTCGCGGAGGCCAGGGCTGAGTTGAGCCATAAGCAGGTTCCGGTCGCTTTCGGCCTGCACAAACTCTGAGCGTAGCAGCTGGCCTTCCGCCGACAGCTCTTTCACTTGCAGGCGTGTTTTATAACCGTTGGTCTGGCTGCTGATGAAATCGACGCGCTGCGCTAATGGGTCGACGGCAAAGGTGAAGTTGGTAGGCAGCTGCTCGTAGATGGCGGGAAGCGCGCTGATGCGGTTGCGGCGCAAGTTCAGCAGCAACGCTGTCAGATGATTTTCAACCATCACCGTCAGGAACGCCTGCCCGCGCAACACCCGAAAATCGTAGATACTGCGCACGTCTTCCGCCTCAAACATGTGCGCGTACAATACGCCCGTCTGAGCATCCAGCTCGGCTATCCACAGCTGCTTGCCTAGCAAATCGGGCCGGAACAGCGCGTAGACCATCATGCCATCGGAGGTGAGCCGATCAAAGGAAAAGCCCTTGGGCAC
Organism: Hymenobacter defluvii; assembly: GCF_017589435.1. NCBI lineage: Bacteria > Pseudomonadati > Bacteroidota > Cytophagia > Cytophagales > Hymenobacteraceae > Hymenobacter > Hymenobacter defluvii. The sequence continues at coordinate 50,976 of NZ_JAGETX010000015.1, forward strand.
CTCCAACGGCGACGACCACACGGGCCGCAACTGGTAGTCATATTTCTGAAAGCTGAGCGTAGTAGTGAAAGCGCCGGGCTTCAGCTGCTCCACTAGCAACACCACACTACTATCGGCGGGTAGGGGCTGAATGCTGACTTCGCTGTTGTAGGCATCCAGGGGTAGCTCCAGACGGGCGGGCTGCGTGGGCTCCTCGGCGGCCAGCGCCGAGCCTATACACAGCCAGAGCAAGGGTAGTAAAAATAGCTTCATCGATAGGTGTAGAAAGGGCGTAGTGGTAGAATTACGATAAATCAACCAGAAAAGCCAGCGCCCACGGGTTGGTTTATTACTACCTGATGCTAATAGACACCGTTTTCCACAAAAAAGCCGGCCGTACGTGAAGTAAAGCCGGCTTAGATAACAGCTGGAAGAGCCTAGAGAGGTAGGTCTCTTACCTTGCGCCTAGCTCTAATAAGGTGTCAAACTCCTCGGGCCGTAACGGCATCACCGACAGCCGCGACTGACGCAACAAGGCTATTTGAGTTAGGCGCTCATCGGCCTTGATTTGGGCCAGCGACACGGGTTGAGGTAGGGCCTCGCGCGGGGCTAGGGCTACGGCTACCCACGGGCTGCCCGTTTCGGCAGTAGTGTCGGGGGCGGCGGGGGCTACTACCTCGGCTACACCTACCACTTCTTTGTCGGATACACTGTGGTAGAACAGCACCAGATCTTGGGGCTGCATCTGCTGCAAAAAGTTGCGGGCCTGGTAGTTGCGCACGCCCGTCCAGTCGGTGCGGCCTTCTTGCAGAAAATCCTGCCAGGAGTATTTTTCGGGTTCGGATTTAACGAGCCAGTAGTTCATAGAAAGCAAACGGAAAATGAGAACTACAAACTTATAACAAAGCGGCCTACCCGGATTATGCCAGGTAGGCCGCTTCAGTAGGGTAGCAGTTGCTATCTTAGGTAGCGGGCGCGCAGCAAATCACCGCTGGCCGACACAATCTGCACCTGAAAATCGGGCCTGGAGTTGTCGTTGAGATGCACGTAGAAAATCGTTTTATCATCATTCTGCGACCAAACGCCCTGGTGTTGAGTAGGGCCAGGACCAATACCGGGCGCGATGTAGAGCAGGGTGCCATCTTTCTCAAAGCGGAAGCCGTCGCCGCCTTCAAATGGCATATTGTAACGCACTGGTTGCTCAACCCACGTGTAGTTATCCGGGCGGTAGGTAGGCGTTTCATCCGACTTGGCCTCGTAGGAATTCAACCATAGTTGACCAAACAAGTACGAATTCACTGCCTCCGGCGACACGGTCTCATCATCCGCGGAGCAAGCACTAAACAATAAGTTGGCGAGCAAAAAGCAGCCGAGAAGTACTAAAAAGCGCATATACAGTAGTGAATCTAGACAAGCAGTGACGTAACGTAAAAAGGAGCCATATCTTGCCCCAAACGTTGCACGTGGCTATTGCACTTGCTCTACTTTTAAGACTTCTGGCGTTAGCTCAACAACTTTCAACTTGTAGTCGGAGCCATACTGCGCGGAAAGATGGCCGTGAAGGATGTTCGAGCTCTCCCAGGTCCATATTCCTACTTCTTCCGGGATAGAACCTCCATCATTAGGAGCCGGGCTGTAGTGAACTAAACGCCCATCCGTATGGAAAAGATAACCTGAGCGCGGCCACGAGGGCGGAAACGAGTAACCTTTAGGCCGATAAACCTGAATAGCGCTGTTCGCCGCTTCTTCTTCGTGCGACCTCAGCCAGATTCGGTCAACTAGCTGGGTCTGCGTCGGCGCAACATCAGCGTCCGACTCGCAAGAAGCCAACTGTAAAAACAGAAATACTGCAAAAAATAGTGTTAGCAGACGCATGTAAGAGAAGGAGTAATAATTTCAACCAAGAGCCTCCTTGCTGCCCCAAACGTTGCACGCTACTTTTCTAGCCGTCGTACTTTTAACACATTATTTTCCAGGGAGACGATTTCCAGGCGGTAATCTGGCTCCTGTTTGTCTTCCAGGGAAATAAGAACGGTGTTGTCGCCGTCCATTTTCCAAGTGCCTTCGTGGCCTTCCAAGCCATCGGTGGGGGCAATGTCGTATTGCGTGAACAAGCCGGCGCGGTCGAAGGCAAAGCCAGTGCGGCCCCGTGAGGGCGGAAACGCATAGGTGTTGGGCCGGTAGACCAAGACGCCCTCCTGGTCTTCCTCGTGGGCGTGCAACCAAGTGCCTTCCAGTTTGCGCAGGTTGATACTGGACTGCGTGCAGGTAGCGGCCAAAAACAAGATGCTTAGGAAGGCAAGGAAAGTAAAAAGACGCATAATACTCAGAGCAAGGAGATGAAAACGGCACGGGCAACAAAAAACGCAGCGCCCGGCTCGAAACCTACGTAGTGTTGTATACGGTAACTACCGCGCTGGGGTCCGCTGGAGCAAAACCGGGCTTAAGCTACCAGTTTGCCCGTATCTTTACCGAGCTGCGTTCTGCCTGGCACCCGGCATCCGGCGCGACCCAAACTCCTAAGTTCCCTACCCCGTGACCAATCGTGACCTGATTCGGGCTTTCAAACTGGCGGCCCAGCTGCTGGAGCTGCACGACGAGAATCCGTTTAAAATCCGCGCCTACGAAGGCACCGCCAATGCCCTTGATCAGCTCAACTTTCAGGTGGCCGACGTGGACCGCACCGGTCTGCCCGACCGCACCGGCCTGAGCAAAAGCGCCGCCGCCCGCGTGGCCGAGCTACTTGATACGGGCTCGTTCGATGAGCTGACGCGCTTGCTAGCCATTACGCCACCCGGCGTAGTGGAACTGCTGAACATCAAAGGCATCGGCCCCAAGAAAATCCGTCAGTTGTGGCGCGAGGCTGGTATTGAAAGCCCCGAGCAACTGCGCGAAGCTGCCGAGCAGGACCAAATCAGCAAACTGAAAGGTTTCGGCAAAAAGACCCAGGACCTGATTTTAGCCGCCCTCGAATTTACCAGCCAAAGCAAAGGTAAGCTGCTGTTTCCGCAGGCCGAAGCCCTGGCCGCCGACCTGCAAGCCCGCCTCCGCGAGGCGCTACGCACCGAGCAGGTGGCCGTGGCCGGGGAGCTGCGCCGTTGCCTCGAAACCATCGAAACTATTGTGCTGGTAGCCGCTACCTCTACTCCCGACCGCGGCCACGATGCCCTGGATGCGCTAGAAGGCCTGGCCGCCGAGCCTACCCAGTGCGGGGTATATTGCTGGCGCGGCACCACCACCGAATCGGGTGTGAAAGTGGAGGTGCATTTCGTGACCAAGGAAAACTTCACCAACCAGCTGTTCCTGCTTACTGGCAACGAAGAACACCTCACCGAGGCCCTACCCGGCGCCATGCCCGGTCAGCCGGCCACATTGCGCCAAGTGGTCAAGAAAGAGCGATTTTATCAAGAGGAAGCCATCTACGAGAAAGCCGGCCTGCAATACGTGGTGCCCGAATTGCGTGAGGGTAGGGGGGAACTAACTCTAGCCAAAGAGCAGAAAATACCGCGCCTGCTGGAAGACACCGACCTGCGCGGCTCCCTACACAATCACAGCAACTACTCCGACGGTGCCCACACCCTGCGCCAAATGGCCGAGTGGCTGCGCGACCACCAGTACCAGTACCTCGGCATTTGCGACCACTCGCAGGCGGCGCACTACGCCAATGGCCTCTCACCGGAGCGCGTGCGCCAGCAGCAACAGGAAATCGACCAGCTAAACCAGGAGCTGGAACCGTTCCGCATTTTCAAAGGGATTGAGTGCGATATCTTGAGTGATGGAGCGCTGGACTACACGCCCGACGTGCTTAGCTCCTTCGATTTCGTGGTGGCTTCCGTACACAGCAACCTGCGCATGGACGAGCGCAAGGCCACCGAGCGAATGCTGCGCGCCATCGAAAATCCTTACTGCACTATGCTGGGCCACCCCACCGGCCGCTTGCTGCTGCGTCGTGAAGGCTACCCGCTCGATTTCAAAGCCATTATTGATGCCTGTGCCAAGCATGGCGTCATCATCGAAATCAACGCCAACCCCTGGCGCCTCGACCTAGACTGGCGCTGGGTGCGCTACGCCCTCGACCAGGGCGTGCGCCTCAGCATCAACCCCGACGCCCACCACACTGACGGCTACGCCGACATGCGCTACGGCGTGCTGATGGGGCGCAAAGGCATGCTGACGCCTGACATGACCTTTAATGCGTTATCGGTGGAAGAGGTAGCGGCGTATTTCGCCGAGCGAAAAGCTAACATCAAACCGCCCCTGGAACATAAAAAGTCGTTGTTTGAGTAGGGGCGCGTGGCCCGCACCTATCGTTGCTGAGGTTGTTTTTCTAGTTTGATAACGTTGCCCACACCGCCGTTCAACGACGGGCGCGTGTAGCGCGTCCCTACCGCATGAAAATTCTGGTTCTGCGCTTTTCCTCCATCGGCGACATTGTGCTGACTACCCCCGTGGTGCGCGCCATCCGGCAGCAGGTGCCCGGTGCGGAGGTGCATTTCTGCACCAAGCCCGCCTACCGCGGCTTGGTCGAGTCAAACCCTTACATCAAGAAGGGCCACTACCTCACGGGCTCCCTACGCGAGTTGGCAGCAGAGCTACGCGCCGAACGATTCGACTACATCGTTGATCTGCACAATAACCTGCGTACTAGGTTGTTGAAACTGCAACTCAACGTGCCCAGCAGCAGTTTCGATAAGCTGAATTTTCAGAAGTGGCTATTGGTGCGGTTCAAAATAAACCGCCTACCCCACCTGCACATTGTGGACCGCTACCTGGCCGCAGCCGCGCCCCTGGGCGTGCGCAACGACGGCAAGGGCCTCGATTACTTCATCCCCGAAAAAGATGAGGTAGACCTAGCCACGACGCTACCGGCTCATTTCCAGCGCGGCTACGTGGCCTTCGCTATTGGGGCACAGCACGCCACCAAGCGCCTACCCGTAGAGCGCATCATTGAGTTGTGCGGGCAACTAGGGCGGCCCGTGGTGCTACTTGGCGGCCCCGAGGACGAAAGCACCGGCCACGTGGTGGAGCTGGCTTTTGAGAAGGAAGCGGCCACAGCAGTACCGCCTACCGCCCAAATTCCCGATAGCCCATACTATTTTCCTGAGACCCCAAGGTCCCAAGATCCTAAGACCCTCATCTACAACGCCTGCGGCAAGTTCAACCTGCATCAGTCGGCCTCGCTGGTGCGGCAGGCGCAGCTCGTCGTCAGCCACGATACGGGGCTGATGCACATTGCGGCGGCTTTCAAAAAAGAGATTTTCAGCGTGTGGGGCAATACGGTGCCGGCTTTTGGGATGTACCCCTACCGCACGGAGTTTCGGGTGCTGGAGGTGGAAGGGCTGGCGTGTCGGCCGTGTTCCAAAATCGGTTTCGGGCAGTGCCCGCAAGGACATTTCAAATGCATGCGCGACATTCGCTTCGATCTGGATTTGCCGCCCGCTCGGGATGGGCGGTAGGTACAGCTTTTCGTTATTATAAATTGATGCAATCAGCGCATTCGTGGGTATGAAAAAGAAGAGGCCCGCTCGAAGCGGGCCTCTTTGCGCAAACAAGATGAGCTTGGTAGCACGGATAAATCAGGATAGTCAGCAAGAAAAGCTGGAATTACCCAATCTTGCTGAATCCGCAGTACGAATGCAATACCTCCGGCAACGCAATGCCATCTGCTGTTTGATTGTTTTCCAGCAGAGCCGCTACGATGCGGGGTAGGGCCAGCGCAGAGCCGTTGAGCGTGTGCAGCAGTTGCGTTTTGCCACCTTCGGCGCGGTAGCGCAGCTTAAGACGGTTGGCCTGGTAGGTTTCGAAATTGGAAGCCGAGCTAACCTCCAACCACCGCTGCTGGGCGGCGCTCCACACCTCTAGGTCGTAGGTGAGAGCTGAGGTAAATCCCATGTCGCCGCCGCAGAGGCGCAGCACACGGTAGGGCAGTTGCAGCTTTTGCAGCAGGCTTTCGATATGCGCCACCATTTGCTCCAGAATAGCATAGCTTTCTTCAGGCTGCGTAATCTGCACGATTTCCACCTTGTCGAACTGGTGCAGACGGTTCAGGCCGCGCACATCGGCGCCCCAGCTGCCAGCTTCGCGGCGGAAACAGGGCGTGTAGGCGGTGTTGCGGATAGGTAGCTTTTCCGTCGGAATAATCTCGTCGCGGTAGAGGTTGGTGATGGGCACCTCCGAAGTCGGAATAAGGTAGAGATTATCCTGTGCATCGTGGTACATCTGGCCCTCTTTGTCGGGCAGCTGGCCGGTGCCATAGCCCGAGGCCTCGTTCACCAGAATCGGGGGCTGCATCTCGGTGTAGCCAGCGGCGCGGGCTTCGTCGAGAAAGAAGTTGATGAGTGCGCGCTGCAACCGCGCACCCTGGTTTTTATACACCGGAAAGCCCGCGCCAGTGATTTTCACCCCTAGCTCGAAGTCGATGATGTCATACTTCTTGATCAGCTCCCAATGGGGTAGGGCATCGGCGGGTAGCTCGGGTTTGTCGCCTACCTCGCGCACCACTTCGTTGTCCTGGGCTGTGCGGCCCTCGGGCACGCTGCTGTGGGGCAGGTTAGGCAGCTTCCAGAGCACTTGTTGCAAACCCTGCTCCACCTGGGCCAGCTCGTCGGCGTGCTGTTTGGTTTGCTGCTTGAGGGTAGCGGTGCGGACTTTCAGCTCCTCGGCTTCGGCCTTGTTGCCAGCCTTCATCAGGCCACCAATCTGGCGGGCCAGCTCGTTGGCTTCGGCCTGAGCTGAGTCGTGCTCGGTTTGGAGCTGGCGGCGGCGCTGGTCGAGGTCAAGAACGGCCTGCACGTCGGCTTCGGCAGTTTTGTAGTGCTTTTTGGCGAGAGCGGCCAGCGCCTCGGCGGTGTGCTCGCGCAGGACGGAAACTTGCAACATAAGACGGAGATATCGCGAAATGGGAGAACGCAAAAGTACGCAGCCGGAACGGAAGCTACGTGCCCAGCGTTAGACTGCCAGTACCCATACTAGTCCGGGTGGTCTGGATTTTTCAAAAATCCATGTATCTCATTTGGCAAAGTGCGCGTATTACCCTAACATTGCGTTAAACAAGCCGGCCGCTGTTGCCGGGCCTACAGGTAATTTGTACTGTTGTGAGGCCCATGCCGATTTTCCAGCGCCTCCCCAGTACCTCCATTCTTTCTTAGTCTGATTTCGCGTTTCGCGCCGCCCGGCGGTTGCCTTCGTTGCCCAACGTAAGCCTACGCGGCCGCGTGTTCGGTCCCGAGCCCGCCTTTTCGCCCCTACTACCTATTATGTACACTATTGACGAGTTGAAGAACCGTCTGCTGTCCGAGTTAAAGGAAATTGCAGAAGAGCTTAAGGTTGGTAACTTCCGTAGACTCAGCAAACAGGATCTGATTTACAAGATTCTCGATCAGCAGGCCATTCTGCCCGCCGATCAGCTACCTCAAAAAAACACAACTCCTGTCCCCGCAGAAGTAACTGAGGCACCGGCTGCGCCTCGTGCTAATGGCCGTGCTACTCGGGCTGCCGCGCCGCGTCGTGGTGGTGCCAAGGCAGCGGCTCCGGCGGCCAGCGCTCCGGAAGCGGAGGTGGCTGAAGCGGAAGCACCCGCTCCCGCAGACGTAGCTGCGGCCCCTGCGCCGGAACCAGAAGCTGCTCCAGCACCCACACTGGAGGTTGCGGCATCTGCCCCTGCGCCGGAATCGGAAGCTACTCCTGCGCCCTCCGTAGAAACCCCTGCCGGCAACGACCGCCCCATTAAGCTCTATCAGCGCCCTGAACGCCGCCCCCGCAATGGGCAGAGCAGCCGGGAAAACACGCCGGAAACGGCTGTTGCTGCCAGCGACGTAGCAGTGGCCGACGAGCCGGCCGCCGCCGAAACAGCCGCTGCCCCCGCACCCGTTCTCCGCGACCAGCCTACGGCTTTTGTGCGGGAGGGCCGGGAGCCGCGCCCTGAGCGCGACCGTGACCAGAACCAGAACGGCCGCGATGGTCGGGAAAACCGGGAAGGCCAGCGCAATGATGCGCCCCGCGAGTATCGTACCAACGACCGGCCCCAGCGCAACGACGCCCCGCGCCCCGACGGCCGGGAGCCACGTCCCGAGCGTGACCAAAACCGTGACCAAAACCAAAACGGCCGCGACAACCGCGAGCCGCGCCCCGACCGCGACCAAAGCCGCGCCGACCGTGACCAGCGCCGCGAGGAGCGGTTTGCTGCCCGCGAGCAACAGCGCCAGCAGCGCCGCGAGGAGCAGCAGCAGAACCCACGCCAGCAGCAGTCAGCGCCCGCCCGCAACGATCTGGATATCACCATTCAGAGCGAAGGCACGCTGGAAATGATGCCCGACGGTGGCTATGGCTTCCTCCGCTCGCCATTCTACAATTACCTGGCCTCGCCTGATGATATTTACGTGGCGCCCCAACAGGTAAAGCAGTTTGCCCTGAAAGCCGGCGACACGGTGAAATGCACCATTCGTCCGCCCCGCGAAGGTGAGAAATACTTTGCCCTGGTAAATGTGGAAAACGTGAACGGCCGCTCATTGGAAGAAGCCCGTGACCGGATACCCTTCACCAACCTCACACCGCTGTTTGCAGAGGAACGCCTCAAGCTGACCACCAAGCCTGGCCAGTATAGCACGCGTATTCTGGATCTGTTTGCCCCCATTGGCAAAGGCCAGCGTGGGTTGATTGTGGCTCAGCCCAAAACCGGTAAAACGGTGCTGTTGCAGGAAATTGCAAACTCCATTTCCGAGAACCACCCCGAGGTCTACCTCATTATTCTGCTGATTGATGAGCGCCCGGAAGAGGTAACGGACATGGCCCGCTCGGTGAAAGCCGAAGTGCTCAGCTCGACCTTCGACGAAACCGCCGACCGCCACGTGAAAATTGCCAGCATTGCACTGGAAAAGGCCAAGCGCTTGGTAGAGTGCGGCCACGACGTGGTGATTCTGCTGGACTCAATTACACGTCTGGCGCGTGCTTACAACACAGTGCAGCCTGCTTCGGGTAAGATCCTCTCGGGTGGTGTGGATGCCAACGCGTTGCACAAGCCCAAGCGCTTCTTCGGTGCGGCCCGCAACGTGGAAAACGGCGGCTCGCTCACCATCATTGCCACGGCCCTCATCGAAACCGGCTCCAAGATGGATGAGGTAATCTTCGAGGAATTCAAAGGCACCGGCAACATGGAATTGCAGTTGGACCGCAAGCTAGCCAACAAGCGCATTTTCCCGGCCATCGACGTACCAGCTTCTGGTACCCGTCGCGAAGATTTGCTGATGAGCAAAGAAGAACTGAACCGCATCTGGGTGCTGCGCAAGTTTATGTCCGACATGACGGCCTCCGAAGCTATGGAGTTCTTGAAAGACCGCATGAAAGGCACCAAGGACAACGATGAGTTCCTAATTTCGATGAACGGGTAAACTTCTCCTTTAAAGAAGTAAGAACGTCATTGCGACCCGCGCGAGCTTGCTCCCGCGGGTCGCAATGACGTTTTGTTTTACCAATAGCCTACCTGCTTACCTTTGCCATATGGAACAGACCGCCGACCGCCCCGAAATCCTCTACCTCTTCGATCCGTTGTGTGGCTGGTGCTACGGCATGAGCCCCGTGATTCGGCAGGCGCAGCAGGCGTTTGCAGGCCGTGTAGACGTATCGGTGCTGTGCGGCGGCATGCTGACGGGCAACGACGTGACGCCCATTGGTGAAAGTTGGGACTTCTTGAGCGGGGCGGCCGCGCAGATTGGTGAAGTAACGGGGGCGGAGTTTGGCGCCGCCTACCATACGGTAGGGGAAGAGGGCACACTGCGGCTTGACTCGGAGCCACCGAGCCGCGCCATCACTGTATTTCGCCAACTAGATGGCGACCAGCAGCGCACCATCCAGTTTGCCCACGACGTACAAACCGCCTTGTTCCGCGATGGCCAGAATCTAGAGGAACTCTCTACCTACTTGCCATTGCTTGAGCCATACGGCATTGATGCAGCTACTTTTCAGCGCCTGTGGGCCGCGCCTGAAACAGCCCAGGTAGTGCAGCAGGAATTTGCTACTGTTAATCGGCTCAACCTGGAAGGCCTACCTACTACTGTGCTGCGCGTGGGTAACGAGGGCTATATCCTGGCCAAAGGCTACCAACCCTACACAGTATTTGCGGCCGGGCTGGAGCAGGCATTAGCTGAGAAAGCCGGAGGGTAGAGAATAGGCGCTTCTAACTACCGAAGCCGCCCAACTGCACCACCTGCTTTTTGAGGGGCGAATAGGCAATGCGGCGGCGGTCTTCTTTACCTACCAGATATTGAAACCCGATGGTATCGGTGCGGCGCTGGATGTCGGCCCACGTGTTGCGGTCGAGGGGGTTGCCGGCGGGGAAAGGAGTGGCAGTGGGTAGGGCAGGCTGATGAAAATTCTGATCGGCAAAAAACTCATCCATGCGGCGGCGCACGTAGGCCTCGCGGGCCGCAGGGGTAGGGGGCGTGGTGCCAGCCATATCATACACCATTGCCGCCTCCAGATCAGCCGCCGACAATACCTCGTGAAAGATGATCTGCCCGGTATGGTCGGTGATGGTGAAATCGAGTTGCCCACTCAGCGCATCGTTGCCGCGCAATACCAGCCTGAACACATCGGGCATGCCGGGGGTAGAAAACTCGTGGCGTTTCTGCACTACCTTCAGCGTGTCGGACTGGGCCGAGACGCTGCCGGCGCGGGTGGTGTCAGGCGCTTCCAGCGACGTGTCGGCGGCCGTTGTATCGGCAGCCAGGGGCGAGGTACCCGAATATTGGCTATTCTGCTGATAACATGCACTAGTGAGCAGCAGACAAGAGAGAGCAACAAGAGGGCGCATACCGTGGAGGAGAACAGGAGGAGTTAGCTAATACGGCAAGTGCTTGGCCGACGTTTCCGGCGGCGCGTTACCACCAGCGCCAGAGCAACATTACCACAAACGCGGCGCTCAGGCACAACGACGATACCTGGTTCATGCGCATGGTATGGTCGAAGTTGGCGGCGCTGGCATCGTGCCACACCAACCAAGCCCAGCGGCCAAACAGCCCCACCACGGGTAGGGTAGCCGTCAGGAACAGCAGCGCGTGCGTCCACTCGTTGCGCTGTGCGTATACGGCCACCAGCAAGGCTGCCCCTACCCCCAGCGCCACGCCCGCAAACACAAACGTACCCCGTATGCCCAGGCGCAGGCTCAGCGTCCGGTCGCCGCGGCGGGCATCTTCCTGGTGCTGATATACCTGCGTGAGCGGGTAGGAACCGCATAAGAACAGTGTGCTCACCAAAGCCAGCAGGAGATTATTGGAGGCCAAAATAGCCGCAGGAGAAGCGCCTACCCCCACCTGCGTCATCAGAAAGGTATAGGCACCCTGAAACACCACGACTACCAGCGTGCTCACGAGCGGGTACTTTTTCAGACGAATACCCTCGTAGCTATACGCCTTCGATACCAGCAGATACACGACTACCAGCCCCGCGAAGGGTAGGGACAGGAGCGCCCCGCCCAACACAGCCAGCCCATCGAACAGCCACACCAAATGCAGCAGTTCCCGCGATACGGGCGGCGGTTGGCGCAGGCCGCCAATGCTGCCCTCGTCGCGGTCGTAGTAGCTGTTGTAGCCGTTGGATGCGGGGTAGGCCAGCAGGTGCAGCACCACAAACACGCCCGCTGCCCGCCATGGGCTGAACGGCTCGCGTAAGGCGCTTAGCCCAAACCAGAACACTGGCATCAGGTACACCGAAAACGGAATCCGCAGCAGCGGCAACGCCCGACGGTACTTGTTATACAGCAAGGAAGAAGCAAAATGAGAAGCAAGCATGTAGTTGCGCAGCTTCGGGTAGGGTTTCTGTTTTCTCTACGGTGGTTGAGGTAAGGAAGGCCGCACCAGCCGTAAAGTTGACAGAATCGCCTTTAATTTTTACTTCTCGATCTGTAATTGACTTTTCGGCCAGCCTGTGAGGTAGAGCACCTGCGAGCCCGACCAATGGCGCGCCTTGCCCACGCGCCACTCAAAAGCGCCGCTAGGGTCGGCACGATGGGCCAAGGCCAGGAGTTGGTTGGGCGGATAAAGCCGCAGAATCGACACGACGCCATCCCAGATGGTGCACACCGGAATCAGGGGAACGAGGTAAGTGAACAGCAGCCGGCTCCAGCGAAACGGGCGAATAAAGGGCGTGATGCATAGCAGCGCCACGGGCATTACTAGGGCCGCCAATGCTACTTCGTGCCAGTGCTTGCCGGCTCCCTCAAATACGCCAATGCCTGCCCGTTGCCGCACGGCATCGGCCAGAATAGCCTCGGCTACCGCGGGAGGAAAATGATGAAAGGCCGAAAACACTACCCGAAATCCCGGCAGGGTAGCCGGCACGCGGGTAGCATCTACGGGCGTAGGCAAAAAGGCAAGTCCGCCGCTTGTGCGCTCGTGCAGGTGCTGCCAGGCGGCAGGCTGGGGATAGAGGTCGGTGAGAGTGACGTGCAACTGCGGCAAGTCCTGCGCTTGCAGCGCCCGCCATACGCCTTCTGTGCCGCCGCCAGCGCCGGCACACAGCTCCAGCAACTCGGTTTGGCTGGTGTGACGCAGTGCCTCACGCAGAATGGGCACAATGGGCTGATAGATTTTCAACCCCGAAATCATGAAGCGTAGGTAGTCCATCATGCCCGCCCGCACTACCCTCGGAAACCACGGCAAGTCCTCAAACTCGAACAGCTGCAAGCGGAGCTTCATGCTGCAATTGAGTTTTGCAGCGCGTCGCGGTTGACGTACGGGGATGCTATTGAAGGCAAAATAAACGCTAGCACAGTGCCGTGCCATAGGTGACACCAGGCGCTGGTTTGTGCCAGGTTATTCTTCTGAGGAATTGCCTCAATTGCTAAATCATCTTCCATAAGCGGGAGGCATAACAGCAGTATATATGCCTACTGCTACGCCACCCCGCCCGAAACGTTGACCTTTACATGCCTAGGCGGCGTGCTGGAAACGTGGGGGAGCCGGCTCACACAAAAAGTAAACCGCGGCCAACGCTGCCGCCAGATACGGCAGCGACATGGTGAGCAGACTGCGCAGATCAACCACTGGCAAATGATGCATGACAAAGAAATTGGTAAGCGCATAGCAACCCAATACGGCTGCTGTGCCAATGGTACGCCGGGCCGAGCAGGTAGGCAACTGGCCTAGCAAGCTGAAGAGAGGCACGCACAAAGGCAACACTACCAACGAAACCAAAGCCGCCAGCAAGCCGCTGAACAAGCCAATAGAGAAATCGGCCGGACGGTCGAGCGCGAAGTCGAGGGTTAGCAATATGGTGCCGCCAAGGTTACTGAGTAGCCACAGCGAAAGAGCCTTGCGTAGAGAGTAGTCGGTTAGTGAGTTAAGAAATAGCATATAACAAAGGGTAAGAAAGTTGGGAGAAGCAGTAGGAGTAAAAAAATGTTGAAATTCTATTATTTGGAAACTTAGAACAGAAATGGGAAAAGTGAAACTGTATCTCGATTTAATATACGAAATGACGGTTTTGCAGGATTTTTATCAAGTGGAACTTTTTTTATAAAGCGCATTCCAGCGCTGGCTACGAGATATTTTCAAACGTATTTTTTGAAAAAGTAAAAACTGTCAACTGGGCTACAGCACTTACCTTGTAAGCACTTCCATGGTAAAGCCTGGGGATGGGGAATAACATTTCCGTAAGGCCGTCTCATTTTGGTAGCAGCTGTAGGCATTGCTACCACTCAGAAATGAGCTAGTGATCATGAAGAGTTTGCCAAAGCGTTTAACCCGCGATGGCGTTGCTAGAGAGACCAGTAAGACAACTGGGGCAGCAGAAATCTTCACAATGTTTGGAAATGGCGTGACGATTTACCAGCTTTGCAACACAAAGTGCTCTGTACGCTATGAAGCCAGTTACTGATCCGCTCGCCCAACTCACGGAAATTCGCGCTATCATGGAGCGCTCGTCGCGGTTCATCTCGCTTAGCGGCCTGTCGGGGGTAGGGGCGGGAATAGTGGCGTTGGCAGGGGTAGGCGTGGGTAACTGGTACCTCAACAGTCAGTACGGCGAAGGCGGCTTTATGCGGCTAATGAATGGCGACTATGCCAGCCGACTGGAAGCGCTGCCGTTTCTGTTGGGTTTGGCGGCTGTCATTATTGTATTGGCACTCGGCGTGGCTTTCTTCTTCACCCAGCGCCGCGCCCGGCAAAACGGCATGGCCTTGTGGGGGCCACTCGGGCGACGGCTGGCAGTCAGCCTGGCCATTCCGCTGACAGCGGGTGGGTTGTTTTGCTTGATGCTCTACCTGCGTGGGGCCGCCGGACTGGTGATACCGGGCATGTTGCTGTTCTACGGGTTAGCCCTGCTCAACGCCAGCAAGTATACCTTAGACGAAATCCGGTGGCTGGGCCTCACCCAAATTGGGTTGGGACTGCTCGCAACCTTGCTTCCGGTTTGGGGGTTACTGTTCTTTGCCTTCGGGTTCGGACTGTGCCACATCGGCTATGGCCTGCTCATGTATAACCGTTACGAACGTTCCCGCCCCGCGTGAAGTACGCCATTCATACCCTTAATAAAGCGTTCGACAACCGCGTGAGGCTGGGCGTAATGGCCGTGCTCATGACCACCGACTCGGTGAGCTTCAACGACTTGAAAGAAGCCCTGGACCTCACCGATGGCAATCTAGCCAGCCACGTATCGGCCCTGGAAAAAGCTGGCTACGTGACCGTTAGTAAGCAGTTTGTGGGTAAGAAACCCAATACTACTTATACAGCCTCAAGCGAAGGCAAGCTAGCCTTTCAGGACCACCTGAATGCGTTGGAAAAGCTGCTGAAAGGAAGGTAGGCTCTTTTTTTTGTGTATAAACTTTGAAATACAAAGTACTTTAATAAAAATAAAATATGGCAACTTATTCACCCAGCGCCGCCTACCACTCCGCAACCGCGCCCGCCGTGCCACCTTTTCCGCTCACGGCTCTGCAAAAGCTGGCTTTGCCAGTAGGCGCCATCCTATTTGATATATTGTTCTGGCATGAGCGCATGGCGCTGAACATGCTGGTATACACGCTATTTGTGCTGGGCGTGAGTGTAGCCGGACTGCCGCGCACAGCGCCACAGTGGCGCTCAGGCTACTGCTGGCTGCTACTAGCGGGTACCGTGCTGAGCGCCGGCTTGGTAGCCGTGTATGCCTCCAGCGCAGCGCAGTTAGCGGCGGTGGTATCGCTTGCCGGATGGTTGGGCTACCGCAACCAGCCTCACCTGCGCCTAGTGCTCTATACTGTACTCACGGGCGTGCTTAACCTGGCGCCGGCCACGCAACGCCTACTCCAACTGCTGCGCCTGCCGGCTAACCTGAGTGGTAGGGTAGGGCGCGGCTGGTTCTACGGCCGGTTGCTGCTGTTGCCACTGGTCGCGCTGGCGGGCTTTCATTTGCTGTTTGTACTGGCTAATCCGAAGTATGCAGCTCTCACCACTCGCTTTTGGGAATTGGTAGGTGGAGCGCTGGATATGCTATTTAGCCGCTTATCGGTGCCGCACGTGCTGTTTTTTCTGCTGGGGTTGGTGCTCACGGCGGGTGCGCTGCTCATCCTGCCGATACACTACTTCGCGGATCATGAGTCGCGCTTCGGGGAGTTTGTGCAACGGCAGCGCGACCGGGTAGCCTCGCTGGGCGTGCGCCGCCCCGATTTCCGCGCCGACCGTTTTCCGCCCCTGGGCCTGCGCCGCGAGTACCTGATGGCCATGAGCCTACTGGTGCTGGTGAACCTGCTGCTGCTCGTGGTCAACCTCATCGACATCAGCTGGATCTGGATCGACTTCCGGCCTTCTGCCAACTTCGACCTCACGCAGTTTGTACATGAAGGCACCTACGTCCTCATTCTAAGCATTTTGGTGGCGATGGGGATTGTACTGTGGTTTTTCCGACGCAACCTGAATTTCTATCCAAAGGGCCTGCCTACCTTGCGGTGGCTGGCTACCGTGTGGGTGGTGCAAAACGCGGTGCTGGCCGTGTCGGTGGGACTGCGCAACTACTATTATATTGTATACACGGGCTTAGCCTACAAGCGCATCGGTATATATGGCTTTCTGCTGCTGACTTTTTTCGGCCTGCTCACGGTGCTGCTGAAAATCTGGCAGCGGCGCTCAGCCTACTCTCTGGTTCGCCTAAACGCACTGGCGGCCTACGCGGTGCTGATCCTGCTGGCCGCCGGCAACTGGGAAATCTGGATGGTGCGCTACAACCTGCAACCCCGTTTCCACCGCGTCGACTACGGTTTCTTGCTGGATATGCCCGACCGCGTGCTGCCCGAACTAGCCGCCACGGCGCCTACCCTCGCCGGTCGCGAGCTGGTGCAGGAAAACGACTACAACCAATGGGTAGCCCTACCTGAAGCTGAAGCGCAAGCCCGCCTGCGTCTGCGCATCCACAACTTTCGGGCGCTGGAAGCCCAGCGCCACTGGCCCAGCCGCTCCTGGGCTGATTGGAAGGCTATTCATTTTTTGCCATCTAAATCTGCTACTCATGTTGCTCAATCTCGTCCTTAGCCTGCTTGCGCTGTTGAGCTGCGGCGGTGGGGTAGTGGCCCTGGCCGTGGTGCTCAACTGGCAGGAACACGCCGCTACCCCCGATGTGCGTTGGCGGCGCCTGGTGTACCTCGTGCTACCCGTCACGGCGCTGGTAGCTGGCCTCATGCTCGGGTCGTTGACCTTGGTGTTTCGGTATTGGACGCCGGCTGTGGCGGGATAACTCCTTATGCTTTACTTACTAACTGAAGCCGCGTACTTCCTGCTACGAGCGTTTCGCCTGATTCCGGCGCTGCTATGGTGGGCACTGGCAGGACTGGTATTCGCGGGTTTGAACTTAGCGTTGCAGGATGAAGTGTGGCCCAACACGCCTGCCGCCGCGCCCGCTGCGGAGCTGCTAGCGCTGAGTTGTTTACCCGTGGCACAATGGGGGATGATCATCGCCTTGGAGAGAATCCGGCAAACTGTGCGGAATACCTTCTGGTGGGCCTGTTGGTCGTTAGCGTGGCTATTAAGCATCTTGGTATTTGCTGGGTTGGTGCTTCTGTGCGTGTTTGGTGGTGTGGAAGTGCTAAGGCAGTAAAACATCAGTGCAAAACCAACGAGCCTAATACGGTGGGACTACATCCGTGCGTTGGATGGCTTTGCTTACCGATACTTCGCCTGCCCGCGCCTAATCTGGTATATTTGTTCCTGCCAGGCCCCTACCCGTTGCGCGGGCCGGTCCCAACGCGCTCCGCATGTCCGCTCCCGACCTTCCGAAACAAGAGAATTCTGCTTCTGCCCCGCCTCGCCGCCGTTGGCCCAACCGCTTGTCGCGCTTTATGTGGGCGCTGTTCATCATCGGGGTAGGCGTATTTCTGCTGTATCCTATTTTAGTGAGCACCAACTTCCTGTTTTTGTTTGGGAAGTCGCCAAGCCTGGAGGAGCTAGAAGATCCCAAAGTAGAGCAAGCCTCGGAGCTGTACTCGTCCGATGGCGTGCTGATGGGCACGTACTTCCGCGAAAACCGTTCGCCGGTAGCGTATAATAAGATTTCGCCTTTGCTTATCAAAGCTCTCATTGCTACCGAGGACGTGCGTTTCTACGAGCACTCCGGCATTGATGCCACCGCCTTGGCCCGCGCCGTTGCGGGCGTGCTCAGCGGCGACACCCGCAGCGGCGGCGGCTCCACCATCACCCAGCAGCTCGCCAAGAACCTCTACAAAACCCGCCGCGGCGAAACTCGCGGCGGCCTGGGCCACATTCCCGGCGTAAGCACTATCATCAGCAAAACCAAGGAATGGCTGACGGCTGTAGAGCTGGAAAAGCGCTATACCAAAGAAGAAATTCTGCGCATGTACCTCAATACCGTGGAGTATGGCTCCAATGCCTTCGGTATCAAGGTAGCAGCTAAAACCTTTTTCAGCACCTCGCCCGATAGCCTGGCGCCCCAGGAAGCGGCCATGCTGGTAGGCCTGCTCAACAACCCTACTGCCTTCAACCCCCGCTTTCACCCCGAAGCGGCTCTTAAGCGCCGCAACTTGGTGCTTACGCGCATGGGGCAGGCGGGCTTTCTGCGACCCGCTGCCGCCGATTCTCTGCAAGAGCTGCCTATTGCGCTGCAATACCACGTGGAGCGCCACATCGATGGGCCGTCTACCTATTTCCGGGGGGCCATCAGCCAGGCGCTGAACACGTGGTGCGAGCAAAACGGCTACGACCTCTACCGCGACGGCCTGCGTGTGTACAGCACCATCGACTCGCGCATGCAGGAGCATGCGGAGTATGCGGTGGAAAAGCACATGAAGAATTTGCAACGGCGCTTCGACGCATTCTGGCGCAACCGCAATCAGAATCCTTGGGTGAACGAAAAGGGCAAGGAGATTCCGGATTTCATTGAAACCCAGATGAAGCGCACCCAGCAGTACAAGATGCTGGCCGCGCAGTTCAAAGGTCAACCCGCCCGTCTAGATTCGGCTTTGCACGCCAAGCGGCCCATGAAAGTGTTCACCTGGAAGGGCGACAAGGACACCACGCTGGTACTCTCGCCGCTGGATTCTCTGGCTTACTACAAGCACTTTTTGCAGGCCGGCATGATGACCATGGACCCCTTCACCGGTCAGGTGAAAGCCTGGGTAGGCGGCCTCGATTACCGCTTTTTCCAGTATGACCATGTAAAGCAGGGCAAGCGCCAGGCGGGCTCCACGTTCAAGCCCTTCGTCTACCTCACGGCCCTCGACAACGGCTATGCGCCCTGCGACCGAATTCGGGATGAGCGCATCACCATTAAATACGTGGAAGACGGCAAGCCCATGGAATGGAAGCCCGACAACGTGACGCGCTCCTACACCGGCATAAATATGACGCTCCGCTACGCCATGGCACGCTCCGTGAACTCCGTAACGGCCCAGCTCACGGAGTTGGTGGGCTGGGATAAGGTAGCCGAGTACGCGCATAAGGTAGGCATCCGGAGCAAGCTGCTGGGTGTGCCCAGCATTGGCTTGGGCTCGGGGGGCGATGTGAGCGTGTACGAGATGGTGAATGCCTATAGCACCTTCGTGAACCAGGGCTTCCGCCCTGAGCCGCGCCTGATTACGCGCATCGAGGACCGCAACGGCAACGTCATTGCCCAGTTCGATCCGCGCCAGAAACGGGTTATTTCGGCTGAAACTGCCTGGCTGATGACGTATATGTTGCGCGGGGGTATGGAAGAGCCCGGTGGCACCTCACAGGCCCTGTGGGATTACGAACTCTGGAAAAACAACAACCAGATTGGCGGTAAAACTGGCACTACCTCCAACTATTCCGATGGCTGGTATATGGGCGTCACCAAGGACCTCGTAACCGGCGTATGGGTAGGCGGCGAGGACCGCAGCATCCACTTCCTGCATTCCGAGCAGGGCGAAGGCGGCCGCATGGCCCTGCCCATTTTCGGCCTCTACATGGAGAAAGTCTATCAGGACAAGGAACTGGACTACAAAATGGGGCCGTTTCCAAAGCCCACGGTCAAGATTAACAAGAAGTACCAGTGCGTGACGGAAGCCCCCCGCCGCCAGCGCGAAGCCGTGGACTCGCTACGGATTGACAACCTGTTGGATCAGATTAATTCTGGTAGGAGTAGCGTGCCGGATAGTTTGTAGCATCCTCCATAAATCAAAAAAAGACCGTCATTTCTAGCGCAGAAATGACGGTCTTTTTTATTTATCTAGGTCTTACTCCTCCGGCTCGTAAATCTCTTCCAGCGCCTCTTGCAAGTGCGGATACTCAAACTGAAAGCCGTGTTGCAATACCTTATCGGCGCTTACGCGCTGGGAGGCTAGCACAATCTCGCTCATCTCACCCATTAGCAGTTTCAGGCCGAAGGCGGGTACTTTGGGAAGTACTAAGGGGCGGTGCAGTACCTCGGCCAGTGTTTCGGTGAACTCGCGGTTGGTGACGGGGTGAGGCGCCACGCCGTTGTAGACACCGCGCCACTCGTTTTCCTCCATGGCTTGGATGAACAGGCGGCACAGATCATCAATGTGAATCCAGGACATATACTGCTTGCCCGAACCCAGTGGTGCGCCCGCGCCTAACTTGGTGGGCTTGGCAATAGCGGGTAGGGCGCCGCCGTCGGCGCTCAACACAATGCCAATGCGAATAACAACCGTACGAATGCCCAAGGCCTGCACGCGCTGGGCTGCTGTTTCCCACTGCCGGGCCACTTCAGCCAAAAAGTCGTCGGGGTCGGGGGGGAAGTTCTCGTCTACTGTGTCGCTACCCTGGTCGCCGTAGATGCCGATGGCCGAAGCCGATAGAAACGTCTGTACGCGGTGGTTGTCGCGGGCCAGGGTACGGGCCAGCAGGTTGGTGCCCTGCAAGCGGCTATCAATAATCTCCTTCTTTCGCTCATCCGTCCACTTTCCATCCGACACGCTGGCCCCGGCCAGGTTAATCACGTAATCAGCATAGGGAACAGCGTTTTCGTCGATATCGTCGTGGCGAGGGTCCCAATGAAAGCGGCGGAACCGCTCGGCGTGGGCCTCGCGGCTCAGTAGCGCCACTTCGTAGCCAGCATCAATCAGCATTTCGGCCAGTCGGGTGCCAATCAGGCCAGTGCCGCCCGAGATGAGTACTTTTCGCGACATGCAGAAGGGAATTGCAGAGTGTAAGGAAGGGTCGTGATACAAACAAACGGCTGTCGAGCGGCAGAGTTGTAGCCGCCCGACAGCCGCAAGCTAATCCATAGGCTGTAATTGGCAACGAGGATGCCGGCTTACTTGCCAATCAGGCGCAGAAACTCCTGACGCAATTGGGCATCCTGGCCAAAGGCGCCGCCGTACTCGGCCGTGAGCGTACCGCTGCTGGTGTCGTTCACGCCCCGGCTCATCACGCACAGGTGGTCGGCTTCAATGAGCACCGCCACATCATCGGTGTGTAGCGCATTCTTTAGTTCCTCGGCAATCTGGCGCGTAAGGCGCTCCTGCACCTGCGGGCGGCGGGCATAATATTGCACCACTCGGTTGAGCTTAGATAGCCCTACCACATGTTCACCGGGTAGGTAGGCCACGTGGGCTTTACCAATGATGGGCACAAAATGATGCTCGCAGCACGAGAAAACCGTAATGTCGCGCTCTACCAGCATCTGCTGATAGTTATAACGATTCTCGAACAAACGCACTTCAGGACGATGCAGAGGGTCTAGCCCCCGAAACCACTCCTGCACGTACATTTTTGCTACCCGCTGGGGCGTGCCTTTCAGGCTGTCGTCGGTGAGGTCGAGGCCCAGCAAGTGCATAATCTCGCGGAAATGACCGGCAATAGCGTCAATTTTTGTTTCGTCGGTCAGCGCAAAGGCATCGTCGCGCAGGGGGGTGCGCAGCTCGGGTGCCAGGTGGGTATCGGGGCCGGCGGAGTGGGACGAAACCGGCTCCGTCGGGTTAAAGTTGTCCATGATATTCTACAAAGTTGCGGTCGGTTTCGTAGAGCGTTACCGACAGGTGCAGGTCAGCGGCGAGGTGCGGGCGCAGCCGATTCCAGATAACAACGGCAATGTTTTCGGCCGTAGGATTGAGGTGGCTGAACTCTGCCACATCCAGGTTAAGGTTTCGATGGTCAAAGATACCCAGAATCTCGCGTTTCAATAGCTGGCTCAGATCCTTCATATCATACACATACCCGGTTTCGGGGTCCACCGCACCGCGCAGGCGCACGGTAAGCTCGTAGTTGTGCCCGTGGTAGTGTGGGTTGTTGCACGCGCCAAAAACCTGTTGGTTTTGCTCGTCGCTCCAGGTAGCGTTATATAAACGATGCGCGGCGTTGAAATGCTCTGTGCGGCAAACTGTGACTTGCATAGGATAGGTACAACCGGTGGGAGTAGTAGAAGTTTTGGGCTGCTTGGCCAATAGTAAAAAAGCAAATGGCGAACAAAAAGTGCTGATAAGATTAGAGTTGAATTGTTTTTGGCAGTTAAATAATATGCTATAGTATTTATTGAACAAAATTCAAGAATCACTGAAAAAATCAATTGTGGCGTAGCATTTGTAGTAGTAGAGGAGGTTAGATTTGGTCAGTTAAAATAGCTAATAACCACGTTTACAATACTGAAACCTCTTCATTTCAACATACTTTGCCGCATATGAAACGAAGCCTACTTCTCTCTTTCTTGCTATTGGCTTTGACCGTTACGGGCTATGCTCAACGCTCGCCCGTAGATGAAACGGAAATGGCTGTGAAAGGCATTCCCCGCAAAGGCCAACGCGTAACAGTGCAGTTGGACAACAAGCGGGTGGAAGATGCCTGGGCCAAACAATTAAACGAAAAGTTTGGTAGCAAGCTGAAAAACGACAAGGGTATTTACACCCTCGACGGCGTAGTGATTGAGGAAATATCCAAAACACCTATTCGCGTGATCAGCAAGGTAGATGCTGCACCGACTGGTACCGCTGTGTGGTGGTCTGTCGACCTAGGCAACGCCTACCTCAGCAAAGAGTCGACCCCAGCGCAGTGGAAAGCCTCGGAGGATTATCTAAAGACGTTTGCCCGCATGCTTTATCGCCAAGACTTGGCCGTGCAGGTGCAGGAGGCTGAGAAAGCACTTTTGGCTTCGCAAAACAACCACAGCGCGGTAATTTCCAAGCAGGACAACATCAAGAAAGATATTGAAAAGAACAAAGCGAAGAAAATAGAGATTCAGCAGCAGTTGGCGCAAAACGCCGCCGAGCTGCTGAACCTCAATAACCAGGTAGACATCAACCTGAAAGAGCAGGAAGCTGCCCGCGCCGACATTGTGAATATGCGCGTAGCACTGGAAGCAGTGAAAGACCGCATGAACAAGCTGGAGTAAGCTAGTGCTACGTAAGAATATGAGAACCCCGCCTAACCAGGCGGGGTTTTTTGTTGCCCTTGCATGAGAGTACGATTCTTAATACCTAGCTTCTTGTACCTGTTGTTGCGCAAACTGCTCATCCTTCCAGCCAGCTACGCGCACGCTCCCGGCGGCGGTGCCCGTTTGCCGGAACCACTGCTCCAGCATTGGCCGCACATGGGGGTAGTCTCGCTGTATTGCTGCCCATGTAGTAGCGCCAGGTAAAATGCGCAGACTCGGGCGTGCGGGCACTGCCAGGAGTACCTGCCGGGGTATACCGCCCTCATCGAGCCGCAATAGCGCCACGGGCAAAATCTCCAACACAGTGCCAGTCGGTTGGCTTTCAGCCAGGATAAGCGCAGCGAGGGGCTGGCCGTGGGGGTGGCGTTTGGTAGGAGTAGTATGGGTACCGGGCACAAAGGCCAGATTACCGGGGTAGGGGAGGAACTCCACCATGCGGTCGGTGCCAGCGCGCTGCACTTTGCGGAAGGTGCGCGTGGTGGGGTCGTACTGTTGTATGTGGTTGGTGCCAGCCGGAATTTCGACTACGGCTTGCAACAGGTGATGCTCAGTGGAAAAGGTGGGGAGGTCGGCGTAGTCGGTGCGGCAACTGCATAACAGGTTCAGCGTGCCCAAAAGCAAAGAAAGAAGGGGTAGGCGCATAGGCAAAGGGTAGGAAATGGTGGGTAGCCATTTGGCAAGCGAAGAAGGTCAAGTTTACGGAATACTGCTCAACTACAGTACCCCAACCTTTCCCTACCAGTCGCGTTTGCATAAGCACTTTCCACCTGCTGCCTTGGCAGCATAACGCCTACAACCCATGTCTTTTCATAAAGAACCCAAAAGCGATACTCAGCACCAAAACCACTTGGACGGCTCTACCAAAATCCTGAATTCTGATTTGCAGGAAGAAGCCAACCGCGCCGGCCTGGACAACACGCTCCAGAACTGGATTCAAGATATAAAGGATGCAGACAATCCCGAATTTCACCAGATTGTTACGGACTTACAGGATTTGAAAGCCCATTTCGGCTCGGGCACGCTCGATAAAAGCATCATCAAGCGCCTACTTAATCGCTTAGGCGAAAATACGGTGAAGGCAGCTGTATTTGCCGAAAATCCTAACACAGCCGAGCGCGTGACAAAATTAGGCGAGGCGCTGCTATCAGCTAGCAAGCAAGTGCAGAGCAACGAGAACACGCCCGCACAAGACCTGGCAGAAGATTCGGCTACCAATAAATAGTTGGTGCAAGCCCAATAAAAAAGCCTACCCCGCAAAGGGTAGGCTTTTTTATGGATGCTATACAAGCACGTCTTATTTCATGCGGCGCTCCTTGATACGAGCAGCTTTGCCCGACAGGCCACGCAGGTAGAACAGACGAGCACGACGTACTTTACCACGACGGATCAGCTCAATCTTCTCAATGTTGGGCGACAACAGCGGGAAAATACGCTCGGTACCGATCTGGTTCGAGATTTTACGCACCGTGAACGTCTCGCCGTTCGAGCTGGCGTTCTTGCGCTGAATTACTACGCCCTGGAACTGCTGAACGCGTTCCTTGTTGCCCTCGCGGATTTTCACGTGGACGTTGATGGTGTCGCCGGCGGCGAAAACGGGGAAGCTGGCGCGGCGCTCCTGGGATTCCTGCTGGATAAAATCGAGTAGTACGCTCATGACTGAAAAAAAATCAAATGGACGGCGCCGCCGTCCGGCTAGGTTTCGGGTAAAGAGGCGCAAATATAGCCCTCTATTTTGAAGATTGCAAGTATGGAGGATAAATGACTGATTTGTTAAATGGTTGAAATGCTGTGTGATTGGCTGTTTTGCCATTCAATAGGCAAACCAACAACTCACCTTTTCGCTGAGTAGCTATTCAATCGTTTAACAATTCAATCATTTAATTCAATAAATCGGGCCGGCGCTGCTGGGTGCGGGCTAACGCTTGTTCGTGCCGCCACTCTTCCACGCGTGGGGTATTGCCGGAAAGCAAGATATCGGGCACAGAATGTCCGCGCCACTCGGCCGGCCGGGTATATACGGGCGGCGCTAGCAGGTTGTCTTGGAAAGAGTCGCTAAGAGCCGATTCTTCGTTGCCGAGCACGCCCGGCAGCAGACGCACCACGGCGTCTACCAGTACCGCCGCACCTAGCTCGCCGCCACTTAGCACATAGTCGCCAATGCTGATTTCGTGGGTGATGTATTCCTGCCGGATGCGCTCATCAACGCCCTTGTAGTGGCCGCAGAGCAGCAGCAGGTTCTCACCCAACGACAAACGGTTGACCAACGGCTGACGTAAGGTTTCACCATCAGGCGTGAGATAAATGATAGCATCGTAGGAGCGCTGGGCCATCAATTCATCAAAGCACGCCGCAATGGGCTCCACACGCAGCACCATGCCCGCACCACCGCCAAATACGTAGTCGTCGATTTGGCCGTGCTTGTTGATGGCGTAGCGCCGCAAATCGTGCACGTGCAACTCTGCCAATCCCTTCTCCTGCGCCCGCTTCACGATGGAATAGGCAAAAGGACTCGTCAGTAACTCGGGTTGGCAGGTGACAATATCGATACGCATGATGAATGAATTGGCGGTTAGCTGATGGCTTTCGCTTTAGTAGAAAGTCAATAGCCATCAGCTAAGCTGAGCTAAGAACCCAGGTAAATATCGAGTAGCCCTTCGGGCAGGTTTACGTAGAGCTTCTTGGTGGCTTGGTCGGCGCGGGAGATGAGCTCGTCGGCCACCGGAATAAGCACCTCCTGCTCTTTGTAGCGCATACCCATGACATCCTGTTGCGGAAGCTCGTAAAAGGCTTCCACAATACCCAATTCGCCCAGATTTGCGTCTACTACTGTGTAACCTATTACATCGTGGAAGTAGAACTGGTCTTCCTCCAGCTGGGGCAAATCGGCCAGCGGGCGGTAGAGGACGGCATTGCGGAGCGGCTCGGCATCTTCTACCCGCTCAATGTCCTTTAGCTTCAGCAACACCCGATCGGCGGTTTGAGGCTGCACACGCTCCACGGCGTATTCCTGGGGCTGGTTGGGAGTAGCAGGTAGAGCCAACCACACCGCTTTCAGCTTGCGGTAGTCGTTCACGTCGTCTACGTCCAGAAAAGCCACCACCATGCCGCGTAGGCCGTGGGGCTTCACCACGGTGCCTAGCTGATAATATTCGTCGAGATTCATAAGAAAGGGCTAAACGTAAAAAGCAGAAGGCTTAGAAGGAAGGTTACGCGGGAAAGCCCGTCATCACCTTCTTCCAAGCCTTCCGACTTTTACCTACGTAGCAGCGGGCAATTAGGCGCCAGCTTCTTCTGTGGTTTCGGCAGCAGCTTCAGTTGCTTCCGAAGCTTCTGCCTCAACAGCAGGAGCGGCGGCAGCAGCAGCGGCAGCCTGACGCTGACGGATAGCCTCAGCACGCGCTTCACGCACTTTGGTTTCGGCAGCTAGTTGAGCCTGACGCTTCTCGGCTTGGGCAGTACCCAGGCTCGTGCGCTTGTCCTCAATCTTGGCGTTCTTCTGCTCCATCCACTCGTTGTAGCGCTGGTCGGCAGTTTCCTGCGAGATGGCGCCTTTGATTACGCCAAGTTGCAGGTGCTTGCGGTAGAGCACACCACGGTACGAAAGCATAGCCCGAACCGTGTCGGTAGGCTGAGCGCCCTTCATGATCCAATCGAAAGCTTTGTCGCCGTCGAAGTTGATGCTGGCAGGGTTAGTGTTGGGGTCGTATGTGCCGAGCTTCTCAATGAAACGGCCGTCGCGGGGAGCGCGGGCGTCGGCTACTACGATGTCAAACTGAGCGGCCTTTTTACGGCCGCGGCGGGCGAGGCGGATTTTAACTGCCATAAACCGGGTTGGTTAAGCGACGCAACTCGTGCGTCTGGTTGAAAGTGAGGCGCAAAGGTACTCACAGATTTTGCAGATTGAAAAGTATTGCGCCGAAATAGATTCTACGTCTGTAGTATAATGGCTATTGCCTCGTAATCAACACAAAAGAAAAGGCCACTACCAGACAGTAGCAGCCTTTTCAGGGAAGGTAACAACGCACTAAGCGGCAACGCGCAGTTTGCTTCTAGTAGGTGTTTTGCGCTTGATTTTGATAATGCGAGCCTTATCCAGCGTCCAGATGAACATGTAGGTAGGGTCAAACTCCCACCACTTCACACCGAAGTTGACACGCATGGGCAGTTTGTGGTGGTTGTTCTGGAACAACTCACCGAAAGCCAGGAAGTCCAGCGCCAGCGTATTCTTGGAATGGTCGTGGTTGTCGAAGTTCTGGTAGCCGTACTTATGGCCGCCCCAGTTCACAATAGCACCGTGCAACGGACCCATCAGGAAGTGCAGGGGTAGGAGCAGGTACATCCACCAAGCCGTAGCAAAGTTGATGTAGAACAGCACATAGGCCGTGCCCCAGCCCAGGCGCGACATCCAAGAATCACCGATTTTCTCGATCAGGCGCCACTCAGGATAATTGCCTTCGAAGCGCTCCGCCAGCTCGTAGTTGCGATTGAGCACTTCGTTGTAAATATTCTTGGTTTTCCACATCATCGTGAAAGCGTTCGACGAGTAGAGCGGTGAGTGCGGGTCCAGCTCCGTGTCGGAGAAGGCATGGTGCATACGGTGCAGCAGCGCATAGGCACGCGGCGACAGGAACGACGAGCCCTGGCAGATGTACGTGAACAGGAAGAAGAACTTCTCCCAGAACTTGTTCATTGTGAACATCTTGTGCGCCGCATACCGGTGCAGGTAAAACGTCTGCGTGAACAGCGACAGATAATAGTGGGCAACGAAGAAAATGAGGATCGGCATGGATCAAAAGAGTTAGAAACGCCGTGAAAAATCGAGGTGAGTTGCCCGAACAAAGCAAACGGGCTATGTTTAGTTCACATTCACTTCACAAACCTACTGCCAGAGCGCACGTCGTTCAATAATCCTGACCAAAAGGCCAAAATATTATTAAAAGGTGAAGCCATGGAACAATAAGATGTAGAGTGTTAGGTAGGAAAAAGCGTGTCATCCTGAGCGGAGCGACGGCCCCTTATGCCCGCAGAACGCGTTGTT